>JADJUV010000080.1 GCA_016716885.1 Candidatus Trichofilum aggregatum | reverse complement strand
GTATTTCACCAGGCGCGGCAGTCAACATCAGGCGTGCAGCCAGATTCACGTCATTACCGATGGCACTATAGGTGCGCCGGGTTGGGCCACCATATACACCCACGCGCATCACACCTTGGGAAATGCCAATTTGTAGAGGGGTGAAAAACCCTAATGCTTGCGCATTTTCACGCAGGGCCAGGGCGATTTTCACTGCCCGGCGGGCATCATCTTCATGAGCACTCAGTGCTCCCAGATTGATATATGCATAACTGCCCTTATCGCCAATAGTGATTTGTAATAATGTAGCATCATAGCGGCTTACAATCGACTGTGTCTGCCGGATGAAAGTATCTAACTGCACTTCAGCCACATTGGCATCATAGTCAATGCCCATAAAGCGCACAAACAATACAACGCATGGACGAAACTCGGTAAGAAATGAACCCTGACCTGAATTTTCACGTTCAAACACGGTGCGATGTAGCCAGGTCTGAAGGATCCCGGCGTCCAGGACGGGAACAGGAGCTTGTTTTATCGGCTCCCCAGTCTCCGCAAACAACTCAGCCACGGCAAAACGTTCGCCGCTTTCCCGATCTAGGCGCCACTCTTGAAGTATCAGGGATGGGCCGAGGGCATCCACTGTGGCTTCATCCACTAACACTTCCCCTTTGTTAGCTAGATGTTCCGCTGTAGCAGTGCGAATCACAGTTGCGCCTGCCAATACATCTACGGAGTGAATCGCTGGATCACCAACTACGAACCGCCGTGCGGGGCCGGTTGCTACTGAAACTTTCAAGGCCAGGCTGAGAGTTGTGCCATTGGGCAAAGCAATCGCCGCGAAGGTGTGCATGGCTTCTTGCAAGGCAAATGCGCACATGGTGGCACGGGATACAGATGAACCACCAGCCTCATCGAACCAACAAGTAATGGCATCTCCCGCAAAGCCGAGAACACTACCGCCAAATTTTTCTACTGCCGCAATCATGGCGGCGTAGACAGCATCCAAATGCTTGGTCAATTCCTCTGCACCGCGTCGTGAGCCGAGCGAGTCGCGCAGGAGTTCAGTGAGGGGAGTAAAACCGGAAATATCGGCAAGGAGGACAGAACCAGTTGTCCGGTTGGGTAGCGTTTTATGATGGGCTAAAGCCCAGTGGCGATCTTGAGCTAGATAGGTATGTAGCGTCATACAGAACTCGATTTAATGAAAAGGGGAAAATGGTTAATTTGTACCGGGCCATTAGAAACTTATCATTATACTGGTCTCTGGATTGTTTACGCTACCCTAACAGGTGACATTGAGTATCCCCACGTTTTGTGGGGACCCGGTGTAGGCACAAAAAGGCCATCTGGGTAAATCCCCCACGATCCGTGGGTATACCGTGACATTTACTGGACTCAAGATGAATGGAAGAAACAATTGAACAGGTGCATGAGCGAGTGGATGTCATCCCCTCATAGGATCCCTCTGCCAGATAACAACCCTACCATCATTTCGGCTCACGACGCATCCGGGATCGCGCCGCGTGTGCGCCATCATAATCGCCAACTGGCAGACCCGCGATAACAAAGGGGACACGGGGAACAGGCAGAAGCGCGAGATGGTGCGGCGGTATTACGGCGATGGGGCTGAAGCAGAGAAGGGGTGGCGGAAACGCGGCCGCATGCCGGTTTATTGGTCGGGGAAGAAAGGGCGGATGGGTGTAGTGTTGTGGTGGGTGATGGAGGAGCCGGCATAATCGCGGAACAAAGTTGCGGGGGTTTAGAGGGGATTAAGTTTGCCTGCTTATAGGGCTATTTTGTTGGATAGGGCGACTGCTTGTTGTCTAGACTGTGCCGCTAGACAATCGGTTGGGTGATTCGTCTATGCCAATAGCTCCAGAGGGATACGCCCCATGATTGAACTTGCCGTGCCACCCGGTGTCAGGTTGACCTCTTAGCCCAAACCGTGCCCTCTCCTGCCCTCACTGTCTGCGCGGCCGCGTAACAGCAACATCTCCTCTCTTCAGATTAAAAGGCTCGGTTCAACTCTGGCGGCGGCGGCAATCAGTTCCTGGCTCTGGCCTTGCTTGAAACGGGGTCGTTGGTAAGAACGCGCGCATCCACCTCTTTGGCCTGCTCTGGATGAACGGGGATTGGCCCATCTGTCATTCCAGGCGTTACAGGCCCGGCAAGTGGTTGCGGTGTCAGGCTTTGCGTTTCCTTGTCTTGTTTAGAGATGATCTTTGAGATGATGTTGAACGGCATACGCGGCCGCTTCAGCTCGATTTGACACATCTAACTTAGCCAACACACTGCTGACGTAATTCCGCACCGGTGCCTTCGCTCAAGAACAATCCTTGAGCAATTTCCGGTTGGTCTTGCCTTCAGCAACCAATCCCAATACCAGCATTTCCTGAAGTGTCAGATCGGAAGGCACTGGCCTCTTCATTTTGCATGGCCCGGCGCATCTCCGTAAACACTTTTTGGGTCAGTGAGGCATCCAGCGTGGCTTCCCCGCGTGCGGCCGCTTCAATCGCCCGTAACAAGTCGCCGCCCCCTACCTGCTTTAGCACATACCCCATCGCCCCCGCCCGGATCGCCTCAAACAACATCTCTTCTCCGGCGAAAGATGTGAGCATAATGACCCGTTTGTGGTAGTAGGGGGTCATAATCGCGCGACATGCCTCAATACCACTCCCCAGACAGGCGAATATCCATCAGTACAATATCCGGATGATGTTCCTGGGCCATACGAACAGCCTCTTCCTCGGTTGAAGCCTCGGCAATCACCTCTAAACCGATTTGCCGGTCAAGCAGGCTTTTCAAACCTAGACGAACAACCTCATGATCATCAACGAGAAGAATACGCATGTGACATATTTTTCAGTATAGCTATTGCTTTTGAATATGTAAATGATATTTTGCAGGTGGAGTGCGACTTAAATTTTTGCCTGGAGTGTAAAACGGGCATGGCCAATGGGCGCGTGTCGCCGGCGTGATCAACTGAGTCGCGGCCGCGTGCGCCATCATAATCGCCAACTGGCAGACCTGCGACATAAAGGGGACGCGGGGAACGGGCAGAGGGTCGAGATGGTGCGACGGTACTTTGCCAATGGCTCAGAAGCAGAAAAGGGTTGGCGGCAATGCGGCCGCGTACCGGTCTATTGGCCGGGGAAAAAAGCACGGCAGGGGGTGGTGTTGTGGTGGGTGATGGATGAGCCGGTGTGAGCAGGCGGAACAAAGTTGCGGGGGGTTATAGGGGAATTAAGGCCAATGAGTAAATGGGGGTATTGAATAGCCTATCCAGGCGAATCAACCCTTGACATCCCGATCTTATGGTGGCATATTTGCAACCATGAGAGTTGTTTTGGACACGAATGTCTTAGTTGCCGCCGCGCGTTCAAACAGAGGTGCAGCCTATCGCTTGTTAAGCCTCATCCCTGATTCGCGCTTCCAAATCTGCCTGTCCTTGTCCCTCTATTTGGAATATCAAGATGTCCTGGCCAGACCAGAACATCGCTTGCCAGGTATGACAGACGAGCAAACGACAGGTATGGTTCGCTATCTGGCATCCCAAGCCCATCTGCAAGAAATCTACTTTCTTTGGCGGCCCTATTTGCCTGACAGTAACGACGATATGATCCTTGAACTGGCTGTAGCCGCCAGCGCATCGAGGATTATTACCTTCAACAGGAAAGATTTCCGCGCCATTGATGTCTTTGGTATCAAAGCCATCAACCCAAGAGACTTCCTGGTTGAGATTGGAGAAATACAATGACACCTCTAACGATTCGCCTACCTGACAGCTTACATCGTGAGATTAAGCAGTTGGCCCAGGTCGAAGGTGTTTCCATCAACCATTTTTTGACCTTAGCCGTCGCGGAGAAAATTAGTGCTTTGCGTACCGTTGATTATTTGCGTGCCGAAGCCAGAAAGGGTAGCCGGGCCGATTTCGAGGCATTCCTGGCGGCTGTGCCGGGCCCCAGGTGGTGACATCATACATCGCTGAAAGTTCGGTGGGAAGGGCATTGAACGTGCCGCTTTGGGTGACGCGGGCCAGATAGGTGATGAAATGCGTCCCCCGATCCGCCTCGGTGATGAAGAACGTCACCCGTTCGCCTCGTATTTCCTTATAGTTGTACCCATACTCTCGCCAGTAAGTAGGAGCTTCTTGCCAATAAGCCAATGCCTCATGGCTGGTGGTGTTAAGCCGTTCATTCAACGCTTCCAGCCCACCCGGTAACTGATCTTCCACCATCAGGTAGAAGGCGGTTTCTTCTAGAGTGTAACGCAATTCGACCCGCACCAGATCACCCACCTGTAAGTCATGAACCGGTTGGTTCGTCTGAGGGTTGAGGTAACGACGGCTGATGGTCGTTGTGCCTGCGGCCGCAATCGTTGTTTCGGCTGTGTAGGTACGTTGCACAACGGCGTAGTAAATCAGGCCAGGGCCAGTATGACTGAGACGCAGACTGTTTTCGCCCGCCTGGAATAGTGCGCCAGGCAGTTCAAGCGTGATGCCTAATGCGGCCGCATCCAATACCCCCTGCTCTACCACTATGCCATTCAGTTCCACCGTGTAGGTCGTCGGGTTACTGTTCCCCGCCGCCTGCACCGCCAACAGATGATCCGTCAGGCCGAGAATGGCGTAGCTGGTTTCGTTGGTTGTGCCCCAGCCGGTCGCCCGTCGTTGGGCCATCAACCAGCGTACCGTACCCGCTTCCAGGCCATGACCCGGCTCGATTTGCACCAGGGCACTCAGCACCAGGGCGGTTGAGCGGGTGTCGGAAGCCATCGTTTTGTGGTCGTATTAACCATCACCCGTTGCCCCTTGCCAGTGAACCATGCTTCCGTTGACGATGGCCGACTCGGCCAACAGATCAACAATCGCCTGGGCTTCGGCCGTTTCGCCCAATTCCCACAAAGCCAGAGCTAAACCGGCCTGGCTGAACGGATCAAGCACTTCCACCTGATTGACCAGGGACAAGGTTTGCGGCAGGTTGCCCTGTCCGGCGAGAGCCAGACTGTAGAGGGCGTAGGCACGGGTCTGCACGTCCATCGTCGCCAGATTGACATTGAGCCATTCTGCCCCCCGGCTGATAACCGCCGGATCAATGGTATAACCGGCCTCGGCCATGGTTGTCAGACCAAAGATGACCCAGGCCGTCTGATAATCGTGGCTGTCGTCGTCGTGCCACCAACCCCAACCGCCATCGTCATGCTGGAAGCCGTAAAGCCGCTGGATGCTGGCTTCAAGTTTGGCCGTCAGGTCGGCTTGCAGGGCCGGTGTGCCGATACCCAACTGGTTGAAGGCGCGGGCGACGACGGCGGTGGGCAGGGCACGGCTCATCGTCTGCTCGACACAACCGTAGGGGTAGCCAGTAAGGTATTCCAGGCCGTTGACCATGCTCCCGGCGATGGAACGGCTGAGTTCGACGCGCACGGTGCTATTGGGCAGGGGATTCTCCGGCCAGAGAAGGGTGGGTGGTGGCCGCGCTGGTGAACTGGCCGATGGTGCTAGTGACATCGGGAATAGCCAGCGGCCGCACCGGGATCATTAGAGCAATGGCGTCACCGGGGCCAGCCTCGTTTTGGGCGTAGAAAATCAGTTCAGCCGTACCAATGCCCGTCGCCACCGCCTGCCAACCGACGATGCGTGTTTCGTTGGGGGCCAGGGTGATGATCTGGGTCATGGTGCCGGTAAAGGTGATGGGTGTCCCGCTTCGGGCAGAGGGCGGGGAACCATGACGCCGACGGTGAGGGTTTGCGGTTGGTCGCTGAAGTTTTGCACCAGGGCGGATAGGGTGAGGCTGTCACCGGTCGTGAGGACGCGGGGGAGTTGCGGCCGCACCACCACATCCTGTCGCGTGATGACATTGGTGATGGTCTCGCCCACCTGCGTGTCCGCCGTAACGGCGCGAGCCGTGAATCGCCAGCTTGTCAGGTTATCGGGCAAGGTAATCGTCACGGTTACTTCGCCGTTGGCATCGGTATAAAGAGCGGGGAACCAGTAAGCGGTGTCGCGGAAATCAGAGCGGGCGAGCCAGAACCATCATCACCCCCCCCCCCCGCCCCCCGCCACCCCAGAGGTAGCGGGTGGGTTCATAGCTGTTGTAGGTGATGACGCTCTTGCGCCGCTGAAAATAGAAAGCGTCGTACAACGGGCCGGACAGGTCGTCACTCAGGGCAAAAATCGCCTCATCTACCATCGCCAGGGACAGTTCGGCGGAAACGGGAACTCCTTGCTGGTTGGTGACACGGATGGTCAGATTGAGTTCTTCGCCGGGAGCGGTGGTCGTTCGATCGGGGGTGATGGTGACGTTGAGCGTTTTGGCGGTGGCGGGCACGCTGAGGTTGACAGACGCCTGGAGCAGATGGCTATCCGCTTTGCTCTCGTACATTTCCTCGACCAGTTGAGTATCTTGCGGCCGCCAGACGTTGACGGTGACAAAAATGTTGGGCACATCATCGGCCTGGATGGGAACCTCGACAATGGTCAGGGGTGGTGTGAGTTCGATGAGGATTTCCCGCCGGGTGGTGGCCCGCTCGAAGGTGAGCAGAGGCTGGCTCGGCGAAGCCGGATTCGATGGTCAGTTGGGCGGTGTCGCTGGGGGCGTATTGGTCGGCATTGGCCTGGATGGAGATGGCGTTGTAGTTTTCAGCCCAGTTGCTGACGCCGGGGCGGTAGATGCACAGCCAGCGGCGCAAGGTGATGGCTCTGCCGCTGGCATCCTGACTGCGCAGGGAAAGGTAGTAGTAGCCAGGTTCGGCCAGAGTGAGGTTGAGCGTGGTGCGGCCGCTTTCATTCGTGGCGGTTCCGGTGACAGTCGTAATGGTGTCGTAATCCCGGCTGGTGCGGTTGTAACGGGTGACTTCGGCGGTGAGGACGCGGCCGCGAACTGGCTCTCCTTGAACTGTTTCGACAATGGCCTCAACTGAGAAAGTCTCGCCGGGGGCATAGAGGAAACGGTTTTGCATGACGCGGATACGTTCCTGGCGGTTGTAGACGCGCACCACCACCAAAGAACTGACCGGCTGGCCGTTGCCATCGTCTACCGTCACTTCCAGTCCAAACGGTTGGGAGCGCAGATTACTGCCCCAACTCGTGCCATACTCGTCCTCATCAAAATCGGCTGTCCAGGTGAAGCTGGTCATGCCATTGGCGTTGGTAGTTTGTGGATTGGTTCCTGGTTCCAACTACTACGCCAGCCCTGATAGTTGGGGTTGTAACCCGTTCCATTGTAATAATCGTAGTAATAACTTCGCGGTTCGTAGAAGTTTAGACTGACGGTAGCGTTGGCAACCGGTTCACCAAAATAGTAGTTGGCCGCAACCTGAACGGTGAGAGTATCGCCGATGGTGTAAACGAGACTGTCCGTCGTTAGTATGACCTCGTATTCCGGCTTGCGATAATCTTCGACCTTGAAGACCTGGCTCTTGCTGTACTCACCCAGGCTGATGACGACACGATAATTACCCAGCATCGCTCCTTCGGCCAGGGTGAAACTGCCGTTGATGGTGCCAAAACTGTTGGTGTACAGGGTTTCTTCGCGGATGGTGTTGTTGCGAGCGTCGGCAATTCGTACCTGCACGGCAGTTCCGGCAGGGATCAGGTCAAGAATGGCGTCGTTGTCACTGCGGATGATGGCTTTGTAGTAGACGGTGTGACCTGGGCGGTAAATAGGGCGGTCGGTATAAACGGTGCTGGCGTAAGGGAGTGTGCCATCGCCAAAATACCCGGGGTTGTTACCATAACCATAGTTTTGCCAATCATAATCCAGACCGGTTATAACGACATCATCCCCTTGCCGGGCCACGACCAGATAGGGAGCGGAGATGGCCGGATCAAGAGGCGTTTTGAAGACACCGAGGGCGTTGGTGCGACCACTAACTAGCACATTCCCTTCTTCATCCTGAATTTGCACCTCGGCCTCAGCCAGAGGTTGATCATTGGTGTCAGTAACCCAGGCGGTCATCTGGCGCATCCCTTTTTCACTACCAGGTAGTGTGGCTGAGAACGATGAGGAGTTGATCCTGGTTATAACCCCGGCGAATATTGAGCAGATAGAGGCCAGTAGGAACATCGGCCGGGATAAGCATCTCGCCGATGCCTTCATATTGAGCCAGTTGTGCCGGGTCAAGTGCCATTTCCCAGCTACGAACCAGAGCCAGGTTGGCGTCCATCGTACTGGGCGTCAGGCGCAGATTCCAGTCCAGAGCTGTGGGGTAAAGCGCGAAAAACTCGCTCTCGCTGAGCGAAAATAGCTCCAGGGTGATATCGCCTTGGTCGAGGTCTGTCTGGAATTGAAGGGCGCGGCGGCCATCGGTGTCTACCACCTGGACATGCGTACCCCAGCCGAAGTTGATCTGGCGATCCAGGTAGTCAGTGGTAAAAGAGAAAAGAACCGGCTCAAGTAGCAAAGTTTTGCCTTCTGGGGAGAGGACGGTGGGGGTCAGTTCAACTTGATAGGTTGTATTGGGGGCAAAATACCGGTCGGTGGGGGTAAAGATGAAGGTGTTACCGTCCAAAGCGTATTCGCCCGCGACGGTGGGCGAAATCGTAAGGGCAGACATAAGGCTGACCGGATCAATGGGCCGGGCAAAGGCGAAGGTAAGTGTGTTGTCGGTGGTACATTGTCGGCATGATCCTGAGCATATTCCAGCAGGAATGGCACTGTAAATGTTGTTACCGGGGCAGAGCCAGGGCGTAGCCGGCGGTATCAGTCAGGACCGAGGTGAAGGAGAGGGGGTAGGCCGCTTCGTCGAGACAACCGCGGGGGGTGAAGGTGGCGGTGAGATTGTTTTCCCAGGAGAGGACGCCGTTGATGGGGGGATCAAACTGGATCGCGTCTGCGACTTCAGCCCGATCCATCTCATACCCAAAATTAATTTTCACCGGAGCGATAGTTTGTTCGGTAAGGGTCACGTAGACCAGGGCAACGATACTACGGGTGGAATGGTTTACTGATCGCGGCCGCCACCGGTCGCCCGACTTCATTATGGGTTGTTGTGTCCAGGTTCAGGTTCAGGTCGGCTCCGGCAGGCCAGGGGACGGTCAGGCTGATGATAACGGATTTGGTGGTGGGCCAGGTTAGGTGAAAGGCACTGGTTGGGCTGATGGTTATCGCGGCCGCGACACTGGCCTGATCCATGTTCTGGTTAAAGGTCAAGGTGATGGTCTGAAAACGGCTGGTGATGACCCCATTGGCCGGTTGGAATTGGACGAGGCGAGGGGGTAAGCTGGCTAGAGTTGTAGCCGTAGCTGTGGCGGTAACGGTGGGCAAAAGGGTGGGCGCGGCCGTGGCGGTAGCTGGGGTTGTCAGGGTTGGGGTCAGGTCAATCAGGCTCACCTGGAGTGGGGAATCGGTGGGGGCAGATTCGCGGCCGCGGACGACCATAACCACAAATACGGTGAAAAGTATCGTAATGGTCAGGGCGATGAGTGGGCGTTTCATGATCTTTATCCTCATACCACCTGAGATAGCGTCACTCCTGACAATGGACGTTTAAAATCTATCAGAGTAGGTTGTATGAGAATATGATAAACGATTTTGGAGCGTAGGGCATGACGGCTAAATCATGAGAAGGCTACGGTTTGTGGACGCTGGACGGGGGTGGGTTCCAGGAACGGTGGTGTAACGTGGGCATGGCATCTTTTTGTTGCCGACTATCGCGGCAGACAGGGAATGGGAGAAAGACCTGCCACTCCTGGCAGTTGCCCAATAGTACTTCGGCCCTCACTAGGCCTTGAGTCGCGGCCGCGTGCGCCATCATAATCGCCAATTGGCAGACCTGCGATTACAAGGGACGCGGGAACGGGCAGAATCGCGAGGTGGCGCGGCGGTATTTTGGCAATGGCTCAGAAGCAGAGAAGGGATGGCGCAAACGCGGCCGCGTGCCGGTGTATTGGCCAGGGGAAGAAAGGGTGGTAGGGCGTGGTGTTGTGGTGGGTGATGGAGGAGCCGGTGTGAGAGGGCGGAACAGAGTTGTGTGGGGGTTTATAGGGGAATGAGTTTGCCTAATGAGCAGGCAAACTCATTCCCAAACTGAACCCTCTTGGGTTGTCAGGCCAATGGACCCTATCAGGGTTCAAGCCCATATTCAAAAGCTCCAATATCATACGCTGCTTGTTGTGGACGGAAAACACCAACAAAATCCACGCCAATCCTTGTATCAATACCCGCATTAATTGCCGGACTTTCCGGCAAGAGGTGGAAGATAAAATTCTGAAGGTTAAGAAAAAGAGGATCAGCATTTACATTGCCGTCTAAAAAAGCAGGGCCTGAGCCATTGCCAAACCAGAGGTTGTTGGCTCCTGTGATCAGCGATGGGATACTGTCAGCCGTTATGTAAGCCTGACCAGGGAGCGCATAGACCAGATTGTTACGCAGATCCATAATTAATTCGGGTGAACCAGGCCCTCGCGAAAAGGCTCCGATGAAGACCAGGTCATATCCACCGCCCCAAAGTCATAACAGGTGTTGTTATAAACCGCAGGATTCCCGTGCCATCGTTCCCGTTATTGTTCCCCGGCCACATAAATACAAGCATAATGGGGTCTCCATCAGGGGGATGAGGGCCAGCACCGCTGTGGATGATGATATTGTTATAGGCACGGACTGGTCCCTGGGCTGGATCAACGGTGGCGAAGTTGATGCCGTCACAAGAATCTCCCTGATCCAATTATCATGGACGCTCAAGTCGTATTGATTGAAACCAGTGGTGTCACTGGAGCCACAATCCGGTGTGCATAAGGGCGAAGAATGAAATTGGATGGCCCGACAGGTGCGGTTGTTGCGAATATCATTCCAGCCAACCTCAATGTGATTGGTATCCGTCGTGAAATAGACGGCATGGTATTGTTTAGAGGGTTGCTGGCTGGCCCCAGCACTAATGTCATGAACTTTGTTGCCCAGAAAGAAAATATGACTGGCAAGCGCGGCCGCGAAACACCCCGTCTGGCCATCACCCATCGGGCAGGAAATATCATTGCCTATGATGCGCCAACGGGAAGAGCCGGAGCCGCCAATATCTGCCGCCTGGACAAAACCACGTAAGGTTAAACCAGCCAGTACCCAGTCGTTGGCCCAGGTGTCAGAAGTATTGGGAACTCGTAAACCGAACTCCAAATCAGTCGAGCCAATCACGGCCCGAGCCCCTGGGTAAGCCACAATCGCTTTAGGGACATTCGGTTCGCCACTACTTTCGAGTGACAGAGCCGCGCCGTAATTTTCTTCCTGTGTCGCCACAACCCCATCCCCCAGATCAACAATATCACCAGGAGCCAGCTTGTCTTTGGCCAAAGCCGTTGTTCCCCAGGTGTGATCAAAGCTCCCGTCATTAGCATCACTCCCTGTTGGGGAGACGAAAAAATATGACCCGAATGAACATGGAAAGGGAGTGGATTGCTGGATCTATTCCCGACGCTGACAACGAAGTCACCACTATTGTTTTCTGGCCCAAGTTGAACGACGATTTTGTCTAAACCACGGGCGAAGGCATTGTTTTCCCCCCACATCACATAAACAGGCAACTCCAGACCCCCAAGCATGACTGAGGAATCATTTCGTTGTGCGCCAAAACCCTCACCATAAAGTGTGACAAACGCACCCAGACCACCCTCACCACCCCTATTAGGGCCAGATTCCAGGTCTGTGAAAAAGAGACGAGGTCCACCTATCTCTGAGGGGAAAGGTTGATTTGTGGGGAGTGGTTGCTCGCCACCCGATACGAGCGGATTTGGCATTGGTTGACTTGTTGCTGTGCCTCTGCTTGATGACACTGTTTCTTCCCCTGATTGTTGCGAGGCTAACAAACTACAAGCAAGTAGCAAACCACCTACGAATATCCACGAAATGAAGGTTTGTTTTTTTCCTGACCCCATGAACGCCTCCGTAAGACTGACGGTTTCAGGGTAAATAACTTGTGGGGTTACTTTTAGCCAAATAACAGGGGGAAGTGGAAAACGGAAAGGATCGATCGTTTGAGGTGCAGGTTGCGTTTGATGGTGAACACTCCGGATAACAACAAAATAATAGGAGTGTCATCATCCAGTGTCAAGAGCTAAATCGGGTTAGATGAGTGCAGAATTTCTTGATTAATCGGACAGAGCCGCGCACCAGGCAAGACAAGTTGGTCGAGCAAAAGCCTGGCACCATGTGCTTGATATCATTTCACATCCATGACAACGAGTTGAATACGTACCGTCTAGTACTTTCACTCATTAGCAGGGCGACACAGGATGACCTGTCTAGTTTTCCCTCGCGCCTAACAGGTCTAGAAACAGAAGGCCGAGGTTACGGTGAAAGGTTACCTGACTGTGGAGGTCGCCAGTGGGGAGTGTCTATGCACCGGGGCAGACCTGCGACACAAAGGGGGCGGGGAACGGGTAGAAGGCCCAGATGGTGTGGCGGTATTACGGCAATGGCTCAGAAGCAGAGAAGGGGTGGCGGAGATGCGGCCGCGTGCCGGTGTATTGGCCGGGCAAGAAGGGGCGCGGGGTGGTGTTGTGGTGGGTGATGGAGGAGATGGTGTGAGGGGCGGAACAAAGTTGCGGGGGTTTATAGGGGTTCTAAAAGCTCGTCGTATGCCATGTGCTCAAATCACCAATTCGAGCTTTTTTACCTCATCCATATTGATACTCTGACGCATTTGCCAGAGGTCATAACTGTTTTGCATGGCCAGCCAACTCTCTGGTGTTCGGCCCAATGTTTTAGAAAGGCGCAAAGCCATTTCAGGCGTGATACTGCTTTTACCATTGAGGATACGTATGAATGTAGAAGGTGCAACCTTGAGCGCGGCCGCTACGGTACGGGCAGATATTCCCAGCGTATCCAGATAGACTTCGCGAATAAATTCTCCAGGGTGAGGTGGATTATACATACTCATTAGTGATAGTCCTCGTAGTTTACGATATGGGCATTGCCATCTATAAATTCAAACGTCATACGCCAGTTCTTGTTCACATCAATGGCCCATAGTCCTTGCTTATCTCCCTTCAAGGGATGTAGTCGAAAACCTGGCAAATCCATATCTTCGATAGAGGTAGCCGTATCTAAAGCTGAAAGGCGAATTCTGATCTTCTGACGATGGGAAGGGTCAATGCCGGCAACGCTACCAGTTTCAAAAAACCTCTGTAGCCCCTTGTGTTTGAACGACCTGATCATACGATCCTATTGTACCCTGTGTTGCGTCACACGCAACACAGGTCAAAGATTATACGGGCAACGGGCACAATCTGCGGTTTTTTCGCCTTGTCGCGATTGCTTTATCGCCGTGTCAGGTATGGCTGTGGGTGATACCGAGGATGACAGACTTATCACGCCTGTCAGTTACTTTGGCCCACACTCAGCCTTGAGCCTGCGGCTGCGTGCGCCATCATCATCGCGGGCTAGCAGACCTGCGACACAAAGGGGACGCGGGGAACGGGCAGAGGGTCGAGATGGTGCGGCGGTATTACGACAATGGGTCGGAAGCAGAGAAGGGGTGGCGGAAGTGCAGGCCGCGGGCCGGTTTATTGGCCGGGCAAGAAAGGGCGAGGTGTGGTGTTGTGGTGGGTGATGGAGGAGCTGGTGAGAGGCGGAACAAAGTTGCTGGAGTTTATAGGGGAAATGATTCACAGAAAGAAGAATCAGGCCATGTGTTGCCCCAGGGTTGCATCAAATATGAGCGGCCGCACCTGTCCATGAAGTATCAGAAGCCGTATCAAGTTTACATAAATGCTTTGAGAATTTCGCTACATTAACCTAGGTTGCCTGTAAACATATTTTAAGACTTGACACTCGCCCACTGGCTGTTTTCATCCATCCCTTCGGCAGACTCAGTTGGTGAGTCATGGTTCCTTTTTCACCATTCCATATTACCAGGACAGATTTGGTGCGCCCCACCCATGGAGAACTCCTGCTTATTGACATATGTTTATTTCTTTTGTAAACTACGTTTAGTTTGTACTAAACAAAGAAGGATTCACAAAATGGAAAACACCCTGGCCTTAGCCAAAGAGAATTTCATTCAAAGCATGAGCCGCATCAGCAGTTTTTGGGGGTTGCCTAAAGCTCTGGGGGCCATTTTTGGTGTGATTTACCTGTCACCAGTGCCCATCAACCTGGATGAATTGGTGACACAAGTGGGAGTAAGCAAAGGAGCGGTGAGCACCAATGTGCGCCAATTGGAACGATTGGGGTTGATTCACAAGCACGTGGAACTCGGCGACCGCAAAGATTATTACATGGCTGAGACAGATTTCTGGAAGGTAGTGCGGGGGTTGTTGCGAGAGCGGGAAAAGGGAGAGTTTGATCGTGCCCTGCGGATGGTGGATGACAGTCTGGCCATGGTGGATAGCAGCAGTCCCGCATCCCCTGACCCCAATCTCCTTTTCTATCGCGAACGAATGCAAGGGATGCAATCCTTCTTCCGCAGTCTGGACAACCTTGTCGCCATGGTAGTGGCTTTAGATAACTTGCGGTCTAGCACATTGGAACGCCTCTTTGGCAGTAAAACATAAGGCTTGAGGGAATGCACTATCCCGGCCTGACCTCTGGAACCGGGACCGGTTTTACGGCTCACTTGAGTGAAATTGCCAGTGTGCCAAACCGGTCATGTCTGAAAACAAGAAACAATCCCCACCAAAATAGTTCATCACAGAGGCCGAGCAAAAAACCTGTGTCATCTGTGGTTAAATATTTATCACTTAAGTGAGGCTAATCATGGCAGAATTACACGCGGTTACTGGCGCATTTGGTTACTCTGGAAAATATATCACCCAACGTTTGCTGGCGGCAGGGCATGATGTCATCACCCTGACCAATTCGGTGAATCGGGCCAACCCATTTGGAAACAAAGTGCAGGCATACTCGTTCCACTTTGATGATTGGCAACAGATGGCCGAAACATTGCGGGGGGTTCGTGTGCTGTATAACACGTATTGGGTACGGTTCAACCACAAGATGTTCCGGCATGAAACAGCCGTCAACAACACCCTGGCCCTGTTCAAAGCCGCTCAGGCAGCAGGTGTTGAACGGATTGTTCACGTCAGTATTACCAACCCCTCACTTGACTCGCCGCTGGAATATTTCAGGGGTAAAGCCCAATTAGAACAGGCACTCATTAACTCCGGGTTGTCTTATGCGATCCTGCGCCCGACTGTCCTCTTTGGCAAAGAAGACATTTTGATCAACAACATCGCCTGGATGTTACGCACTTTCCCCATCTTTGGCGTGTTTGGGGATGGGCAGTACAAATTACAGCCCATTTATGTAGATGATCTGGCGCAGTTGGCAGTGGCCCAGGGAGAAAGCCGAGAGAATGGTATCATCAATGCGATTGGCCCGGAGACGTTTACGTACAAAGAGATGGTCAAGCTGATTGGGGAAATCATTGGCCAAAAGCGGCCCATTGTGCCCTTGCCCCCTGCACTTGGGTATGCGGCGGGTTGGGTGGTAAGCCGCTTTGTTGATGATGTCCTGATTACACGGGAAGAAATTGCCGGGTTAATGGCTGGATTGCTTTGTGTTGACACGCCGCCTACCGGCAATACCCGCCTGACGGATTGGGCACACCGCCACATGGGGAGCTTGGGTAAACAGTACACCAGCGAACTGGGGCGTCGGCGTGACCGGGTAGCGGCTTATGGCTGATATACTGACAAAGGGCATAATCTGACATTTTCAAAGAGAGTGGAGACGAGGGACTAGAGATGAACCAGTCTCCGCTCTCCAAACAAATGTCACTTTATGACCGTGATGAGTATAACTCACGCAAAGTCGCCTGGTTGCGGAGAAAAAACAAAGCTCAACCCTTTTCCAGCTCTTTTCTTAAAGGCTATAAATAGAGGAAATGCAGAGATGCCCCCAATTGTCGTTGCCACAAACCCCAACGATGACCGTCCGGCAGTTCGGTATAACTATAAACGATACCCTGGCTTTCTAATGTGGCCACCAGCCGCTGGTTAGCCGCCAGCAGGTTGCCTTCCTGATCGTTGCCCCCAACAGTTGTTTCGTATGTTCCTATAACCAGGTAAAAACGCACTGGTAGGGGTTGCGGCCGCGCCGCAATCAACCCTATGACGGCATCATCATCTAATGAGTAAGCCCCTGATTGTTTAGCTACCAGTCCGAAATCGTCAGGTCAGATCGCGGCCGCGTACACACTGATCAGCCATCCCATGGATGCGTCGCGTTCCAGCATTTGTCCGACGTAAGAAGGTCTTCTACTTGTAATGTCCAGTCACCGTCGCGGTTGGGTATGGGTAAGGTAGGCTCGCGGCCGCGTGCGCCATCATCATCGCGGGATGACAGACCTGCGACACAAGGGGAACGGGCAGAGGCGCGAGATGGTGCGGCGGTATTACGAGAATGGAGCGACTGCGGGAAGAGGTGGGGGAGATGCGGCCGCGGGTCGGTTTATTGGCCGGTGAAGAAAGGACAAGGTGTGATAGTGAATGTTGGGTCTACCTCTGGACGGTGCCCAACTTTCCCCGCTATGGTAAGAGTTCGATAACCTTTGTCACCGGTTTGTGGTAAAGGTTTCTATCCAGATTCAAGATAAAAGAACCCGTAGGTGACTGTTATGTTTGTTTCCGCAAAGCATAGAAACAAAAGACGGTTACGATGACAATACCCAGCACCCAGACAAGTCCCACCTTATTAGAAACAGAAGTCCCGAAACCCTGTTGGGTAATGGCTGTTGGTCCCACATTGTTCCCCACGGCCCAATCTGAAAGTTGGGTGATCCCATTGCGGGTAATGCTGTTGGCTGTGTGTGAGTTATAAACACAATCCCAGGTATTACCAACACCCGTATAACGGCAGACTTTATCATTAGTATCTGGGGCAGACGCGGGTAAAGTCAAGTTGACGGTGTAACCACTGCCGGTGGGGGTGATGATCCAATAACGGCCTGTCTGGATACCAACTGTCGCATTGGGGTGGTTGCTGTTCACTTGCTGAACCTGCAAACAGCTCAAACTACCCAATGTGGTGATTTCGATTTGCACCTGGGTTGGGCTGAAGGTGTAGGTATTCCCACCCACCAGACTACAAACCGACACAAAATTTTGGTTAATCCATACCGTTTCGGCTGACGTACTCACATTGGCCACGACAGCATCCAAATCACCATCGCCATCAATATCACCCATCGCCATGCCCGAACTATCCGCTGAACCGAAGGTAGGAGCAATGGCATAAGCGGTAAAATTCCCGGCCCCATCGTTGATCCAGACTGTCTCGGCTTCGGTGACGGCATTGGCAACAAGCAGGTCAAATCACCATCGCTATCTATATCACCCAAGGGAACAGTACGACTGGTACCTGAACCAAAACTCGGGGTTGTGGGATGGGGCGCAAAGTTGCCATTGCTATCATTTAGCCAGACGGATTCCGGGTCTGTGCCGACACCAATAGCGAAAACGGCATCCTGATCGCCATCCCCATCAATGTCGCCCAAGTCCATGCCCGACGCCTGCCCGGCTTCAAAGGTGGGTGTGGATGGGTGAGGGGTAAGGTTGCCATTGCCATCGTTTAGCCAGACCGTTTCTGCCTGGGGGGAAGTGTTGGCGACAATAACATCCAGATCGCCATCTCCGTCTAAATCGCCAACGCCCATGTCCTGGCTATTACCGGCCCCAAATGTGGGTGTAACCGGGTGAGGGGTGAAGTTACCGGCCCCATCATTAAGCCAGACAGTTTCCGCTTGATTGGTGAAATTGGCGACCACCACATCCAGATCCCCGTCACTATCCATATCGTGTAAAACAACAGCCGTGCTATCGCCCACACCAAATGAGGCTGTTGTGGGGTGGGCGGTAAAGTTACCAACTCCGTCATTGAGCCAGACAGTTTCTGCCTGACCCGTATCGTTAGCCATAACAGCATCGAGATCCCCATCACTGTCTATATCACCGAGAGCTACATCCTGACTGTTACCAGCCCCAAAACTGGGTGTGGTGGGGTGAGCCGTAAAACTCCCCGCCCCATCATTGAGCCAGACCGTTTCCGCCGCACCGGTATGATTAACCACAACCGCATCCAGATCGCCATCACTGTCAATATCGCCGAGAGCTACTTCGGTGCTGTTGCTACCCCCAAAACTGGGGGTTGTGGGGTGAGGAACGAATTGGCCCGTGCCGCCCTGGGTCGCGGCCGCGAACTGCCAGGTGTAAGAAGCAAGAGGAAAGCTATTGTCGCTGGCGGCGATACTCCTGGTTTAACGTCACCAACGTTCTTCACCGGGTTTGAACGTATTGGTAGGACTGAATTGAGCCCTGATTTCCGACGGGAAGGTGAAACTCCCCATAACTGGCTGTTTGTTGCCCCCGCACGGTGAATGTACTGGCACTAACCGTACTGCTGTCTACCGCCCGCGTAAAGCTAACGTCAATGTTTGTGCCGGGGGGTACGTTCAGGGCGTTTTGACCAGGGGTCGTGAGAGAAACGGCTACGGGAACGGTGTCTACGTTATCCGGATCATCCGGGGATAACCCGGCTTTGAGGGGGAAGCCAAAGTAATGGGCAAAATTGGCGTCATACCCTTCTGTATTGGTATTGGGTGTCATAAAAAAGGTGTATTCGTCCCCGCCTGCTTCATTGATCATGGCCCCTGCTACATAAATGGCTCCCGGATTACCCAGACTGGTACGAGGGATGCTGGCTTCTAGATAAGAGCCACTTTGAAAAACGGTGATGCCAAAATTGTTGGCTCCTGTGTTGTCGTCTGTCCAGCTATTGGTGACATTATTCCAGTCAAGCATATTGGTGTAGCTGTTATCGGCCTTCCAACGGAAATGATAATCGGCGTTGAAGGGCAAAACCGGTTCCTGGTGTTGTAGAGACACCCCCGGTTGTGCCAGTAATGACCGGTAGCCAGATTAACCTGGGGATCTGTGTCCAGATACAAGGTAACAAAGCGGGTTGCACTCCCACTGCTAACATCAGAAGCGGCAAGACCAAAGTAGAAATGGGTGGCATCCCAGGTGAAATACCAGGTCGCCCCACCGGTTGCGGGCACATCTTCATCGGCAGTAAAGTCGTTTGTGCCATCTATGATAATCGTATGCAAAACTAGGGGAGAAGTGTCCCGAACAGATTGACTATTCGGAGCCAGATAGAGCTTAAAAAAGCCATAACAAAATTCGCCCCGAGTGGGTTTGGGGGAATGAGTACATTTTTCATGATAACCCTCCCGGTAATGGATATGAATTTTGCACAGTTTTTTGCTAGCGGTGTTAGTTGTACCCAGACTCAGGCATGAGGCTGGCTTGAGGATAACTCAAGAGCAATAAGGATTATGAGTGTATCATAAAACAGGCCCAAAAGGTGATTTGTAAATCGAATCGTACTACGAGTTCACCGGAAAAAGAAGTTTGCACCGCAAGAGCGTAAAGATTTTCTCTGGACTTTTTGTGTTCTCGGCGTCTTGGCAGGTCCTTTTTTAAGTAGACTCCCAATTGACATAGACACTTTGTCGCTGTGTATCGGAGCCTTCCTACTCTTTTCTTCTATCTAGCAGGTAAAGGAATACTTCCGATCGCGGCCGCGTGCGCTATCATAATCGCCAACTGGCAGACCTGCGACAGAAAGGGGACGCGGGGAACGGGCAGAGGGTCGAGATGGCGCGGCGGTATTACGCGAACGGGTGATGCAGAGAAGGGATGGCGGAAACGCGGCCGCGTGCCGGTGTACTGGCCGGGGAAGAAAGGACGAGGCGTCGTGCTGTGGTGGGTGATGGAGGGTCGGTGTGAGCGGGCGGAAAAAAGTTGCGGGGGTTTAGAGGGGGATGATTCGCAGAAAGAAGAATGTGGCTATGGGTTGCCTCATGGGCGGCATCAGACTAAGTTTGAACATACCATTGAGGCACATGCTGGGAAAAACCAGCAAAATCTTCCCAAACCATTTGTAGACGTTGCAAGGTATTACGGGTTTCATCCTCACCAAAGGAACGTGCCCACAATACACTGAAAAATGTGTCAAATGCCGTATAAAAGGCCATACGCCGGAAGAAATTATCAGAGGGCGGCGCCCCACAATACCCATCAATTTGCCCCCGGGCGAAGTCAACACTGACCAGCCGAGAAAATACGGCGAGCCGGTGGAAATCCCGCACAGGATCCCCAAACTTGTAACGGTTAAAGTCAATCACGTAAAGCTGGTCATCTGAGCCGACAATCATGTTCCCCACATGAAAGTCACCGTGCAAAAAAGTCTGGGAAATATCATGTAACAAAGGGAATCCCTGGCTGATACAACGCAAGAAATCAGCCTCTTGCTCAATGACCAGACCACTTGTGCGGTAGGCAGATAACTTCCTGTTGAAGATGGTCTGCATCTGTTGTTCAACATCCTGTTCCGCACTGGGAGCAGCAATGGCGTGGATTTTCTTGAGTATTACCCCTGCATTGACACCCAGACGGTAACAGTCAGCCGGAGTTCTCCTGGTAAGCCACGCTGGGGCTTCATCTCCTTCAATCCATGACAAAAGGGAATAAACGTTGGCGCCGTTATTGCAGATACCAAATTCAAGTGGCCTGGACATAGGAATACCGGTGGCGGCCACCTTTTTCATCCAGAAAAACTCCTTCTGCTTCTTCTCAAATTGTGATATGTCGGCCAGGCGCAGTAATAAATGTTGGCCGCCATCATCAACGATGTGAAACTTTTGATCCGTTGACCAACCTCTGGTTTCCGGTTCGATTTTGACCCATGTTTTGTATTGAGGAATATCCTGCATCGTAACCTCTATTGGATCCAATCATCGCTACCAATGATAAACAGCGGTTTGCCTTCAGCCCCGACGGGCAGCGCATCCGCGCCAGCCAGGGCCACTCTATCCAGGTAGACCTGGGGCTGGAGCCGCAGACCCCCCCACCCCACCTCTATCACGGTACGGCCACTCGATTTCTTGCGTCTATTCGCCAGCAAGGGTTGTTGGCTCGCGGCCGCGATTACGTCCATCTCTCCACCGATGAAGAGACGGCCCTTCGGGTGGGCCAGCGGCATGGTCAGCCCGTTGTTTTAGGTATTCGGGCTGGTGAGATGCATCAGGCTGGGAGCCTCTTTTATCGCTCGGCCAACGGTGTCTGGTTGGTGGTCCATGTACCATCGGCTTACATTGTCTTTCCTGAGGGTTAGGAACACCTTTCTTGATTGACAGCCTGTCCTGCCCGCGAATGATTTCTTCGTGACCCGAATCAGGCGCGGCGTTTTCGTCATTGTCGGATCGTAGGATGAATCAGCCGCAACTGGAATAAGCAATGGCAGCGGTTGCGCGGCCGCGTGCGGGGGTGATTGCGGCCGCGCAACGCATGCCCGCTCTTTGGAAGAATCATTTTCTAAAGAATCGCGTTCCACTCCCCGGCCTGGTTTCTACCGTGTCCTACGCAAGAATTACTTCTTCATTGCCAAAAGTTCATGCCTTTTTGTGCGGCCGCTAAAAGGCTCTGAGAAGCGCGTTGAGCGAGACCTGCTCATTCTCAACTACTGGGAACTCTTTCACCTTGTTGGCGCCTTGTTTTAGACTTCTCCTTGCTTTGCCGCATGAATGCCATAGCCGTTACGCCTGGAGTTCCTTTTGGGGCCGGTGATTCCTCGGGAACAGTTTTTTTCTGGCTGTTCTGTAGATAGTCAGTTACATCCATTACGCACATCTATACGAATCGATATAGGTATACTCACATTGGCTTGATTCCTTTTGCCCACTCAGCTCCACACCACTCCTCACGGCCGTTTCGGGAGTGCTACCCGCCCATTCTATTGGTTTACTCTCAAGTTTGGTTCATCTGAGAAACGCGGCCGCGTTTGCGCGTGCTCTCGGCTAACAGTTGCCTAAAGTGGTCGTTCTATTGCCTGGAAAGGAATAGGTTCTTCAGTATCTATGTAGGATAGGTGTTAGCGTGAAGAATAAAATCTTACGTAGGACAATCGCGAGTCGCCTGCCTGATTGGGTAGCAATAAAACCCCCGCACGGGTCAGGCCCATTTGCGGCCGCGATAAGGCCCCTATAGCGTCGCTAATCATGCACGAGGAATTCTTGACCAGAGCGAATATTAGCCTGGTGAGGGATAACAAAAACGGGTGAACAGCCGAGATTTCTTCTTTGTTCAGCCGGGACGTGAAAAAAGGACGCCTAGTTCTCTTTCCCGGTATTTCCCACCGTTACCGTGTTAGACCATTCATCTAAGAAATCCAACACCAGGTGGTACTGTGACTGTCGGATGTTCTTGTAGCTGGTCACCCGAAAACGGCGGTATAACTCAGAAAAAATGCTCTGGAAATAGTTCTTGCTATTATCTTCTTGGGTTAAAGCCAAAGCTAAGGCTTTAACTTTCTCAGCTACATCAGCCGCCTGCTCTTCCGTGATCACCTGACGGGGAGCCAATTGCCCTTCTAGCTGAGTAATGCGCCGACCATGTTCACCAACGATAAGGGCAGCCTTGTCAATGCGAGCCACTAACTCCGTTTGGCGAGCAATGATTTGTATATGTTCTTCGGCCATCCGGGCGACAGCCAGGGCGGTTTCCTTGATTTGTTGGAGCGCAACCACAGCGGCCGTATCGGCCATAGTCATTGGTTTCGGCTGTTCTTCGATGAAAGCGGCCGCGAGAACCCGATAACATTCCCTTTGATAGAGGAGAACCTTATTCTGTAATTCAGGCTTCACCCGGCTAACTTGAATACCAAATAAAAAGCCGTTAACGAAATCCAGAGGTAAACAAAGGACATTTGGACTTCCCCCTGACTGAGCCATATTCTCTGATTCAATACGAACGATGAGGGCGACCTCTGAGAGGATAGGATCTCGTTGGATACGCTGTTGTTGCCCAGTCCACGCCAGGCCCAGGTGATCCACAATAGGTTTGATAGGAACATAGGTCGTATGTCCGTTTCCGGTTTCAACGATAACAGCGGTCAGTTCATCGTCGTAAAACAAGATTTGTTTCCTAGAAATAGGTTGTATGATTTTTAAATCAGTCATTGTTGCCTCGTTCTTTGCCGGGTCTCCTTTTGGCAGTATCGTCAATTAATCGGATTGCCTGTTGCTGTTACCCGGAAAATGGCACATCGTTTTGGCCGGGTGGCCTCAAGGATGCCTTTTTGTTTTATGGGTGTTGTCCCTTCGCCTTCGGCCTCGATTAACCCAGGACGGTTCAAACACAACTCTGAACCCATCACACCATGGTTGCTCGTGGTAGGAACTATTTCTTAGGGGGGTTCATACGTGTTACACGTATGAACCCCCCCTTTTTTCTTCCGTTCATAATGACTCTCTCTTGAGAACCGTCATTCATCAACCTGCATTGGGGCATCCTATAAGTATCTGGTCGTTACGATTCGTTTTCTCAAGGTTTGTTTGACTTGAACAACAGGTTCTGCTGTTTTGCCTGCCGTCCATAGTAAACAGCCAATTGCCGGAGGGTTCATACGTGTTATGCGTACGAACCTCATTGTGTTAACAAACCAGTAATGTGAGGATTGCAAGGATGTCGGTGGATTATTCTCAACCATTCATAGGGATGGTCAGGTTTTGCGCCCTCATTAGTAGACAAAGCCTCAGATAATCGAGCTATCGTAGGCACACCCTTGCCGCTTTTATTTAGGCGTATCCTGTTCAGACGTTGCTGACTGGCAAAAATGTTGCCAATTGGCAACATTTTTGCCAGTCAGCCGGCATAAGGGCTAAGACCGCTCGCGCACACTTAACCGACTAGTGTGCGAGGAATCAATGTGGTGTAGATGGTGGGCATAACCAGGAAACCTGTTACCATGTTGAGGATGAAACGGACTTAAAATGGGCAAATAGTAGTTGAGGACCGATACTCTCTGACGTCCGTTTACTTGTGGTTCGGTCAACTCAAAATTTGATTGAGACGATCCCGCAACTCCGTCAGTTCTTGCCGGGCTTTTGTATCCTGAGCGATGGTCTGACGCAGATGGCGTACCGCGTTTGTATCCAGCTTGCGGAACGACTTGGCGGCTCCGATCATGCGCCGGAAGGTCGTTTGCGCCAGATAAACACCCTCATCTGACGAGGCCAGACCCTTCTCTTTTGCTGGTTTGAGCAGACCATCAATGAAGGTCGCCAGGCGAGAATTGCTGGCCCCTTCTCCGGCCTCTTGCCATTCAGCCAGCTTTTGTAAGACACCCATCTGTAACTCGGGGCGTTGACGCAACTTCTCGGTGACGGGGCGTACTGCGCTTTCGGTCAAGTCATACCAACGAATGAAGTTGACAGCCTCTGCGGTCAGGTCTAGTGTGTTGGTAATGCGAGTTCTGTAAACGTGATCCATTCCCAATAGCTTTTCAACTTCTGTCCAGGTAGATTTGCCATTAATGAGGGCCAGTTCTTCCTTGATGGCTTTCAAGGCCATTGCCCGTTCCCAGACGTTGAGATCGTCCCGCATGGTATTCTCAACCACCTGGGCCACTCTGACATTTAATTCTGGGGGTACATCAACAGCCTTGATCTGGTCAGCTGTGTCTTGCCCTAGAATGTCACGTTCCTGGCTATATAAATAAATGTGGGCCCACCAACGCCGTTCACCGGCCACAATCATGTGGGTAACGCCGTCTGGCCGTTCTTCCATCAGTTCCATAGGGCGAATGGCAATCGGATGAAGCAGGCTGTTCTCGGCAATCCGATCGGCTAGCCCGAGCAGGCTCGCAGCGGCCTTGCCTAACGCGGGACTGGCTTGAGGTGATTGTGCTTGAGCCAGCCAATCCGCCAATACATCCTGAGGAGCATCCCCTTCCCACAACCGGTTGACCAGATCAGACGTCATTAATTGCCGAGGTTGGTTCGGATCGGGCAGGATGGTGAAGAGATTCCGTAAAATCGTTGGTTCGTGTCCGTCGCCATTGACAATGCTCAAAAGGGCCGGATTCAACGAAATACCCTGACGACCTTTACTCATTCCTGTCAGGTCGGCTACATTTAATGACATTTTCTTCTTGCTCATTTCCGGCCCCCTTTCCGTAACCCCAAAATTTTCAGTAATTCATTGGCGGCGGCCACAAATTGTCGGGCCGATTTATCTTCCGCTCCAGCATGTGTCAATACATCTTGTTGGGCCACTTGTGCCCATTGGACCGTCTGCAATTGTGTAATAGCGGGTAGCACATGCCCATTGTATTGGGCTTTTAACCCGTCCAGCGTATCACGACTAATGTTGTTATGGGACATCCGGATCGGCTGATAAGCCACGATCTTTAGATCGGGCGCCATCCCTGTTTCGCGCAATGTATCCACCGCTGTCATTAAGGTATTAAGAGCCACCAACTCAAAACGTCCGGGCATTACCGGAACGACCAGATTAGGACAGGCAATCAACGCATTATTAACGAATCCACCCAGATTAGCCGGGCAGTCTACAACAATGAGGTTATATACATCTTCTACTTGAGCGAGTAATTTCTTGAGAGCATATAGCCCTCTGGGCTGATTGAGTGAAGTATCCAGGTGTATCATGTCGAACCGGGAAGGAACGACATCTAAGACCGCGGCCGGGCAACCTTCCCTTTCCAGCAAATCAACCCGATAGATGGCCTCACTTAAACTTTTAATTTTTCCTTCCAGGGCATCAAGCAAGGTTGGCTGTCCGGAATCGCGATTGGAAAAAACGATCTCTTGCCCTAAAAGCACCCCGGTCGCACTGCCTTGATAATCTACATCAACCAACAGAACTTTGGCTGTCATGGGTTTGCCTTGTGCATTCCGTGGGGTGAGTGCACGAGCCGCAATGGCGGCAAAATTGTAGGCGACAGTAGATTTTCCTACACCACCTTTTGCATTCCAGACAGCAACTTTGACAGCCATAAAGTACCTCCAATCATTACACCTGGGTCATTACTTAAACGCCACAGAAAAGCCAGCTTGTGTTAGCCATAGTTTGGCCGCGCCCCATTGGTTGTGTCGTGCCAGACTCTGAGCCTGTTTCACAACCTGAATTTCCTCGGCGGTAAGGTCGTTGGTGGCCACAATGACATCATCACCGACAATGGCCAGAAGTCCATTGCCGCCATTGGAGCTAAAGGCCAGCCCCTCACCAGCTTTACGTGGTATTACGCCTTGTTGTAAGGCTTGTTTAACCATATGAGTCAGTATTTCTTTCCGATTCATGCCGTGCCGTTCGGCCATCTCATCGAGTTCTTTAATGGTGGCTGCGTCAAAACGTAGTGTGAAAGCCATCTCTTGTGCCCTACCTGCTGATAAAAGTAGTATGATACCTGTGGGGTATATGATTGGAACTCCCCAGGTATCTTGATGATACCACCGCTATTTTTCACGTCAACCACAGTGGCAACATAAAACAACGTGCCCCTGACAACCTGTTTTGACATTATTTCATCACTCTTTTTCTGCTCGGCAGAGAGCCAAGGTGCTTGTCTAAGGGCTTGCTCGTAAACAACTTTTGAGTTTGCTGTGGCCGGTCTCCTGACCGAGCCACCCAACTTAATTCCGAGTGAACCCTAAGTAGTTTGACAACGTTAGATTAGGTGCATGAAACGGTTTGTGGGTAAGATAGGTGTAATTATCACGCCGTATTTGAGCTGGGTAGCCACCGAGGATCAAGGATTTATACATTGGGGCGGTTTTAGGATGCGTAAACGAGCCTGGCAGGTGGTCAGAGAAGGACTTTAAACACGGATATTCATGGATAAACAGGGATTTGGAGAGGTGTCCAAGTCAAAAATCTGTGTCAATCCTTATCCTATAAAACGAAAAAAGAGTTTTCTGACAACCTGCTAGGGGAGCAAGAGCCTGCCGAGAGATTCAGACAGCCACACTTCATATTCTTCCCCCGACCAGCCGCGATCTCCTACCAGTAAGTTGTAAATTTCCGCGCTGGCTAAAACCCAAATGGTTTCGACGGCGGATAATTTGCTCAATCCGTCTCGCAACGGGCCGTTTGCCAGAAGGCAGTCTATGAAAAAACTCATGCCCTGGAATCTATCGTCCAAATATTTCTTGAGCAGGCTGTTTATCTCGGGTTCGGTTTTGGCCGCGGCGCGCATGACTTCAACCAGGGGAGCAATCTGGGAGAAGAAGACGTGCATTCTTTGGGCAAACATTTGGATTTGCCTGTGCTGATCCCGCTCAGAGGCGACTTCTCGAATGTAAGCGCTTAGTAACGCGGGAACGGGGCCGCCATCCGTCTCAACGGCCAAACCCACCGCTCGTGAAAGAATGGTTCGTTTGTTGGTAAAGACGGCATAGATTGTCTCTGGCGCTACTTTGGCCTGGCGGGCAATTGCTTCTATGGTGACGCCTACATATCCTTTGGCAATAAATAATGCTCTGGCAGTTGCGATGATTTTAGCTTGGGCTTCAAGAGCCTTTGCTTGACGTCCGGTGGCGTCATATTTTCGTTTGGATGTATTTGGGGGGGACATTTCTCTTGACACTTTGTTCAGTCTATTCTATCATAAATTTGGATACAGTAATACTGTATTTAAATTGGTTCCGTTCTCTGAATTAAGACAGAGACAATTGTAATGATTATTAGACGAAAAAAGAAAGGAGACCTCATGTATACCTTAAGCATAGAACATGCCGTCCCGGATTATGAGAACTGGAAGCGAGCTTTCGACAGTGATCCGGTGGGACGGGAAAAGATGAAAGTACGTCGTTATCAGATCCTGCGGCCGCTGGATAACCCCAATTATGTGATGATCAACCTGGAGTTTGACACGGCAGACGATGCCGAGGCGTTACTAGCGGCTATGCGTGCGGTTTGGGCACGCGTAGAAGGTATCATTGTAACCAGCCCCAAGGCGCAAATTGTTGAGGTTGTGGAGACAAAAACTTTGTGATTCCTGGATAGAATCATGTTAGTCCCTTCTTTTCTTGTGACAATTAGTGAATATTCGCGGCCGCCTGTCTGCCTGTTATTTATAAAGAGAAAAAAGGGGAATGCGGCCGCGTTGAAGCTATTGCCGATATCGAAATCTTACACCTGCCGATCCGGTGGGTCAAGAACGGTGAGAAACCAGGCTTTCCGCGCTTTAAGTCGCGCAAACGAGGAATTGGCAGTTTTCGGTTGCACGGTAGCATTCCCGTCGAGGCAGGTAAAGTTAAATTACCCCGTCTGGGCTGGCTGCGTTTGCAGGAGAAGGGTTACCTGCCGACGACAGGGGTGAAGATTCTCTCGGCTACCCTTTCCGAACGTGCCGGGCGGTGGTTTATCGCCCTGCAAGTCGAAGAGGAGATAGCCGACCGGATAGCTACCGGTCCAGTTATTGGCGGGGATCTAGGGATTAAGAGTTTAGCCGTCACATCTGCGGTGAAGTGTATGAGAACCCCAAAGCGTTAGGCCATGCCTTAAAACGTCTGGCCCGACTCCAACGTGAGTTAGCCCGCCGCCAGAAAGGCAGCCACAACCGGGCCAAGACCCGCGCCAGGATTGCCCGACTGCATGATCGTATTACCTGTCTACGTCAAAACGCCATCCACCAGGCCACCAGCCGTATTGTGGCGAAAACCAAGTCCGATGCCGAGCGACCGGCTCTGGTGGTAATGGAAGATTTGAATGTGGCGGGGATGATGCAAAATGGCAAGCTAGCGCGAGCCGTTGCCGATGTGGGGATGGGGGAGTTTGCTCGTCAGATGGCTTACAAATGTGCCTGGAACGGCACGACCCTGGTCAAAGCCGACCGCTGGTTTCCGTCCAGCAAGCAGTGCAGTCGCTGTGGGCAGGTCAAGACAACTCTGGCACTCGCCGAGCGTAATTTTCGCCGTGAGGCCTGCGGTTTGGCGATAGACCGAGACCACAAGCGGCTCTCAATTTGAGGCAGTTAGGTACCGCTCGTTCAGCGGGAGACGATAGCCTGGCTATTGTGCAAGCCTGTGGAGAATTCGCAGGGGCGGGTCTGTGAAGCAGGAAGGGAGTGCCAGATGTCCTAACTCTGGGATATTTGGGTAATTCTTTCAGAACGGTTAGAAGGTGAGTTATTGGGAGGCTATGTTGCCAATTGGCAACATAACGGGGTGGTGACATTCTTGTTTTGTAAAGGCTGTTTGTTCTATGCCTTATGCCCGTCCTCATCCCTTGATCTGACTTGATAGCTTGTACGGTGATAACCTGAGCTATTTAGCGGACTGATTTTGTTGCCAATTGGCAACAAAATCAGTCCGCAGCCAAACGCGGCTATACAAGACTTATTCGATCGTCGGGTTACCATGGCGCAGATGGGAAAGGAAGACAGCAAGTGCCGGTTGCGTGTCGCCGTTAAAGCATGGGTTGATCATACCAGCGCAATGATTGGAGTGCTGGCACTGTTTAGGCTTCAACTGATTTAGTCCTCTTTTTTTGTTGCCAATTGGCAACAATCAGTCAACGACAACAGGCTATGTGACTTTTCGGAGCGTATAACGAAAGATGCTGCCAAATCGTATAGACGAATTATTGAAGTTAAATGTCTAGACACAAACGTAACGAATGGGTCGCCACGGCATTCTGGCCACTGGTTTACAAGGGGTAGCTGATTTGGCTACCAATTTGCGGAAAAGGAAATTAACTGTCGGCCTTTGTGCCAGGTAGGCAGAAAACAGTTGAAGGTTTCAGGTGAGGTCACCTTGTTTGAGTGGCAAACGAGGGAGTCTATCCAGCCTGTGGGCTTGATCTCATCTGTTTATTGATTGGTGATATTGATTGGTGATAAATGAAGAAAAATCCCTTGCACCCATTAAGTAAAAAACTATTGATTTTTATGACGATGAAATCATAGCCGTTCTCGTCAAAGAGGAAAAGCGGCAGCCTGTATTGTCCCAATATGATCGAGGTGTCTTTATTTGGGAGTCGCCTGGTCAGAGCCAGGAAATTGCAGCAACCGCGATCCCTTAATATTTGTCATCACGGTCGGGATCGTTACGATCACAGCCATTACTTTACTGAAAAATTTAGGCCCATTGCCAAGACAGGCAAACAAGAGTGAATTCAACGCGGCTATAGCGCAGCCACAGCCAGCGCGCATCTTACCCCGCTAGAGCAGGCCGGAGAGATAGTGAGGACCAGACGGAGATTTTGCTCTGGCTGGTTCACCTGCCGTTAAACAGCCACAATCATCTCGTACCACTTTTTATGCCAATGGGTCCGTAATTTATTTCTTCCTGCACTTACTCAACTTTCTATGACTGGGGTGCGGGAGAGAATTCTTTTATGGAGCCTAAGAGCCTGTTATAAAATTAAAGGCTCTCAGTTTCGCCGGTTATTTAATTCTTGTTCCTTAGCTCGCGCCAGGGATGTGGTCAAAGTGTAGAAACACCTGTTTGCCCAGAGTACGTGCGGTGTTGATCATGTCGTCAGCGCCCTGTGATGGCCCACCAATACGTAAGCAGGCATCACAACGCGACAGGATTTGATGGGAGATGGGATGAAATATTTCGTTAAATGTTGTGTCGCCAATCTGTTGGGAGCCAGCTAATTTAATGAGCGGGAGAGCAAACCATTCGCCCAAGACGGGCAAATGTCCGGCGCGAAATACGCGCAGGGCCATCTCGTTCATGGCCTGAACATTGGCCGCAATAAGGGCAGGATCATCATTGGTTCCTGAACGATAGGGGCCAGCGATAAGTATCATTAGGGGGGTCTGGTTCGTCATATTTTCTCCAAAAACAAGATGTCATATACAGCGAAGGGATAATCTGATATTGCCAAAGAGATGAGAGAGTAACCAATCGCCATTCTCGAGTCTCCCATCTCTCCACCAAATATCACTTTATAACCGTCGTCATGCGTATAACTTTCAAGAATAAGGGCTTGGTTTGTCGGTGCGACTTTAGCCATTTAGCACCAGCCCTCTAAAGCGGTTAGTACAGGCTGAAAACTGAAATGACATTACAGCGCGGCTGTGACAACATCGGGCCGATGCAATTCGTAGATATCTTCAACTCCATCTGTTTCATCTATGTGGGAGCCAATACGCTGAAAGCCCAGATAGTGGGCCAAACGGATTGAGGGTGAATTATCGGGGCTAATGGTAAGGACAAACCGGGCTACTTGGTGTTCTTTCTGCGCCCAATGCATCAGCGATTCACAAGCTTCTTTGGCATAACGCTGGCGGCGGTAAGATGGATAAACGGTGTAGCCAAATTCGACTGCTCCAGGTGCTATTTTCTGTAGGTAGTCGGGGTCGGGTTGGGAATGGAAGCCAATATGGCCCACCATCACGTTTCCCTGACGCAAAGCAATAGCACGCAGTAGCCAGGGCTGTAGACTGGGGTTTTGCTGAAGTTGTTTGAGGCGAATTTGTATCAAGGCTTGTTCCTGGAACCAATCAGGAGGAATGGTCAAGCCTGCCAGACGTTCGGCTGTAGCTGTGTCACCTGCCAGCGAGGCAGCCAAAAAGGCAGGTGTCATGGGTATGAGGAGTAATCTCTCGGTAAGGATGGGTTTGGTGTCGCGGGTCATCGTTTTCTGAAAAACTGCTATTTAGGAAGATGATTAACCGATATTGGCGTTTTTTGTACTGCCCTCTGGAGACTAAGAGGCTGTTAGAAAATTACAGGCTCTAAGTGGGATAGGGCAGCGCGTTTATTTCACTATCAGAGCGTTCGTGGATTTCTTTGCGCTTTCGGCTAACGCGGCCGCGAGAGGGCAGGGGAGTCACAAGATCGTAGTCTGCGTTTCATTGGGTTGTCCATGGCCCGGCGATGCCTTCAGGCGGCACACCTTCGCCTAAATCATTCACACTGGCAATCTCACCTTCTTCTATCCAAACCTCAGCCACCTGCCAGTAAGGGATGGTGGGAACGGCGAAATCCACCAGCCAACGCTCTGATTCATCCTCATCGGCTTCCACTAGCCCCAAAACAACCTCTTGGACATTATATTCAGCCCGCACCCAGTCTAAGGCTGCCTGTTTGATTCGTTGGATCAATGCTTCGTTTCTTCGCATAGGTCTCTATCTTGGTTTCGATTTTAGCTCCCGACGCCTAATTATAGCCCTCATTTCATTTTTAACGGCTTGTTCACTCCCCTTTCCCCTTCGCGGCCGCGTCCCGGTGTTACAATCCAGCCGCGATAGAACTACAGTTCTATTGACATCATCCTGGCTAAACCCTCGCAGTGTTGGGCAGAGCACGAGCAGAGGCATGGACAACGAAGACAATAAACGCCGGGCCGAACAGGTGATTGCCGGCCTGAATGCCACCCTCGGCCGCCGCCTGGTGCAAACGGCGGGCCGGCTGGCCCAAGCACCTCCTGTTGTCAGCACAACCTTTCCCCCTTTAGATGCCGTCTTGGGCATCGGCGGTATTCCTCGGGGGCAGTTGACCGAAATTGTCGGCAACCCCACTTCAGGGATGGTAACACTGGCTCTGAAGATACTCACGACCATCCAGCAGGGTGGGGAGCAGGTCGTTTACCTCGATTTAGCCGCCACCTTCAATCCCGATTATGCCGTGCGCTGTGGTCTAAACCTGGATACCCTGTGGGTTGTCCGACCCACCCCGTATGCCCTGACCTGGGCCATCCTTTATGATTTGGTTCTGGACGGTGGGGTGGGGGGGATCATTCTTCATGTTCCCCTTGAAGCTTTCCGCCAACCCGATTTCCTCACCCAAGCTCGTCAGACCTTTTCCCGTCTGCAAACGGCTTTACGCCGTTCCTCTTGTGTGTTGTTGGGATTGACGCCGCTTCACGAACCCGGCCACGATTTGCGGGCCTGTTATCCTTCCGGTTACGTGCTGCTGCAACTGGCAGCGATTCGATTGTGGATCCAGAAAGAAAAGTGGCTCTACCAACACCGTGACATTAAAGGGTACCAATCGCGGGTGACGGTAGCCAAGAATAAGCTGGCCCAAGCCGGACAGACGGCCGTCATTGCCGTGACCTTCAACGGTACAGTTGAAGGAGATGGTCCATGATTGCCTGTGTGTGCCTGTCTTACTTTGCCGCCAGCGTCGAACGACGGGCCAATCAGTTGCTTCTCCAGCAACCCCTGGTGCTGGGTGGACAGCCCTGGGCCAACGACCCCCTTTATGGCTTCTCCCAAGAAGCCGCCGGGCAAGGCATCCGGCCAGGGATGGCCTTGCGTCAGGCCCACCTGCTTTTTCCCTCGGCTACCTTCATGGATGCCACACCACCCCAGTACGCGGCCGCGTCGGCGGAAATCCACGATTGCCTCACCGATTTTGCAAACCGGGTGGAGCCAAGAGCCTGGTGGCAAGGCTCGAGTGGTGACCCCACCGCCAGCCCGGCGCTGGGACGCCGCTTACCGGCGGTTTACTGGCTAGATATCGGCTCTTTGCCTCAGCGCGAAATCATTCCGTTGGCCCAGCACATGGGTCGCACGGTACGCCAGGCTACCCGCTTGGAAGCCTCGATTGGTTTGGCGGAACATAGCTGGACAGCCCAGGTCGCGGCCGCGCTCGGCCGTCCCGGTCACCTGTTACCCATTGCGGTGGGCAACGAAAAGACGTTTCTCGCCCAACGTTCGCTCCAATTCCTGCCCCTGGAAGCCAAACTACGCCGCCAGCTTCTCCAACTAGGGATTCAAACCCTGGGGCAACTGACGGCTCTCCCTCTTTTCGCCTTACAAGACCGGTTTGGACCGGCCATTGTGCCGCTCTATCGTTTGGCAGAAGGGGAAGACACGATGCCTATCCCGCTCAATCCAGTCGAGAACCTGTTAACGGTCAACCGGCTGTTTCCTGACTCGCTGGACAACCTTTTGAGCCTGCGAGCCGTGGTCGCTGATATGACTGGCGTGTTAGCGGCCCAACTCCGGGCTAAGAGCCAGATGGCCCAATTGGTTCGCGTCCGGTGGGAAACGGTTGAGGGGGAACAAAAAGAAAAGGAATGGGCCTTGCGCCAACCCGTAGGGGATGAAACACATTTACGCCAGACAGTCCTGGAACTCCTGGCTCCTGGTCAACTGTCCGCACCCCTGGCCCGGCTCACCGTTGTATTAACCCAATTGGTTGCCGCTCAGGTCGAACAGTTGACGCTTTTCACCCCGGTGGCCGCCACCCGGCCTGTTTCTCCCCTCGTTCTGCTCACCCGTTATGCCCAGCACACGTTACAGGCGCAATTGGTGGCCCCTGACCATCCCCTGCCAGAGCAGCGTTTTGTCTGGTACACACCCAGCCTATGACCGCTTACATCTGGCGTGAGGGGGTGCCTATTGAAGTGGAATGCACCGTTCAGGGCGAGCCAATGACCTTTACCTGGAGCGGGCAGACCCATCGGGTGGACATGCTCATCCGGCAGTGGCGCGTAGACCACGGATGGTGGCAGAAACGGCAGTGGCGGGCTTATTTTCGGCTCAGTACGACCAGCGGGTTGTTGCTCATCCTTTATCAAGATTTGCTGACAGGCGAATGGTTCCTGCAAGGGGTGTACGATTGACGGTTCGCCTGTCCGTTGGTGTCCAGCCGCCACCGATCCCGCCGTTTTTATCGTGATGGTATCCCTGCCCCATGTACGTTGAGCTTCATGCCCACTCCTGTTTTAGTCTACTCGACGGAGCCAGCTTCCCCGAAGACCTGGTGGCGCGTGCGGCCGCGTTGGGGATGCCGGCCCTGGCTTTGACCGATCATGATGCCATTTATGGGGCCGTGCGTTTTGTCCAGGCGGCTAAGGCTCAAGGCATCCACCCCATTCTGGGAGCGGAACTTACCTTGACGGATGGCTCCCACCTCACACTCCTGGTCGAGAACGAAACGGGCTGGCATAACCTCTGTTATCTCATCAGCCGCGGCCGCCGGAATGCCCCCAAAGGGGAATCGGCCCTGGCTCCGGCAGAGCTGGTCGGTTGTACGGGTGGCCTGATTGCCCTGTCTGGTTGTCGTAAGGGGGGTATTGCGGCCGCGTTACGCCGGGGTGAGCGGGAAGTAGCCCGGCAAGAGGCCCGTCATTACCGGGAACTCTTTGGTCAGGGGCAGTTTTTCATCGAGCTGCAACGACACTTTCTCCCTGGTGAAGAGCGGCTCATTCCCCAACTGACTGCCTTAGCCAGCTATTTACACCTGCCGATTGTCGCCACCAACAACGTCCATTACGTATCTCAAGACGGTCACCGGCTCCAGGATGTCCTGGTCTGTATCCGCCATCTGACGACCTTGGATGAATCCCTGGCTCTGCGCCGCCCCAACTCCGAGTATTACTTGAAATCTCCCGGTCAAATGGCTGATCTGTTTGCTGATTACCCCCAGGCTATCAGCAACACCGTGGCCATCGCCGAACGCTGCCGTTTTGACCTGCACTATGGTCTCCAAGACCTGCCTCTCTTTGCCACCCCCCACGGCTTAAGCAGTCAGGCGTATCTGAACCGGCTGTGTGAGCAGGCTATACCCGAACGGTATGGTGAGGCTCCAACCCGTGCGCGGGAACAGATGCGCCACGAGTTGACCGTGATTGAGCAGGCGGGTTTGAGCAACTACTTCCTCATCGTTTGGGACATCGTCCGTTTTGCCAGAGAACAGGGGATTTTATGCCAGGGGCGCGGCTCGGCGGCCAATTCGCTGGTGGCTTATTTCCTGGCAATCAGCCCCATTGACCCGCTGGCCCATGACCTGGTCTTTGAACGGTTTCTCTCCCGCGAACGCCCGGCCTTACCGGATATTGACCTGGATTTCGACGCCGCCCGGCGCGAAGAGGCCATTCAATATGTCTACGACCGGTACGGCGAGGCCCATGCCGCCATGGCCTGCACCTTTGTCACCTTCCGTGCCCGCAGTGCCTTGCGTGATGTGGGCAAGGTGTTGGGCCTGGGGCCAGACATTCTGGGACAGGCCGAACGGATTCTCGAAGGGCAGGGAGAGGGGTTGGCCGCGGCCGCGCCGGTGCCGCAACTGCTGGACTTATGCCAGCAAATCGAGGGATTGCCTCGTCATCTGGGCATTCATTCAGGAGGGATGGTTATCACCGGTGCACCGCTCATGGGGCGGGTCGCCACCGAACCGGCCACCATGGCTGACCGGATGGTGGTGCAGTGGGACAAAGAGGGGTTAGAAGAGGCGGGGCTGGTCAAGATTGACCTCTTGGGTTTGCGGATGCTCTCGGCCATCAGCGACGCTGTCAAACTGGTGGCAACGATGAATGGCACGCCCACTGATCTGGCCCGCCTGACCTTTGACGACCCGGCGGTGTACGAGATGATTAGCCAGGCCGATACCATCGGCGTGTTTCAAGTAGAGTCAAGTGCCCAGGCGCAGATGTTGCCCCGTCTGCGGCCGCGCACCTTTGCTGATTTAGTGGTGGCTATCTCGCTCATCCGACCCGGCCCCATTCAGGGGAACATGGTCCATCCCTACCTGCGCCGGCGTGAAGGGGTGGAGCCAGTCAGTTACCTGCACCCCCTGCTCGAACCGTCCTTGCAGGAGACCCTGGGAGTCGTGCTCTTTCAGGAGCAGGTGTTGAAAGTGGCCCGCGACCTGGCCGGGTTTACGGCAGGGCAGGGGGAGCAGTTGCGCCGGGCGTTGGGGGCCAAAGATGGCACTGCCGCCGTCGAACGATTCCGTGAACTGTTTCTGGCGGGCGCGGCCGCGAACGGGGTGTCCGCCGACATAGCGACCCAAGTCTTTGACCAACTTCGCGCCTTTGGCAGTTACTCCTTCGCCAAGAGCCACGCGGCCGCGTTTGCCGTGTTGGTGTATCAATCTGCCTGGTTGAAGCGGTATCAGCCCATCCCGTTCTACACCGCTTTGCTCAACAACCAGCCGATGGGGTTTTGGAATGCCGCCGTCATCGTTAATGAGGTGCAACGGCAGGGGATACCTGTTCGGCCGGTAGATATTCAAGTTAGCCAGTGGCGCTGCACCATCGAAGACGGGGCGATTCGCATAGGACTGTCTTATGTAAAAGGGCTGGGAGAAACGGTAGCGGAGCAGGTGATAAACGAGCGGCAACAACGACCTTTTGCGGACCTGGCTGACTTTCGCGGCCGCGTGGCTCTGGGCCGTGAATTAATGGAGAACCTGATTCTGTCCGGAGCGATGGATAGATGGGGACGCGATAGGCGGCAACTGTTATGGCAGGCGGGTATCCGGCAAAGTGGGGTGGGGGAGTTGGCCCTGACTTACCCCCAGAAACCAGTAGATCTGCCGGTGTTGTCACCGCTTCAGGAACTGGGTTGGGAGCAGATGGTGACAGGTGTATCGCCAGCCAACCAGGTGATGGCCTTCTATCGCGCCGAACTGACGCGACGTGGTTTCCAGGACAGCCAGACCCTCACCCAGTGTGTGCCCGGTCAGCGTGTCAAGGTTGCCGGGTTGGTGGTGGTGCATCAGGCCCCACCGACAGCGAAAGGCTTTCACTTTATTACCCTGGAAGATGAGCGCGGAATGGTGAATGTGGTGGTGCGGCCGCGGGTATACGCCCAGTTTCGCCGGTTACTTCATCAGGAGCGGGTGTTGTGGGTGACAGGTGTGGTGGAAAGGCAGGGAACCGTGGTCAATGTGGTGGCGGTGGGGTTTGCGGCCGCGGTCCAGGCATCCAGATAACACGCATATCAGTTGTGCGCGTTGGGAGTTTGGCGCTATGACTATGGGCTATTTTCTGTTCATCCAGGCCAGATCTGCGGATTATAACGGACAAACCTGTCGCCTGCTCTCACTCGGCGATTGTCGCTGATAAAAAGCGAGAGGCCAAGACCGGCGGCTGTCAGAAAGTGGTTAGTTAACCGAGGCTGAAGCTAACCAAATAGCCATTCCGTTCAGCAATGATGAGTTCAGATAGTGGGCCTGTCTGACCGTAGGCATCGGCTACGCGCTGTAATTCGTTAGCCGGGATTGCTGGTTCACGCTCGACTGAAACAGATGGTTGAATAAGCCCAGCCTGTAACATGACCTGGTACGCCTTTTCGGCTTCACTCACCTCTTGGGTGAGGGGTGTAGGCAATTTGATCTCAAGTTGGGTGTTTTCGGGCAAATTGAGGGGACGAAGTGGCCATAATGCTCCTTTCCGGTAAACAATAGCTACTGTAGCGCTCATTTTGACACCTCCTTTGATAAGTGAGATTTGAGTTCGATAGGAGAGCAAAAGAAGACAACGCTATTTTGCTCCTTATTCTAAATGGCCGGGTGTCATATTTGTAGGGATAGACTCAGTTTATGCGACTCCTGATAAGCGGGGAGAACGAAAAACCAGGGTGGGCATCGCTTCTTCTTCAACGGTAGCCAACCAGACAAACTCGTCAGGGTACTGAGCATCTATGCGTTGGTAAAGCGCACCATAATCTTCGTCAACATCTATTAGTTTCCCGTCGTAGATAGCCACATGTTGCCCTAGATACTTTTCTTTCAGCCTCGGATGCAAGGCAATATAAGCTTGCATTTCGCGTTCAACAGCCGCCTCTTCGTCTGCCTTTAGTTCGGTCGTGGGTGGTAATGATTGATCCAATAGTTCGGCCAGGGCCTCAGCCAAGGGCTGGTTGCGCCGGTTAGCGAATTGTACGCTGATAGATGGGTTTGGGAATCGAAACGCTGATTTGTTCGGCCATGTTAGTGCCCCTGAGCCGATGATTATCCACCTGTATTGTACCAGAAATGGTCTGTTTCTCCGTCATAAATAGTGGTCTGATGGTGAACCCATTTTTCTAAAAATGAGCTGTGGCGATGTCTTTCCCGAGTCATGACGCAAATCCTACTTAAACGTCATGTGGGTAAACAGATCGAGCGCCTTGGCTTCTGAGGATGGATATCTTTACGGCGAACGTACTCCTGATAAAAGCCCCTCACCGCTGTTGTATATGCCGCATAATCTCCTGACCACCACCTCGTGACGTGATGGGTGTGGTAACGCGCATTTAACCATCAGAAATACAGGAGAACAAATCGTATGACAGCCAATAACCCAAAACCGCAAAAACGTGACCGCTTTGCCATCTATACCCGGTATTCTTCTGAACTCCAGAACGAACTCAGTCTGGAAGCTCAGGAGTATCGCTGCCGCCAGGCTGTGATAGGGCGGGGTGGCGTTGTGGTGAGTGTGTTTAGTGACGGAGCCAAAAGTGGTTGGAACCTGGAACGGGAAGGCTTTAAAGAACTAAGCCATGCGGCTAAACAGGGCAAGTTTGATGCCGTCATGTTCTGGAAGTTTGATCGCCTGGCTCGTAACCATGACCATGCCGTGATGATCAAACTGCTTCTTCGCCGTGAATACGGTTTGAAGCTGTATTGTGTGGAAGGGTTTTCTGAGGATGAAAATGACTCCCCCTACACCGCCATGATGGAGCAGATGTTAGCCGTCTTTGCCGCCTTCTATTCCCGAAACCTCAGCAATGAGACCAAACGGGGTAAGTTTCAACGGGCGATGCGCGGGGAATACAACGGGAGTGTGCCCCCGTTAGGGTATGATCTCGTCACACAAGCCCACGCCGCCCCTGAACATCAGGCTGGACTTCATATGATCCTGCGGGTGGCGGCCATCGTGCGCCGGGCTTTCAGGCGTTACGACACGGGCCGTTACAGCGATGCGGATGTGGCTGTTTGGATGAACCAACAACCTGTTATCCAAAAACTGCGGGTGGGTAAACAGCCCATGAACAAAGAGACGGTGCGTGACATGCTCCAAAATCGGGTTTATACGGGCCGTGTCCCTTATGCGGAGACCTATTACAGCGGTTCCCTGGGGCAGGGCAAACAGTCCAGTCGCGGCCGCAGGCAATGGTTTGAAGGCAAGCATCAAGGATTCATTTCTGACGAATTGTTTGACCGCTGCCAGGAAGTGCGAGAGGTCATGCGCCGCACCCGGAAACCCCCGGCTTTACTACGGACTTATCTTCTGCATGATCGGCTGTTTTGTTTGCGCTGTATGTGTGCCAAACCCACCGATTTAACCCATGAGCGTTACGGCAAGATGCGACCCTCTTTTGACAATCGGCGGCAAAGTGCCTGGTACCGTGTTATGCGCGGGATCGGGGTTATAGCGCCTGCGGTCGAGTTGCACCGACGAACACTGATCAATGACCAGGTTGTTGACGCCCTGGCTCAGCTAGCATCCCTGATGGCTTCCAGGCCCGAATCGAGCGTACCCTCAAGCCAAGACCGAACACGAGGGATGTTACGAACGGATAGCTGAGCTTCAAGAAGCCATCCATCGCCTCAACTTCAGTTGGGAACAGGGGTGTCTGACGGTTCAAGCGTATCTGGATAGCCGTCAACAACTGGAGCAAGAGATCATTTCGCTGCGGCCGTTGGTGTATGACACTTTGGTAGAGGCTGAGGATTTATTGCGCCATTTCGCAAAGCACTGGGAAGCCTGTGCGGGAGAAGAGAGACCGGAAGTGGCTCGTAAGCAGTTGCTGGCGAAGATCATTGATAAGGTGTTTGTCTATGATCAAACAGTGGTAGGCATCTCTCTACACGAGGAGTATGGCTTGATTCTGGATACCGCAGATTTGACATTGTCTGAATGGGTGGCTGCGGCCCAGGCTCAAAAAGCTTCGCTTGGCTGCCAGACCCGTGGTAAACAAGGCAAAGCCAAGGCCAGGGCTGGAACCGAGCCGCCCGGCGGGTGGGCAACGCCGTTTGTTTGGGCGCATCAGTTTGAAAGTTACCAGCCCATTTTACATGAACTGTTGCCAGTCTGAGGGGTGGTGTCTGCCAACTGAACGAGACCAATCGGACAAGAACCGTCTGAGGTGTGATGAGAATGGGGTAGGGGGGTGCGGCCGCGCCATCACCTATCTTTTTCAACCAACCTGAACGTGTCGACCGGCACAGTTCAGGCACGCGCATGGTGCGCCGCCCGGGAGACGGCGGGGAGGCGGCGGGTGACCTTGCAGGTACCTGTAAACATCTTCAGGACGAAAAGCAAAACCACGCCGACACTCGGTAAGGGGCGGGCAACCTATTGGTGGTGAAGGAGGGGGGCCCAGGGGGGGGGGGGGGTGTGGGGTTTGGGTGCGCGTCAATTTTGTGGGAACAGAATGGCACGGTCGGGAGACCGGCTACAGCGATTCTCGGGTCATCCACAGATTTGACGCATACCCTACTTGTTTCCTTGGGCGCGTCAGCTTGGTGCTGCTGTTAAAGCGGCGTTTTGGGTAATTGGAGTCGTGTTCCTTGATTCGCAGCCCTTCGGCATAATAATTGACGGCTTCCCCAACGCAGTTCGTATGGTGTTGAGGGTGGGTCTTCAACTGCACAGGTACCTGTAACGGTATTTCAAGACAAGACACTAAAGTCAGTTCTAAGAGATAACCTTATCCAGGTGTGTCTGATGCTGACTTGAGGAATACTAACGATTGCGTTTCGCAACGACAACATCCAGTTTTGATATTGCTTTCTAGAAAAAGATTTTGGGGGTTGTGCGGTGTTGACTAGAGCGTTACCAATCGTAAGTGCGGTAGTATCTCTGGCGGTAGCGGAAGCTTCACCGTATCACCATTGTGAGTGACCCTGATCACTTTTGACAAAAGGAGAAGAATACCCACTATGCACAACAAACGTTTTCTACTTTTGATGTTGGTTAGCCTACTCACCCTCTGGCTGTTGGTAGCCTGCGGCCGCGAACAAACTTCATCTTCTCCCTCTGGTAGCCTGATAGGAACAATAGATGGCACAGACGCCTTCATCGCCCTTGTGCCTCAAGAAAACGATGGTCTCATCGCCTATATCTGTGATGGGCAAACTGTTTCCGTCTGGTTCCGGGGGGAGCGGAACGGGAGCGCGGTGGATTTAACCTCTGCCACCGGGGAACGTCTGCAAGCCAGCCTGGAAAATAACGCGGCCGCGGGCAGTATTACGCTTGCCGATGGGCAACCCCACACCTTCACCGCTTCTTTAGCCAATGGTGACGCGGGTTTATACCGGGCTGAAGAAACGCTGGATGGCAACAATTATGTAGGCGGTTGGATCATTTTGAATGATGGCCGCCAGCGCGGGCTGGTTAATCGCATCTCCGACGGTACGAGTAATATCACCGATGGCACCAGTAATACCATCGTTGGCGCCTCTTTCAACATTGGTAGTTCCGTGGCCGTACCTAACGTTGGTAGCTTCCTGCCTCGTCTTATCCAACCGTATATCGAGCAAGATAATTTATGATGCCCATCTCTAAACGCAACACGCAACACATTTAACCATCTGCACTTTCTAGCGAAGAAGAGGGATTCATGTCTCGAAGAACTGCTGTCGTCGCCGGTTTGATCACCTTTGGTTTATTTGCTTTGGTAGCGATTATCGCGGCGGTGCTTTTTGCTCCATCGCCCAGCCCCTGAACCGTTGCCGCTCAGCTGTACAACGTGGGCACGCTTCAGGATGATGGCACGGTGTTGTACAGCCTGCTGTATTACAGCGGCTCCACCGCCGAACAGAGCTAACCCTTAGCGGAACCATTCCTGAATCAGCCACTTTTGTAGAAGCCGTGATTGCGCCAGCGAGAGCTACTTTTAACGCGGCTAACAACTGCCGAACCCAGTTGGTCAATTCCTGCCGTTGCCGCCGAAACAGTCCTCGGTCCATTCACTTACCGGGTGCAGTTCAATGGTGGGGATGCCCCCCTTCTATGTTGCCAGGTCAGATCAGTTGGGTGGGGCCACAAAATGGAACCTTAGAGGCCCTGGTTGGGAAGGATCCCTGCAACCTCTGGCCGAAACGGGGCAAATTCGACTGGATGCAGAAGGGACGCGCAACGATGCGGGAGATTATCTCCTGTACCGGTGGGGGAAACGGGCATCTGGCTTTATGCACCCGAGGACGCGGCCGCGACGCCTGTCACCCTCACCTTTACCCGCCTGCCTGTCACCCCGGAAACAGTTCCCCCAGACATGGCTGATACCTGGTGGTGTGCGATGGTCATGATCACCGCCGATACGCCCGTCACCTTTAGTCAGCCCATTCTCCTGGGACTGCCCACCCGCCAGGTGTTGACCGTCGGCATTCCCGTGCAGGTAGTGGGTCGTGCCGATGAAAATGAAGCGTGGCAGTCACTCGCGGCCGCAGAAGGGATGCGTATGGCTGGGGGTGGTAATCTGGCTCCGATTATGCTGACCCGTTCCACACCGGGCATGATCGCTGTGGGTGTTTCCTCAACTGATCGTACCAATGGCTCCGTGTCCGCCGCTGGTTCTACTTCAAGTAGTGTGGGGTTTAACAGCGGTTTTAACACATTTAACAGTGGTAGCTTTGGTGGCGGATTTCAGACATCCATCGGCGGTTTCAACAACTTTAACAGTGGTTTTCAAAACGGCTTCAACAGTGGCTTTCAGAACAGCTTCAACAGCGGTTTCGGTGGCGGCTGATGGTCATTCCCCGGTTACAACAGTCATTTATCCGGCCTCGGCCTGCCCTGACCTATGATTTTTGGTTTGGTCAGGTCAACAGCCGCCCCCTCAGCCTGTTTCGGATGGGTATAGCGCTGGTCATTTTACGGGATGCCCTGCTCCACATCCCCATCGCGGCCGCGTTCTACAGTGATAGCGGCCTCACTTCACGAGCGGCGATTGAGGCTTTGCTGACCGATCACCCGCTGCGTTTTTCTCTGTTAACAGGCATCGGGGCGCCCTGGCTGGCAACATTGTTTTTCCTGGGCTGGGCCACGGCCGCCGTTTGTTTGTTGGTGGGTTATAAAACACGGTTCGCGGCCGCACTCAACTTCATCTGTGTCCTCTCCGTTTACTGGCGTAACCCATTCATCACCAGTGGCGCCGACGATATCTTACGCATTGTCAGCTTCTGGCTGCTTTTTACGCCCCTCAATCATCATTTTTCCCTGGACATCTGGCGCAAG
>JADJUV010000079.1 GCA_016716885.1 Candidatus Trichofilum aggregatum | reverse complement strand
TGGTGTATTGGTACGCGGCCGCGCTCGTCGTCACCGGCGTCATTCCCGCAATCACCAACACGGCCCGGTTCCATTCCCGGCTCAGCGGTAACACCCACTCCCCTTGCTGGTTGGCGTTGAGTGCCAACGGCATAACTTGTACGGCGTTGTCGCTCAAGAGAATGGCCTGCACAAAAAGGTCTGCGGCAAAATGTTGCTGTGCCGCACAAAACCCGCCGCTTCCCAGTCCCCATCTCCCGCTTCGGCATCATCCAGGTAGCCCAACTCCGGGATAGCGATGTCATCCACGATGAACCCCTGCTCGTGAACCCCCTCATCGGTCACGTATTCAAAACGAATCAGCACCGGTTGCCCGGCGTAGGGGGTCAAATCCGCGCTCTCCTGCACCCAGACGGGTGTCTCACCCCCGCCGCTGATCCCGGTGTAGCCGGGGCCAAAGCTGTTGCCTTCGGGGTTGTCCAGGGTGGTGGAAGCGGTGCTGAGCGGTGTCCAGGTCTGACCGTTGTCGCTGGAAACGGCCACGTAGCCGTAATCCCACCCTTCTTCAATGTCGTACCAGGTCCAGAAAGTCAACGTGGCTTTCTCCAGTCCGGTCAAGTCAAAGGGGCGGGTGAGGGTCATGTCTGATTTGTCGGCGGGGTAGGTGGCCCAGTAGAAGTCGCCGCTGTGGGGTTGGGCGTCTACCAGTTGCACCTGCTGTGTGCCGGTGAAGACAACAGTCAACGGGCTACTACTCTGGAGTTCGATGTAATCCGCGCCGTACTGGTGGACGGCGGCAGTTTGGGAAACGGGGAAACGGGTGTGGGATGCGGCCGCGTCCAATTCCACCAACTCCAACCCCTCAGCATAGGTGTAAACTCCCTCACCCCGGCCATAACTGGTCAGATAATTAGCTATCAGCCAGTCAGCAAATAGCTGATCAGCGGTCAGCGTTAAGCCCAAATCGGCCAAAACCGCATCAAACCCGGCGAACCCGTTAGCCTCGTGTTGCACCAGAGCCAGGGTGGCCTCCTCGCCAAAGCGATCCCGGAAATAGGTAGTGAACAACAAAGCCGCGCCATAATGGGCTGGTTCAGCGGCGGGATCGGAGCGATCAAAGTTGGTTAGTTGGATGTCGGTTAGCGCCATGAAGGCGGCTTCATAATCAGTGCCGTGGGTATCGGCAAAACCGGCGGTGTGGCTGGCAAGTTCCCCCATGCCCTCGTCCAGCCAATATTCCTCGTTGGGGTCGGTGTGCCACTGGATGAGATGTTGCATCTCGTGGGCGATGAGGCCGTAATAGGCCTCACTGCCGATGTCGGCATATTCCAGACTGACGTAGATCATCTCTCGTTGGTTGGAGTAGGGATTGACGGTGTTGACGTATTCGTCCGCGGCCGCGAAGTACCCCACTGTCCCCCCACCAATCTCCTTCAGGTGCAGGATGTTCACCCGGTTGTCCCCGTCCACACCTGGTTGCCACTCAGTGCCGAATAGATTCCGCACCAGAGGGAAGATAACGTTTTCCAGGTTCGCGGCCGCGGCGTTGGTCTCGGCCACATCAATCCGCTGGTTTAACTCCACCCACATATTCAGCCCGGCCGAACGGTACACCAGACGCGCTTCGATTTGTTCGTTGCGGCCGCTGACCTGATTCTTGTACCAGAACGTCTCAATCTGCCCCATCTCGTACTCGGTGGCCTCGGTTTGGGCTACCAATGGCACGGCAATTCCTTTAAACCGCTCCGTCAGGGCCACCAAATCTCGATCCGGCACATTAGCCTTAAGAAATGCCTCTAATGTTTGATAGGCGGTAGCGGGTGGTAGGGTAAGGATCAAGGGTGGCGGCGTTTCGGTGGCGGGGCGGAACAGATTACAACCCAGCAAGAGCAAAACGAAACTTAGACCATAAATTTTGAGCGGAAAACGCCTGCCCTGGAAAGGTTGAAGTCGGCGCGAAAATGTTGACCGAGGAGATGAGAAGTAAAACCGCATGGATGTCAGTGCCCCCTTAAAAAGATACAATCCGACCGAAGATTATACGGGTAGGCAAAAACTTTTCGCAACTGAATCCCCCACTCAGGGTTGTTTTTACCAGTGTTTTGTTCACCGCACTTTGCTTGATACTCCACGAAAGAGGCTGTCCATGTTATATGCTCATATTGCCGGCTGGGGCCGATTCTTGCCCAGTCGGGTTCTGACAAATGATGAAATCTCCCATCATGTTGAGACGGATCACGAGTGGATTTATTCTCGCACCGGCATCAGCGAGCGGCGCGTTGCCCAGGAAGAGACGACCGCCACGATGGCCTTTGAAGCGGCCGCACGCGCCCTGGCTCGCGCCGACCTCGATCCCTCTCAGGTAGAACTCATTATTGTGGCTACGGCTACCCCGGAACACATGTTTCCCTCCACGGCCAGTCTGGTGCAGGACTATTTAGGGGCCAGGCGTGCAGGCGCATTTGACCTGAGCGCGGCCTGTTCTGGTTTTGTCTATGGGCTGAGCATGGCTTCCAGCGCCATCCAATCTGGCTCCGTGCGCAATGCCATCGTCATTGGGGCCGAACGGCTGTCGCGGGTGTTGGATTGGTCAGACCGGGCAACCTGTATTCTCTTTGGTGATGGGGCGGGGGCGGTGGTGCTGAAACGCTCCCACGTGCCGGGAGGCATTCTCGCCACGACACTCCGCTCTGATGGTTCCGGGAGTGATATGTTGAGCCTACCCAATGTGTATCACAACCCCATGCCCTTTATGACCCCAGAGTTTTCCGCCAATGGGCATCATCATAACACCATCAGCATGAATGGGCGGCAGGTGTTCCGTTTTGCCACCAACGTCGTGCCCGAAATCATCGAAGAGACGCTGGGCAAAGCCAATCTGACCCTTAAAGATGTGAGCCTTATCATTCCTCATCAGGCCAATGTGCGGATTGTGGAAAATGTAGCCAAGAAACTGGGTGTACCCGATTCGCTCTTTTACACCAATATGGAGCATGTGGGTAACACCTCAGCGGCCTCAATTCCGATTGCGCTAAGTGAAGCGGTGAAGGCCAACCGGCTGCGCCCGGATGATATTGTGGTGTTTGTAGGGTTTGGTGGGGGGTTGTCGTGGGCGGCTTCGGTGGTGAAGTGGGATGTGACGCCGCCGGATGTGACGCTACTGGACCGGGAATGGAAACGGGCGAAATATGTGTGGGCACGCGGCCGCAGTCAGGCGCGTCGTTTCATGCGTCGTGTTGAAGCCCAATTACGCCGTTCCCCCAACGTCGAAGCAGTACGGGAAGCCAACCGCAAGAAATAGCAACAATTCCCAAGTTGAAGGTGGTGGGGCCGGGGGGTTCAATGTCCCCCCCCGGGAGTTATATCGTGTCGTTTTTGAGGGCGTATGCCCTCAAAAAACGACACGAATAGGTTTTCCCCCTTCCCTTCGGGAAGGGGGTTAGGGGGATGGGTCTTCCGACTAAACCGGCTAAGGAGTTATGTAAAGCTGTACTTGCTGACTTTGGAAAAGCCCTGATCACCCGCGGCCGCAATTGACGTTTGCCCCCTCGCGTTATAAACTCACCCCTTGATTTCCCCCAGTGGCTTTCTTTATTTATGCCGACTGGTACGGGCAAAACAGTTCCCCTCTACTGCCCCTCTCCCAAGGGGAGAGGGATGTTCCCCTCTCCCCAGGGAGAGGGTTAGGGTGAGGGGCTGTATCGTTACAATTTTAGCTTGGTTCAATCTCTGAGATTGAACCAATCTTGGAACGTCACCCTCTAAGGAAGCGTCGGCATGAGCAAAAAAACAGGTCTCGGTCGCGGCTTGAGTGCCCTGATCCCCGAAAGTAGCCCGGAGAATGGTCTACGCACCGTGCCGATCAGCCATATCAGCCCTAATCCCCACCAACCGCGTACCCACATGGACGAGGTGAAACTGGCTGAGTTAGCCGATTCCATCCGTGAACATGGTCTTATTCAACCCCTGATTGTGCATGATGCGGGCGATGGTCAGTACACGCTCATCGCCGGGGAGCGGCGTTGGCGGGCGGCCCAAAAAGCGGGTCTGACCGAACTGCCCGTGGTAGTGAAGGAAGCCTCGCCCCAGTCCATGCTGGAACTAGCCATTATCGAAAATGTGCAACGGGCCGATTTGAATCCGTTGGAAGAGGCGCTGGCCTACCGACAGTTGATGGATGAGTTTGGCCTGACCCAGATTGAAGTGTCCAAACGGGTGGGAAAAGCTCGTTCGACGGTGGGCAACACGGTACGCCTGCTGGATTTGCCCCCGGAAGTGCAACAAGCCGTCAATGAAGGGCAACTGACGGAAGGTCATGCGCGGCCGCTACTTTCCTTGCCCACCCCAGAGATGCAAAAGGAGCTAATGGGCACGGTCATCAAGATGGGATTGAATGTGCGCCAGACGGAAGAGTTGGTGCGCAAACGGCTGGTCACAGAGAAACCAGCAGCGCGGCCGCAAAAACGCCAGACGCCAGAGCTTCGTTCTCTGCAAGAACAGTTCCGCCAATCCCTGGGCACCAAGGTAGATGTAGAGAAAAACCCTAAAGGTCAGGGCAAAATCGTCATCCATTTCTATTCAGACGAAGAGTTGCAAGCCATCTTCGACACCATCGTTCACACTACCTGATATGTTACGAAAAGATGTTGCCTTTGCGAAAAGAGCGCAATTAACCATAGACGCGGCCGCGCTCTTTGCCTTCCTTTCGACACCCCACAATCATTTAGGGTTACAGCCTCTGGTCAGCCAGGTGAGCAACTTGCAGGAGTTCGCGGCCGCGAACGGAGCCACGGGTTATCGTTACACCTTCGTGGAGCGGTTGCCCATTGCCGGCCCATTGGCCTGGTATCAACCCAGCCAGGCCCAAATGATCCCCCAACCAGACACCTATCAAATTGAATTTGTGATACGGAGTTTCCCCGGTTTACGCATGCATTGCCTTTATCGCCTTACCCCCCTGCTTCAAGGGACAGAAATCACGGAAACGGTGAACATTTCTGTTTATTCGTTTCTGGCTCCCTATGTCCTGAAAATGGCGGAGCAGGCCCATGAGGCAATGTTCCGCCGTTTACAGGAACGCTTTAACCGCCAACCATTCGTAGACTCAACCATCCGGTGACTTATGTCTCGCCAAACTTTACCCATCCTACAAGCTTTGCTCGCGGCTCGTTTCCTTGGAGCCAGTGCCGCTGGCTAAATTGTTGCTGGGGCAGGTGGAACCCATTCCCCTGGCTGGCCTGCTTTACCTGGGTAGTGGTCTGAGTGCTCTGCTTTTGCTGGCCGGGCAACGGGCTACCGTAGGGGACCGGGTCCTTGAAGCGGGTTTGTCGCGGGGGGATTGGCCCTGGCTGGCAGGGGCCGTATTGGCTGGCGGGGTGCTGGCTCCTATCGTGTTGCTCTTTAGTTTGCAAGAGACCGCGGCCGCGACCGCTTCCCTGCTTCTCAATTTTGAAGGGCTGGCTACCACCCTCATCGCCGTGTTCCTTTTCCGGGAAGCGATTAACCGGCGGATTGGCTGGGCGATTGGTCTGATTGCGGCCGCGAGCATCATTCTTTCCTGGGACAATCAGGGCGAATGGGGCTTTTCTTTGGGTGCGGCCGGCATCTTGCTGGCGACCGCCTTGTGGGGGCTGGACAATAATTTCACCCGGCAGATTTCCGCCAAAAACCCGCTCACCATTGTGGGCGTGAAAGGGTTGGTGGCAGGCAGTTTTTCCTTGCTGTTGGGGCTGGTTTTAGGGGGTCAGTTGCCCGGCTGGCCCACAATTTTGGGGGCCTTGTTGTTAGGCAGTGTCAGTTATGGCCTGAGCATCATGCTCTTCATTTTAGCCTTGCGTGAACTGGGGGCGGCCCGAAGCAGTGCCCTGTTTAGCACCGCTCCGTTCATTGGCGCTCTGCTCTCTTTCCTGATTTTCCGCGACACTTTAGATGTTCGGTATCTTTTAGGTCTTCTGGTGATGTTGGTGGGGGCTTATCTGCTGGTGGGTGAAGACCACGGCCATGACCACCATCACAGCTATTTGACCCACGAGCACCGCCACCGCCATGATGATGACCATCATCAACACGACCATCCATCTGGCCCTCCCGACCGGGAGCAGGCCCATGCCCACCCTCACGACCATCAGCCTGAAGAGCATGATCATCCCCACACACCCGACCTGCATCACCCCCATGACCATTCATACAGCGATGAAGGGGTAGAGACAAAACCCGTCAAACGCCAAACTTATCCCCAACCCCCACCCGGTTTTCCACCGAAAAGGGCCAGTTATCCACAGTTTGTTAGCGATTGTTTAACAAACTGTCATTGAATGGTGCTGACAAAGGAATGTACCAAAAGGCATGTTTCAAATGAGTTGAGCCATCAGTGCCTGGCACGGGGCGGCAAGTTGCATTATGACCAGGTTCGTCTGCCCCGTGCCAGGCACTATATGGAATGCCCAACAAAAAAAGAACCGGTGCAATTGCGCTGGTTCTTCACTTGAAACCTGAAACCTTCCCCTTGAAACTCTACCGAGGTTCCCACTTCATGGCATCAAAGCCGATGATCCGCGAGACATACGTTTCGCCGGTGATGTCACTTAAGTAGACATAATCATTACTGTTGCCGTTGAAGGTATAGGTTCCCAGAGATACCCATTCGTTGTTGTAAAGCGATTGGTTTACGGTACGGGTTGTCACCCCACCCTGATGGGAAACCAGATATTTGGCCGAAGCGGTGGTGGTGTAACGATAGGGCACATAGACAAATACCTCATACCGCCCACCCGACACAACGGCAGGTGACCATTTCGCCCAGTTGAAGTTGGACTGTTCGACCCGATTGTTCTTGGTCCAGAGCAGTGAGCCATTGTAGCCTTCGTTGGCGGTGCGCCAGCTTGACGTGGCCCCACCGGTAGTGAAACCAGTCCCACCATTGTCAACGATGACCGTACCCGTTGGGGGTGGCGTACCACCCGTGCCACCACTCGTTGTGGTCCAGGAGAGCCGGGCGACCGCCTGACCCGTCGCTTCATAATATTCCATTTTGATGGGCACGTTGCCACCGGGCAGATAGATATCGCCCGTGTAGGTGGTCACCGCCTGCACTTGCCATTTGTCCACGAGCAGATGGTTGTTCACCCACAAACGCACACCGTCATCCACAGTTACCGAGAAGCGGTAGTTGCCCGCAGGCAGATTGAGTGTGCGAGTCCAACGCACGGAGAAATTATCGCTGTTGAGGGTGCCGGGTATGGGCGAGGCCGTGCCCCAGTTAAAGTCCACGGTGGGGTCTTCGCGCACGATAGCCGGTGAACCGCTCAGGTTATTGTTGTTGAAATATTCACCACGCCAGGCAGCCCAGGAGAATTTAGCCACAGCGCCGCCTGTGCTTTCATAATACTCAACCGTGATGAGATGATGTCCGGCACTCAGGTATTTGTCTACCGAGACGGTACGAACCGCATGATCAGACCAGTCGTTGATGATTTGTTCGCTGTTAATCCAAACACGAATGCCATCATCACTGGTGGCGGTAAAGCGGTAAGTGCCAGGGGTTACGTCAATGTAGCGTGTCCAACGGGCCGAGAACTGATCGGCATTGACACCGGCTCCGGGTGAGCCAGTCCCCCAGTCGAAATCTATGGCGGCATCGGTGCGAGTGAGCGCGGCCGCGCCAGAGAGTGTTTTGTTGTTCCAGTACGAAGCCTGCCACACAGGATCGCTATGTTGGGGAGCGGCGGGTTGAGCCTGTACACCTGGTCAGCACCAGAGCTACCAACAAAGTCAGCAAAATACCGATACGTTTTAACATGATGAGCCTCCATTACACATTTTCAGTTGTTATTTACCCATACAGAAGGTTGCGGACCCTACCATTACAGACCAATACGACACCTTGCGGCCGCGTAACCTGTTGTCAATTTATATGTCGCCGCGCCTGGGGTTTTATAACAGGGAGTTGGGGAGGAGTTTCGAGTTTCGAGTTTTGAGTTTTGAGTTTGGGGGTTGCATGGGAGTACGTGCGTGGTAGAATTCGATTAGTCAGTTATGACTATTCAGAGTGGACTAAAATGGAACGAGAGCTACTACTTTTGGGATTGTTGCGGCGGCGGGACATGCATGGGTATCAGTTGCATGAGTTCATTGAGCGTTTCATGCAGACCTGTGTAGACCTAAAAAAGCCTACGGCTTATTATTTGCTGGATAAATTGGCCCAGGCTGGTTATGTGGCCCAGAGCGAAGAACGAGAAGGCAATCGTCCGCCACGCCGGGTTTACACGCTGACAGAGGCTGGGGAACAATATTTCCAGACATTGCTGGCCCAAAATCTGGCTGACTACCTACCCGCCCGATTTGCGGGTTCGGTGGGGCTGGCCTTTTTGGATGTGCTAGAAGCAGGGAACGCGGCCGCGCTCCTACGCCAACGCCGCACCGTCCTGGCAAATCATCTGGCCCAGGCCCAATCCGCCCCGCCTCACGGGGGTTCGTTCCAATTGGTGCTAGAGCATCAGATTGTTCATTTGCAGTCAGAACTGACCTGGCTGGATGAGGTGATTAACCGCCTGGAAGGGGCGGCGTAACCTATAAATGACAGTATCTATACAGGTACTCGTTCCACGCTCTGCGTGGAATGCTCCGCGTCAAGTCGGACACCTGTATAAATACAAATGACATAGATTCACACAGTTGAAAGGAGAAAAGGATGACTTTTTTATTGGTGTTACACAATTTGACTCGTTGGCTGGTATTGATTGTGGGGGTGCTCGCGGCCGCGAAAGCCATTCTCGGTGTGGTGAACAAACAAAGCTGGACGCCCCTGGATAACCGACTGGGGCTGATCTTCACCATCAGCTTTGACATTCAACTGTTACTGGGGTTGATTTTGTATGTGGCTGGCCCCACCATGCAGGCAGTTTGGCCTGATTTTGGGGAAGCGATGTCCATTACGGCCCTGCGCTTTTTTGCCGTGGAGCATATTTTCATTATGGTCATCAGCCTGGGATTGGCGCACATGGGTCGCTCTTTAGCCAAGAAAGCCACCAGCGACAGCAAAAAGCATCAACGGGCGGCCATTTTTTTCACCCTGTCATTGCTCCTCATTTTCGTGGGCATTCCCTGGAGTTCGCGGCCGCTGTTCCGCCTCAACTAATCCGCAACTTCTTAACTGCTGATAAAAAATCGGCCACGAATGGCACGAAGTCCCACTTTGCCATTCGTATCATTCGTGGCAAACATCTCTTATGCCCCCAACCAACGAAAAACTCAATTTCCGCAAAGTTTTACCCATCTTTGTCATCGTTTTGGTAGACCTGATGGGTCTGACGATTATCATTCCTTTGCTGCCCCTGTATGCCACTTCGTTTGGGGCGACCCCTTTTGTGATTGGGGCCTTGGGAGCAGCGTATCCCATCATGCAATTTGTGGGGGCACCACTCCTGGGGCGGCTGTCTGATCGGTATGGGCGGAAGCCGGTGTTGGTGGTTAGTCAGATCGGCACACTGGTGGGGTTTCTGGTTTTGGGGGTAGCTAATACGCTCTGGGTGCTGTTTCTGGCCCGGATCATAGACGGTCTTTCCGGGGCCAACATTGCGACGGCCCAGGCCGCCATTAGTGATAGCACCACCGAAAAGACGCGTACTCAGGGGCTGGGGTTGATTGGGGCGGCATTTGGGCTGGGTTTTACCATTGGCCCGGTCATCGCTTTTGTCTCCCTGGAGCTGAGTGACAACAATTACCATGTGCCGGCTTTTGTCGCGGCCGCGTTCTCTTTTCTCTCCATCTTACTCACCACCTTCTGGTTTGAAGAAACCCTGCCTGTCCAAGAGCGGGGTCTTAAGGCCAGTCGGGCCGTTTTCTCTTTGCTGCAGATGTTCCAGGCTTTGCGCCATCCGGCGGTGGGGCTTTTGCTCCTACTCATGTTCAGTCACCAACTGGCGTTTGGGGGGTTTGAACAACTCCTGTCCTTGTTCACCTTGAGCCGGTTAGGGCTAAATGCATCCGGCAATGCCGTCGTTTTTGTGTTCATTGGCATCATCATTGTGGCCGTTCAGGGGGGCCTCATTGGCCGATGGAGCCGCAAGTATGGGGATCGCCGACTCATTTATGGGGGGTTGGCTCTGTTGGCTGGTGGTTTGTTGCTGATTGGCCTGACGCCTCATCAGCCGGTGCCCTGGTATAACAAAGGTGAACTGGAAACAGAGTTGGGCCGCGGCCGCGAGTTGCCCGGTGAAAACCCCACCACCGAAAATGTCGCTATCAACCTGCCCGATGATGAGGAAAAGGGTTGGTTAGGGTTGGTCTGGATTCTGGCCGCTATGATTCCGGCCGCCATTGGTGGGGGCGTGTTGCATCCTGCCATTAACAGCCTCATCACCAAACGGGTGGAGAAAGCCGACGTGGGCGGGATGTTAGGCATTTCCTCAGCTTTTTTAAGCGGAGCCAATGCCCTGGCCCCCCTCATTGGCGGGGCCATCTTCGATCAGTGGGGATCAACAGCCCCCTTCGTGGTGTGGGCAGTGGCGATAGGGGCGCTATTTGTTCTCAGTGTCCGGCTCATCCGCCCAGGGCGAGAAGAATCGTAGCCGTGGGCGGCGGAGGCGGGGGAAAATCCATTTGGGCCGTTTTTCGCGGGCGAACACCCGCGAAAAACGGCCCTTAAAAGTTCCCCACCCCTGGGAACGGGGCTGGTGGTTGGGGGAAGCCCGAGTCTTCAATCGCCTTACTTAAGGATGAACTTTAACGCTCAAAAAAACAAAGCTGTTATAATCTTTTGCAGTTTGTTGCTTAAACCTATCGAATGAAGCCGTTGTTGCCATTGTGAACGAATACCCACTGTTAACGACCGACGAGGCTGACGAACAGCCCGAAGAACTATATACCGTCGCCCCAATTAGCTTTTGGGGATCGGTGCAGGCTGTGGTCTGGAAAGATATCACCCTGGAATGGCGAACACGCCAGTTATTAAGCATCATGGTGATGTTTGCTGTGTCTGTCCTGGTCGTGTTTAATTTTGCGCTGGAGACAAACCTGGATGCCGTGCGCAACGTATCCACAGGTTTGCTTTGGACCACGATTCTGTTGGCTACCACCTTGGGGCTAAATCGCACCATGTCGCTGGAACAAGAGAATCGCAGTTTTACGGGGGTGCTATTGGCTCCGCTGGAGCGCAGCGCCCTTTATTTAGGCAAGGTCATCAGCACCCTTTTGTTTGTTCTGGTGCTGGAATTGATTTTGATCCTGCTTTTTTCGGTCTTTTTCAACAAACCGTTTTGGCGGCCTGGGGTATGGTTGGTGCTATTTTTGGGCACGGTGGGGTATGTAGCCGCGGGCGTGTTGGTGGCCTCGATGACCATTCAGACGCGGGCGCGGGAGGTGTTGCTGCCGGTGTTGTTGTTGCCGCTCTCATTACCATGTGTGCTCGCGGCCGCGACCGGTACCGCCCTCTTCATGTTTGATCAGCTACCCATGTGGACCGAACTCCGCTCGCCACTCTCGCTGGTACTGGCTTACGACATTATGATGGTAGTCGCCGGTTTGTTGACCTACCGCTATGTCGTCGAAGAGTAGACACAGGCAAATCTTGGAGAAAACCTCTCCTTTTGTTGTTGACCGTTGGTTTTGTTCGTTATAGGAGGTTATCGTGACGATTGCACGCTTAAACCGTTGGATTCCCCTTTTGAACTGGTTAGCCCTGATCGGCATTCTAGTAACCATGTTAGCCACTTTTTTCTATGCCCCGGAAGAACGAACCATGGGCAATGTGCAGCGGCTGTTCTATTTCCACGTGGGTAGTGCCTGGGTCGCCGCTGTGTCCTTCTTTATCGCTCTTGTATGTGGAACCTTATACCTGCGTAAACCCAATAAGACAGTGGATGCCATCGCCGTAGCCTCCGTCGAAATTGGTCTGGTTCTCGTCACCATGACTATTGTTAGCGGTTCAGTTTGGGGGCGACCCGCCTGGAACACTTATTGGGTGTGGAGTCCCCGGCTGATCAGCATTACGGTCATGTGGCTGGTGTATGTGGCCTATTTTATGCTCAGAGGAGCGGTTGATAATGAAGAGCGTCGCGGCCGCTATTCGGCCGTTTATCTCGTTGCCGGTTTCGTCACCGTTATTATGGTCTTCATCGCTCCACGTCTCCTGCGTGACATCCATCCCATCGTTTTTGGAGGGGTAGCGGAAACGGCTCAAGGTGTTGAGCAAGGTTTGCAGGAGTTTGAAGGTGGGCTGGAAAGTATGCGCATGGGTATTACGCTAACCGTCTCAACCATCGGGTTTTCTTTCCTTTACCTGGCCTGGTTAGCCAACCGTTTGCGGCTACAACTCATGCAAGACCGCACTACCAATTTGCGGATGCGCCTCATCACGCGTTTACAGGATAGGTAGAGTAAAAATTTAACCTGTGCCGTTGTTCATTGGCCCGGCCAATCCGGCATTCTGAGAAACAATCATGTCCTGGGTCCTTTTAACAGTTTTCCTGCAATCGGTTGATGCTAACCGTTTTAACAACTTCCTGTTGTTTGGCTATGTTGTGATGTGGATTATAGGTTTGTTGTATGTGGTTTCGTTGTACAGTCGGCAACGCAACATGCGGCAAGATATTCACACATTACAACAATTGTTAGATGAGGATGAAGAGAAGTAAGAGAAGGCATAGTAGAACTGTCGGGTGAGTCATGACAACTGACCGATGATTGTTTGTCAGTTGTCACTGGCTTGTAACTGCCAGGGTGTGGTTTACTATTGACCGATTATGCGTTGATTCCTTCTCTTTTGAGGTTGTTATGGAAAAATCTCTCCCGCAGCCAGATGGAGCCGAAAAAGGCTCCTTTTTATCCCGCCTGAGCAAGAACCAAAAGATTCTTCTGGGTGTTGTCGCTGTTTTGGTGTTTTTGCTGATCATTGGCTCAATTATTCAAGCGGCCGCGCCCAAACCCACCTTCTCCGTCCTACCCTCAGACCGTTCATTTTTGGCCCTGGCCTTTCTGGCCTTTGCTGGCGGTCTCCTCAGTTTTTTGTCCCCCTGCACCTTGCCTATTTTGCCTGCTTACTTCGCCTTTGCCTTCCAAAGCGGCCGCAAACAAATCGCCTTTAATACCCTCTTCTTCATGTTGGGGCTGGCGACCATGTTTAGCTTGTTAGGCGCTACGGCCTCTACCTTTAGCCGCCTGTTGCGTGGCAATCAGCAAGTTCTGCTCATTTTGGGTGGGGCGGCGGTCATGATTTTTGGGGTGATGGGGTTGTTAGGCAAAGGGTTTACCGGAGTCCGAAGTAGTGACGAGGAGCCAAACCACAACGCCACCTTAGGCGGGTCGTATTTGTTTGGTTTAACTTTTGCAGTGGGCTGGTCTGGTTGTGTGGGGCCGATTTTGGGGGGCGTATATTCGCTCGCGGCCGCGACCGCTTCCATGCTTAGTGGGGTCATCCTGCTCTTCATTTACGCGTTGGGGCTGGGTCTACCCCTGATTTTTGTGTCCACCTTTTTAGGGCGTACCAGCCGTAAACATATCATCTGGCGCGCCCTCAAGGGCAAAGGCTGGACCGTTGAGACTCACCAACTGGTTATCGCCTTGTTATGGGCCTTGGCTATCTGGCGCATTCTCGTGGCTCTGGTCAAATATTTCTTCTTCAACGACTTTGCCACCGTAAGCCTGTACACACCTGCCCATGAGGTTGGTCTGTTAGCTCTGACCCTGGCGGGGCTTTCCTCTGGGTCTTTGCCAGCCCCGGTTCCAAACGCACCAGCCTTAACCTGCACTCCACTTCGTTGATCAGCGGGGGATTGTTCATTCTACTCGGTGTTTTACTCCTCAGTGGCTCTCTGGCTACTTTCAACAGCCTGGTTCCTGTGGACCTACAGAACTGGTTTGCTGATATTGAAGATGCCGTTTTGAACTGGTTTAGCCAATAATCTGAGTGGGGCCATCAGTGCCTGGCATGGGGCAGACCCATTTTCTGCCCCGTGCCAGGCACTCCACGGAAAGATCACCCGAAGTGAAACACTCCCTTTCGCAACGCATTAAACCACGCAATAACTGAGCTTGTCAAAGTCTCTGGAACCTTCGACAAACTCAGACCACAACCTTAATCTCTAACATGTCCTCACAAGAAGATTCTGTCAACAAGGGGCGCAATCCCCTGCTTATTTTTTTCGGTTTTGCCTTGCTGGGCGCGGCCGCAGTCCTGCTTATCTTTGGCGGTGATCTATTTAACCGACCAGAGCAGGAAGTTGTGACCCTGGCGGACATTCCCACCTTTGGCACACCGGGAGCATCCGCGGCCGCGCCCATACTGAGTGACTTAGGGGGGCCAGAAGTGGGTGCGGCCGCGCCTAACTTCATTACCGACGATCTCGATGGCAACCCCATAGAGTTAAGCGAGTTAGCGGGTCAACCGGTCATTCTCAACTTCTGGGCTACCTGGTGCGCCCCCTGCCGCCTAGAAATGCCCGAACTTCAGGCCACTTACAACGCTTATCAGGATGAAAAGTTAGTTATCCTGGCGGTCAATCGGCAAGAGACACCCGACATTATCCGGCCCTATTTCTATGATGAAATGCAACTGACCTTCTCCCCATTAGTGGATGAAAGCGGCCTGGTAGCTAACTTGTACAGTGTTCTGGTTATGCCCACCACCTATTTCATCAGCCCAGACGGCATTATCACCGCTATTCATCGCGGCCCTTTAACCGAAAGTCAACTCAACGAATACCTCTTGTTAACCATCCCCAGCCAGAGTTAAAGAGCCTCTGTTTTTCCTTGCTATTTACCTTTCGCTGTGCTACCATGCGACCGGTTTTATCCGTTAATTCATTCTTCTGTTCTTATCTTTGTTGATTGTTGGTCAGGCGTCCTGGGGTAAATTCCCCCACTACTGGTTGTAGTAAACTCACAGCTAAATCCGCCGTTTACTTGGCAGAGGCCAATCAGGCTTGATTGGGCTATCCATCAATCACAGATGGGTATACTCATATTCCTGACGCATCTCATCCAACACAACTTGCAGACAGAAAGGGTGAACAGACAAAATCAGTCTTGTTCACCTTTTTTATTTATGGCTATTTATTCGTCAAGGAATTGAACTCATGAGTATTGATTTTACCGTCCGTTTGGTAGGGGCTATGGTTGGGGGTGTCGCTTTAGGCCTCTTTGGCCGGGAATTGGCCCAACTTGCCCAGGATGATAACAGCAGTCTGTATATTGTCTCGCTGACTTTTGTGGGTTTGCTGGCCGGTCTCATTCTCACCCCTTATTTTACGACTCGACCCATTCGTCATATACGCCAGAGCCTGGTAAGTATGCCCCCAGAACGGCTGGTAGCGATTGTGTTAGGCATGTTTTTGGGGTTGGTAGCCGCCTTACTGATGGCCTTTCCGCTCTCGTTATTGCCCCCACCCTTCCAGCAAGTGACACCGTTCGCGGCCGCGGTCATCCTTTGTTACCTGAGCGTCACCGTTCTCACCCTCCGCCAAAACGACCTGGGCAATATCCTGCGCACGTTTCAGCCCCGCCTACAGACAGGGCCAGCCAGCGGCCGCGAAAGCACCGACCAGCCCAGTGCCGATGTCATCCTGCTTGACACCAGCGTCATCATAGACGGGCGCATCACCGACATCTCCAAAACCGGCTTCATCCGCTCCGAATTTCTGGTGCCCAACTTTGTCTTGCTTGAACTACAACACGTCGCCGATAGCTCCGACATGATCCGACGCAACCGGGGGCGGCGCGGGCTAGACGTTCTCTCCATTCTACAAAACGAATCCCCTGTGCCCGTCCGTATTACCGATATGGATGTAAGCAATGTGCGGGAAGTAGACTCCAAACTCATCGCCCTGGCTCGCCGCCTGCATTGTCCCATCATGACCAACGATTACAACCTGAACCGGGTCGCCGAACTTCAGGGGGTCAACATCCTTAACATTAACGACCTGGCCAATGCCGTCAAAGCCGTTTTCCTGCCCGGTGAAGAGTTGATGGTGAAAGTCATTCAGGAAGGCAAAGAGTACAACCAGGGCGTAGGCTATCTGGAAGATGGCACAATGGTGGTCATTGAGGATGGCAAGGAAAAACTCAACCAATCCGTTCCCGTTACTGTCACCAAGGTATTACAAACCAGCGCGGGTCGGATGGTCTTCGCTCGTTTGTAACAAGCGCTATAGATGTTCAGGGTTTTAGTTCGTAGTGACCGCTTTAGCGGGCTGACGCTAGCCCGCTAAAGCGGTCACTACAAACAAAATCTTTTTCTTGAAAGCTATAGTAGATTGGTTCAAGCTTTGAGAATGAACCAACCTCAGAAACGATGGCGCAGGTTTATACATTGAGGCTTTTATGGCACTACAAATCTACAACGTTCTCAAACGACAGAAAGAAGAATTTAAACCCCTGACCGAGGGGAAAGTCAACATGTACGTCTGTGGCCCCACGGTTTACGACGAATCACACATCGGCCATGCCAAAACGTATGTGGCCTTTGATGTGGTGGTGCGGTATTTGCGCTACCGGGGATATGATGTGCTCTACGTGCAAAATATCACGGACGTAGGGCACATGCTGGACACCGGTGAGGATCGCATCCTGAGAAAGGCCCGACAAACTTCATCTCTGCCCATGGCAGTGGTGGAAACTTACGCCCGCAGCTATTTTGCGGTGATGGATGCCCTCAACGTTACCCGCCCCGACATCAGCCCTCGCGCCAGTGGTCATGTGCCAGAGCAGATCGTGATGATCGAACAACTCATTGCCAAAGGGCACGCGTATGAGGTGAATGGCTCCGTCTATTTTGATGTGAAGTCGTTCCCGGAGTATGGCAAGTTAAGCGGCCGCAAAGTGGAAGACCTGGAAGGGGGTGCTCGGGTTGCCGTGTTGGACGAAAAACGCCACCCCTCTGACTTTGCCTTGTGGAAAAAAGCTGAACCGGAACACATTTTGCACTGGCCTAGCCCCTGGGGTGAAGGGTTCCCTGGCTGGCACATTGAATGTTCGGCCATGGCGGCCAAATATTTGGGTCAAACATTCGACATTCATGGCGGCGGCATTGACAACATCTTCCCGCACAACGAGTGCGAAATCGCCCAAAGTGAAGCGGTGCATGACGAACCATTTGCCCGGTTCTGGATGCTCACCGGCTCGCTAACGCTTGACGGCGTTAAGATGAGCAAGAGCCTGGGCAACACGTTGACGGTCAAGGATGCGCTGAAGCAATGGCGGGCGGAAGCCATTCGCACCTTCATTCTGTCGGCCCATTATGCCAGCCCGATTGACTTCTCCGATGAGGCGATTGATGGCGCTTACAAAGGTTGGCGGCGCATCTGGGGGGCGGTGACGTTGGTGCGCGAGCAGATGAGGAACGCGGCCGCGGGCCAGGCCGATCCTGCCGTTCTCGAAGGTTTAGCCGGGTTCAAAACGGCATTTATCGAGAAAATGGACGACGACTTTAATGCACCGGGGGCGGTGGCGGTTTTGCACGACATGACCCGGCAGGTGAATACCTGGGTCAACGAACAGGGCAATCTGAACCAGGAAACCCTCAAGGCCATTGACGACCTGTATCGTGAGTTGGGTGGGCAGGTGTTGGGAATTATTCCTGACGCCCTGGACAGCCAGGTCAATGCCGGGCGGGAAGATGGGCTGGTACGGTTGCTCATTGATTTACGGGCACAGGCCCGAGCCAAAAAAGATTGGGCCACGGGGGATCAGATTCGTAACCAGTTAAAAGAGCTGGGCATTACCCTGGAAGACCGGGCCGACGGCACTATCTGGAAATCAGCCGAATAATCAGGCGAGAATTTTTGTATATGGATATTTTGTATCGCAGAAATACGGTGCGGGAGGCGTTACGGGGGCGGCGGCGTCCGCTTTTTCGCTTGTGGCTGGAGACGCGGCTGGACAAACGGGTGGCGCAGGAGTTAACCGCGGCCGCGGCCGCGATCAAACTCCCCGTGCAAACCGCTGACAAAGACAAACTAGGTAAGCTGGCCCAAGACCGAGGCCACCAGGGGGTCGTGCTGGAAGCTGGCCCCTACCAATACGCCGATGTAGAAGAGATGTTGGGTCGTGCCCGGCAATTCGGCGATAAGCCGTTTCTACTACTGCTGGATCAGGTGCAAGGGCCGCAGAACATGGGCATCCTACTGCGCACGGCCGAGGCTTGCGGCGTACACGGTGTCATCATGCAGGACCGAAATGCCCCGGATATTACGCCCACCATTGTGATGGCCTCCGCCGGAGCCACCGAACATTTGCCCATCGCCAAAGTGACCAACATGGTGGTGACGATGAAGCAGTTGAAGGAGAAGGGGGTTTGGCTAGCCGGGTTGGATGTCGCCCCGGAAGCCCATCGGCCCGGTGAGATGGACCTGAACCGACCGTTGGCGCTGGTGGTGGGGCATGAAGGGGAAGGGTTGCGCCGGTTGGTAGGGGAGACGTGTGACTTTTTGTTGCAGTTGCCCATGCGCGGCCGCGTTGCATCCCTCAATGCGTCAGCCGCTGGTTCGATCATGATGTATATGGCCTGGCAGGCGCGTGGGTTTGCGGGGAGCTAATCCGCTGTTGTCGGTTATTCGACTCTGGCGAAAATTTGGACGACCTCTGGAAATCTCTTAATCTCTCAGTCTCCAGAGGTCAGCCCAAAAAACGCCAATGTCGAGTCGGTTAGTTAGCTGAGGCCGGAGTAGTGGCCGGATAATGCAGGTTGACGATAGCATCCACCACCGCCCGGTTGGGGGCGCGGACGATAAACAGTTCGCCCCCGTCTTCGTAGAGGCAGGTGGTGTCGCTGATGCCGTCAACCACACCCGCCCAGCAGGTTAAATCACCCTGTACTACGGCCGTGGTGTTGTATCGTTGGCTGGCGTAATCGCCGTACGCGGCCGCGAATTGAGTGGCATCTTCGGCGGTGTCCCAGGTGGTACGGAGCGTCATCACCATGAGTTCCTGGCGATCATCCCAATAAACGGCATACTGATCACCCCCCCAACCTTCTGCGGCCGCGCTGGCTGTGGCTTCATCCAACTGTTGGGCCAGATATTCACGCAAGAAAAATTCCCCTAATACATCCTCATCCAACAAGTCCCAATCCGCGCCCAGTGTATCTAACAGCGGCTCCAGGGTCACGGTTTCCGGCAGATCACCCGCCAGATAACGGCTGGGGTGCAAAATTTGCTCTGTTGAAGCCGGTGGGTTCGCCCAAGCCTCATCTACCAAAGCCCAATCTCCTTCACTAACCAGAGCCTGGACAAAACTTAACCCCTCAATGTAGGGGAATAAGAGCAGATTAGCCAGGACAGGGGGCGCACTGTCTAATACTTCCGTGTCTACCGCTGAGGATTCACTTAATAATGTCTGTAGCTGATCCGCATCCAAATATTGGAAGGCATAAAGATACTCCACCAGGGTGGCATCCCCTTCGGCCAGGGCACGAAAAGCCAGCGACGCATCTCCGGTAATCTCCTCATCACCCAGAGCGCTCAGATCAAAATATTGGTCTTGCAGGGCGTGCACAAACTCATGTGCATGGGTCAGTTGCTCGGCTATACTGAGCAGATTGTCGGCACTAATAACGACAAAGCGGCTGGTTTCCGGATCATAGAAGCCCGCCACCTGTTCACTGTAGAGATCAAGGGTGAAGTCTAGATAATCAAAGCTGCGGGGCACAAAGTCAAACGCATTTAGGACGAGCACATCGTTCTGGGCTTCGGTGGGCGTCACCCCTTCATTCAAATCGGCTTCCAGTTCGGCCCGCAAGGCATCGGGGCTGAGCAGGGTTGGCTGTATGGCGCTTAAGGGGGCCAGGCCCCGAATCTCAACCACATTGGTTTCGATTTGGGCGCGGATGTCGGCATTTACCTGGGCAATGTTGACCACGGTAAGGGTGCGGGTGATGAGTGGGCTGGCGGTCCCGTCAATATCAACGGCCATCACCCCGATGGTGTAAGTGCCATCGGAAGGGGGTGTCCATATCTGGTACACGGTTACGAGAGGTTCGTTGTCTTGCAAGGAGAGGCTGGCCAGGGTGGTGTCATCAATGGTGACATTTACGGCGGCCAGGCCATACGCATCGCTGGCGGAAACGACGATGGGAATAGCGGCCCCTGGTTCGTAGGTGGCCCCATCGGCGGGCGAGATCAAGCGGACATCGGGCGGCAGGGCGTGTAGGGTGTCTTGTTCGGTTTGCAACCGGCCCACGTCCGCCTGGGATTCACCTAGTTGCACGGTGAGGGTAGCGACTTGTTGCTGGAAGGTGCTGATTTGGGCTTCGTAGGTGGGAATCTGGGCGGTGAGATCGGTGACCTGGGTGGAGAGGTTGGCGCTTTCGGTAGCGCGCGCGGCCGCAAGCCCCTCTATCATCACCAATTGCTCCGTCGTATCGCCCAATTCAGCCGCCAACGCCTGCCGGGTTCCCGTTAACTCAGCCACCTGCGTGGACAATCGTTGCCGGGCCTGCACAAAAAAAGTGACGGCGGCCAAAAAAGCGAGTGCTAGCATAATGATGATCAGAATAGAGCGCGAAGGGGGATTTTGTTTCATAGAGAGTTGTCCTGTTCTTTTGTTGGGTATGCTACACAAGGTCAGAAGGGTTGGCAAGGAGAATCAAACATGAGAATTGTGGCATGACCAAGGGCATAGGCCATAATGAAGGTTTTAACCACAGATTTCACAGATTGACACAGGTTTTTCTTTTCTCTGCGTTCTCTGCGTCTCTGCGGTTCATTATTTTCAGAGGAGTGTTGTTATGAAAACTGTTTCACGCATGATGGTAGGGTTAGTGTCGGTGTTGGTGTTGGTTTCGTTGGCCTGTGGTGGCACCGGGGGGAATGTTTCCGTCCCTGAAGGTAACGTCCCCCAAGTGAATGTGCCCGCTGGGGTGTTCCTCAGGCCACGTTGGATGCGGCTAATACACGAGCGGCGGACTTGGCGGGGCAGGCGGGTGACGCGGCCGCGACCGCTCAGGCCGCCGCTTTCCAGGTGGCAACTCAGGCGGTTCCAGCTTCAGAAACTATTGTGGCTGGAGCCGAGGTTGTGGCTACCTCAGTGGCAACCCTGGAAGCCGTCGCCACCCAGGTTGGGCCAACAGTTGCCGCCAGCGAGTATACAATGGCCGACCTGGAAGCCTTGTTTGGTTCGGTGCAACCAGATGGGAATGGTGCTATCAGTGTAACGATGACGGATGATCAACTGAACAGTGCGGTCGCGGCCGCGCAAAGCACCGGTCAGGGCGCAGGCCAGATTCAGAATGTGGTCATCTCCTTTGTTCCCGGCGCCATCATCATGTCGGGTGATGTCACCCAACCCATCCAGGCTAACCTGACCGTCATTTTTAGCCCTTATGTGAACAATGGGGTTCTCCAGTTCGACATTACTCAGGCCAGTTTGGGTAATATTCAGGTTCCCCCAGCCATGTTAGACCAGTCCGAAGCCACACTCAACAGCACGTTAGGCAGTGCCGCCAACCAGTTACCCGCCAACGTCACCCTGCAATCAGTGACCGTGGGGGATGGGGTGATGACGTTTGTAGGGGCGGTGAATTAGGAGACTGGGAGACTGAGGGACGAGACTGAGATGAGATTGGCACTTTGCAACTCTTGCACCTTTGCAACTTTGCAACTTTGCGTAAGCTTTTCAGTAGCCAGACTCATCATTTAACGTAGTTGGGGTCAATAATGTATTGCCACCAGTTGTGACTGATACCATCGGTTGAGCCGGTGACGTGGGGAAAATGGCGCATCCACCAGAGGTGATGTTGGCGGATGTCGCCGTTGCCCCATTCGGAGCCATTGACCCGGCGAGTTGTGCCCTGAAAATGGGGGAAGTTGAGCCAATCGTCACATTTGCTCAAGACGGTGCGGGAGTTGCCCCAATCGTAATCCCGTTCGCTGTTGGGGGCGAAATGCACGTTGCCACATTCGGCCTGACCGGGGTGAGTTTTGTCATAACGGATAAACTTGGACCAGAGATCGGCCTCGCCCCGTTTGCCCCGGAATACCTGTTTGAGAATGGATTCGGCCCGGTGGCCCAGGTTTTCCAACATTTCACCTACTCCCCGCTCATAGTTGAATCCCATGATGACGAACCGTTTAGCCACGCGGCCGCGCACGGGCAGTGGTGACGCATTGCACCAAAACGCCCCTGGTCCGGCCATCATGGATTCATAATATCCGGCATAGGGTGGGGCAAAGAGCCACACCTCATCAATTTTGTCCAGGTTGATGCGGGGAATAATGTTGAAATCGGCCAGGATGCGCTGATAGTTGACCCGATCCGGCTGGTGAAAGCCAGTACGGGTGCGCCAGCGCAAGAGAAAGGTCTCGTTGTCGTACTGGAAACCATCTTCTTTGATGGGTAGCCCATCCACCTCTATCCGCTCCACGACTTCAAAATTGACAAAGCCGTAACTGGCATGGCGCACGTCTTCACTAAAACGGCGAGCCAGGTCGTCAGGGTCATGCCAGTTGAGGATGTGGGTGAGTTTGCGGCCGCGTTCCGAGCGCACGACCGGGTTATGGACAATTTGGAGCACACGCCAGTTGAGGGGAGCGGGAGCGGCGGTTGTGGGGTGGGTTTGCGAACTGGCTAAAGCCTGACGTAATTTATCCACAAAACTCATAACACCCAATTCTAACAGCAGATCCACCAGTGCAAAACCATTATAGATAACCCTTTTTCACCATTGTTTGTACAGTTAGCCCGAAGACTATAAACTTTGTGAATGTATGATGAACCGGCTGGCTTGACTCCGTCCTCTCAGGCGAACAGCATGATGAACCATTATTCCCTCAATAATCTGGTCGCTTTGTCCGCCCGGCTACGCTCGGAGAGTCTGGCGTTGGCGGAATATTTGGAACACCTGGAAACGATGTTTGCCGAACGTGAGCCAGAGATTTTGGCCTTTGTGCCGGAAGAAGGGCGTTTTGAGCGGCTACGCCGGGAGGCGGATGTACTGCGACGACATTTTCCGGAGCCGTTATCGCGGCCGCTTCTTTTTGGCATCCCCGTAGGCATCAAAGACATTTTCCATGTGGATGGTTTCACGACCCAGGCGGGTAGCCAGGTTCCGGCTGAGGTGCTGCAAGGTAAAGAGGCCGTCAGTGTAACCCGGCTAAAAGAGGCCGGTGCTCTGATTTTGGGCAAAACCATCACCACCGAGTTTGCCTATTTTGGCCCTGGCCCTACCCGTAACCCATACAGCCTGGAGCATACTCCTGGCGGATCGAGTAGTGGCTCCGCGGCCGCGGTAGCCGCCGGTCTGGCTCCCCTCACCCTGGGAACCCAAACCATCGGTTCCATCAACCGGCCCGCCGCCTATTGTGGCATTGTCGGGTTCAAACCCAGCTACGGCCGTGTGCCCACCACAGGCATCATTCCCCTTTCCGCCTCGCTGGATCACGTGGGACAGTTTACCAACACCGTCGCCGGGGCGGAACTGGTCGCCAGCGTGCTCATCCCGGAATGGCATCTGGTGATTGACAAACACCGACCCGTGCTGGGTATACCGGATGGCCCTTACCTGGAGCACACGTCATCAGAAGGGCTGGTGCATTTTTGGGCCACCGTTGATCGGTTAGAACATGCCGGATATGTGATCAAGGTGGTGCCCGTTATGCCCGATTTTGAGGCGATTGCCGCCCGGCACGCCCTTATTGTGGATGGGGAGATTGCTCAGCACCATGCCCAATGGTATGGGCAGTTTGCCGCTTTGTACCAGGAGAAAACGAGGGAGCATATCGAACGCGGCCGCACCATTACCGTTGGTCAGTTGGCCGATGCCTTACAGGGCCGGTTCAAACTCCGCGCCGAACTGATGCATGTGATGGACGAGTACGGCCTCGACCTCTGGCTTTCCCCCTCGGCTCCGGGAACCGCCCCCCTCGGCCTGGAAAGCACCGGCAACCCGATTATGAACCTGCCCTGGACCCACGCCGGACTGCCCACGCTCACCATTCCTTCTGGTTTCCATGAGGGGCTGCCACTGGGGTTACAGCTTTGCGGCCGCTGGTACACCGACGAAGCACTGTTGGAGTGGAGCGATGAGATTGAGCAGATCATAACCCCCTGGTAAATTCGATCAAAGGCTATGCTATAATGCTCCCATTCGACTTCTTTGGACTAAAGGTTTGCTGATGATGCTACACTTAGAAAATCTTCCTTTAAAACAGGCTCAACTTTCTGTGAACATTCAATTGTCAGCTTCGGTAAATGTCACGGCCTTTAGTGCACGTCAAAAAGTCACCGGCTTTGTGGCCGATGAAATAAGTACCCAAATGCACGGAGGAACCCCTGTTTTAGTCATGGGGGAAAGAATATGTTGGCGAGTTCCGGTTATTTTGTCCTTACCGCCGATAGGAGATCGTGGCTCCGTAGGCGATATTGATGTGGATGTGGAAACCGGTCAACTTATTGTGACGCCTTCACTCGTAGAGGACATCATTCGTCGTGCCGAATACCTTATTGCCGATTCCCCACTTTCAACAAAAACAGAACGCTGATTGTCTCTCGGCCTGTGCCATGATGGTACTCACCTATCTTGGCGTTCAAGTAGAGTATGACACGATTCTACGCCTTTTAAGGGTGAAGTCTTTTGGGGCATCTGGGCAAAATCTGAAATACCTTTCATCCCTTGGTGTTACGGTTACTTACCGTGAGGGTTCACTTGAAGAACTGAAACATCATTGGCAAAACGGGTATCCTTGTATCGTTCTTGTCAGAACCGCCGAGTTGCCCCATTGGACCTATGCGACTGATCATGCGATTGTTGTTGTAGGCTTTGAGGATCAGCAAGTTCATGTTCATGATCCGGCATTTGCGGCCGCGCCTATTGCCATTCCTCTGACTGCCTTTGAATTAGCCTGGATGGATTTTGATTACCGTTATGCTGTCCTAACCCATACATAGTTCCCCTTCATGTCTCCATATCCTACGCTCCCTCTCACCGATCCCGATATGATCGCGCTGAACCGACTAGGGATCATTACCCCCGAACAGCAAAATTTTCTCCGTTTTTATGTACCCTGGCCCTTTTGGGGCTGTCTGGGTTGGTTTTTTCTGGTGGGGTTATTCCTGGTTCCTTTCTGGTGGCCCGGGTCAGAGCAACTGCCCGCTTTTATGCTACCGCTCTATGTGATGATTTTTGGCGGGGGAGCCATGCTAACGACGGTCATGTATGGTTGGCACGCCTGGAAAAGTTTGCGGCAACGGCAAGAAATCCAAAACGGGCCAGTGGTATGGGCCGATGGGGAAGTAGTTGCCCAGGGGGGACGGTTTGAGGTGTTGACGCCCGATGGCGCCTTAAAAAGCCCTATCCAAAAAATCGCTTTAATACCTGGTCCCTATCGTTTTTATTATCTGCCACGAAGCCGGTTTTTGCTTTCGGCTGAGTCGTTAGCGCCTATCATCATAGAGATGGACGAGCACGCGGCCGCGACCGTCACCCATCCCCTCACCCCCAACCCAGGCAATGCCCTCTCCACGCTCATGCAAACCTTCCGCTTTAACGAAAATGACTTGGGGCGGAACCGGGAGGGACGATTGACGGGGCGGCAACAATTGCGCCTGTTGTGGAGTGCCAGTTTTTATGCAGGCTTTTTCCTGATGGTTTGTTTGATAGCGGGGCTGTTCGCGGCCGCGAACCTGCTCAACTTGTCACCTGAACCCACCCCTGAAATCGTTGAGTCCGGGCTGGCACAGGCATGGCAGATGTTTTGCCTGGCGGCGTTTGGTCTGTTCGCCTTTGGCTGGCCCCTCTGGAATCTTGGTACACGGCTCATAGATATTTTGCGCGGCCAGGTGCAGATGGTTTCTGGCCCCATCCATTTCCAAGTGCGAGGCGGCCGCGGCACCACCAGCTACTATGTCGTCCGGGGCAAAGAGTTCCAGGTCAGCCCCTACGCCTACTACAGCTTCATCGAAGGCATGAACTACCACCTCTACTACACCCCCCTGGCCAAGGAGATTGCCAGCCTGGAGCCAGTAGGGCGCATTGATTAGGGTATTGGGTACTGGACATTGGCGTTTTTGTGCTGACCTTTGGAGACTAAGAGACTGAGAGATTAAGAGATTTCCAGAGGTCGTTCTAATTTTCGCCAAACTCCGGTAGTGTATTAATCTCACTATCTTTGCACTTTTAGTGACTCAATGAGATGAGCGACTAAAACCGCACTTTACAAACGAAAATTTGGCGCATAGCTACCCTTGATGTAAAAGTTTGTTACCACACAAAACTACACAAGGAGTAACTATGCGCTTGCCAAGCATATGTCTGGATGACCAACTTGCCAAATATCTGGAGCAATTCCGCGCTTGCTTCAGCCAACCACAATACAAGTATTTCGTAACCATACTGTTGGGGTTGCTGTTGTGCCAAAGCGGATTCACACTCACCGGTATCTTGCGACAGGTTAGTACCGATGTGACGCTATCGGGCATGAGCCGATTTCTGTCAGAAGCACCCTGGTCAACCACAGAGGTATGCCAACAATGGCAAACAGCGTTTCAGGCTGAAATGACCGCCATGGTACAAGCCGAGCACGCCCGTCAGAGAGCCAAGCAGGCCAAGCAACCGGGTCGTCCGAGGAAGACCGTCGTAACAGGTTACCTCATAGGCGACGACAGTGTGATGCAAAAGCGGCGCGGCCAGAAGATGGGCGGTATCGGACACCATTTTTCATCCACAGCCGAGAAAACGGTTCAGGGACACTGTCTGGTTCAGGCTTTGTATGTCCTGTTGGGACGCCAATGTGTTCTGGAACCGCAGATGTATCGTCAACAGACAGTTTGTGAAGCAGCAGGAGAACCGTTTGCCAGCAAGGTAGAGATCATGATGAATATCATTCGTACCTTCGTTCCCGTCCCAGATACCCAAACGCATGTCTTGTTAGATAGTTGGTTTACAGCCAAGAAACTGTGGCAGGTCGTTCGGGAACGAGGCTTTCTCATTACTTGTGGTATCCGCTCCAATCGCTCATTGCGCGTTGCTGACCCCAATAGTGAGAACGGATGGCGCTGGCAGACACTCAGTGCCTACGGAACGCAACTGTCGCCTGATGATTTCACCCTTGTCAATTGGGCCAGAGGTGACCGGCAGGTGTATGTCCATGTGGTGCAAACACGCATTAAGAAGCTCTACACCTGTCAACTCATTTGCATCCGTGAAAAGCTGGATGGCAATACCAAGTTCTGGGCATCCAGTGACCTGGAAGCCGATGTGGTTACGCTTCTCGGTCACATCGCCCAACGTTGGGATATTGAAGTGTTGTTTGCCGATGTAAAAGAACTGTTGGGTATTGACCAATACCAGCTCATGAGTGTCCAAGCCATTCAACGTTTCTGGCTGTTGGTCATGATTGCCTACGGTTATCTCGAGAAGGAGCGACACCGTTTACAACAAGAGCGTGGGTGTCACACCTCCATCGGCGACGCGTGTCGTCACGTGCAACGGGTTCATTGGCATCATCTGCTTGATTGGTTGTATGACCGTTTTACGTCTCATCACTTATCGGTTTCAGATGTGCAGGAAATTTTGCTTGTCTAATAGGGCTACAAAAAAATCTGCAAAGATAGTGGATCATCTTACTCTCTGAATTTGGGCATATTATCTGAAAATCCGTATCATGTTTCCAGAGTAACATGGAAACCAGATCATTACCAGATGAAAGAGCACCTTCGGTGGTAGGATGTTGCAAAGAGGGGAAGATATACGCGGAGCAATTACGGCGGTTTGGTCAGCGTGTCCAGGGCTTACTCACTCAGATTCGGCCTCATTGTCAACGGTGGCGGCCCGGCGGATCGGCAGGTATAAGATTTCGACATCGGCAATAGCTTCGACGCGGCCGCACTTCCCCCTTTTCTCTTTACCCATAACAGGCAGACTCGCGGCCGCGAATTACGCAGAGGCAAAAACCTTGACTTCCGTATCCAGGCGGTTCCCCAGGCTCATTTTCGCTTTTTCAACTTCATAATGGGTCTGAATGCCAGCCCCAAACTCAATGGACATACCAAAATAACGCGCCAACCGGAGGCGGTATCCACACTGGATTCCTCGCTCACCTACGCGCAGATGCCGCGGCCGCAATTGTCATAAACTACCTCAACCCTCCCCATCGAGCGTGGCGAGCATCGCGGCCGCAGTTATCGTATCACCCCGCTTCTGCAACTCACTGGCTGCCGTGGCCCGATCACGCGCATCCTTGTTCTGGCTTAACCTCCACTTGCCCACCATTTTCTCAATTTTGATTTCAATACCCACGATGGCTGTCACCATCTGGTTGATGTACTCCTTCGCGGAATCGGTCATTTTCCAGGGCCGCTCTTGCCCGGAGCGCGTTTCGTGAGTTCGTGTCAGGCGTGCCACCACGGCCCGGACAAATTTCTCGTCATCCCGGATGTTTATTTTGCCGTGGACGTGAACAGCCTGGTAGTTCCAGGTGGGAACCTGCCGGTGGAACTCCTGTTTGCTCGGATACCAGTTGGGGGAAATGTACGCGGCCGCGGCCCTAAAAATGACCAGCGCCTCATCCCCATTTTTCGCTTCCTGCCACAGGGTATTGGCTCTGGCCACGTGGGCGAGAAGAACAGGCTGACCGTTTTCTTCAATCAATTCAAAGGGGATGTGGTTGGCGTCAAGGCCGTCAGCCCCGTGCAAAACCAGAATCCCGAGTGGGTACTCACGGATAACACGATATAGCTCTTCTGGTCGTTGCTCTTCAAAATGTTTGGGGATGTACATAGCTTGGGGCCTCAGGTAGATGAAATTTTCTGCGGATTGGGTGATATGGCGCGTCATAACACCGTTAGCATACAACCACGCGGCCGCGGCCAGGTGTGCTATTTGTCATTGTAGAGAAGGGGAAGAGTACGCGGCCGCAAACATTCACAAGTTGTCACAAGAAAATGGAGCTAACGTGGTTCTATCCATAACTGCCAACGTTTTTGTCTCCACAACCTCAACGATTTGCGCCTTGGGGTTGGTCATAATAACCTTTGGTGCTAGTTCATAAGCTGAACTCAGCGATAGAAAAATGGACACAGCCATCCTCATCCACCTGAATGCCATCCCATTGCACCAGAAGATTGAATAAAGCCATTGTGTAGGCGAGCCGACTGTGGAAATACGACCAAACACGATGCATTACTTTCTTGAAATGACATACCAAGGTCAACATCGACAAAACCGTTTCCACAATCATGCGGGTATTCCATTCGCCTCGACGACAAAGACGCAGATTGTCAGGTTGCCAATCCTGTTTGGCGAAACCGGTATCAGTAAAGATAGCCATGTAAGGGGCATGACGGTTGATCAGGTCTTGGAAAGCCGTGCCATCATAGACATTGGCCGTGTTTACGTCCCAATCCACAATCAAACCGAGATGATTCAAGACAAAACACAGCTTGCCGCCGACAATCCAACGGCGATTCGACAACCCCTTGCGGCCAATCTGTTCTTCGGTGCGGCCTTCGCGACGGGGGTGAATCAATTCAATGCCATAGGAATCAGCTAGGCCGAGGAGCGAATGGTCAGCCATGAAGCGGTCTGTCCATTGTTCGTGTGATGTGAACAGACGAAACAACCGTGTGCGCTCAGGCAAGCGCGGAAACAGATGGCGGAAATCTCGTTTGAGCCAGCGGTAGAAAGGACGATTACCGACCCCTTTTAGGGCAAACAACATCGCCAGAGTGACAACTTCGCTGGGGTACAACGAGGCTTGAGGATGTTTAGGCACATCAGTCATGGTATCGTCCACACGGCAGAACAAGTTGATGATAAAATCTTCAGTAGACATCAGATTCTCCTTTTGCTTTGGGTTGTGCAACTTTTAGCTTAAGGGAATTTGATGTCTCTTTTCAACTAGCACCAAAGGTTAATAGTACCTTCCACCCGTGCCCAAACCGCACGCATAGCGTTAGTAACGCCTCGGCATCGCTGGCCGTATCAAACTCCAGGTTGATCATCACATAATTGGGTATCCAACGGGCGCAGAATCTGATAACGACGTACCTTCATCTTTTCTCGTCCAACCGGATCGCCGTCCAAAGCGCGTTTCCATTTCATAATTCGGGACGGATGTTCCATGCTTAAGGTGCACATGAGGACTCCTTTCTTTTTCGTTTAACAATTTGTTACAATTGTCTCTTGTCTTGGAGTCAGAGAACCGAACCAATTCTAAATGCAGTATTGCTGTATCTAAATTATAATACGAACAGACTGAACAAAGTGTCAAGAGAAATGTCCCTCCAAATGCATCCAACGAAAATACGACGCTACCAGGCGTCAGGCAAAGGCTCCTAAGTTCTAAGCCAAAAATCATCGAAACCGCCAGAGCGTTATTTATTGCCAAAGGATAGCAGGCGTCACTATAGAAGCAATTGCTCGCCAGGCAAAAGTGGCTCCAGAGACGAGTCTTGGCCGTGTTCATGAACAAACGAACCATTCTTTCACGAGCGGTTGGTTTGGTGGGTGGAGACAGAGGGTGTCCTCATTCCCGCGTCAAGTAAGGCTACATTCGAGAAGTCGCCTCGGAAGGTAATCAAGTACAAGCAAATCCAAATGCTTGCCCAAAGAATGCGCATATTCTTCTCCCAGATTGCTCCCTGATTGAAGCCGCGCGCGCCACAAAACCGGAAACCTATATAAACAGCCTGCTTAAGAAATATCTGGACGATGATTCCAGTGCATGAGTTTTTTCATAGACTGCTTTCTGGCAAACGGCCCGCCGGTGAGACGGATTGAGTAAATCGGTCAGCCATCGAAACCATTTGGGGTTTTAGCCAGCGCGGAAATTTATAACCTGCTGGTTGGAGATCGCGGCTGGTCAGGAGAAGACTATGGAAGT
>JADJUV010000078.1 GCA_016716885.1 Candidatus Trichofilum aggregatum | reverse complement strand
CCTGCGTTACTATCGAAAACAAAAGTGCATCACGAACGCTTGTGGAACATCTCATTCGGGTACATCAGCGGCGTAGAATTGTGTTGCTCCAGGGTTTACCGAATAACGAAGATGCCCGCTGGCGCGAATTGGGTTATCTAGAAGCATTAGCCCAGCACCATATTCCCTTTGATCCGGCTTTGGTTGTACCCGGTGATTTTGATCGCCAGGTGGCTTGTCTTCGGTGGGGCGCTGTGAAGAAGGTGTTGGTTTTGAGGCGGTTTTAGTGGGGATGATGAAGCGGGGGTGGGGGTGTATCAGGCCTTGCGAGCGGCGGGAAAACGGATTCCCCAGGATGTGGAGGTGGTTGGGTTTGATGATCAGCGGCTGGCTGAAGTGATGACCCCGGCGCTAACGACAGTCCACGCGCCTACGGCTGACGTGGGCGCCGAAGCGACGCGCCAACTGCTTTGTCTGATCAAAACAGGCCAGGCTGAACCGTTAACGCTCTTTCCGACAGAAGTGATCATTCGCCAGTCATGTGGCTGTGCGTGACTGGAGTTTGGCGTTGTTTATTCGCATCTCTGGAGACTAAGAGATTAAGAGACTGAGAGATTTCCAGAGGTTGTGCTAATTTTCGCCAAAGCCGAGTGAGTGATAGTGATGACAAAATAGCAAGGGGTGTGTTTCATTTCAGTTGAGCGTTTATCAGTGCCTGGCACGGGGTGGTGAAATTTGGTCTGGCCAGGCTTTTCTGCCCCGTGCCAGGCACTAATTGGTCCAACTGATTTGAAACACAGCCAGTATCAAGTTGATTCAGGTGCAAATATGATGAAAGTAACGGTTATTGGTGGGGGTTCGACGTATACCCCAGAATTGATTAACGGTTTTTTGGCCCGGTTACAGGATTTTCCTTTAACGGAGCTTTGGCTGATGGATGTGGATGCCCAGCGGTTGGAAGTTGTGGGGGGATTTGCTCAACGAATGGTCGCGGCCGCGGGCGATCCTTTTCGGGTGGTGTTAAGCCTTGACCAGCGGGAAGCCGTACGCGGCGCGGCGTATGTCTGCACCCAACTACGGGTGGGTCAAATGGAAGCCCGTCGCGCCGACGAATATCTGGGCCTGCGCCACGGCCTCATCGGCCAGGAAACCACCGGCGTGGGGGGCATGGCCAAAGCCCTGCGCACCATTCCCGTGATCTTGAGCATTGCCCGTGATATGCGTGAACTGGCTCCGGGGGCGTTGCTGGTCAACTTCACCAATCCGGCGGGGTTGGTCACAGAAGCGCTGGCCCGTTATGCGCCTGATGTGCCCGCCGTGGGGGTGTGTAATGTACCGATCAACGCCAAATTACGTATGCTCTCTTTTCTAGAGCAAGCGTTGGGGCAGACCATTGGCCCGGAGCGGGTGGAGCTAAAAACATTGGGACTGAATCACCTTCTGGCATTACGGCCTCACGCTGGATGGTGAGGAGATGTGGCCGAAGGTGTTTGGGGCCTATCTGGCTGAACAAAAGAGCCAGCCTGAGCCAGAATGGGATCTGCGCACCCTAGAAACGTTGCAGATGATTCCCAATTATTACCTGCACTATTTTTATTACACCCAACGTAAACTGGCTGAACAAAATAGCTGGCCCCCCTCGCGGGCTGATGAAGTGATGGCGATTGAGGCCGATTTACTGCGTGACTATGCTGATCCGTCGCTGAGTAGCCCACCCGCGGATTTGATGAAGCGGGGTGGGGCGTACTATTCAACGGTGGCGACCCAGCTCTTGAATGCGCATTACAATGATTTGGGGGAAATTCATGTGGTGAATAGGCGGCACGATGGGGCTGTGCCAGGCTGGCCGGATGATTGGGTGTTGGAGTTGCCCTGCCGGGTGAACCGGTCGGGCATTGTGCCCTTGCCTGCCGAGCCGTTGCCGCTGGCCTGTTTTGGCCTGTTGGCCCAGGTGAAGGCGTATGAGGTGCTAACCGCGCACGCGGCCGCGACCGGCGATCGTCGTCTGGCTTATCAGGCCCTGCTCACCAACCCCCTCGGCCCCGCCGCCGACAACGTGCAAACGGTCCTTGATGATCTACTAGAGACCCATCGGGCTTACCTGCCCCAGTTCTGGGATTAACCAGAAACAAGAACCAGTTACACAGAGGGCACAGAGATGAAGACACAGAGAGGCACGGAGAAAAACAAGAACCTTCTCCGTGTACATCTGTGTTTTCCGCGAAAATAAGTGGCAAGTGGCAAAGTGGCAAGTGGTAGGGTTCTGTGTTCACTTCCTCTATTTTTCCCCTGAAGGCTGACCTAAAATTCGCCAATATCGGCATAACGGAACCGTTCGATGGCAATGAAGCCGGTGGCGCAGACCAACAACAAAATGGTGCTCATAGCAACCGCCTGACCGATATTTAACGCGCCGGGTTGGCTCAAATAGCGCTCAATGGCAATAGGAATGGTCAGAAAGCCGCTATCGGGCCGGATGATGAAGCTGGTAGCCCCAAACTCCCCCATGCTCACGGTGAAGGCAAACAGCGCCCCCACGAGCAAAGCCCGCCCGACAATAGGCAGATCGATTTCCCGCCACACCTGCCAGGGTGAGGCACCGAGGGTCGCGGCCGCGTCGCGTAACCGTGGCCGTATGCCCATCCACACCGGTAACACTGAGCGCACCACAAAGGGGAAAGCCACCAGGGTATGGGCGATCAGCACCAACCAGGGTGAGGTGCGTAAGCCGCGAAAGGCGATGACGTAACCAAACCCCAACGTCACCGCCGACACCCCCAACGGCAACATAAACAAGGGATCGAGCCATTTCCCCCAACGTGAGGGACGGGCTAACCAGGACGCGGCCGCGACACCCAAAAAGCTGGCTGAGGCCACCGTTAGCAGGGCGTATCCCACCGAATTGCGTATAGCCAACAGCGGTGGAATGAAGGTGATACTGCCCCGCCGGGATTCATTCAGAGCGCCATAAAAGGCCAGGGTAAAACTCCCCTCGGCATTGGTGAAAGAGCGGGCGACCAGGGCGAACAAAGGGGCGCCCAGAAAAAGCACGGTGACAAAAAGGGTGCCATAAACCAGGATTTTTTCGCGTGGGGTGGTGGGGCGACGGAGGGTGGTGGCTTGCGGCCGCAAATCCAGGGCCACCGCCGTTTGCCGTTGCCCACGAGTGTACAGGCTCATCAGCCCAAAGGTAATGACCATTTGGAGTAGCGAGAGGATCGCGGCCGCGTCCGGGCGTAAAAAGGTCACATATTGGCGGTATATCTCCGTCTCGATGGTACTAAACTGGGGGCCACCCAAAATGAGAACCACACCAAAGCTGGTGAAGGTAAAGATGAAGATGAGCAGGGCGGCGCTGAGAAGGGGCGGCCGCAACAAGGGTAACGTCACTTCCCAGAAAACCTGACGCCGACTGGCGCCCAGGGTCGCGGCCGCTTCTTCCAGGCGGGGGTTCAGGTTGGCCCAAAAGCCACCCACCAGCCGCACAACCACGGCAATGTTGTAAAACACATGGGCCAATATGATGAGCGTGAGGGTTTGCTCCAGGCGGATGGGTGGCTGGCTCAAGTTAAAGAGGGTGGTGAGGGCCTGGTTGAGGAGTCCCCGGCTACCGAGCAGGGTACGGAACGCGGCCGCGACCACTACTGTGGGCATAACAAAGGGCAAGGTGATGAGCGCCCGAAAAAGTGATTTGCCGGGAAAATCGGTGCGGGCAAACAGGTAAGCGACGGGTAAACCGGCCAGCAGGGTGAGCAGGGTGGACAACGCGGCCTGCCCGGTGGTGAACAAAACCACCCGACCGTAATAACTTTGGCGCAGGAAATCCAGGAACGCGGCCGCGCTCAGACTTCGGCTTACGATTAAGATGAGGGGGTAAAAAAAGAAAATGGCTAGAAACAGCAGGGGTACTAGCCTGGCTCCCCAAAGTAGCCAAGGGCCTCGTTTATTCATGGTGTGGGTAACACAGAATGGGGGCGACCATAAAGACGTTCGTAGGTGTAGGTGGTGAAACCAGCGGATTCATAAAGACGTTGGGCGGCAATGTTACTACCGGTTGTGACCACGTAAGCGGTATGGGCACCTTTAGCCTGCAACCGCCGCAGACCTTCGTAGATGACAATTTTGCCCAGGCCGCGGCCGCGAAAAGCCGCACGTGTGCCCACCGGTTCAAACTCACCCGTGCGATTCACCGCATCAAACCAACAAATGCAATAAGCCACCAGTTGGCCGTCGGGAGCCACAACGACGAGATCAAGCTCCGGGTCATAACCTGCCTGTTGACGGAGCCGCTGATAGGCGTCTAGGGTAACTTTTGAGGGGTTCCAGACGTCTCGGTGCAGGTCTACACGTTGGGGCCATTCCGCTTCATCACCCACAGCCCGCACGGTATACCCAGGTGGTAAGGGGGGTGATTCAACTGGATTAGCCAGAGGATGGCGCATGTTTACCATGAACCAGTCGTTACGCTCAAACCCCAGGGCTTTCAACGCGGCGATAGTAGACGGATCGGTGTCAGCTACACTCGCCCGCAGATGACCGGCATAAGCGGGTGAGGTGGTATCAATCAGGGATTCACCCCAGGCCAGGATAGCCGGTTCTAACAACTGGGTTCCCCGCAGGTCGGGCCGGATTTGGAAGAGGATTTTATCGGGTCGATCATGCCAGGCGAAACCAAGTAACTGGCCTTCTTCATCTTCCCATAAGCGAAAGTGTTGGGTCGGGTCGAAGACGCTATTTTGATACAACCGCCAGAGGACATCCCCGACATGAACATAACCCTGTTCAGGCCGTTGCTGATTGGCCGCGGCGATGAATTCGATGACACGTGCCGGGTCGGTTAAAGGATCAAAGGGACGTGAGAGGATAGGCATAGGGGATTGCCCTGGTATGAAGGGTAGTCGGTCAACGGGAGTTATTTCGTTCGTAGTGACCGCTTTAGCGGGCTGGCGTTAGCCCGCTAAAGCGGTCACTACGAACCAAGCTCTTTTTGCTGAAAGCACTTGTTATCAGGAGCGGAAGCGATAGCGCCGGTAAACGGTATGATGTTCGGCTTCAATTTTGAGCAGGGTGAGATTGTCGAGGCAGAGGTCAAAACGCGGCCGCTGTTTCTGTTTCACAAATTGCCAGACCGCGTCAAAATTCTGAGCCGTCAGCCCCTGATTCGCCACAGTGACATGATAATGCAAATTATCGCCGTCAAAGGAGTTCCATTCCATCCAATCAAGCTGTTTGAGTTGCCCCAGAAGGCGGGCATGAGCGAGTCGGGTGGCGGGGGATGGCTTCACATCAATAAAGATGACGCGATTGCCGGGATGAACAAAATGGGCAAACCCATCCAGCGACCAGGCCGTCTTGGCTTGCGAGCGGGTGAAATCGTCTAAGATGCCTTGCACGGCCCTGATGTTGGGCGAGGCAAAACGATATTTCATGGTAATGTGCGAGGGTGAGGTAAATTGAGTGTTGCCCGTTAAACCAAATTCCTTCTCAATTTCCAAACACAACTTTTCATGATAATCACGGGCCTCTTTGGGTAACAGATAAACGATGCCAAACTTCTCCATCGGTCTAGGACTGCGCAGGCTAATCCCTCGGCCTGAATACATAACTCGCTCCTTTTTGCGATTCTGCAAGGTACGCAAAGAGTATAGCAGATAGTGGTGATGCGGGTCAGATCGTACAGGGTTTTTCCAAAGTCAACGCATACAGCTTTACACAACTCCTTAGCCCGTTTAGTCGGAAGACCCATCCCCTGACCCTTTCCCCGGGCGGCCCCCCCCCCCCCCCCCCCCCTTTGTTGATTAAACTTTAAACGGGTAGGATCCTATCCCCTTCTTCCTTCCCGCTGGGAAGGGCCAATACCAGGCTGCTCAGCCCCGCTCAAAACCGGCACGTTAGAAGTTCCCGCCCTGGGGGCGGGGTTAGGGTGGGGTTTCCGGCGACAAACTCCAGTTGCTATAGTTGTTTGGGGTCTTGGTTCGTAGTGACCGCTTTAGCGGGCTAACACCAGCCCGCTAAAGCGGTCACTACAAACAAATCTTTTATAGTACAGTATGGACGACGTCACCCACCACCCGCATAGGCCATTTGCCTTGTTTGCGGGCCAGATAGTCGGCCCGGTGCTGGGCGAAGGTAGGATCAAGGCTGGACAGCGGCCGCAAACGACCATCTTCACCCAGCACATCCGGGTCAATGGTGCGGATTTTGGTGCTGAGGGTAAAAGTGGGGTTATCTGCGTCCCAGATGAAGCGGGTGTGTGTATTGACGAGACGAAGCTGATCCTGTAGCTGGCTGTCTGGGTGTTGGTGTAGCTTGTGCCACGCGGCCGCGTCCGTGCCCCAAATATCGGCATCCCCAATCGCACCCACGGTCAACCCTCGTTTGATGGCCTGGGCGGTTAGCTCATAAATGCCTACTTCGCGGAAGTTAGACCAACTGGCATCATCGGCTTTGATGAAGGTGTGAGCCAGCCAGGACGCGGCCGCGACATCCGCCACGGCCATCCGACCTTGACCAACCACCAGATGAGATAAGGCCCAGGCTACCTCATCAGCAGAGGCCAGACCCAAATCCTGCGCGTCACGCAGAAAATAATCCACCCGGTCAGCACACAAGTGAGGGGACGGTTGCTCAAGTAGGGGAAAATCTTCTTCGTGCAGAAACAAGCGCCACTCATACCCAAAATCAGCCAGCAACGCCGGTAACTCCGTTTGCATCAGATAACGCTCCTTTTCCCGGTCGTGATAACTCTGGTCGTCATGGCCGTCAAAGACATAATCAATGACATGGCTGAAGGCGGTGTGACTGACATCATGCAACAGGGCGGCAATCTGCTCCTCAACGGTGGCCCCCAACCGCCTCACCAGGAGCATAGCCCCTACCGAATGGTCAAAGCGGCTCGTCGGGCTGGTGATACCAATCAGGCCACTGATGCCATGCTGTAATACCCCTTTGAGCCGCTGCACCGCCGCAGAGTCCATCAAAGCCAGTAAAACCGGTTCATCAATCGTGACCGAACCGTAAACGCTATCAATTATGTTCATTTGTTTGTTCCTTTTTTACCTGAACCCGTAAGTTTAAGACGTGTGCGTAACCGTTCGGTTGGTTACATCAACGGATTAAGGAAACAAACGGATTTTCCAGAGGTCGCTTCTAATCCGTTCCTTTCAATTTCTAAAACCTGTTGATGAACCAGAAACCCTTAATCCACTATACCCAAACCAGAAAATTTATCCGCAGATTAACGCCGATTTTCGCTGATTAAAGAATCTGCGTTAATCCCCAAAATCTGCGGTTAAACTTCTTACCATCTGTACAAGAAGTTGACTCGTCAGGTACTAAACTGGCATAACACTTTCTCTGGACTGACCAATTACCACTTGTACCCTTGTCCCGTGATTTTCGACAGTCGTTGTTTGCGCTGGCACAAAGACAGAATCGCTTATTTTTGCCACACTTTGCGGATAATGCGATAGATGTTTAGCCGTTATCGTCACAAAGAATACACGTAGGTGAAATCAATGACACATAGTAATGATGTTAGCAGGCCCCCTGTTTTGACCCGCTATTGGCTGGCGGCCTTGGCCTGTTTTGTGGTGGCGGGCACAACGGGGGCCTTGTACCGGTTTGGTTTGGTGCTGGGTTTGCCCTGGGGGTTGGCTTTGACCAATGTGCGCCATGCCCATTCGCACCTGATGTACTTTAGTTGGGTGACGCCCGCCCTCATGGCGCTGGTGGTGGCCCGTCTGCCAGAGGTGCTGCCGGATAGTTGGGATGTGCCTGTGCGCCGGTTCCGTTGGCCTATTGTGGGCGCGTTGGTTCTGGGATTGGCGGCTTACCCGTTCTTTTTGCTGTTTGGCTATCAACCCGTGGTGGTGGGTTCGGCCCGTTTGCCGTTGGCGGCGGTGATTGGTAGTTTGAACACCTTTGCCTGGTATGGTTTTGTCTGGGCGTATGTGAAGACGACCTGGCGGGCGCCCCGTGTTTTGCCGCTTAAACTGTGGGATGCCGCGGCCGCGTTCCTGGTTCTGGCTTCATTGGGTGGCTGGGGCGTGGCGATGGCCGGGCGACTGGGCATTGATTCGTTGTTTATCACACAGGCCTTCACCCATCTGTTTCTCGATTTATTTGCCGATGGCTGGATGGTATTGGCCTTGTTGGGGCTGGCGACCGTATCACGACCCGATTTGGGCCGATCCGCGGCCGCGACCCAGGCCCTCACCCTGCTCATCATCGGTTTGCCCGTTACTTTTTTGCTCACCATCCCTGTGGGATTGGTTCCGCCAGCCGTGCGGGCGGTGGCTGGTTTGGGCGGTGTTTTAGTTGGCGTAGCTTTGCTGATGCAGGGGTGGTTGTTGCGGCCGCGTCCCTCCACCAACCGCTGGTCACTTTGGACTGTACCACTCTTCTTCTTGATGTTGCGGGCCATCGCCGAGATTGGCATTGCCTTGCCTGTAATCGCCCGCTGGGCGGAACGCATGAACCTGCGGATCAGTTATTTGCATTGGTTGCTGTTGGGATTTGTGACGTTGGGGCTGGTTGCGGCCGCGAACGAAACCTGGCCATTTCACCCTCTAAAAAGCTGGCGAGCCTTTACCATTGGCGTTATCCTCATTGTCGTCAGCCTCATCCCCCTTACCCGGCTCTGGCCGGAAGCCTGGAGTGGGTTGTGGGTTTTATGGCTGGCGGCCATTGTCACCTTGATTCCGGTGTTGGTCATTTTGCTCGAGTTGATGGGACGCCCTCCCCACAGGTCACAAAGTTAACTTATGCCTCGTCTCACCCGATTTTTTATTAAGACCGCCATGTTTTACCTCGCGGCCGCGCTACTTATTGGCGCCATTCTGGCGGCCCGCGCCATCTGGACCTTGCCCGCCCTGGTCAATGGGCTTGGGCCTGTCTATTTTCACGCCTTCCTGGTCGGCTGGATCACCCAACTCATCTTTGGGGTGGTGTATTGGATGTTTCCCATCTTAAACAAGGAGCAACCACGGGGCAGCGAACGGTTGGGTTGGGCCACCTACATTTTGTTGAACCTGGGGTTGGCCTTACGGATCATGGCCGAACCAGCCAATGGCTTGCGGCCGCAGACCATCTGGGGCTGGCTCCTGGTATTGTCCGCCCTGCTACAATGGCTCGGCGGACTCTGCTTCGTCATCAATAGCTGGGGACGGGTCAAACCAGGGCCGCGTCGCCGCCAGGAAAACAAGGCCTGACATGCCGCCCCTCACCCGCCTCTTCGTCAAAACCGCCCTCATCCACCTGGTCCTCGGGTTCACTTTTGGCGCTCTCATGTTAGCCAACAAAGGTGTGCCCTTCTACCCCGTCTTGTGGCGTCTACTGCCCGCCCACATGGAGCTTTTGCTGGTGGGTTGGACGGTGCAGTTGGCCCTGGGGGTGGCCTACTGGATTTTGCCCCGCTACTGGCAAGGGGGTCGTGGGGATAATCGCGGCGTCTGGCTGGCTTACTTCTTCTTGAATAGCGGCGTCTGGCTGGTCATTTTGACCGGCTGGTTGGGTTTGCCCCCATCTTGGCTCCTGCTAGGGCGCGTATTACAAGCGGCCGCGGTCATCGCCTTCGCCACCCACATCTGGCCCCGCATCGTCTCCCGCGAAGGTCTGGGCTGAGACCAGGAGAGCTTGTCAGCTAGTCAGCCTGTCAGCTAGTCAGCCTCAACCTCCCCTTACCTTGACTTGAAATAACGCAAGGCATACAATCCGCTCGGCACGTTTTAAGATGAGGAGAAAACTATGGACATCTTTGCAAAATGTTATGATAACCCCCACCTGACCAGAGAACGGGACGCCCGTGCGTTGGGGTTATACCCGTATTTTTTGCCCCTGGAAGGTACAGAGGGGACTGAGGTTATGGTCAATGGCCGATCTGTTTTGATGATTGGCTCCAATAATTATCTGGGTTTAACCACCCATCCCAAGGTGCGGGAAGCCACCAAGTTAGCCGTCGATCAATATGGCACCAGCTGTACTGGCTCCCGTTTTCTGAATGGCACACTGCGTTTGCATCACGAATTAGAAGCACGTCTGGCAAATTTTGTGGGCAAGGAAGCGGCGCTGGTTTTCAGCACTGGTATGCAGGCCAATTTAGGCGCTATCTCTAGCCTGATTGGGCCGAATGATTATGTGATTTGTGACAAAGAGAATCACGCCAGCATTGTAGATGCCTGCCGTCTGGGTTTTGGCACGTTTAAGCGGTTTCGGCACAATGATATGAAACACCTGGAAACGGTGCTCAAATCTGTCCCTGAAGATGGGGGCAAAATGGTCATTGTTGATGGGTTGTACAGTATGAGTGGCGAAATCGCCCCCTTAGACCAGATTGTGGCTATCTGTAAAAAATACGGTGCCCGCATCTATGTGGATGATGCTCATGCGGTAGGGGTGTTGGGTAATGGCCGGGGCGCGGCCGCGCACTTTGGCCTCACCGATCAGGTAGACCTGATTATGGGCACATTCAGCAAATCCTTCGCCTCCATTGGCGGTTTTGTGGCTGGTGACGAAGCCATTATTCATTACATCAAACATCACGCCCGCTCCCTCATCTTTAGTGCCAGCCTGCCCGCTCATAACGTCATGGCCGTTATCGCCGCGTTAGACATCATGGAAAATGAGCCAGAACATGTGGAGCAACTGTGGGATAACACGGCTAAGATGTCAAAAGGATTGAAAGAACTGGGCTTTAATACCGGTCATGCTAATTCGCCCATCATTCCTATTATCATTGGTGAAGATAATCCCACCTTGTTAACCTGGAAAATGTTGTTTGAAAAAGGTCTGTATACCAATCCGGTGGTATCACCGGCGGTGCCGACAGGCCAATCATTGCTCCGCACCAGCTACATGGCTACCCACACCAGCGAACAACTGGATCGTGCCCTAGATATTTTGGGCACCACCGGACGGCAATTAGGGTTGATTCCGGCCTAAAAAACATGGCTCTACAATCAGGAGTCGAGGCTTCAGCCGGAGACGTTCCGACTAAAGTCTCCACTCCAAACCACTCCCAGTTGACCTGATCTTTCCCTATGAGTGCACGCCAACGGTATGAAGAACGACGCCAAAAACGAGGTGGCTCGGCTCTAAGTGCCGTAGGCATTGCCAGCCTTTTGTTGCTGGGGCTGATTGTGGGCCTGGCTGGTGGTTTGTATTATGCCTGGGCCATCAGTCCGGTGGCTTATGTTTTGGTAGGGCCATCCCGGTTAAGCGCCAGCTACAAAGAGACCTACATTTTTCTGGTGGCGCAAAACTATGCCCAGGACGGCAATTGGCCGCGAGCCGAGAGCCGGCGCAATGCGCTGGAAGACCCCGCCCTCAGCCAAACGGTAGCCGATTTGCTCCAACGTTATTTGCGCCGGGGGGAGCCAGAAACCCGGTTGCGGCCGCTGGCCCTTCTGGCCGATCAACTTGGGGTAACGGATCCGGCGGTAGCCCTCTTTGTCACCCCGGAATTCCGGCCTTCGGCGACACCAACCCCCACGTTAGAACCATCCACGACCCCCACCTTACTGCCCACCGCCACCGTTACCCCATCGCCCACATCTACTCCTTCACCAACCTGGACACCTGCCCCGACCATCACCCCATCACCAACTGCGTTGCCGGTGTATCGTCTGTTGAACCAGGAGCGTGTTTGTGAACCGGACAAACCTGCTCCGCGCATTGAAGTGATTACCCTGGATGTGAACCTGGAACAGTTGCCGGGCGTAGAACTATTGGTTAGTTGGGACAGTGGCACAGACCGATTTTTCACCGGTTTTAAGCCAGAATTGGGCTTGGGTTATGGCGATTTTACGATGGTTCCCGAGGTGTCGTATAGTGTGGTTGTTGTGGCCGGAAGCCCGCCGGTGAGTGGTTTGCGGGTGGAGAATTGCCCGGTTAGTGAAGGGGGACAGGCTGGCGGCTGGCGGCTGACGTTCCAGAATACCCAGTTCTCTCAGGCCACAGCCACCCCTGAGCCTACCAGTACCCGGTAGGGTTCATTGGAACGGTTGGCTTGTTGCAGTTGTCAAGTAAAAGACTTTGTTTGTAGTGACCGCTTTGGCGGGCTGACGTTAGCCCGCTCAAGCGGTCACTACGAGCTTAAGAGGGATAAGGGTATGTCGGGGCGGGGGAGGAGGGGGTCAGCCGCGGCCGCGACCAATCTTGCCGCTATGTCACTCATCGTCTCACCCGTTTCGGGGTGGTTCAGGTGGGGGGCTAACTCCGCCAGGGGGACAGCCACATGAGCAAAAAGCAGTAAGTCGGGGTCGGGCAGATGGCGACCCTCGTATTCCAAAATTTCCAAATTAAACAACACAATATCTATATCAATCGTGCGGGGAGCATTTTTATCCGCCAGACGTACCCGCTGGAGTTTTTCTTCAATGACCTGAATGATGGTCTGTTTGATGGCGCTGGGGGTTAGGGGTGTGTGGATGTGCGCGGCCGCGTTAAAAAAGGGTGGTTGGGTTGTTAGCCCTACTGGGGCTGTCTCATACACGGATGACACAGCCACCAGTTTGGTCATCTCACCTAACAAGCGTGCGGCCGCAGGTAAGTTATGTTCTCGGTCAATATTTGAGCCAAGTATCAGATAGACCTCATTGTCCCTCATGGCTCGCTCCCCTGTCAGTTCACCTCTTGTTCAGTCATAAAATCGGCCTGGGTGCGTTCAATTTCGATGCCCACCGAAGCGGCATACCGCAAAGCGGTGGGTTTTTCGACCCGCACAATGGCGCGTGTGACCTTAAATTCGGTCAGGACAATGCGGGCGATGTCGGTTACTAACCGCTCCACCAATTGGTCGGCCGAGGCTTCAACATGCTCAATGACCCGCTTGGTGATGGTTTTGTAGTTGGTGGCGTCGTCAATGTGATCGCTCGCGGCCGCGGGGCGAATGTCGGTGAAAAGTACCAGATTGATCAGAATGTCTTGTTTGTTCTTGCGCTCATCCGGGTTGATGCCGATGATGCCACGGAGAGAAAGGTCTTTGATGATGATTTTGTCCATGAGTGATTCCATTTTCCAGATGATCGAATGTGTGAGAAGTTCCCATGAGGGATGAAAGATTTTAACCACAGATTTCACAGATTTACACAGATTTTTTCATTTCTCTGCGTAACTGTTCAATTGGGTTACATCAACGGATTAAGGAAACAAACGGATTTTAGAGGTCACGTGACTATACAGCCTCACCTAACCTCTCCCAGGAGGGGAGCGGTGAGGGTAAGCTGTTCCGATGTTTGGCAACCTGTTTAGATACGAGGTCACTTCTGAATCCGTTCCTTTCTAAAATCCGTTGAAGTCATTTTAGATGGGTCAAAACCGTCTCTGCACGAAAGAGTTACGGTTACAAAAACTCGCCCCCATCAATGGGGATGGTAACACCGGTCAGAAAATCCTGCCGGAGCAGGTGCAGGACATTTTCGGCTACGATGTTGGCGCTACCGGCGCGGCGCAAAGGGACACGTTTCTCGGCGATGGCCTGGAGATAGCTGTCACCCTGGCCTGGTGGGGGCAAAATGGCGCCCAAAGCGACCGCGTTGACGGTGAGCCGAGGAGCCAGTGTGTGAGCCAGGATTTCCGTCATGTTCCACAAGGCCCCTTTGCTGAGGCGATAGATAAAATGATCCGGGGCCGGGCGTGGAATACGTGCATCGTTGATGTTGATGATTTTGCCGGTCTGCCCCGGCTGAAGGTGATGAGCGAAGGCCTGGCTCAACAAAAACGGCGCACGCAGGTTGATGTCCATCACGTTCTGCCACTGTTCCAGCCCCACAGCTTTCAAAATTATCTGTTTCGGGGAAGATGGCGGCGTTGTTGATGAGGATGTCTACCCGACCAAATTGTTGGATAGCGGCGGGGATGAGGGCCTGGGTCGCGGCCGCGTCGCGAAAATCGGCCTGGTAGGTAACGGCGCGCACGCCTTTGGCCTGGGCCAGCGCCAGCGTTTCACTGGCCGCGGCCGCGGAATGCCCATAATGAATAAACAGATGACAACCCGCCTCTGCCAGGGCCAGGCTAATGGCCCGGCCTACCCGGATGGCTCCCCCGGTGACAATGGCTACTTTGTGTTTGAGTTCCATATACGTTTAGACGAATAACCAGGGATGGAGAATGCTATTTCGTCATTCTCTAGCCTACCAAAAATGACGCTACTTTCTGCCTCGCGGCCGCGACCACATCTTCTTTCTCAATATCCAACCAGTGAATACGCGGATCGTCCGGTTTGAACCAGTTGTTTTGGTGACGCACAAAGCGGTGTGTCTCAAACTTGATCCGCTCAACCGCTTCCGCCAGCGTTTGTTCTCCGTCCAGATAAGGCCACAATTGCCGATAACCCAGGCCACTCATGGCTGGTAGATGACGCCCATAACCGGCCTGACGCAGTGATTCTAACTCATCTACTAATCCGGCGGCTATCATGTTGTCTACCCGTTCATCAATGCGGCGGTAGAGGGTTTCGCGGCCGCAGGTCAGCCCCAAAATCAGCGTATGGTACGGCGGGGGGTGTTTCTCCTGGTGACGGCTCATGGGGATGCCACTGACGAGGGTTACTTCCAGCGCCCGGATGATGCGGCGGGTATTATGCAGGTCAAGCGTTGCGGCCGCGGCCGGGTCTAGCTGCTGCAACCACCGGCTAAGCTCCGACTGGCCCAACGACTCCAGAGCGGCGCGTAAGGCGGGTTGCGGCGGAACCCGGGGGATGCCCCAGCCCTCAACTACGGCCCACACATATTGCCCCGTGCCCCCCAACAAAATCGGCAACCGCCCGCGTTGGTGAATGTCGTGAATCAGGTGTTGCGCCTGCTCCTGGTACTCGCCCAGGCTCATCGTCTGGGCGGGGGTACAAATGTCAATCAGGTGATGAGGCACCAGGGCCTGTTCTTCCGGTGTGGGTTTGGCCGTGCCAATATCCATGCCCTGATAAAACAGGCGCGAATCCGCGGAGATAATCTCCACGGGGAAGAAACGGGCTAAGGCCAGTGAGAGGGCGGTTTTGCCGATGCCGGTGGGGCCAACGATAACGAGTAAGGGAGTCATAAGGGGTTGACGATTGACGATTGACGGCTGACGGGCGGTTTAATCGCCCATCGTAAAGCCGAAATCCAAAATGTTTTGCCGGTGTTCACAGCGGAGTAGTTTGCCTTGTTTATCGAGTTCTACCGCTACCAGATCGATGCGCCAGGGAATGTCGCCGCTGTCTTGTTCGGCCAGGTAGGTTTGGGCAACGGTAAACAGTTTGCGGGCTTTGTGCAGGGTGATGGCGTCTTCAGGGGAGCCAAGATCGCGGCCGCGGCGGGTTTTCACTTCCACAAATATCACCGTATCACCTTCCTGGGCAATCAAATCCATTTCGCCCCGACTACAGCGCCAATTTTGGGCCACGATGGTGTATCCCCGAGATTGCAGATGGGTTTTGGCTAAATTTTCGCCCCATTGGCCTAATTGTTTGCGGGCATTGGTCATAGTTGATTCCAGTGAAAGAGGCCACGAATGGCACGAATTAACACGAATTTTTCTCTGCCAGCTTTGCGTTCATTACGCCTTGGCGCGGAACTCCCAGGTAGACACAGTTTTCCTTCTCTGGCCTGCTTCGTATTTTCGCAGACTCGCCACTCGCAAACTCGCCACTTAATTTCTCAGGCGCGAACGCCCTCATGACGCTCACCCACTCATGATAGGCCGCCGCCCTGGTTTGGCCTGTTTGTTTTGTTGTAAGCGGGCATAAAGGGCCAGCGTTTGCTCAATTGTATAGTGAATGTCATATTGTTGGCTGGTTTGCCGCGCGGCCGCGCTCATTGTTTGCCTCTTTGGCTCGTCCCGTATCAGGGCAAAGGTGGCCTCGGCCAACTTTTCTGGTTGATCAACCAACACACCGGTGATGCCTGGTTGTACCGTATCCACCAGGCCGGGTGAAGACACCCCCACCACGGGCAGGCCCGCGGCCATGGCCTCGATGATGGTTAGGGGATGCACTTCGGAAACGGAAGCCGAGATAAACAGATCCGCGGCCGCGAGCCAGTTGGCGACTTCATCATAAGGCACAGCCCCCATGAGATGAACGATGCCGCTCAACTGTTTTTCCGCTAACCAGCCCGGCAGCTTACGTTGCAGGGGGCCATCCCCTACCAGCATCAGGTGAACCATGTGCCCTACGCTTTTGGCCTGATCATGCACCTGTTTGAATTGGTCTAACAGCGTTTCCAGGTTCTTTTCAGTCGCCAATCTTCCCACAAAGGCGAGAAGCGGCGATGTTTCCGGGATAGAGAGGTCACTTTTGCTCCGCGGCCGCGTTGGGGCATAAAACAGGTTCAGATCAATGCCGTTGGGGATGACCTCAATGGGGGTGTGGATGCCAAATTGTTTTAAGACTTCTTTGACACTGGCTGAGGGGGCTATGACAACATCCCCCAGGCTGGCGAGGGCGGGCCACACCTGGCGCAGTAGAGCGCGGGTGGTGGTGAGGGGCAGGTGAGAGTACGCGGCCGCGTACAAATCGTAACGGGTGTGATTCGTATAAACAATGGGGCAATGGGCGTAACGATGGGCCAACTCCACACTCATCAGCAAATGATGACAATGCAAAATATCCATCTGGGCCAGCAAATTCTGGGCAGGACGGGTATAGCGTACCCCAAAGTAATAACCCGTTTGACCTAATGGTAACCCCGGTGACCGCACCACCCCTGGTTCCTCTCCGGCCGGAGCTGCTTCGCCCAACGGAAAAATCGTGACCTCATGGCCTGCCTGTTCCAAATACTGCTTATACAGGGCTACCATCCGTGTCACCCCGTTAATGACCGGCTTGTAACAGGCTGTTACCATACCAATACGCATAAATAACCGTCGTAAATTTCTCCCTGGAACAATAAAAACCTCAACTTTGGCGAAAATTACCACGACCTCTGGAAATCTCTCAATCTCTTAATCTCTCAGTCTCTCAGTCTCTCAGTCTCTTAGTCTCCAGAGGTCAGCACAAAAAACGCCAATGTCGAAATAGTAACATACAACCCTCACTCTCTCCCCAGGGAGAGGGGCCGGGGGTGAGGGCTGTATAGTCATCATTCATTGGGGCATACTGAGCTGCTCGCGAACATGAAAATGAACCAATTCAACCGGATACGCTGGTTCCGGGTTTGCCAGGAGCCAGCGGCGTAACAATACCAGGCTCAGCGTCACCGTCCAATCCGCAATGTTATCCGGGTGACCGCCAAATGAGCGTTGAATCAAGGAAATACCCTTTGGCGAAGCCAGCGTGACCATGAGTTGCATCCCACCCGCCAATACTTGATTTAAAACGACCAGACCCAAATCAGTACCACGTTGCTCCCGCAACCACGAAGCAACTTTGCGACTCCAACGGGTCAGGTCAAACGCCACGTCATCATCTGCAAAACCCAACAAAGCATCTACATCAGCCCGACTATGAGCAGGCAAAAATGTCACCAACGACCCATCACCCATAAATGGCCTTAAAAACCGCCGCAATGTCTGACCCGTGTTATTTTCCACAATGGATAAGGATAGACCACGCTGGCGCAAAAGCTCCAACACCACCTGCTCCAGGCTAGTTTCACCTTCGCCGTAAATGTGGTCACCTAGTCGGCTATAAAGTTCTTGCCTTAAAGTAGCAAGGCGAGCATCTACCTGTTCAGGGGTATGAGTTTCTACCCATAAACGAATATCCGTTTGTCCGGCAAACGTGTGCAATACCACCTGCTCATGGTTATTCAAGGGTAGCAGTTCTAGCCGTTGGCGTATGTCGCTTTCCACCAGGCCAGCCGTGTGTAATAAAACTCCACCGCTGTAACTAATGCCCTGTTTTTGCTTGGCCTTTAAAAATGGCACAACTTCGGTTTCTAAGAGTTGGGCTACTTTGCGACGACCACCTGGCAGGCAAATCATGGTTTTGCCCTGCAAGGAAAGCAAATAGCCATTAGGGCCTGGCTCATTTTCGCCCAGATATTTAGCGCCGGGAATAGATATTTCAGAATCAGGGGTGTTTATATCCAGATGGTGTAGGATAGCCTGCCGGGTGAAATCATTTTCATCGTTGCCTAACCCCCTATGGTTAAGACGGCATCCGCCCGACGTAAAGCATCGCTGATAGCCTGGATAATCATCGGCAAATTATCGCCTACGGTCACTTTGCAGGTTAAATCTAGCTGTAATTCGCGTAAGCAAAGGGTTGCCCGGGCCGCATTCACATCAACGACATCGTTATAGAGCAGTTCAGTGCCTATGCTAATAATTTCCACCTTCATGGTGATTCCTTCTAATGAGCCGGGTTCAGATTTGGGCAAATCAACTTGACGCTTTATTCGTGCCTTCTGAGTTATACCCGACGCGGCGACAAAGCGAGGGGGGGACAGGGCGAAAAAACCTCAGATTATGCCCGTTGCCAGTATAACTTCTTGGTTGTAAGGGTAACTCTTGTGGTTATCCCTCCTGAGGGGCAAGCCCACTAAAGCGGTCACTACGAACCAACTCCCCAATGATTTTCTGAACCTCTATAGCTCGTTCATATTAGGATAATTTCCCCAATTACCCTAACAAATCGCCTTACAACCAGGGCGATGGCCCCGCTCCCAAGAGCGGGGAACTTCTTTGGCCGCGGTTTTTCGAGGCGGACGCCCCGAAAATCCACGCCGTTAAGCTCTGAGGGTAGGTCAAAGCTTTCAAGAAAAAGAGCCAATGATTATCTGAACATCTATAGATTGTTCTCTGGATGAATTGCTATCATCTAGAGACAACAAATCGTTCATTCCGTCACGTTGTGGCCTGGATGTTGGACGTACAAACCAACTGGAGATGGGTAAAATCCTCAGTTTGTTGGTGGGATGGAATTGTAGAACGACTTGATCGAAATCAATGTGTGGCGGTATTAAACAGCAACGCTAATGCCCATACCATCATAAAACAATTTTCCCAACGTTTTACAACGATTTGGTTCCACTCGGATTACAGTTATTTGCTTGACTCTGGTCGTAATAACTGCGGGGCTTTTATTCTTGAGGCACTGCCTGGTTAATAAGCGAACTGGCTCTCAAAATCGCTTATAGGCCCGAATGAGATAACATGAGTTGGTATTGACGAACGGTAAGGTCTGTGTTGCGAATTTTCAGGGCCAGGTCAGCGGCCAAGTTTTTCATGAGTTTATACCCTAGTTCAGGGTAGGTATCACACAGCAACATGAGGCGACTGCGCGGAATTTTAAGTAAATAAGTGTCATTCTGGCTGATTTTAGCACTGGCAGAACGAAGTCCCTGATCAACCAGGGCGACCTCGCCTAGTACTTGCCCTTGCCGTAACTCGGCCAGGATGACGGACTCAAGCTTGTTGGCGGTAGAGCTTACCATGCTCGGATTGACCAAAATTTCTATCCCACCTCTGGCGATGATGTATAACTCGTCTGTGCTGTCGTTTTCTTCAAACAGTAAGTCGCCTTTTGATAATGAAATTAGTTCGCAGATTGATTCGATGAGTTCAATCTGGGTAGGTGTTAAATTATCAAATAGTTCGGCCATGCGTAATATGGCAGAGATGCTGAGTTTCATGGAATTCCTTTTGGGTTGTGAAGAATGAAGTGTGACGACATTTTAGCAGAACGGGGAGGTCACAGCAATTGAAGGTTACGCATAGAGGGCACACTTTTAGCCGCTCCTCTTGCAATCTTATGAATATTACGTAAACTTTCCCGCATGGATAGAATAGATTTCCGCTCCGACACGGTAAGTTGGCCTACTCTGGCGATGCGTGAGGCGATGGCTCAGGCGCGGGTAGGTGATGATGTGTATGGGGAAGATCCTACGGTGAGGGAGTTGGAAGCGGCCGCGGCCGCGCTCCTTGGTAAAGAAGCTGGCCTGTTTGTCGCCAGTGGTACCATGGGCAATCTGGTAGCCATCCTGGCCCATGCTCAACGGGGTGAAGAAGCCATTGTGGGGCATGATGCCCACACCTTTATTCATGAAGCCGGGGGAATGGCCGTTTTGGGTGGGGTTGTGCCTTGCCCTTTGCCCACGGATATGACGGGGCGGATGGATTTGGCGCAAATTGAAGCTGTGGTGCGAGACGGTGATCCCCATAGCCCAGTTAGCAGGCTTATTTTGCTGGAAAATAGTTATGGTTCTAAAAATGGCTACCCCATTGAGCCGGATTATTTTGCCGCTGTGCGAGCGATAGCAAACCGGCATGGCCTGGTAGTGCATTTAGACGGAGCGCGGTTTTTTAATGCCGCGGCCGCGCTGAATCTTGCCCCTGCCTTGTTAGCCCAAGACGTGGATTCCCTTTCGGTATGCCTCAGCAAAGGGCTATGTGCCCCCGTGGGGTCAGTGCTGGTGGGTTCCCGGTCGTTTATCAACCGGGCCAGGCGGATGCGTAAGCTGGTGGGTGGGGGGATGCGGCAGGCGGGTGTGCTCGCGGCCGCGGGGCTGATTGCCCTGCACGATATGACTTCTCGCCTGACCGAAGATCACACCAACGCCCGCCGTCTGGCCGAAGGCCTGGCCCGTATTCCCGGCCTTCGCGTTAACCTGGACACCATCAAAACCAACATTGTCTTTTTTGACCTGACAGATGAGTTTCCATTAGATAGCCAGCAACTCGTGGCCCGACTTCAGCGCGAAAACATCTGGCTGGGGGCCATAAACCAATGCCAGCTTCGCGCCGTTACCCATTACTGGATCAGCCAGGAACATATAGACCAGCTTTTACAACTTATTAAACAACTGGAGTTTAGAGCTAGAGGAGAGAGCTAGAGATAATTACCCTGGGGAACCCTCTAGCTCTAGCTCTGAACTCTAAACTCAAGTAAACAACAAGCCTGACTTATTGCCTGACGTAGGCTGAATGATGATATAGGCTGAATGGCGCGAACGCTCTTCCCCATTCATAACGCTTAATTCATCCTTTCCCCCTGAGGTTGGTATGACGAGTTTAATCGGCCAGATGTTTGGGAAGTACCGGATTGAAGCCCTGGTGGGTGATGGGGGCATGGGAACTGTTTACCGTGCTTATGACACAGACCTGGAGCGGCCCATTGCGCTCAAACTCATGCACGCCCATTATGCCCGTCAGCCGGAATTTCGGGCACGGTTGCGCCAGGAAGCCCTTACCGCAGCCAAACTTGATCACCCCTCAATTGTAAAAATCTACGACTTTGCCGATACCCCCGGTGGCGCTTACATCGCCATGGAATTTATTAGTGGTGGCAGTTTGCGTTCCCACCTGCAACGGCTCCAGGCGCGGCAACGGTATCTGCCTCTCGCTCAGGCATTACAAATTGGTGCCCAAATCGCCGAAGCCCTGGAGTATGCCCATTTGAAAGGGGTGGTACATCGGGATGTTAAGCCCGGCAATATCATTCTGAAAAAACTGACGCGCCCTGAGGAAACCGGGGAACAGCCCTTCCGTGCCGTTCTCACCGATTTTGGGTTGGTGCGGCTGGTAAATGGGGATCGCATTACCCAAAGTGGGATGACCTTGGGGACACCTATTTATATGTCTCCAGAGCAATGCCAGGGGCACGAACTCGATGGCCGTAGTGACCTTTATTCACTGGGCGTTGTGCTGTATGAGCTATTTACCAATCATTTACCCTTCGATTTCAAAAACCTGTCCGAAGCACTTCATGCGCACCTGAATGGCATTATGCCGCCATTGGCCCAGGTATATCGGCCTGAACTCCCCCCATTAATTGACTCCCTTCTGCAAACGACACTGGCGAAATCACCTGATGAACGGTTTCATAGTGGCTCAGATATGGCGGACGCGCTGCGGAGTGCCACCCTTTCGTTGGAAGGATTGGCTACCCGGGTAATTCGCCACGGTAGCGCGGAAGACCCCCTGGCGCAGACGATGGATCGCGCTCCGGCGGGTTACAAATTGCTCATCATCACCCCTGGTTATGAGCCGAGTGTTGTGGAGTTAAATCGGCCAGTGATGAAGATTGGCCGTAATGCAGACAACGATATTGTCCTGCCGGTGGAAGGAGTGTCCCGTTATCACACCCGTTTGCAGGCCTCGCCTAATGGTTGGATTGTCACTGATCTGGGGGGCATCAATGGAACGTATCTGGATGGCAGCCGGCTGACGGTAAATGAGCCGACGCTGTTTCTGCCAGGCAGCCGGATTCAGGTGGGGCCTTATGAATTGGCGCTACAAGGGGGGATTCCCACACCGGAACCCCAGACGGTGGCTTCAAGCAGTATGCCTACGCTGATGCGGCCGCAATCGGAACAACCGACTACCCCACCGACCACAACCCCCTCACCTGAGCCGCTGGCTCTTTTTCTGGCTCAGGATCGTTTGAGCGTGGAGCCAGGCCGTGAGGTAGAACTTCAGGTGGAAGTGGTGAACCGCTCTGAGCGTGATGACCGAGTTAACTTGCGCCTGCAAGGGTTGCCCGATAGCTGGTTTACGCTGCCCCGCGAATTTATCACCGTACCGGCTGGGGGCACGGTTCCCATCAACTTAACCCTGCGGCCGCCGCGCCGGGGGACAACTCCAGCGGGCCGCCAACGCTTTCGCCTGGAACTGATTTCGCAACAGTTCCCCCAGATTAAGGTGGGCGCTAATGGGGCATTGGATTTAGGTACATTTGAGGCGTTTGAGGCCAATATTGAACCCCGCGAGGTGCGCGTTCCGGCCGCCATCATGGTTAATATCCGTAATGCGGGCAACGCGCCCCTGGATTTGAGTGGTGGGGATGATACCCATGGGGCAGTGCGGTTTCGGGGGCAACGCGGCCGCATCAAGTTGGATCCCCAACAAAAGGTCGAGGTTGAGTTGGAACTGGAGCCACGCCAGCAACCCTGGTTTGGCGGTACTGAGACCTATGGCTACGAAGTTGAAGTGCTTTCCCAAAGTGGCGCCCGGCAACGTTTGCCTGGTCAGGCGCAGGTTTCGGCTGTCTTGCCCCTGTGGATTTCCACCCTGATGCTAGGTGTTGTGGCGTTTGCCTGCATCCTGGGCGCATTACTGTTGCTCTCCCAATTGGCTAACTTGCCGCCATTTGCTCAAGTTTCAGTTACTCCTACATTTAGTGGTATTCCGGCGATTGGTTTGACAGAGACGGCTGTCAGTGCCAGCTCTACCATCTCCGCCGCTACCTCTATTGCCCTTACCATCACACCTGGCGGGGATAGTGATGCCGATGGGCTAAGTGATGCCCAAGAGTTGATTTTGGGCACAGACCCGCTCAGGAACGATTCGGATGGTGATGGTTTGACGGATGGGGAAGAAGCGTTGGTTTATGGCACGAATCCGCTTAACCGAGATACGGATGCGGATGTTTTGCTGGATGGGGATGAGGTAAAAATTTACCAAACGGACCCCCGCAAGGCGGATACGGATGGTGATGGCATTCCTGATGGCATTGAGGTGGCCCAGGGGACTGATCCGCGCAGCACGCCGGTGGTTACAGCGACCGCGGCCGCGACGGCGACTCCCACCATAGCTACAACACCGCTGCCTAGCCTTACACCCAGTTGGACACCCCTGCCGTCCTTAACCTTTACACCATCCTGGACACCATCGGCTACTGCCACCAATGCCCCTACCGCTACACCCACACCACAGCCCACAGCGACACCCACACTTATCCCTTCGCCCTTACCTTCGGCGACCGTGACCCCCTCTATTACCCCGACACCGACCAGCACACCACAACCGTTGGCTTGCGCCGGGACGCCCCCCGTATTGACCGACGTATTTAGTCCGGCTAACTGGGGTACAACGCCATTTACCACGTTCAGCCTCACCAGCAACCCGGCTCGTAAGGCAGATGTCTATTTCACCCATGACGCCGGTTATTTCTACGTGGCGGTGGTCATTGCCGACGACACCGTAACGGCTAACGATTCCTTAGCGCTCTACTTCGACACAGATAACAACCGGGGTGATCCGAGCGCGCCTGACCGATTCTTCCAATTTACGCGTCAGCCCGCTGGGGCGATTGGCCGGGGTATTGGTACCAACAGCGACGCGGACTTCTGGGAATCTGGTTATACAAGTAATGAATGGGAATATCAGTATGAACTGAATCCGACCAACTGGATTATCAAGATGCGGATCAATACCGACACGGAAATGGCGGCTTTGGGTGGTATGTTTAACATGATGGCTAAAGTTGTCTTTGCTGGTGAGGACATTGCATCCTGGCCGCAAACAGCCAACTCTGGCGATTTGAGTACCTGGCAAGGGGTCATTAATGTGACTTGCCCATAGATGGGAAGCTATCAGCTTGTCAGCTTGTCAGCCCGCTAAAGCAGTCACTACGAACCTAAAGCTGACCGGCTGATGGCTGACGAGCTTTTTATAGGAGTAAGGTATGAGTAAGGTTTTGGTAGTCGGGGATGGGCCAGGGGGTTTGAGTGCGGCGTTGTTTTTAGCCAAGAAGGGACAGGATGTAACCGTATTCGGTAAAAATGAGACCGCTTTGCATTATGCTATGTTGTACAACTATCTGGGTATCCCGCAGATAGCTGGCCCGGAGTTTGCTCGTGTTGCTCGTGAACAGGTAAACCAGTTTGGGGCTGTGTTCGTAGGGCAAAACATTACCCAGGTTGAGAAAGACGACGAAGGCTTTGTTTGTACGTCTGAAGATGGGTCCAGGTACAGCGGCAACTATGTGGTATTGGCGGAAGGTAAAGGGCTGAAGTTGGCCCGCACCCTCAATCTTGAGGAGACGGATGCCGGGGTAAAGGTGGACCGGGATGGGCGCACAGCGATAGATGGTTTGTATGCCATTGGCCGGATGACACGCCGCACTCGAAGTCAGGCGGTTATTTCAGCCGGGGAAGGGGCCGCGGCCGCGCTCGATATTCTCTCTCGTGAAGCGGGCAAAGATGTGAACGACTTTGATAGTTTGTCATAGACTGAATCCAGCTGTAGATGGCTGGATGATGTCGTGAAGAGGCGCTATGAATAATTTATGGGGCCTCTTTTTGTTTCTCCATGATGAATTGAGATTGAATTGGGACTTATTCGGGATTGCTGTGTCTTGTTCGATATGCCACTATTTCACTCGACTTGTCGCCGGAAACCCCCACCCCTAACCCCGTCCCCAGGCGCGGGAACTTTTTGGGCAGGGGTCAGGGGGATGGGTCGTCAGACTAAACCTACCAAATACTGCTGTAAAGCTGTACCAGGTTAGACGACACAAGTGATTCATGAGGTGAAATTATTTATGTTCTACAGAATCAAAAACAGTGCTTTCTGGCCAAGAAATACGCTGGGGACGCAAACGGAAACCACGGTTATCCCCAATCGATGGCGCAAAATACTGGCTGATAGACCTTTTATCGCCTCTATTATTTTTGCCTTGACGATTTTCATATTTGAAGAATTCCGTTTTGATTTTCCCCATACTTATTACATGTTGTATCTTCCCCGTGAACCCTATATTTATTTTATCGGCGGGATGGTCTCCGTTGTTCTGTCATTTTTGGTATTGATCCTCATTCTCTGGGCTTCTTTTAATTCTAAAGCGGCTTACCGTCTTATCTTTGGGGCAATATTCATTTTTGCCATTCTCGTACAATACAATTACAAGGCCACATTCAATCGGTTTATTTCCATACAGGACCTTAACACAGCGTTTAATTCTCCCTTTAGTTTGTGGTTGGACGCGGCCGCGTTATTTTTCAACTGGTTTGGTTTATTCCCTATCATCACTTATTTATTATTGATGATGTGGACCTGGCGACATCAGTATCAAGGGGGCAAATTATTGTTGGCCGTGATATTAATTATTTTTGGCCTGAATTTGGGTAGCTATTATGTCGGCTATGGTGCAAGTAGAGCCACTTCGGTACCTGCATTTTTAAAAACATTGAGCAATGTTTTTGTTGAAGACGTTGAAGTTCAGAATTTAGAACGCACCCTTGTAACCTACCAGAGTGAAACACAGCCGCAAAACAATATCATCCTCATTGTTGATGAAAGCATTCGGGGTGATCGTTTGAGCCTTAATGGTTATGAGCGCTCTACTACCCCTTATCTGGAGGAACTGGCTGCCCAAGGCTACTTAATAAATTGGGGGATTGCTGCTTCTGCTACGACATGTAGTATGTTATCAAACGAGTTTATTTTGTCTGGCGGTACAATCCTACCCGATCTAGAGAATCGTTTAAAAACAAACCCCACTATTTTTCAATATGCCAAGGCCATGGGTTATACGACCTATCATATTGATGCTCAGGTGGATTACCTCTGGACTGGCATAACAAGTGCTGATTTGACCTATATTGATCACCGAGTAACACGTCAGGCGTTTGGTGATGATTATGATGTTGATTTGCGAGTGGCCGATTTTATTTACGAAACCCTGGCGACGAGTACGGGTAATTTTTTTCTGATAAACAAGGCGGGTGTTCACTTCCACTATAATGACACATATCCACCAGACGAAGCAATTTGGAAACCAGTATCTGAAGTCAAAGCCTATACCGATCCCCTTACTATAAGTAACGCTTATGACAATGGATTGCACTACAACTTGGAGCAATTTTTCCGACGGTTGATCAAGGAAAAATCTATCTTGGAGAGTAGCATCATTCTATACACGGGCGATCATGGACAAACGTTGATCGAAAATAATGAAACCTGGTCTCATTGTGGAGATTCGGTGAATGAGGCATCTGTACCCTTATTTTTAATTAGTGGGCAAGAGTGGTCTTTGGATACGGACTATCGTGCCAGCCATCACAATATTTTTCCGACCTTGCTTGATCTAATGGGTATTCCGGAAGAAGCTAAAGTAACTTCTTATCCGCTGTCTTTGTTGACAGCTACCGCGGCCGATTCCACAGATCGTTATTTTCTAGGTGGGCCTCCTGAAAATTATACGCCTGATTTAATAAACTTTGACGAATAGAATAAATGGACAAGATAAGACATAACACCTTGATGTGGCGGTGGACGGCGATTGCCTTGTTTTTGCTCTGGCTGTTTTTTAGCCTGGGCAGTTACTATCTGGTGCAGAAGCCGTTTTCGTTGCTTCAACTCATGAGTTTGGCTGAGGATCCGTTTATCTGGCGCAAGGTAGATTGGTCCGCGGCCGCATCAGGACGCACACTGGTTGACCTACTGGTGGGCGTATGGTTGGTGCTCGTGGCCGGGGGATGCGGCCGCACACTGTTACGGTTGAGCCGCTGGACAGCGCCATCCCTACTAGCCGAAATCGTCTTGAGTATTGGCCTGGGGTGGGGAGCTATGGGTCTGCTGATGTTAGCCTTGGGAGCCTTGCAACTGTATCGTCCCGTGGTCTTCACCGGTTTAGCGGTTGGGCTGTCGCTGGTGGCTGCACCGTCCTGGTGGAGTTGGTTGAAACTGTTGCGGCCGCGACTGCGCCAATGGTCCCGCCCCTCACCTCTGGTTTTGTTTTACCTGTTGGTAGTGATAGGCGTGGCCTTGACAACGGCCTTGCTCCCCCCGACCAGTTGGGATGGCCTTTTTTACCACCTCAAAGGCCCCAAACTATATTTGCAAGCCGGTGGCCTCATCGGCGGAATCGATATCCCCCATCTAAGTTTTCCCAGCCTGTTAGAAATGGTATTTTTGTGGGCGATAGCGCTTCGTGGCGATACCGTAGCCCAGCTTGTGCATTTTAGCTTTGTTTTTCTGCTGATGGGCATAGTGACTCTATTGGCGCGGGAATGGTTGAAGCTTACCCAAAGCCGGATAGCCGTCTTACTCCTGTTCACCATGCCCATGTTCCTGAGCCTGGGAACCTGGGCTTACAATGATCTGGCGCTGGCTTTTTACAGCGCGGCCGCGTTATACCTCTTGGGTTTATGGTTCACAGAGCCAGACTCATCTAAACCGTTGGTGTTATCAGGGGTCATGGCCGGTCTGGCTATGAGCTTGAAATACACGAGCCTGATAACACCGCTCATCCTCAGCCTATTTATTGTGTGGCAGTGCCGGTCTAATTGGCGAGCCGCCTGGCGCGCTGGGCTGACTTTTGCTTTGCCCGCCGGATTGGTGGTCGCTCCCTGGTTAATAAAAAATTGGCTATTGACGGGCAACCCGGTGTACCCCTTTGTTTTTGGGGGAAAATATTGGGATGGGTATCGCGCGGCCGCGTATGCCGAAGTTGGCACAGGCATCGGTTTCGACCCCATCGCCATCCTACGCCTGCCCTATGACCTGACCTTGGGGCTGCAAGATGCCAGCCAAGACGGCGTCACTGGCCCACTTTTCCTGACCTTTTTACCCCTGCTACTGCTGGTTGGGCTGAGCAAACTGCGCCTCAAAACACCCCCTGGCTTGAATTACCTGTTGTGGTTTGCTGGTGGACACTACCTGTTTTGGCTGATAGGGGTGATTTCTTCCGGTGCTTTAAGGCAAAGTCGGCTTCTTTTACCGGCGTTTATTGTCTTATGCCCGGTCATGGCCTGGTTATGGCAAGAGATACGCCAGCTTGATCATCCGCAATTTTCTTTGCGCCGCTTCTTGAACATAGCCCTGGGGTTGGTACTGTTTTTAGGGTTGGTCAACCAGTTGTTACGCTGGTTGCCAGAAGCACCCTGGGCGTATTTATTTGGCCAGGAGACACGTTCGGCTAATCTGGAACGACGTTTGGGCAGCCATTTTATAGCCATGGAACGGCTTAATGCTGATTTGCCCCCGGAGAGTGTGGTCCTATTTTTGTGGGAGCCACGCAGTTACTATTGTGATCTGGACTGCCGACCCGATAGTATTTTGGATCGGTGGGGACATTTGGAATATCTTTATGGGGATGCGGCGGGCATCGCGGCCGCGTGGCAGCAGCAAGGGGTCACGCATGTTTTATTATGGCGCACGGCACTGGATTTTATTGAATCCCAACAGGCTGATGAAGGTCTTTACGCCATTAATCGGCCGTTACTAACCGAGCTAACCAGCAACTATTTACAACCGGTTACTGAGTTTGGGGGTTACGAATTGTATCTGTTGCCCTGATGGGCCGACCGAACAGGTGAAGTGACGCCCCCTTCTCTTTCAGCTACAATTATCTTCACTAAAAACAGGAGTAGATATAGCTTTCAAGTAAAAGGTTTTGTTTGTAGGTGCGGATTTAGCCATTCAGCGCCGGCCCGCTAAAGCGATCACAACGTACCAAAACCCCCAATGATTATCTGAACATCTATATCTCAGCGTAGGCCAAAATGGTTTAGCCAGAAGTAATAACTACGGCACTTCTAACCGGGAATAGAGCAAAATGCCAAACCCGGTATTCAACAGGCAAAGGACAAAGGAGACGACCAACAGATGAACTTTCGTGACCAATGGATAACGAACGAAAACGGCGAAAAATTTCTCTTTACGGTAGAGATGCAACGACAATTAGGCCAGGCTGGTTTGCCCATTACCCCCGAGGCCTGGCAAACTTTTGCGGCCCAACAAGCGCGACCGGCACGGGGTGGGCATGAAGAGCGCAGGGTTGAGGAGCGACGGCGGGAACCCGCGGCCGCGCCCTCACGCCCGCGTGAACCGCGTGAAGCACCCCCTGAACCCCCCCAAGACAACAAGGCCTACCCGGAGCCAACAAGTATTCAGATAGACCCAATGAGCGGCAAATACATTGGCCGTCTCAAGTGGTATAACCCATTACGAGGCTACGGGTTTATTGCTCGTGGTGGTGGCGAGGATATCTTCTTCCACAAAACAGACGCCCTTTCCGATCCGGCTGACATGCCAGAAGGGCAGTGGATTCTTTATGATGTGGAAGATACGGAACGGGGTTTGGAAGCCAGTGATGTCGAGATTTACACCGGTGAACCGCCCCAGGATTAACTGAGCTGACACCCTGCTAATGATTTGAGGTTTTCGTTTGTAGTGACCGCTTTAGCGGGCTAGCGTCAGCCCGCTAAAGCGGTCACTACAAACAAAATCGTTTTCTTGACAGCTATAAGCTTTTGGACTTTCGGCAAGAGCTACCCGGTAAATAAAAACGCCCCTTTGTCACAAGGACAAAGGGGCGTTTTTGTATAGCCAGGGTTGACGATGCGTTACTCTTCACGAACCTCAGCCGTCACATTCATTGTTCCGGCTTTCTCAAAGGTCAGTGTTATCTCCACCTCATCACCTACGTTTAGCTCACGGGTCAGACCAATGAACATGACGTGTAACCCGCCTGGTTTTAACTCAACCATGCTATCTGCCGGGACGAGGATGCCGCCTTCGACGGGGGCCATCTGCATCATACCATCCACTTCTTTGGTTTCATGAAGCTCGATTGTCGCGGCCGCGTCGCTGCTGGCTGAAATCAAGCGGTCCTCACTGGTTCCCTCATTGTGAATTACCATATAAGCGGCACCAGCGTTATTTATCATGGGTGAATTACGCATCCACACAGACTCAACCGCGAGGCTTTCTTCACTACCGCCACATCCGGCCAAAAGACCAACAAGCACCAAAAACAAAATTGCAAAGCGATACCATTTCATGACTTTTTCTCCTGTAAAATTAACGAACCACAGAGACGCAGAGAACATAGAGGAAAGAAAATTCTGTGAATCTGTGTCATGGTTCGACAAAGCTCAGCACAAATCGGCGGATAAATTTTTTTCCATTAGCGGGAACGCCTGCGAAAATAGCTCACGCCAGGGCGCAAAGAACGTTAATAAGGGCAAAATTCGAGTTAATAGTTCATCACTGCTGCCGTATGAGGAATTGCAGGTCAGCCACAATTTCTTCTGGCCCGATACCAAACGGATAGACCAGGAACCACTCAAATTCAGGGTTGATCACATAAACAAAGGCGGTGTGGTTCATGGCATAACCAATCGCCGAGTCTGGCATATCAACACGGGCATAACGAACGCCATAAGGCGCGGCCGCGGCCGCGATCTCTTCGGGTGTACCTGTCAGAGCAATCGTTCCCTGCCCAAACCGATCAACGTATTCGCCCATTTTTGCCGCTGTGTCCCGCTCCGGGTCCACCGTCACAAAAATCATTTGCACTTGTTCGGCATCCTCTTCAAGGAGCTTCTGCACCCGACCTAGTACTGCCAAAGTGGCCGGGCAAACGTCTGGGCAAGAGGTATACCCATAATTGAGCAAAATCCATTGCCCCTGTAACTCACTCAAGGCGAATGGCTCGCCCGTTTGGTCGGTCAGGGTGAAATCAGGAGCGCGTTCGGTTGGTTCTACCGTCGCCCCAGACAGGATGTGGTGTGTGTATTCATACCAGGACATGTAACCAATTGCGGCCGCGGCTCCCAGCATCAACGCTACCAAAAGCCACATAACCCAGCGCCATTTTGCCTTAAGCCATGTTCCTACGGTTGACACACGTGATTCATGGGAAGAAGAAAGAGAATCGTTCATGCCCGAATAGTCCTCTGTCTCCCCCCCCCTTTTTCCCCCAAGAGATGTTATTGATCAATCTCCTGATAGCGTGCGGTCGCCGATTCAAACGTATGCCGTAAAACAAGATGTTGGCTTCCCGTTAACCCGGCTGGTTCCACCCGAAACAGGACCTCATACTCTTCAGGGAGATTATTTTGAAAGGTATTCAGGCCCGTGCACTGGGAAAGGAATACCTCTAATTGTTTGCTGTCCTGGTCTGGCTCAATGGTAATAGTTGCATACGCTTCCAGCCCGGTCAGGCTGTTATTTTTGACCCGGTAGATAACCCGCACCATCTCACCCGGTACTGCCTCAACGACGGAAGGAATGGTCTCTACCTCAAAGGGGAGATTGAGTACCGTACTGCTAATTTCTACGGTGACTGGACTGGTATATCGCCAGCCTAACCAGCCTGTAAAGCCCATAAATAAAAGAAACAAAGGAACCAACCAGTGTCGTGCAAGCATCATTTCTCCCTTCCTTGAAAGATAAATAGATTGTAGTGATTTCCACTGCTTATGTGTTAGTGACATCCGTCTAAAATTTGTCAGTACGAGTGTAATGGATTACGAATGGCTTTAGGGGCAACAAAAAAGCCCGCATTCGGCTGAACGGGGGCTTTTTGATGACGTGTTTGGGGAAAACGGTGCTATTAATGGGTAATGCCCAGCCTGCAAATAACCAGAGGTAGAAGCAAAAAACGACAAAGTCTGGTTAATCGTGAACGGGGGGATCGTCCTTCGCTATACGCCGCAGGTTTAAGGGTTGTAAATGGATGGCTCCTGCCTTAACAGCCTCAGTTATCTGCCTTGTTGTCTCTGGCGAAAGTTCCACCAATGTCACTTTGCCCGGTTTATTATCAGGGACTGGGAAGACTAGCCTTTTTAGTTCAAAGGCATCAGCGGCCATAACATCGGGGATGCACAAAGCATCTCTTACTTTAGCCGCACCCTCAGCAAACTGGTATCCCGACATGCTGATGTATAAATCTCTAGCCCCAGTAACGACCTGAAAAATTCGCCAGATGGGATTACGGGACCAGTTGGTGTCTAGTACGGTCGGCAAACCTTTCAGTTCAATGTTATCCACAAAAGGCCAGGCTCCATGTTGGGGCAATGAAATAACGAACCGGGCGTTGGTCTTTACCAGACGGTACTGCATAAACTCCAACCGTTCCTGGAGCGCATAAACGCCCAATAAAATGAACAGTGCCACCGGCAGGACCATACTCCAAAAGGAGAACTGGAAGACGAAAGCCAAAATCCCGACGAGCAGGACTAACAGGAGCATAATTATGGCTAACTGCCAGGTACTATGGAAGAAAAAGTGGCCCAGTATATCTCGATACCAGGCCGGACGAATTTCTAGCTGCACTTCTTCACCAGGGATGGGCCGCTCCATGGGGTTTTCAGGCAGAAAGTTGTTTTCAATGTTGCGCCGTATATCATAGGGCAAGCGATACCAGAGGTTAGAGAGTTGACCCCAGAAAGCATCGGTTTCTAGTTGTTGATAGCGGGAATGTTGCGCGGCCGCGAGCCACTCCCGTCCTTTCTGCCTTCTACTCATAGCTTGCCCACTCAATTAAGATCAAATTCTAGCTCTCCGAACTACTTGGTCGGTGCCGGAATTAACAATGTCTGTCCGGGGAAAATTGTCCAGCTATCAAGGCCATTTGCCTGCATAATGGCTTCATAAGTGACCCCATATTTCTGCCCAATGGCAGAAAGTGTCTCACCAGGCTGTACCGTATGTTGTTTAGGCCATTCCCCTGTTGTCGGCTGAGCCGCTCCGCCACCGCCTGGCGAGGTAGACACAGGTGTGACATAGATAATAATGGGTGTTGGGCCAGGTGTGGGAACTAAGGTGCTACCCGTACCCGTTGTATCGAAGGAGTCATCAATGACACCCTCTATGATAAGAATGGATTGCTGTAAGTCGGTAGAATTACTGGCATTGATTAAGCGATCATTAACCCAAGGGATAAAAAAGCTATCCACAATCCAGGCAATAGCAATAAAAATAATGAGAACCCCAATGAAGTAAGAGATGATCTTACCCAGCGATTCCTTGGCCAATTCTTTGCGAAACAACAAATGAGCCAGCCAGGCCAGAGCTACGGCCGGGGGGACAAGAACCAACAAATTTGCCAGATCCATGCGAACTACTCCTTTTTATCACCGGGAAGAGGGTAAATTAGTCAGAAATTGCCCGGTGCTGACAACAAACTACTTTCAACACAGTAAACAGTCCCTTGATCCATATCGGCAACCTATGGCTATTAAGAACAAGGATTTTGCTGGCAAGGCCGCCTTTGTAATTCTCTAAAAGGCTAATCCCTGCGCAAATCATTATCTTAAGGTCTATATGACTGGACTAGGGTAAAAACAAACTGGGATCAACAAAAGTCTGGTTTACTTTATCATAAACCGTGTAATGCACATGCGGCCCGGTGGCATTGCCTACTGCACCCATCACCCCTACGGCTTGCCCACGTCTTACTTCCCCTTCGGCCAACAAATATGTGCGGGGGTGCAAAAGCCAGACAATCCATTCTTCGTTTTCAATCCGAATGGTGCTGTTATACCAGCGATCCGTGTAGGTCGTTAATTCACCGGGCATAGGTGCTTGTAAGAGAGCAGCACGATTATCACTAGAAATATCTAAGCCCGGCAAACCGTAACTGCATCCATGCACATCCTGAGTCAAAATAGGGGTCTCGCTGACCGGGTTGCGGTTCGGTTGCCAGGAAGCACGACCTCTATGAGGCTCACCAAGACACGATTCGTCGCTAATATCACGAGCATTGGGGAAATCCATGCCGGTGGCGTTATTGAGGATATCGGCCCCGGTCAAGGCTGCCCACAATGAGTCAAATAAACGATTCTTAGTGTCTACCAGGGCGGCCGTGACAGGCATCTCCAGGCCATCAATGCGCGAGACAATGAGGCTTTGGAAAGTCAGATGGGTAGGCCATGCTCCTAAAGCGGTGACACGCACGGTCCCAAGTTCAATATCTGAGTAGATCATATTGGTATGGGCGGCATCATAGTTGTTCATAACATAGGCGGAGTCGGTGGGGTCTAACCGCGCGGCCGCGCCCGTGCCCGCATTGTACGCCAGGTAACAGCGCTGAATATGGGTAGGATCATGAGTCAGGTAGGTGATATCCGGGCAGCGCTTCTTGTATTCTTGGGCCCCAATGAGCAATTGTTCTGCCACTTCCAAATCGTTAATCGGGCCAGGGGTAAAACAAGGCCGTTCCCCAGAACGCACCAGATCATAAGCCCCCATAATACCCGTACAACTGTCTGGGTTTACTGCTAACATGCTATTCTCTTTGAACCACAGCACCAGAGGTACCTCACGGGGTATATCAACGGAGCGGGCCACATAGTCAGACACGACGGCCCATTTTAGCACTGCCTCTTGGATAGTAACTGGCAAATCATAACGGGCATCCATGTAAGCTTGACTACCACGAAAGAGGCCCAGGACGAGCAAAAACAGAGTGGCCACGTCAAATACACCCGTGGATATGCCCCTGGAAATTTCCTGAGCCGTCAGGCCAAGTTTACCTGCCAGATGAAACCGTATCCACTCTCCAAGGGACAACAACAAGGCTTTTAGCCCAGAGAGTGACATAACATAAGTATAATCGCAATGTTAAAAAATCGTCAAGAGTTATGTTAGGTTAATACACTGGATAGGTGTGACCTCTATTGCGTAATACGTTCCTATAGTACCAAAGTTTAGAGAGATTATGTGCATAATGACGTTCATCAACGGTAAAAACAGCAACGGGTCAGGTACTCAAAAATTGAACCGCCAAGACGTCAGGTACGCCAAGAAATCACTGAAACCAGTTTCAACTGGTGCTGTTATACCCGACACGGCGACAAAGCGATGGAGCGACAGGCGAAAAAACCGCAGATTATGCCCGTTGCCAGTATAACTAGAAAAGGTTTCGTTTGTAGTGACCGCGTTAGCCCGCTATTGAGTTTACGAAATAACACTGGCATAGAGAGGCGCCCCTCCCTCCTCTTCGTATTATTTAAGGCTCAAAAGCGGTCACTACAAACAAAAACCCGTGAACAACGATAGTCCGCTCCGTTTGCGGGTGGGCGGAGCCGGATACCGATCTGTTTTCTTAATGTTCATCTATTAAAGGCCGACAGACACGTATCCAGGCCATACGCAAGACACCATACGTAAGCTATAATTTGAACCTATGACTCAATTGGCAAAAATGACAAACCGAGAAATTGCAGCCTTATTTGCTAAAGTGGCCCACATGTTAGCCATTCGTGGTGATAGCATTCACCGGGTGCTGGCCTATCAGCGGGCGGCGGAGAGCATTGGCGAGTTAAGCCAGAGCCTGGAGAGCCTTCAGGTTCAAGGGGCGTTGACGACGATTCCCCACATCGGGGCCACGTTGGCCGAAAAAATTGAAGAGATGCTTACAACCGGGCGGCTACAATTTTATGAGAAGGTCGCTCAGGAAGTTCCGCCGTCGTTGGTTGATTTGTTGCGGGTGGAAGGATTAGGGCCGAAGCGGGTCAAACAAATTTATGACACGTTAGGTCTGACGACGCTGGACGGGTTGGTTGAGGCCGCACGAGCTGGTAAGTTGCGTGATTTACCAGGGTTGGGGGCTAAATCTGAGGCCAAATTGGTGGCGGCCATTGAGGCGCTGATGCGGCATGGGGACAGCCGCACCCCCTTGGGTGTGGCCTGGCCTATTGCCCAGGCGATGCTGGCCCAGTTAGCCCAACTGCCTGGGGTGACGCAGGCTTCGGTCGGTGGCTCTTTGCGCCGTATGAAGGAAACAATCGGGGATATTGATTTGCTGGTCGCGGCCGCAAACCACGAACCCATCATGGCCTTCTTTCGTAGCCTGGACAACGTAGAAAGCATCGCGGCCGCGGGGCCAACCAAATCACGCATCGTTCTCCTCAACGGCCTGGGCGTAGATTTACGGGTTTTGCCCGCCGAACGCTGGGGCACACTCTTGTCATATTTTACTGGTAGCAAAGAGCATAACGTTCACCTGCGTGAATTAGCGCTCAAAAAGGGTTTCACCCTTAACGAACATGCCTTCACCCCCCTAAACGGTGATCCGGAAATTCTATGTGCTACCGAAGAAGAGGTCTATGCTACATTGGGATTGACCTATGTGCCCCCTATTCTGCGGGAAGACAGGGGCGAAATTGAAGCGGCCCGCAGTGGTAAATTACCCCGGTTGATCCAGATGGCTGACATACAGATGGATTTGCATATGCACACCACTTGGTCAGATGGGAGCAAAACGGTGCGGGAAATGGCTCAGGCGGCCAAGGCACGGGGTTTGAAATTGATCGCTATCACCGACCACTCGCACGGGCTGGGCATTGCCAATGGGCTGACGGTGGAACGTCTGCGCCAACAAGCCGCCGAGATTCGCCAGGTGGATGCGGAAATGGGGCCGGATTTCCGTGTTTTGCACGGTACGGAGATGGAAATTAAGGCCGATGGTACATTGGATTTCCCCGATGAAGTGCTGGCTGAACTGGATTTTGTCATTGCCAGTTTGCACGTGAGTTTGAGCCAACCCCGCGAACAAGTGACGCAACGGGCCTTGAATGCCTTGAATAACCCTCATGTGGATATGTTGGCGCACCCCACAGGTCGGTTATTGCCGGATAGGGCGGGGGCTGATTTGGATATGGAAGCGGTGCTGAACGCGGCCGCGGCCACCAACACCCTTCTCGAAATTAACGCCAACCCCAACCGGCTTGATCTGCGGGATAGCCATGCTCGCCGTGCCCTGGAGTTAGGCATCAACCTGGCGATCAACTGCGACGCTCATCACCCCGATCATTTTGATTTTCTGCACTATGGTGTAGCCACCGCCCAACGCGCCTGGGCAACGCCCGATCAGGTCGCCAACACCTGGCCGGTAGAGAAACTCCTGGCGTATCTTCAGAAAAGAAATTAAGAGATATCCGGTTGTCACTCAATCCCCTCTTGCCCTATGCCTCCCAACAGCACCTCACCCGCCATCGTTTCAACTTCCGAAGACGCGTTTCTGGGTTTGGATGCCCCATCCTTAGACGAACTCCGTCAGGTGGGTATTCAGCGTGAGTACCCTGAAAACATTGTTTTGTGCCGCCAGGGTGCCCGCGAGCATACCTTTTATGTGGTTGTGGCCGGGCAGGTTGCTATTACCATGCGGCAAGAAAATGAATCAGAACGCCTTATCAATATTTGTGGTCCAGGCCAATATTTTGGCGAAATGGCCCTGCTAGATGATTCGCCCCGTGTCGCCAATTGCACCACCCTTGTGCCCACGACGGTATTGGAAATTACCGAGGAACGGTTTGATGCCATTGTGGAGCGTCATCCCACGATTGCCTATAACCTGATGCGCCGGGTATTGAGCAACCTGCGCACAATGGATCGCAACGCGATTGAAGACCTGGCTAAGAAAAATGAGCAACTCCAAGAAGCGTATGATGATCTGAAGTTGGCCCAAGATAAGTTGGTGGAAAAACAAAAGCTAGAGCGAGAGCTAGAAATTGCGGCTCAGGTACAAAGAAGCCTTTTACGGGAAACCCTGCCGGAGTTTCATGATTACCGGTTTGCCGCTTACCTGGAACCAGCCCGTGCGGTGGGTGGTGATTTATATGACGTGATGGTGTTGGATGATGAGCATGTTGGTTTGTTGTTAGCCGACGTAGCCGACAAAAGTGTGCAAGCGGCTCTGTTTATGGCGGTGATTAAAACACTCTTTCTCGTGGAAAGTCGCCTTAGCCTGTCGCCATCAGAAGTCGCCTTGAGGGTACATCAAGATTTAATGGAAGTGTCAACGACCGATGATGTGTTTGTGACGGTTTTTTATGGCATTTTACACCGGCCAACGGGTCGTTTAACGTATGTTGTGGCGGGGCATGAGCGACCCCTGTTAGTAAGACCGAATCAGGAGGTCATAGCTCTGGTGGGGAAAGGGCGCTTCCTGGGCATGTTGGAAGATTTGCACCTGGATGAGTATGTGACGACGTTGCAGCCCGGTGATCGATTGGTTGTATTTAGTGATGGCCTGCCGGATGCCATTAACTTTCGCCATGAGATTTATGGGGTGAAACGGTTACGGGAGTTGTTGCAGAAAAGGGGAAACGCGGCCGCATCCACCCTCATCCAGCACATCACCCAAGATATAGCCCTCTGGACACACGGGGTTTTGCCGTTTGATGATTTGACTCTACTGTGTGTAGAAGCGTTGGCACCCGGTGAAAATTGACAGCCTCGGGGCCTTCTGGCATAATCAACCCAACATTTACACCTGTAAAAAACAGTGACGGAGAAGAGTAGACAGGTTGATTTCAGTCGAGCGAGCCTGAGTTGGTGTGAGTCAGGCCTGAAACCCGGTCGAAAATCCCTCCAGAGTTGCTAACCGAAAAGAGACGTGTTTCGTGTTTCGTGGTGCGTTTTCTGATTAGACTTAGCCGGAATAATCCGCCGTTACCCGGATAACGATAATGATGGTTATCGGCTTGAGTGCCTGGTTTGAGGCCAGGAAGATGGGTGGTACCACGGAGACAAATGCGCCTTCGTCCCAGATTGGGATGAGGGCGTTTTTTATTGGGGAACTCGTAGGAACTGAGGGGAACTCGTAGGAACTTCCCGACAAGTGCCCGGTGATGGGGATTACAACAACGGATTGGATGAAGGAACGGATTTTCCTTCGTTTGTTGGCTATTGACAATTGCGATTAGCCATTGACCATTTTCGGCGTTCCCAGAGTTCCCAGACCCCCCCCCCCCCCCCCCCCCCCCCCCCCCCCCCGGTTTCCCAGGAGTCACCTATGACCGAACTGCTTTTCCAAACCGATGCTTATGTCCAAAATTTCACCGCCACCGTCACCGCCCAGGTTGAAGGGGGTGTGGTGCTGGATCGAACGGCGTTTTATCCCGGTGGGGGTGGTCAGCCCAACGATGTGGGCACGTTGGCCGCCGGGGAGCAGACGTGGACGGTGCATAAAATGGGCAAAGTAGGCGGTGAGGTGGTGCATTTCATCCAGGGGGATCTGCCCGCCGTGGGCACAACTGTCACCGGGCAACTGGATTGGACGCGCCGCTACCAACTGATGCGGACGCACACGGCCATGCACATCCTCTGCGGCACGATTTTCCGTGATTATGGGGCGCAGGTGACGGGTGGCAACATGGACCCGCTCCAGGGGCGCATGGATTTTGAGTTTGAGACGATGCGGCAGGAACTGGTGGCGGACATTGAAGCGGCGATTAATCAAGAGGTCGCGGCCGCGCGTCCTGTCCTCGTCAAAATTTTACCCCGTGCAGAGGCGTTCCAGATTCCCGACCTCATCCGCACCAAAATCAACCTGCTCCCCGAAGGCATCAGCGAAGTCCGTACCCTGGAAATTGTGGGGCTGGATTTGCAGGCCGACGGCGGAACCCACGTCGCCAACACCAGCGAGGTGGGGCACATGCGGGTGACGGATTACAAGAGCAAGGGGAAGATTAATAAGCGGATTTATGTGGAGTTGGAAGCGTGATGCGTGGTGCGTTGCATATCTGGTGAATGAAAAATTATGCGGTTTATTTTGCGGGAACAAGGTTATGAGAGGCCAGTTGCGTCTGGGAGACTGGTTTATGAACAGGACGGTAAACCAACCGGGGCCGTGGAAAGTTGGCGGTTGACGGACGCGGCCGCAAGCTACCGTTTTTTGCGCGTGGATGTGGATGGGCGTGCGGCCGCGTCAGGCAACTCATCCCTCTTCCATCTCACCCTTAACGCCCTGGGCCAGCCGGAACAGCTCAAGTTTCGTTTCTTTGGCCCCCGGCAACAGGTAAAAGGGTCGGTATTGTTTGAGGGTTCTACCCTGGTGATTGTCCGTGAGGTGGATGGGCAAGGGCGGCAGGAAGAGATAGTGACCGCCAATCATTTCTGGTTTCCGGCTACGATGGGTTTGGGGTTATTGGCCGGGTTGAGTGGTGAGGGGCAGGTGGAAGCGGTGATGCTGGACGCGGCCGCATCCTTCACCCCCCGCCTTGTTACCCTGCATTACCACGAGGGCCAGCCAGAAATGGTAGAGGTAATGGGGAAACAGTGGCAGACGCGGCCGCTGACCCTTACCTGGGCCGAGCAGACCCGCACCCTCTGGCTGGACGCCCACCACCAACCCTTGTTGATGGCGAGACAGGATGGACTACGCGGCCGCGAGACTCGTTACATTCGCTACGATTGATAGTGAAGGTTTCAAGGGAACTTGATGAATTTGCTAACAAATTTGCAGACGGAAAGCCGGCCCTTTGGAAGCAATTGAGGCTCACACGGAAGATGACATAAGAAATTCGTAAGAGCCTGGGTGAAGTCCTTTGGTTGAGAGGTGAAGCGTTGAAACGTCTAAATTGCATCAAGACGAGCCACAACGTGAACTGTTTGTATTTCACACCGATAGAGAACAGCTTGACGTGACGATCCGGCGTTGGTTGGGTATACGAGGCTTGCCATGAAGATTCGCATACAAAGTGGTTTGCCTTTTGTAACCGTCACCATGCCAATCGCGGCCGCATCACATTAGAAAACGTTGTCATTGAAGGGGGCGGAGCCGCGCAACCGGCACAGGCCATCATATTAAGCACACTGGAGTTGCGCCCAGCCCTTTAGACGCAACACGCAACACGCAACACGAATTACGCATCACGCATCAGGAGAAAAGCATGACCTTTCAAGAGGTATCCAACAAAGTAGATTTCGTCGTTCTGGAGAAGAGCATCCTGGATTTCTGGCAGGAAACGGACGCCTTTAACGAACTGCGCCGCCTGCGGGCCAAATCAGAGAGCCAATATGGCACGTTCAGCTTCCTTGACGGCCCTATTACCGCCAACAACCCGATGGGCGTCCATCATGCCTGGGGGCGCACCTACAAAGATTTGTACCAGCGGTATCACGCCATGCTGGGCAAAAATGAACGGTGGCAAAATGGGTTCGACTGCCAGGGGTTGTGGGTGGAAGTCGAGGTGGAGAAGGAGCTAGGGTTCAAGAGCAAACGGGACATCGAGGCGTTTGGCATGGAAGAGTTCATCAAACGGTGCAAAGCCCGCGTCTTGAATTTCGCCGCCGTGCAGACGGAGCAATCTACCCGCCTGGGGTATTGGACCGATTGGAATAACCCGCAAGAACTGCGCCGCCTGGCCCAACTGTTGCTGGAAGACCCTGGCCAGGAAATCACCGTGTCCGGGCCACAAGGGCCGGTGACGGGAACCGTCGAGCAGATCGTGGCCCAACTGGGTTTGCCGCAACTGGGTGGCTCCTATTTCACCTTCAGCGACGAGAACAATTACCAGATTTGGAGCTTCTTGAAGAAATGCCACGACAATGGCTGGTTGTACAAAGGGCGGGACGTGATGCCCTGGTGTGCCCGTTGTGGCACGGGTATCAGCCAGCATGAAATCGTGACCGATGGGTACAAGGAAGTGACGCATGACTCGGTGTTCCTCAAGTTCCCCCTGCTGAGTAAAGGTGGAGAGGGGAATGTGGAGAGGGGAGGGCAAGAGGCCCTGTTGGTCTGGACGACGACCCCCTGGACATTGACGAGCAACGTCGCGGCCGCGGTCGGGCCAGACCTCGATTACGTCAAAGTGCAGGCCGAAGATGGCTGGTTCTACTACCTGGCCGAAGGGGCCATGAAAAACACCCTGCTGGGCAAAAACGAAGTGGTGGATCGGCTCAAGGGGAGTGAGATGGTGGGCTGGACCTACAGCGGCCCGTTTGATGAGTTACCGGCGGTGCAGAAAGCGTTCGCGGCCGCAGAGTATACCCATCGTGTTGTGCCCTGGCGTGAGGTCGGGGCCGAAGAAGGAACCGGCATCGTCCACATCGCCCCCTGGCTGTGGGGCCGAGGACTTTGGCCTGAGCAAAGAACACAACCTGCCCATCGTCGCCCCATTGGACGAGAACGGCGTGTATGTGGATGGCTTCGACTGGCTCAGTAGCCGCTCCGTGTTTGGCGTGGCCGAACCCATCTTTGAAAGCCTGCGCCAGAAAGGGGTGTATTACCGCAAACAACGGTACGCCCATCGCTACCCCCATTGCTGGCGTTGCGGCGAAGAACTGGTCTACCGGCTGGTGGATGAGTGGTTCATCAGCATGGGTGAGTTGTATGACAAACCCCGCGCCGAAGTGACGCCGGAAGAGAAAAAGCGCAGTCTGCGTTATCAGATCATGGATCGGGTTGAGCAGATCAACTGGTTCCCCTCGTTTGGGTATGACCGGGAGATGGACTGGCTCCGCAACATGCACGACTGGATGATCAGCAAGAAGCGGTATTGGGGGCTGGCCCTGCCGATTTATGAATGTAACCATTGCGGCCGCGTCACCGTCATCGGCAGCAAAGAAGAGTTGGAAGAGCGGGCCGTCGAGGGGTGGGACGCCTTTGAGGGCCACACCCCCCATCGGCCACACATTGATGCCGTCAAAGTGGCTTGCGGCTGTGGCGGCAAAGTCAGCCGTATCGCCGATGTAGGCAACCCCTGGCTGGATGCCGGAATCGTCGCCTTCAGCACCATGCACTACACCGTTGACCGGGAAAGCTGGAACAAATGGTATCCCGCCGACTTCATCAGCGAAAGTTTCCCCGGTCAGTTCCGCAACTGGTTCTACAGCTTGCTGGCCCAAAGCACCGTCCTGGCCGAAGAACCCCCCTTCCGCAACCTGTTCGGCTACGCCACCCTGCTGGCCGAAGATGGCCGCGAAATGCACAAATCGTGGGGCAACTCCATCGAGTTCAACCAGGCGGCCAACCAGATGGGCGCGGATACGATGCGCTGGCTTTATGCCAGTTGCAAACCGGAGCAAAACCTGCTCTTTGGCTTCAATCGGGGCGATGAGACGCGCCGCCGTTTCCTGATTCCGCTCTGGAACGTGTACAGCTTCTTCGTGACCTACGCCAATCTGGACAAGTGGACACCCGGCAGTCCGGTGACATCGCCAGTGGAAGCCCATGCCCAACTGGACAACTGGATTCTGGCCCGCGTGCAGGAGACGACGCTGGCGGTGAAGGCGGCTCTGGACAAATATGATGCCGAAAAAGCGTCGGCGGTGCTGGAGAGCCTGCTGGATGATCTCTCCAACTGGTATGTGCGCCGCTCCCGGCGTCGTTTCTGGAAGAGCGAATCGGATGCGGATAAGCAGGCGGCCTATAGCACGCTTTACCGGGTGCTGGTGGATTTTGGGCGGCTGTTGGCCCCGTTCATCCCGTTTGTGACCGAGGCGATGTACCAGAATTTGGTGGCGAATGTGGATGAGAATGCGCCGCGTAGTGTGCATCATTGTTTGTATCCAGAGGCGGACGCGGCCGCGCTCGATCAACGCCTGCTCGACAAAATGCGCCTGGCCATCACCACCGCCAGCCTGGGCCGTTCCGCCCGTGGCGAGGCCGATTTGAAATTGCGTCAACCGTTGGCGCGGGCGCGGGTCAATGTGGGGTCGGCCCAGGAAGAGCAAGATTTGCGCGAACTGGCCGATGTGTTGAAGGAAGAGATCAACGTCAAAGCCATCGAAATCGTCTCGGAAGTGGGGGAGTTGGTGAATTACAAACTCATGCCCAACAACCGGGTGATGGGGCCGAAGTATGGACAGCAGTTCCCGGCCATCCGGCAGGCATTGGCGAAGGTGGACCCGGTCGCGGCCGCGCGTCTTCTCCAATCCGGCCAATCTCTCATTCTCTCAGTCTCCGGCCAAACCCTTGAACTCACCGGTGACGAAGTCCTCGTCCAAACCGAATCCCGTGGTGGCCTGGCCGTTGCCAGCGAGAAAGGTGTCACGGTGGCGGTGGATACGGAACTCACGCCCGAACTGATCCAGGAAGGGTACGCCCGTGACTTCGTGCGCCAGATCAACGACGCCCGCAAAAACCTCGGCTTCGAGATCAACGACCGGGTGCATGTGTACGTGCAGGATGGTGACGCTGAGGTTTCGGCGTCGTTGACGGCTTTCAGCGGCTACATCCAGCAAGAAACCCTGGCCCTCTCCCTGGAAACGGTCGCCGAACCCCCCGCCCACGGCTCCCAACCCCAAACCGCCAAAATCGGCGATAAAGAGGCGACGTTCTGGCTGGTGAAGGCGTAACTTGGCACGTCGTGAGATGATCTGATTCAGACCCTAAAGGTTTGACAAACCTTTAGGGTCTTTTTGATCCTGATTTTAGGGGTGATTGGCTCTACGATGCGTCAGGCTTTTTGCTCTACAATAACGAATCAACACGAATGAGAAGCTCTCACTTATCGGAGCACGAGACCCATACGCAATCCTATGACAAAAATTGCCATTTTTACCGATGTTCATGCCAACTGGCCTGCTTTGGAAGCGGCCTTAAACGCCATTGCTCCGTTGCACTGTGATGTGCTGGTGCATGTCGGCGACACTGTCTCGATTGGCCCTTATCCGGCGGAGACGTTGGGTTGTTTGCTGGAAAGGCCCGATGGGCGGCTGGTGATGGGGAACCATGATGCGATGTTTGCGTTTGGTATCCCGCGGCCGCGACCCGCCTGGATGGGTGAGGGTGAGTTAGCCCATGAGGAATGGGTTCATGCCCAACTGCGCCCCGAATGGCGGGAGCAGGTGGCCCGGTGGCCTTTTGTCCTGACGGAAACCTGGGATGGGGTAACGGTGACGTTTTTGCATTATGCCTTGGATGAGACGGGGCGTGATTTTGCCCCGATTGTGAAGAACCCGGACGCGGCCGCGCTCGATACCCTCTTTGCCCCTTATCCCGGCGACCTGATCTTTTACGGGCACACCCATCAGCTTTCCGATCTGACGGGGCAACGCCGCTACGTCAACCCTGGTTCGTTGGGCTGTCACACCGAAGCAGTGGCCCGGTTTGTCATTTGGAATGCCATGAAGGACAATACCACCTGACATACCATGCCGTACCGTATGATGATGCCCCGCTCGCGGCCGCGTTCCCCGAGCGCAACGTGCCCGACCGCGAGTTTATCTGGAAGGTATTCTTTGGCGGCAGAGGGCAGTGAGCAGTCAGCAGTGAACAGTACCAATAACCAATAACCAGTCTCTCAGTCTCTCAATTCCCAATCCCCATGCCTCCTTCCCCCCTTCCTCGACCGTTTGGCCTTGCGTTTGCGCCCGGATTTGGCGCAGATGAACGAGGTGGAGCGTGTGCGATGCCAATAACGCCTATCCTCGTCTATTCATTGCCTTTATGGTGATGGTCATTTTCTGGCTCATCAGCCTGACCGACCTGACCTTTATCCGTGAGCAGTGGGTGGCTTTGCTCTTCTCTTTTTCGTGTTGCAACGTCTTTTTGCCCGGTATCCGTTTGAGATGCGGCTGGAGATGCGGCCCGGTCAATACACGACGGCGCGTGGTTCGTTGGATACGATGATTTTGTGGGTGGCGGCCTTGCTGTTAGGCCCTATTGTGCTTTGGTATAGCTTCCTGGCCGATTGGGCGATTTTGCTTTGGACGTTGCGCCGCGAAACCAGCCCATCTTCGCGTTGGGGTCTGTTCGCTATGCAGATGCTAAACAATGGCCCTGGCATTCTGATGTCTCTGGTCGCCCTATCACTTTATGGTCGTTTGGGGGGCACTTACCCCTTTCCTGGCTTTCAGGGGCGAGTGATGGTGATCGCGGCCGCGGCCATGTTCCTCGAATTTGTCCTCCAACTATTCCTGTCCCTGCCCTTTGTCCTCAGCCTCACCCAAGACCGGACCCTTCTGGCAAAGCGGTGGTTTGCGCATACGTGGCTGGGATTTTATCCGGTTCATTTTGGTGGTGAGTGGGCTGAGTACGTTAGCCAATCCTTTTGCCATGCTGGGAGCCGGGCTGTATGTAGAGAATGGCCTGGAATTGTTTTTGTTCTTTGTCGCTGGAGCCTTCCTCGCCAATGTTAGCGCCCAGCCGCCTGAGCTGTTGGGCGGCGCAAAGCAATCAGCGTTCACGCGAACTGGCGATGTTGGAGAAATTGGGCCGGGCCATTATTAATGCCCCAGCCGATGGTTCGACTCTTCCCGCAATTTTGCAAGAATATGTGCCGCAAATGTTGTCGGGGGTGTGTTAGTGGTCTGGTTGGAGTCGGGGGAAACGCTTTACCGGGCAAAGGGACAAATGTCCGCGGCCGCACGCGAGACCTACGCCCGTCAATGGGTGGCCAACCATACCGAACCCTATCTCCTCACCCCGACTCTCCACCTGCCCGATCACCCACGCCTGACCTTCCAGGAACTCATTGTGCCCATCCAAAGTGACAGTGGTATACGACTGGGGGGTATTCATCTGGTGGCGCGGTCAGATAGTGAACCAGTGCGCCAGGTGTTACCGGCCCTGCAATCGTTGGCGGCACAAATTGCTTCGGCCTTGCACCGGGCTGAGGTGGTTGCCCAACAGATCGCCAGCGAGAAGATGGCCCGGGAGTTAGAAGTGGCAGGGCGGATTCAGGCCAGCTTCTTGCCCCGTGCCCTGCCGCAAATCGAGGGGTGGGAGATCGCCCGCGCTCATTCCGGCTCGCCAGACATCCGGTGATTTTACGATTTTGTCAGCCTGGATCGCGGCCGCGTGGCCCTGGTGGTAGCCGATGTGGCCGACAAAGGCACGGGAGCCGCTCTGTACATGGCCCTTAGCCGGACATTGCTCCGCACCTACTGCTAGCCAATTCCCCGACGACCCCGCCCAGGTGCTCCGGGCCAGCAACGAGCGTCTCTTCACGGATACCGAGTCGGATCAGTTTGTGACCGTTTTTATGGTGTGCTCGATCCGGCGGAAGGGACGCTGACCTACGCCAATGCCGGGCACAATCCCGCCCTCATTCTAAACAATGGTACGAGGCAAGAACTGGGGCAGACCGGGATTCCGTTGGGCATGTTTGAGGGAATGGCCTGGCAGACGAAATGTGTGTCGCTGAAGCAGGGCGATTGCTGGTGATGTATTTCGGATGGGGTATCGGAGGCGCAGGATAGCCGGAATGCTGAGTTTGGGATGGAAAGGCTAGGCCAGCCGCGCACACCTGACCACGCCCTTGCAAAATGTCCAGGCCCAGATCATCACCACCGTGAACCAGTTTGTGGGGGACGCGCCGCAGTTTGATGATATGACGTTGGTGTTGGTGCGGCCGCGATAATAGATAATATCTTTAGGAGATACTGATGGGCTTTTGGTTACATGTGGATATTGACTATCCAGACCACGATAAAGAATCCTTGCCCCGATTTGTACATTGGGGTTCTAGTGTGTTACTGCAAGCATTTGCACAAGGCCGCTTTTTCCCTGAAGGAGCACCTTCACCCCTTGATAAGGTTGCTAAAAAACTGGGGATTGATGTAAGTCCTTTGCAAAAGGTTTCTGGAGGTGATTTCAATTTGTGTTTTGAAGGGATCGATCCTGAAGATAAAGTGGCTTGGGCTAAGGCAGAGCAAGAAAAACAACAAGCGGAACGAGAACACGAAGCTAACTGGCAAAATCCAGCCCACCTTGTAGCATGCATTAGAACATTGATGAAAACCTTAGATGCTCATCCCAATATTTTCACAGAAGTTGATATTTCGACTGATTATTACAAAGCTTTTTATCTGTCTGGATTATTTCGTAAAGAACTAGACGAACTTCTACGCATTATTGAATGGGCGGAAGCGCGTAATTTTAGAGTGCGACTAAAACTTGTATGATGAATTACTAAGGAACATATGGCTTGCTCTTGCAAGCACAAACCGAGCCTATGATCACCATTGGTAGGCTGGGGTGATGGTAGTCAGGCACGGGTGGTATGTGTATGTGGGCAGTGCCTTTGGGCCGGGTGGGGTGAAGGGGAGAGTGGGGCATCATATGCGGCCGCAGACCAAACCCCATTGGCACATTGATTATCTGCGGCAAGTCGCGCCTCTGGTGGAAGTCTGGTACACCCATGACCCCATCCGCCACGAGCACACCTGGGCATCCCTGTTCCACCATCTCCCCGACGCCACCATCCCGCTCCCCCGCTTCGGCGCGTCCGATTGTGCCTCGCCCGTCCCACCTGTTCTACTTCCCGGTCGCGCCAGCCTCACCACCTTTCAGCGGCAATGGCAGAGTGTGGAACTTATTTTGCAACCATTCCTCAGTGTATAAACACGTAACATCTCAATAAAGCGTGGTGGATTGGTTGAGCCTGTCGAAACCAACGCCCTTCGACAAGTTCAGGTCTCGTTTTCCCCCCAAAACTAAGAAGATACATAAATACAAAAAAGGGCCAGGGTATTCACTCCTGACCCCTCTTTGTCTCAACCCAATCTATTTCCAGCCATAACATAAGCCGCAGAATTAGAACGAGAGGAAAAGTTATTCGACTTCGGCCATCAGCTCTTCTTGCTTCGCATTGGCTTCTTCCGTCAACGCATCCAGAATGTCCTGTATGTCACTGCCATCACCTTGCATGATTTCATT
>JADJUV010000077.1 GCA_016716885.1 Candidatus Trichofilum aggregatum | reverse complement strand
AAGTGGGGATCACCGTCCTGTCATCCGAAGCCAATGATCTGCCTGGCTGGATACATGTTATCACCCAGGCCAAACTAGCCATTCTTCACTTTGTCAGACACCGCCGATCCAAGTGTTTACTACGAGATCCTGCGCCGCGTTCAAAGGTTAAGGGATTCTATTTCGTTTAGGTGTGGGGAAGCCCTGCGTTGCACGGCGCAGAAGTCCATCGGCGAACTATCCGCAGACGCCACACCGCGCACCACGGCCAGCCCAACCTCGCCGACCTACCAAAGAACGCGGCATCCTGACCTTCCAGCAATTCATTCAGACCATCTTACCTCTGGAGTTGCGATTGCGACCCGCCCCGGTGGAAAGGGAAGAAACATACCAGCATATCATCAACCATCTCCCATCATGACGTAGCATTGCTGCGTTTCTGGGTGAAGAACGCTACGCCATTCTGTCAGCCTTTCTGTGATGCGGGATTGTTGCCGTGAAAACGGCCAGGCACAAACCAGCTCGGCCAATCATGCGCCGAGTCACCTGTCAGAAATTCCACGTCGATCATCACATAACAAGGTGAACCAATGACACGAAACATGAGCTTTTGATATACTACCCAGCAGATGCAGGATCGAACAAAACCGTAACCAGGCGCACCGGTTGGGCCAGCTTGAAGCCAGGTCAGATTGTTTGTGCTGTCGAAAAGGGAATGGGGTTAAAGAAGGGGAGAAGGTCAAGAGGATCGGGTTGATAGAGACGTCGCGTCGCTACTCAGGAACCCATCTCTTCTATCGCTCAATCCGATGTCATCAAGGAAGGGTTCCCGCAATGTCCCCCTCTGAATTTATCGCTATGTTTTGCCTAACTCACAAATGCCCCACGCACCAAGTTGTAACTCGTATTGAGTTTTAGACACGTCACCCACGAAGGATAACCCCATGAACAGCCAACAACTCATCAATCAAAACGTCAGGCATAACCGCCGAATACTTCACAGACCCCAAAATAGTACGCCCAGCACAAATAATGGCAGTGAAGATGATCTAGACCGCCAGCAGTTTCAAGGCCACAGAACCATCCAGGCAGAGAAGTTTATCCCAGAGCCAGCCTACCGTATTTTAGAATACAGAGGAACCCTGCCAGAGGAAGTACGACAATGCAGGCGGGTTAGATCGCCGATTGGCGCGGCGTAGTTTGGATGAATCACCCCTTTGGAACATCTATTTACCCACGCGAGATGAATTGCAACAAGGTAAGTTGCGCTAAAAGAGGTGGCACACAGCCAGCTATATACCAGAAACGCCGATTGGATACGCAAACTGATCGGGGAATACAAGCGCGGCCGCGTCACGGAAGCCTTAATTACTTTGCCGCCACGTCAGAGGCATGGTTCCGGCCCCTACTTGACCGTCCCCAGCTGTTTCTCTCCCCACGCACCAACTATTTACACCCCAGACGGCAAGAGAGATTAAGAAGGCATCACCAAAGGATCAGTTATCACCCACTTAGGCACAAGGGGGGCAGAATTAAAAATGCCTACTCATCTGGGTTGTCAAACGAAACCAATACTCTCTCTCTTTCCAGGCGCAGACATATTGGGCATGGGGTTTGAGCAAGAAGGTTATTGTGTCGTCCGTGGCCCCGATAAGATTTGGGGGGGAGATATTCGCAACTTCACCCCGCCACCAGACTGTTTTGAGGGTGTCGCAGGTGGCCCACAATGCCAGCTCCTTCAGCACTCCGGCCAGAACGCCGATCCGCGGCCGCGACAATTACGAAGAAGGTGCTGAGTTATTGTGAGTACTGCCGTTGTGTGTTCCAGGCCCAGCCCCTTTGGTTCCTTGCGGAGAATGTTCCAGGAGTGCCAGACGTAGAGACGAAGGCTACACGGTGCAAAGGATTGACGTAACCGCCAATGAGTTTGGCTTAGCCCAGCGCCGATTGAGCCATATCCAATTTGGTTCCCGTGATGACACGTCTATAATCCTTCATCGAGCATTCACACGCACCAAAGCCGTAGAACCCGCCATCCTCGCCACTGACACAGATCGCCCCTTCGCTGATTTCTTACGCTTACAGGGATTGCCCCCAGATTATGACCTACCTTCCACCGTCACTGAAAAGAAACGAGCCATCGGTAATGCCGTCCCCTCCCCGTCGCTCGTGCTTTCGCCCAGGCCATCACCAACCGCGTCCTCGTGGCAGTGTGAACTTGTGCGCCTGCAATTGCGGTCGCGTAGTCACACCACCCGTAACCAGAGCCAACGCCGCCTGTAGGAAACGTATCCAGATCAGACGTGAACAAGCTCAGGGAAACCATAGCGGCCATTTCACAAAAGTTTGTTACCCGTAAATGTGAAAAGCCAGGCTAATTTGTGCCTGGCTACGTCACAAATTAACCCAATCAGTCACACAAACAGGAGAAACCCACAGTGATCACAACCGCAAGCCAACGCCTATCTAGTAAAGACTTAGAAACCATCAAAGACGTTATAAGCAAAGCCAAGCCCTTTTTCCCTTCGGATCTGTTAGTTCACGATCCAACCTGCAAACTAGACCAATTAACCGCAAAAGAGGATTTCACAGGCTATGCACAACGCAAACGCCTTTATGATGGCTGTTATCTTTATGAACAACATCATTGACGAAGTAATAGAACACCGGGCGAAGAAAGGATAAACCCATACCTCAGAACCCAAATTCACCCTACACACAACCAACAAAAAGCCTCACTTTCCGGGCCGTGAAAGTGAGGCTTTTTGTTTCGCGTCTCGTGCCAGTTCGTCAGTCAGGGGAAAAATACGGGGAGTGTAACGAAGGGGGAACAATGAGGTGAAGGCATTATAAAGAGTGCCTACCTTACTCGCAAGCCCAATTGTTGATTCACTAGAATATCCGTGTTATAGTGTTGCGTAATTGCAACAAATGAATATACGGGCTAAGAGAACCGCACCCGCGGCCGCACTCTTAGCCCGTTTTTTTGTCCCTCTCTTGTCCATGCCCTTAATACAATCCGTTGCCACAAGCACAATCCGCACTATTGCCAGGTTGGCAGGCTTAAACATTACCTTCCCCATCACTGACAATATCCCTACCGCATGGGGCGCAATTTCACCCTTTCCTCATGACCGCACTTCTGGCGAAATCCAAGAGCTTTACCTTGATACCCTTGCCGCCTGGAGAAAGAACCCCCTCGCTAAACGCATTGTAGACATCACAACGGATTATGTCATTGGCGACGGCATCACCTTAGCCAGCCCCAACCGCTCTCTGAACAAATTTATAGAGGAATTCTGGTACCACCCTCAAAACAACATGCCCTTACGCCTTGAGGGTATCTGCGAGGAATTGACCAGAGCAGGAAACTACATCCCGATTATGTTCCGTAACCCCAATGACGGTATGAGTTACGTGAGGGCGATCACCGTTGACCAGGTGCAGGAAATCCGCAATCTGCCTAACGATTGGGAAACCATCACCCACATAATCAGTCGCACCCCCGGCAATATCAACTTATCCACCTGGGAAACCACCGCGGCCGCAACACCTGAAACCGCCCACATTGCCACTCTCTACACCATTAACAAACCCATAGGCGCACAGATAGGCGAGGGGACTTGGTGACCGTTATCCCTGGTTGCTCCGCTACTCCCGCATGTTGGAAGATAGGGTGAAACTCAATTGGGCAGTGCGCTCGTTCCTCTGGTTTGTGAAGGTGAGTGCCGACAAGGTGAGCGCCACCAGGGAAAAGTACAAAGAACCGCCAGAATCCGGGTCCATCATTGTTCACGACGACGCCGAGGAATGGGAAGTAAAGGCCCCAACCTTCACGCCAACGACGCCGCCCATGATTTAGCCGCTACCAGACGCATGATTTACAGTGGCACCAGTTACCCACCCCACTGGTACGGAGAGCAAGGCTCTAATCTGGCAGAAGCAAAAGCCAGCCAGGCCCCCGCCGAAAGGCATCTACGCCGCCGACAGCTTCACATTGAATCTATTCTTTCCGACATGACCCTCACGGCCTACAGACGCGCCGCCATTATCCGCAACCTTCGCCCCTCCCCACCACCAACCCCAACACCCTCATCAAAGCCACCAATGCCGACCTAAGCCGTGAAGACAACGCCGTATTAGCCGAAGCCGCCAACCAACTCTCCAACGCCTATAAGAACCTTATCCTAGAAACCGCCCCTCAATCCAGAACGCTTACCGAGGAAATGCTAAAACTTCTATTCCACTTTGCCGGATCACCCGCCTGAATCTCTGGTGAAGCAGATGGTTGATGAAATGTTCATTAACGCGGAGAAGGATAACCCCGCCCCCACCCCCCTGCCTTATGAAACTAGACACGCGGCCGCGCACCATTGCCACGAATGACCCCATGATTTACCTTGAGCTAATCGGTGCTCAGGAGATAAGTTGTCATTTAGCCAGGTTACTCAAATCATCATCACAGAAGGCACAATGCAGATTCACTACAACGGCACCAGCAAAGAACTAAGTACCCTTCATCTCAGCAGAATAGCTATCCAACAAATCCCCCGTCCGACGCTTATCCAGGTAGACAATTCGCCATAGACGGCCCAACCCCACCGCCCAGGATCGGCCCACGGAAAGGTAAAAAGAAACCAACACCGGATGAAGAGGACGCGCTATGTTGGGGAGCTGATGAAGTATGAGGCAATGGCAAACACAAGGGGCAAACTGTGAGGTATGCAATTTCCTGAATGGTTGGATTTTTGCCGACGGCGAGGAGTTTCCCCAGCCAGCCCATCCCCGTTGTGACTGCCTCTATGTTGACGCCCCACCTGATGCCATCCCTACCGCTTACACCTGGAGTTCTTTACCTGAGTTCTTTGTCACTCACTGGCAAGCCTACATCAACCACCTTATGAGCAACAATCTACCCGTCCCCCCGCCTTATTAGAACTTATCCAACTGGCCAGCACCACCACAACCAACGATGAACCCGACGGCTCAGCACTCAGCACTCAGCACTCAGCCCTAGATCTCACCACCACAAATGATGATGCTGAAGAACTCCCTGATTCATCTCTTTTCCGGTTACAGGCTGAATTGTTAGATGCGTTAGGCCAGGACATCCCCGCCCGTTTTGTTCGTGCCGGACGTACCCGGCCAGTCGCAGGCTACCCAGAGGGCGTAATAATCCCTGAATCCATTCTTGTTCGCGGCCGCGCCAAAGTTTGTTGGTGTATCCATCTTTCTCAATCACGAATACCGTAGCCCCACCATGCCAAGAGACGTGAGACTTTGCCGGAACCATCACAGAAGCCCACTACGACCCCCAGGAACGCGCCATAGTCGGAACCATCACCCCTGCCAACACCGAAGCCGGAATGCAGTTACAAGCCCTTGCCCAGACCTTACGCGCCCTAAGACTTGCCGGAAAGCCTTTACCTGATGTTGGCTTGAGCATGGATGCCTGGTGGAGCACCAGAGACGGCCAGGCCACCAGCATCAACCAAGTTAATACCGTTGACCTCGTTCACGGCCCCGCTTCCGATGGACGTATCTTATCCCAGGCTATCACAGCCATTGCCCGTTACAGGAGATTTACCCAATATGCCTACCGAAGAAACAACGCTTCAACCGGCTACCCCCGATCCGTCCGCGGCCGCGTGGTTAGCCACCTTATCCCAACAAGTGACCAGCACCGTCTTAGCTAATTCCGGCCTGCCCCAAGCCAGTCGGGAACGGTTGGCGCTGGGAACTTACGCCAGCCCTGACGCCCTGGTCACTGCCATCGAATCAGAAAAGGCCTATCTCGCCACCCTCGCGGCCGCGAACGTCGTACAGTTGGGCGGCGTAGCCCCGCGTGGTGGTGTTATCACTCAGGGCCAGATGACAACCGGTGAGGATGTGATTTCAAACGCCATGGATTACATCTTCGGCGCTCGTGGGGCCACCTTGCCAGAACCAACCCTGCGTAACCCCCAACTCTTGTACTTTGCCATCACTGGCGACCATGAGTGGCACGGTCGTTTCAATCGGGAACGCGCCCTGTTGGCTTCAGCCAACACCACCACCCTGGCAGGTATGGCGGTCAACGCCATGAACAAGGTGATCATTGAGCAGTACGCCGCGCTCACTCAGTATCGTTGGTTTGAGCAGATCGCCGCCCTGACTCCCAACGACGGCTCTCTCCACCCCATGCAGTTAATCTCTTTTGGTGGTATCGGTGAATTGCCCACCGTGAACGAAGGCGCGACTTACACAGAATTAGACGTTGACGATGTGAAAGAAACCGCCAGCTTCCTCAAGAAAGGCGGGTATGTCGCCATCACTATGGAAATGTTCCGTAATTCTGCCGTGCAACGCCTGCGCAATATCCCCAAAGCCTTAACCGCCGCCGCCATCAAGACTCGCAGTAAAGCCGTTTCCGACATCTTCACCCAGGCCACAGGCACAGGCCCCACGTTGGCCCAAGATTCGACCGATTCTTTTCCACGCCAACCATTCCAACATCGCCACCACTGCCTTTGATTCTACCGCCTGGCAAGCCGCCGCCATTGAGTGCTACAAGCATACTGAGGTTAATTCCGGCGACCGTGTAGGGGTTATGCCCAAGTTCTTCTTAGGCCCCATTGATTTATGGTGGTCAGCCCTGACAGCCTTTGGTTATGGCGACGGAACACCAACCAGCTACACCCCTCTGGCACAAGGCCGCAACGTTGAAGACCCCCGCCCCGTCCCCCTGGCAGTGCCCCACTGGACAGACACCAACAATTGGGCCTACATTGCCGATCCTGCCATCTTCCCGTCATCCATATCAGCTACGGCCAGGAACCCGGGGGCATGTCCCACCCTCTGCCTGAACTGTTCGTCCAAGCTGGTGGTGAGTTGGCCGGATCCATGTTTAGCAATGATGCTTTGCCCATCAAAGTACGGGACTGGTTCGCTGTCGGCGTGAATGGCTATCGTGGCATTGGTAAGCGCAACGTAGCTTAATCGTTATCCTATTCGCGGCCGCGTGAGTGACTAGGCTATTTTTAGCGAAGCTCACTCACCCGGCCCTCTCCAAACCCAACCATACCCATATCCCCACCAACAGGAGATTCCATGTTAGGCCAAACTTTCCAAGAATCCTTCTTCATTGCCGGTACTCTTGCCGCCAACGCCGTTATCCCGGTTAAAGTCCCGGAAAATTGCACCCTGCACCATGTTTCAGCCAGCGCCAGCAACAACAGTGATGCCACTCTGATGTTAGGTATCAGCACCGATACAGATAGCATCATGGCCGCGGCCGCGATTGGTGACAGTGGCGCGCCTACCGAGTTCGACAAAGACAATTGGGCCACCACCAACCTAACCGGCCACCTGAACAAAGCCGAAATCTTCACCGTCACCCTGGACTATGACGGCGCGGCAGGCACAGCGGCCGCGAATGTCGCCCTTGTCTTTACCTTCCTGGAAGGCTAGTTCATTCGTTACCCTTAGACCGAGCAGATTGAAATAAAGGTTGTGCATGGGGAACGCTGGTTATCTGCACTGGCTAACCCAACAAAATCTATCATGGATGAACACGACTTAAACAACATCACCCAGACGGCCATACTAAATCTGGGAATCACAACGCCAATCACCCAGAAGCGGATCAAGGATGGGAACTTGCACCTACTCTTATCAGACGGCACACATCTAACCTGGCCTATTCCAACCAACATGCTACCCACCACCCCTAAAACCACCCCAGCGCCTGCCAAACCCAAACGAGGTAAAACAAAATGAGCCAACAAACCCGCCCCGCTGAATCCGCCGAAGCCGTCACCCCCAACGATGAAACAACGTTCGCGCCCACTCGTGGCCTTTATGTTGGGGTATCTGGAGATGTTGTCGTACAGATAGGGGGAGCAGATATAACGTTCGTTGGGTTGGTCGCTGGAGTTATTCATCCCCTGTCTGTAACAAAAGTTCTGGAAACAGGAACAACCGCCACCGATATCGTGGTCGTGAGATAAATAAACGTGCCTGGAACCGCCCTCGCTATTGGTATATCCATCGCCACAACACCAGCCGCGGCCGCGCCGGGCGGGGTGGCATACATCCTGCGTGACGAATTCACGACAGATGCGGCGCGCCGTTGACCAGCCCGCGCGCGTGTGAGCCGGGACCGGGGAGTTGACACTGACGCAAGCGACTGAGCATACGATTGTTAGCAGCCAACTTGAAATGACCGGTACAAATGCCATCAATTCAACCAGGCTCGTCAGCGTAGATTCGTTTGCTCGATCTGCTGGCTTAGCCATCCTTGTTGACAAGGTGAGCGGCACGGCAAATGCGCAGTTGTGGTCATTCAACAGTACGGGCACTTGGGATCAGGGGGCAAAACCAAATGGGGGCGCGGCAGGCGTCTCACAGCAAATCTCACCAACAATTGATGATATTATGCCATCATCCGTTGGGTACGCCATCATTCTCCGGACGGCAGGGGCGTTTGTGTGTTACGAAAGCTCGCCGGGAGTTTGGGGCATTGGGTTTGTGTACAACGCTCTTACAACCACACCCGTCTACGCAGTACTCCACCACTACCAAAATACGAAAAATATATTAGACAATGCTCGTGTTGTCCAGATGGCGGGGGACTGGGTCTACCGATTACGGCGTAGCCGATGTCCACGCCACGCCAGCCGTCAGTAGCACAGATTACACAAGCCAGGCGAATGCCATCATTGACCAGGCCGTGACTGCTCCTGGAACGTTGGCGGGTGAGGCTGGTTACTGGTTCCGCAAGCAGGACGCCAACAATGGCTACAAGGCATATTTTGATTCAGCCGGTGCGTTTTTAGTTGACCGGCATGTAGCAGGTACGCCGACCAATGTTGTAAGTGTGGCGGGTGTGATTACCGGTTCCGGTACGCGCACCATCCGGGTCATTGCCGATGGCACGGCGTTGCGATTTTACACCCTTTCTGGCACGGCCTGGACACAGAGAGGGGGAACTATCACGGATAGTAGTTTTAGCAGCCAGACCACCATTACGCCTTTTGCGGATGGCAGTTGGACAGGTGGGGGCGGCAGTATTGGACAGTTGGACTCATGGCCGCGTACATTAAGTGGCGCGGCGTTAGCGGCTCTTGAGGCCGTATAAGGAGATGAGATCATGGCTTTAATTACCTACATTGATTCAAATGATCCGAATGGTCAGCGCGTAATGAATGCACTAGACCAAATCCGTACCGGGTTGGGAACGTTGCAGGAATTCAACGGATTGCGGGCCGAAAGTATTGACGCGGGTCAGGCGACAATGGCGAGTAACTTTGGGCTGAGCGACAACACGCAAGCACAGGCCCTAAGTGACCGCTGGGGCGCATTGTTGGCGGCTTATGCCGATACGGGCAATGCCGAGTTTGCCAAACTGCGCGATCTGATAAATGCAACGGCGTATCAATAAAACAAACCTCGAAACCTCTTATGTCAGGAATCGCCCTCGCTATCGCTATCTCTCCAACCGTGACGCCCCACGCGGCCGCGGCCGCAGGCCCGCCCAACGATAGGGATATAGCCCTCTGGCTCATTGCAGATACCGATGTCTACCAAGACGCCGGGTTCACTACCCCCGCAGAACTTGAAAACGATCCAGTAGGGGGATGGATTGACCAATCCCCCTACGCCTGGGAATTTATAAACGCGCACCCCCATGCCTACCGCATAACCAGCGCAAGTATCCCATGGATTATGTTCACCAATGACCCCGATCCCGCGTACCTCGAAGGGAATGCAGTATCAATAGGGGCGGCTTACTCATTTGCCATGCTGATCAGGTTACCGACCCTCACTCCCGCCGACGACATCCGTATTTTGACCGAGGCAGGATCGGGAGATAAGCAAATAGAAATGCGTCTTACGCCAGAAATCGAATGGAGTAATGACATCCCCTATATCCCTTCTAGCTTCACATTGTTATCTGGGGAATTAACAACAGACTTCGTTATTGTAACCGGAAAGACGGGCGCAGATATGTACATAAACGGGGAATTGGCGGCAACGGTAAACGAAGTCGCAAACAACCCGTGGGCAGGGATCGTAATAGGAGATCAAGCAGCAGGAACCGCTACTGAAATTGGCATAGCAGAACTAATTATCTGGGAAGGCGAGTTGAGCAATGAAGACCTCGCGGCCGCGTACTCCTATCTGGCTACAAAATACGGATTATGATGCTCTTTAACCAACTTCGCGGCCGCATAACATCTCTCTGGGAACTCACCAAAACCCTACTCCCTACCCCACCCCTAACCAAGAAAGGCGCAACTATGACAAACCTCGATGAACTAAGAGACCGTGCACAAGTAGCCCTGAGTGATGCCGCAGGGGCCACATGGGCTAACGCCACCATTGAAGAATGGTTGACCGATGCCATTCGGGATTATTCCAAGTATCTCCCACGTATCGTTTTGTACACCTACTCTTCAGGCAGTGACTACACAGAGGTACAAATGCCGGAGAATTTTCAAGCGGTGGTGAGTGTAGCTGAGTATTCCGGCTCGACTCGCGTCCGTTATCTCTCTCGCAAGGCTTACGACCATGAAGATTTTGTGAACGGAAACGGTTATTTCTATGATGTGCGCCGCCGCCGAGATGTTGCTGATGGGGATATGGTGGTTTTTTCGTACACCGTGCCCACGGCCAACGGTATGTACATCGAGTATCAGGCGGATCATGAATGGAGTTTGATTCAGGGTTCCCCTTACACCGTGCCGATCACCGTTCCCGCTCGTGATGAACCAATCCTTATCCAGTATTGTGTCTGGATGGCCTGGCGTGAACGCACCGGCAAGGAAGTAGCCAATCCTGACACATCCACTATCCTACTCTCTCAAATGGACACCAACGCCGGACGGCAAAAGCGCATCTATGACCAAATGATCAGAGACGCCATAAACATGCCCACCGGGGAAATGGCAGCCAGTTGGAAGATGGACAAGTGGCAGGGGAGATACTAACAATGGCGCTTGCTCTCAAATCCGTTGGCACTCACATAACCACCAGCACCACCGTTCACACCGGCCGCGGCCGCATCATGTCTTATCTCATCTCCCACGCCGAAGCCACTACCCAAACCGTCACCTTTTACGACAACACCGCCGCATCAGGAACCATAGCCCACCAAGTCAAAGTACACCCCAACCGTTCCCCTGTTCATATCCAATTTGCCCGTAGAGCAGATGAATCAAAACTATTGGGCATTGAGTTTGAAACCGGGTTGACCGTAGACCCCGGCAATTGTGAAGTGGCTTTATGGTGCATAGGATACTAATTCATGAAAATCCCCTTTTACGCCCAACTATTCGCGGCCGCAATCCGTCTGGCCCAAATCCCTACACCCCCACCCCTCGGAGATCACCCAAATGAGCTACGCCATCAAATGCACGGCCCACACCAAGAAAGGATCGCCCTGCAAAGCACCAGCTATCAGACAAAGTACACCCCCCTTGTGCTCCGTCCACAGCCGGGCCAATCAGGGCGCAGGCGCACCCACGGCCAACAATAACGCCGCTAAACATGGCTTCTACTCCAAAACCTTCACCAATGAGGAACTTGCCGATCTGGTTAAGTTTGCCCAGGATGATGGTCTCACTGAGGAAATAGCCCTTAGCCGGGTGATGTTGCGCCGCCTGATGAATTACCTGAACAATGACACGCTCTCTTCGGAAGAAATCGCCGCTATTGCCCCTCTTGCTTTCACTGGTACAAGAACGGTTGCCAAACTTTTAAGAGACGCGCGGGCATTGAGTGGTAAGTCAGCCGATGGTCTACTAAATGCAATTGGGGCCGCGCTGGATGAATTAGGCACTGAATGGGGTGTTGAGTTATGAGTAGCACACAAAATAAAGGCGAGGCACGTTTCCGGCAGGCTTTGGAGAAGCTACGGCCTACACCAAAGCCACCGCCAACCCCCATTGCTACCACTACCGAGGAAGGGAAGTTGTTAGCTGAGAAGATTGCCGCCCTGGAAAAGCGGTTCGATGACTTACAAAAGAAAGTTGATTGGACGTTTTATCTGGTCGCGGCCGCATCATTCGGTATGTTCCTGGAGCGTATCTTCTCCCCCTAATAACCAAGCCTGCCCCACCAATTCCCCGTTGAAAATCATAACTATGGCCGCAAGGCATTTCCTGGCTCAGATACAGCTATTCTCCCACCATATCCTAAAGTTCCCGCTCTACCCCTACCAACTAGAGCCACTTAAAGCCGTCATCCACTCAATCCTACACAAACAGGGGTTAGAAATACTCCTTATCTTCCCCAGGCAATCAGGCAAAAACGAGGCCATTGCTCATCTAATCACCTACCTGCTTAATATCTACCAGAGGAAAGGCGGTCAGATTGTTTACGGTGCGATTGGAGATGGCATAGGGCGAGGAATCACAAGGCTGGAAGAACGGTTAGATAATCAGTGGAATATCGGCAGATGGAAAAAGAAAATACGCCCCATTCGTCGCTACTTAGGCAAAGCGGCCGCAGTATTCCTTAGCAGTGACCCCACCGCCTACGCCCGAGGGGAAACCGCCCACATTGCCCTTATTGTTGATGAACTCCAAGACCAAGACGCCGCCCATATCGAATCTGTATTCACGCCCATGAGGGCCGCCAACAATGCCACTGCCGTTTATTTGGGCACTGTGAGGCTATCTACGGATGCTTTGGGCCAGAAGCGCAAGGAATTGGAACGCCTGACGGCGCAGGATGGCATCCAGCGAGTGTACATCGTGCCTACAGAAGCCGTCACAGCCCAAAATTTGGCCTATGGCGCGTTTTTACGGGCGCAAGTGGATAAGTACGGGCGCAATCATCCTATCATCGCTTCTGAATACTTTTTAGAGGAATTAGACGGCACATCTGGATTGTTTCCACCCGCCCGCCGAGCACTGATGCAGGGAACCCACCCACGACAAACGCGGCCGCAACCCCATCAACCTATTATCATCACCATTGACGTAGGGGGGCAGGATGAAGCCACCACTGATCCCATTGCCCAACTAAACAACCCTGGTCGAGACTATACCACCGCTACCGCCTTCACTTTCCACCGCCCCAACAATCAAACCCTACCCACTTACACTGCCTTAGATGTTTGGAATGATCAGGGGGGAAGGCACTTTGAGAGCGTACCCGGCAAAGAATCAGTTGCAAGTCGTCTATTGGCCTGGGTGAAGATGTGGGGAGCGTGTCATGTGATTATTGATGGTACTGGCGTAGGTGAGGGAATGGCATCCTTTTTCGCGGCCGCGTTGGGTCAGAAGCATGTCACTATCTTTAAGTTTACCGGGTCCAGTAAGCCGCAGTTGGGTTCTACTTTTCTCAGCATCATAGAGACGGGCAGGTTCAAGTATTGGTTAGACGAGGCCCCTTACAGTGACGCATGGTGGTTCTTTGTTCAAGCGGCCGCGTGTACTTATGACCTGGCCCCTGGTGCCCAATTCGATAGGGCTTTACGCTGGAGTGTGCCCAACAACCACAAGACCAACACCCCCACCGGCGACGTGCCTACTCATGATGATCGGCTTATTTCCTCTGCTCTTATCGCGGCCGCAGATGAACTTATTGTGTCAGGTGCTATCAACTCAGGCACAGGGCAATCAGAAACCATCTCCCCACACAATCCTTTAGACCTCTCCAGACACAACTTTTAAGTAATCTCAATTAGCCTAATCTCACATATCATGCCCAAGAAACGCCCACCCCACGAAATAGAAGCGCTCATTCAGGAAGAAACCACCGCCTGGAAAACCCGACGCGCCAACCGTACCGCCACCATTGAATACCCCAAACTCTTAACTATCCCCTACGACGAACTGAGAAAACTTGCCAGCGCCCACAACATCCCTTCACGCACGACCAAAGAGCGGTTAGTCCTGAAACTCGCCAAGCTACGCCCTGACCTGATGTGAGACGGCCATTGTGAATCTACCTGGACAAATCACGCCCGGAGCATCACGGATCAGGTGAAGGCGCGACCGACAAATTAGCCTGGTCACTCACGCGGCCGCGACAAGGCCAGCCCCTTCCCCTTTGCTTCAGCACCACCATACCCGGCGATGCGTCCGACGGAGAGCCAGCGGCCGCTACCGCCATTTTCGGCGGTTATGGCCAGCTCGCACCGCCAAAAATGAGGGTGAAATAGCTTATGATATTCTTAGTTAGGACAAGCTATAACGCTTATGTAAAGGTAGTTCGGCCCTCTGGAATCGGTAATTGTTTCCAGAATTTTTACCCCACCATACAAGATGCTTGACGCGGCCGCGCCGGGTGCCTATACTTGTGCAATAGCGTAAGCAGTAAATCAATCAAAGGAATAACCATGCCCAAACAAACCCCTACCCCACCGCTCACCTTCAAGCCTGTCGGAACCTCTGGCCTATTCACCGCCGACGATGGCGAAGGCAGATCGCGGATAACGATTATCCGTTCTGCCTCTAATCCTGATCCGTCCATCCTTCGGGTGGAGAGCGCCAGCATTCTTATCATAGGTGGCTACCGCACCATAGACCGGCTCGTCTCTCTCATGTCGGAAATGGGGTACCCCACGCTTAGTGCCATGTGGCCTGGGGGGATGTCAACCAGCACCTACACCAAATTACGCCAATACCTCAACGTCACGGAGAGGGGAGCGCACGGCGTCAGGTCTCACTAATCCTTGCCCCTTTCACAGCATCATTTTTCTTTTTGGTAGATGGCTAGGACACGCCCAACCATTCCCCTTGCTTTGAGGCAGGAATCAGCCCAGGTCATAAGTCAGTGTGTCATCTAGTCGGGGGTTTGCCGCCGTCCGGTCTCTGCGGGGCACTGCCACATAGTAAAAGAAAAGGAAAAGGCTTGAGTTTCAAGTCTCAAGTGTATTGCCGCAGCGTTCCGCTCGTCACAAAGTTCCACACCCCTCGCCGCTTAAAGTAGTTCAGCAAAACCAGCCCACATCACCCCGACCCATCACCACCGGCACAGGCGAAGCGCCAGTGCCTTCTCTCTGTTCAAGGACTCCAATTAAATGCCTACCCAACCGCGGCGCAGGCAGCGCCAGCACCTTCTCTCTTGCCCATCCTATACACAGCCCCGCAGCATCCACCCGCTCCTAAATTCCCCACACTTCCCCGCCTTAAAGTAGTTCAGTAAAACCAGCCCACATCACCCCGACCCATCACCACCGGCACAGGCGAAGCGCCAGTGCCTTCTCTCTGTTCAAGGACTCCAATTAAATGCCTACCACCGCGGCGCAGGCGCAGCGCCAGCACCTTCTCTCTCTTGCCCATCCTATACACAGCCCCGCAGCATCCACCCGCTCCTAAATTCCCCACACTTCCCCGCCTTAAAGTAGTTCAGTAAAACCAACCCACATCACCCCGACCCATCCCCACCGGCACAGGCGAAGCGCCAGTGCCTTCTCTCTATTCAAGGACTCCAATTAAATGCCTACCCAACCGCGGCGCAGGCGCAGCGCCAGCACCTTCTCTCTCTTGCCCATCCTATACACAGCCCCGCAGCATCCACCCGCTCCTAAATTCCCCACACTTCCCCGCCTTAAAGTAGTTCAGTAAAACCAACCCACATCACCCCGACCCATCACCACCGGCACAGGCGAAGCGCCAGTGCCTTCTCTCTGTTCAAGGACTCCAATTAAATGCCTACCCAACCGCGGCGCAGGCGCAGCGCCAGCACCTTCTCTCTCTTGCCCATCCTATACACAGCCCCGCAGCATCCACCCGCTCCTAAATTCCCCACACTTCCCCGCCTTAAAGTAGTTCAGTAAAACCAACCCACATCACCCCGACACATCACCACCGGCACAGGCGAAGCGCCAGTGCCTTCTCTCTGTTCAACGTTCTAAAAATACCTATCCACGCCGGGCACAGTGGGGCCACGCGACGGGCAAAAAACGCCCGTCGCTTACAGCCCCACCCTGCCCTACTTAGCCGCTACGCGGAATCAGCACCCGCCCAGGCCAGCGATCCAGTTCCCTGGCTAGTTGGACGCAGAGGCGATCACCACGCCCCAAACCTTCCCCATCGTTCCCTTCCGTTCGGTGGGGCGAAACGCCCCACACTCACTACAGGTGCGCCGCCCCACACCCCGGCCCCCGCCCGAATCATATACACCGCTCAGGCTGAGGCAGCCTGGCGGGGGCTACCGCCGCGCAGCGCGGCGTCGCCAGCGTGCTCAAATCACAGCCCGCGCCCCATCCCCAGCATCAACACACCGGGGATGGTTACATACTCCATTCCCCCACCCCATCAATATGGGGTTTCAGAGAAAAGAAAACAGCCTATTACCAGGCGGTCAGGCGTCGGCTCGGCGGCTCGGCGGCGGGCTGGTTGCGTCGTGGTGCTACTCTTTGCCCCTGGTGCGTGTTGGCGGCCGCCTCTTTTCGGCCTGGTGACTCACATTTCATTATTGTTTTTTCGTTGTGCAAACGTGGTGTTTAGTGTACTTGTGCTTTCGCGTCAGTTCTGCTATACTTCTGTCAGTGCTTTAACCGTTGTCTCTTTTTTTATCTCTCTCTTGTGCTTTTGCACAAGTTTCACAGGTGGTAACATGGCTCAGCTTGCTTTCTCTTTTTTGTCATCTGCTCCGGTTTCTTCTCTGGCTTTTGTTGGTTGCGGTTACTCTTCGTGGTCTCATGCTCCGGTTGGCTCATGGTTGGCCCCCTCTGGTGGTTTGTGCTTAGGGTTTCATGGGGTTGGCCGCTTTTCTTTGGCCGCAGTCGCAGTCCGGTTGGCTCGTTCTTTGGGCGTTTCCTTCACAGTTTCAGCCCCCTTTCCCGGTTCCGTTTACGTCATAGTCCAGGTTTCATAGGTTTGCATTATGTTTACTTCCCCCCGCTCTCTTGCTTTCTCTGCTTTTCGTTCTGGTGGCTTGCGTCAGGTTGTCATCCGCCCATCCACTCACGCCCGTTCCGGTTGGGTAGCCGTGTGCTCTTTTTCTTCTCCCGCAGTCGCCGCCAGCTTTGCCCGTCGTCACGCCGCCCGGTTGGGCGTAGCGGTTGCAGTGCGGCCCGGTTGCGTTGTTTCAGTCCCATGCGCCCCGCCTCCATCCCGCTGTCCTGGGTTGGGTTTCCCCCTGGTGGCCGTTGGCGGTTTGCGTGTTTTTTGCCGCTCTTTGGCGGTTGGCGGTTTGCGTTAGGTTTGGGGTTTGGTGGCGGGCTGGTCGCCTGCGCTCACCCGCAGCGGGTGGCACAGTCGCCCAGTTTGGCGGGAGTTCCCCCAGCCACCCCCCTAGTCACCCCGCCCCGGTTGCTAGTCGGTGACTGCTCCTCATACGCATGAGGAACAGTCACCGGGAAGTAACCGCCCCGGCTTTTGTGGTTTGTTCTTTTCAATTTCTTTTGTCCGGCTTGCAGGGTAGCACCCCGCCACCCTTGCCCGTTTTCTTTTGTTCCACTGGTGCACAAGCGGAGCAGAGGAAAAAGGGAGAGAAGCGGGAATGCTTGATACTGACATCTGGCAAAAGGTTAAAAAGAACCCGCCACAATCGGCAGGTTGAACGCCTACACCCTGTGAATTACAGATTGAACCTGCAAACGTGAACGCTAAAGCAGGGGAGCGGGCACAAAATGGATTCAAGCGTTGAAAAACTTGCAGGACGCGGCCGCGACCGCGTGACCCAGGAAATGGGCAAAGGCAATGGGAGTATGCTAGCTACTCCCGCCACTCGCACCGCCTTTATATTTGCTATTTTCGGCCCCACCCGCCAGGAGAATAACCAGATCATGATCAACCCGTTTAAAACCCTACGCACAGTAAAAGAAGTGAAAAGCCTATACCGTGAGCTTGCCATGAAGCACCACCCCGATCGCGGCGGCGATACCGCTACGATGCAGGAAGTAAACCGCTTTTATCATGAAGCCCTGAAGAGATGCGACCGTCAGCAGGAGATGGGCACAGACGGCAGAGAGCACACCTACCACTATAACGAGAACGTCGAGCAAAGCATTATGGACAAGATAAGCGAGATTTTAGCCCTACGCCTTGATGGGGTAGACGTTTGGCTTGTTGGTTCATGGGTGTGGCTTCAAGGCAACACCCGCCCCCACCGCGAAGCCCTAAAGGGTATAGATTGCCTTTGGCACGGCCAGCGCCAAATGTGGTACTGGAAACCCTACGCCGGAAAAACTCGCTACAACAAAAACGCCAGTTTTGGCGACCTTGCCGCCACTTATGGCGCACGGATATTCCACCAGGAAGCCCCACAACGCGAAAGCCTGAAAAGTTGACCAGCCCGCGGCCGCGCACCCGCGCGCGGCCGCATCTACCCCCAGGAGAAAACGCCTGATGTCTGAATTCCTAACCCTTCACCGTACCGCAGCTTTTACCGGTTCCAGGATACTCCCCGCTCATGATTATGTCCGATGCGCCAATATGGCAGAGATAGTAACAAATTACGGCCTAAAAATTTTGGTCGGTGATGCGCCAGGTTGCGATCTTGCCGTGAGAAATGCCGCCCCCCTTGCCGTCGTTTTTCACCATGACCCCAATCTGCCCAGACGCGCCGCCCTCGCTTATCGCTCCATCCAGATGATTGACACCCTAGCCCGATCCACCGCCCCGATACTGATCGCCTACCCTTCCCGCCCATGCCCCGAAACTTTGCGCCCTTCCCGCCGCCCTGGTGAGTGCTTCAATGGTTCCGGCTCAGGCACATGGGCAACCGTTTGTTATGCGCTGGGGCAAGGTGTACCCGTCGTGGTATGGCCTGGATTCTACAAAGTCCCCGCCCCATCTTGGAGCATTGCCGAGCAGGTTAAACGCGGAAGCCTTGCCGGATTCTATCGGCTCTTTGTGCCCCAGCCCCAATTATTGGCCGTCGCTTACTAACCCCACCCTACAGGAGAATAACCCAATCATGATCAGCTTCACCCCCACGCCCGCAGAACTCGACGCCATAGCCATCACCCGCCCGAATCTTGTCCACCTTGCCCGGATTATTGCCCTACGCCATCCCATTCTAACCGACCGTGTGTGGAGAGCAGTCCGAATTGTTGCCGAGGGGAAGGTAAGGCCCCCACGCGGAGATTATGAACTTGCCCTGGTGCTAGGCAGTCGTCAGCAAAATTACAGCATTTACGTTGAGGAGAAAATCACCTGCGACTGCAAAGATCACCCCAAAGCCCCCCAGACCGTCGAGAATGGCATCCACTTTTGCAAACATATTTTGGCCCACTACTTCAGCAGAGAGGAAGAGACTTTGGAGAAAATGATCGCCGCGACTGGCCCCCTCGTTGACCGTGAAGAAGAAGAAATTAACGCCCTATTTGTACCCGAAGGAGTGACCGCCAATGTCTAACACAACCCCACCCGCCCCCGTATCCCTTCAGTTAATCCCCACCGTTGACCAGACCCCGATCAGCTACGCCGGAAACCGTGAGGTGATCCGCGAACTTGCCGAACGCATGATGATGCAATGGCCTGACGCCGAAAGCCTGGGAAAACAAACCATGATCGCGGCCGCGCAATTAGCCATTGCCATGAACCTTAACCCCTTCCCCCATGTTGGCGACCTGGACATCTACGAGATTCGCGGCCGCGTTGTCATTGACTACAAAATAGACTATCTACGACGCATCGCCCGAAAAGTAGATCAGCTTCACTGGACCATCCAGCCACGCCGCATGACCCCTGCCGAATGGAGAGATCACGACTTGCCCGCCGACTGCTTCCCCGCCACCGCCACCGCCGCCAGGGCCAGCGAGATCGCCGCCCTGGTGAAATTGGGTTGCCCCTGGCAGGAAGCGGTTAGATCGTCAAGTCGTACCGCCATCGGCATCGTATTCATTGACGAAACCTTCACCAGAGAGCGTAAGCCCATGCCCCCGCCACGCGGCAAAACATGGCAATGGGTAGCTGAGAAACGCGCCGAGCGGGAGATTTACCGCCTGTTGGGGATGCTTCAGGACAATTCCCAGAGCCTGCTAATTAGCGCCCTGACAACCGCCAACGGCGAAGCATGGGAACCGGAAACCCCACCCGCCCCGCCCCCGTTTGACCTTTCCGGCCTCAGTGATGAGCAGATACAAAACGACCTTTTTGGATAATCCATCACGCGGCCGCGACCATGATCGCGGCCGCATCTATCCCCCTGGAGACGTGACGCCATGAACTGGATAAAGATAACCGTAGATTTCCCGAAGCCAGAACTAAGAAATAACGGGTTTAATGTGTACTTTGGTCACCCCCGGCTAACTCTAGCCAACGAACAAGCCAGCCAGCTAGAGGAACCCGGACAGTACGGTTGGGCAGAGATTGAATACAGTGACAAAAAAACCGGCTTTATGTTTTTAGGCAAACTCTACGACGGAAGCGGACAATACGACGCATCATAACAGTATGAGCAGGCCCAGAAAGCCCAGGTCAACCCGTAGCGGCCGCTACTTTTCGGCCCCTGTGACATCCCCCACAACAAAAGGGCCTGGTCAATCACCCGGCTCTTTTTGCTTTCCCATATATCCCACATTATCCCTCGCTTATCCCTCATATATCCCACATCCGGCGATCCCCGATCCGCCTCGTTGGTTCTTCACCCGGCCCGGCTTGTGGCTTCCCTACGGTCAGCCAGCGCCGCGCCTACTCGTTGGAGCGGCTAGCGGCCTGTTGAAGAGGAAGCGCACGGCGCTCTATTTAGTTGGGGGCGGTGCCCGCCGCCCCAACCCCCCAGCCCAGCCCCGCTTGTGCACAAACGACCGCGGCCGCGCACTTCCCTGCTCATCACCCCAACCCATCACCACCGGCACAGGCGCAGCGCCAGTGCCTTCTCTCTGTTCAAGGTCACCAATTAAATACCTGTCCAACAACGGCGCAGGCGAAGCGCCAGCACCTTCTCTCTCTTGCCCATCCTATACACAGCCCCCGCAGCATCCACCCCGCTCCTAAATTCACCACCTTCCCCGCCTGTTACTCCTTAGCCAAAACCAGCCCACATCACCCCAACCCATCACCACCGGCACAGGCGCAGCGCCAGTGCCTTCTCTCTGTTCAAGGTCACCAATTAAATACCTATCCAACAACGGCGCAGGCGAAGCGCCAGCACCTTCTCTCTCTTGCCCATCCTATACACAGCCCCGCAGCATCCACCCGCTCCTAAATTCACCACACTTCCCCGCCTGTTACTCCTTAGCCAAAACCAGCCCACATCACCCCAACCCATCACCACCGGCACAGGCGCAGCGCCAGTGCCTTCTCTCTGTTCAAGGTCACCAATTAAATACCTATCCAACAACGGCGCATGCGAAGCGCCAGCACCTTCTCTCTGTTGACACGTCGCGCAAGCGCTCCGCCCAGCGCACCGGGGCCACTCGATAGGGTCGTGCCCGGTGCGCTGGAGAAGATCAGGAAGTGATCCGTGTGACCCACCGGCCAATTATCTCACCGGCCATATCACGCCATCGAATCACCACCGGCCAATCCCCCACGACTAACAAAATCATTATGGCCAGCATCACCAAAACCGACGCTATCAGCTCCACATCACCCATTGACCCAGAACAAACCAACCCGCATTCAAACACATTCATATCATTCATAACCAATCCCTTGACAATTCCTAAAACTGGTTTACTATATCCGCAAGTTCCGCAATATCCGCAAAGGAAAACACATGTATATATCAATTGACGAAGCCGCTAAAACGGCAGAAGTAACCACAAGACAGATTCGTAATCTGTTGCGGACTGGACAACTCCGAGGTGAGAAAGCCCGCAACACAGGCAAGTCCGGCCCGGCTACGTGGAAGGTAGACAAAAGTTCACTGGAAATGTACGTCAAAAGTCGGTTAAAGTAGTGTAGTTATAAAGCAAAAAGAGACCGCCACCCGCCAAGATGAACGATCCCTTTTTGTTGCTTTTCGTACCTTAACAGCACGAATATACAGTACACCCGGAGAGACTCGAACTCCCAACCAACTGGTTCGAAGCCAGATGGTCATTACCAGAGGTCAGAATTGAAGCCACTGGCCAGCGCGGCCGCGTTCAATTCCGCCTCATTATCAGCTGTGTAAAACAGTGTGCTACCCAAATCGTGATGGTCCAGAAGCGCGGCCGCGACTTGCACACCCCCCACCCTCTTTGCCCTTTGTGCTTTCGCGTGACGTAGGGCGTGAGGACGGAAAGGCTTAACCCCACAAAACGCGCACCGCCTAGAAACGATCTGAGTAACATCTTCTGAGTGCAAAGGTTTGGGAACTTCCCCGACCTTATGCCACTTCACCAACACCCACTCACGCCCATCTTTCGGCCTCACTGATTCCCACAGCCCCCAGAGGTCAGCCGTCGCCCTGGTAAATGACCGATACCGAACCCCTGTTTTGCCCACAACGGCCAACGTGTAAACCGGCGCATCCTTTGACCCAGATGGAGCACTCAGCGCCTGTTTCATGGCCCTGGTGGAAAGTTTCGCCGCTTCACCGGCCCGGCATCCAGTCTCATAAAGCAGAACCAGAAGAAACAGATCGCGCATGGTGTGAACGTGTGACCTCATGAGCCATTTTGTGCCTGGCGCAATCTCCCACTGACCAAACACATTCCGCACGATACGACCCTCAAGCCCCTCTGCCAGCTTCTTTACCACCTTCAGGTAATCCGCTTCACTGGCTGATTTATCTCGCGGCCGCACTCTCGGCAACTTCAACCCCTTAGCCACATCGACGCCCACTCTCTCGGTATCAACGCACCAGCGGAAAAAGGTTCTGATGTCTATTAGCTTAGACCGCAGAGAGCCAACCGCATAACGCGCCGTCAGAGCTTCAACCCACCCCACCAAGTCACTATAAACAACATGATCCAGGTCAGGGAAAGCCATGCAGAGCGGGTGCAGTGTCTGGAAAAGGTGGATTGTATTCTTGTGCGAGGTCGCTTTTCGCTTCCCGCTGAGAAATTCAAAAAGTGCTTGTGCCGACGCAGTGCGCGGCCGCGAACGCAGAAAAGAATCGAGGTTCATCAACAATCTCCGGGCAGTGAATTTAATGTGTGCTTTTGTTGGCCCGGAAAGGCCGACTGAGTGAATGAAGCTGAGGGGGGATGACTGACGAGGAAATCCCCCTCATGCACTCTCATTATAGAACACAACATACAGGACGCAATAAGAATATGCCCTTATCTATGTCTCAATGCACCGACATCGTTAAACCGCTGAAGGGATCGCCCCTCTCAATCTTTGTTACTTTGGTCTTATTTGGGGGAAGTTTAACCGGAAAAGAGTTGCGGATTATCACCGGTTACAGTGATGAAGCCGTCACCAACGCCACCACTTACCTGGAAATGAGAGAGGCCATCCAGAACAACGGCAAAAATAGCGGGTGGTCCATCCGGCAAAGAGATCAGCTTCCCCTACCCTTTCAGCAGTTGGCGGGGGCAGTTTTGGAGTTATCCACAGGCTATCCACAGGCTGAAAAAGATGATCCGGAAAAACCGGATCAACTCGTTAAAAGTAGTCGTAAAAATAAAGTTGATCCGGAAAAACCGGATCAACTCCCTCCTCCTCCTCCTATATATATTCTTAGGAAGGAAGGAGAGGAGAGGCCAGACGCCGCCAAGACCTTCGCCCTGTGCATAAGTCGGCGCGTAGGCGTAGCAATGGCGCAAAAGATTGCTGAGACGCGAGATTATGATTACGTGCTAGCTATACTCGACCAGTATCAAGCCTGGGGAAAGCCCCTGAGATTCGCCCTCAAAGCCATTAAAGACAATGACCCGGTAGAACTTCACGCAGATGCAGAAACTACCTGCCCCACTTGCCACAAAGTTATTGACTATAGATTGGGCTATTGCGCCCCATGTGAAATTATCAACCGTCAAACAGGAGATTAAACGTGTCCCGCAACAGCAGCAGATTAGACCGCTCCCCATACCAGCCAGGCCGCATTGTGTACGAGTATCTTCGCCCAGGCCCTTACCGTTACGTTGTGATCGCCATCAGTGCCAATCAAAACAGTGTGATCGCCAAGTCGGAGAGGAAAGAAGGTGGCGAGTGGACGCCCCAGGCAGAGGTCGTATGTATCCCCACCCACCGCATTATTTTTGGTTTAGAGGATGAAAGCATTGTTGAGGCAGGCCCATGGATTCAGGTATTTCCCGGTGTTGTTGCCGCCAGAGGAAAAGCCCCCTACTCCCCACCCCGCATCATTGAAGAAGGCGAATTATGAAAGTGGAAACCGCCAAGACTTACCAAGTTACCTACCTGGTTGATGGGCAAAAGCAAATGATGCGCGTCCAGGGCCAGGATGAAGCGGCCGCGACCGCGGCCGCGACTTATGCCATTAACGCGATTCACGTCGGAGCATCTTATACCCAGATATCCGAGGTAAAGGAGTTGCCAGTCAATACAGGAATATCCCCCCAACGCTAGAAAACAAAAAGCCGTCGCCGCGTTCCCCACGAACACGACGACGGCAGGCAGAATAACCAGATTTAGTATAGGGAGAATAACCATGTCCCGCAAGTATTTTCCAATCCCAGCAGGGCCAGACGCCACAGGCAGAGTTGAACTCTACAAGGTGAACTATGCGGATCAATCAACCGGATGGGCGCCAGAGGAATCAGAAGGCGATCCCGTACCCTACCAACAGGCCAAAGAAATCGCCCAAAAACGTACCCAGCAATACAACCAGAACAAGCCCCGTCGTTAGTACCAGAATCCAAACCGGATTCTATATCCTGAAACGTCAGTACGAACAGCCTCGCTTAATCAAGTGCCTCTACATCATTCCGGTACTTAATTACGAGGATTTACAGCAGGAGAAACAGGCGCAACCATAACCCCCACCCCGATCTTTCGGCCCCGCCAGCCAGGGAAGGTCGGGATAAAGAATTGTAGTTCTGGAGAATAACCAAATGAACGAGTTGTTTAAGAAAGTGATTCAATTTATGGGCATCCTATTTGCCGCCCTGGTAATCGGCTTCACCGGCTATCAGACTTATTCCCTACTCTCTGAAGTTTCCGGCAATCCCTTGATCGCCTGGTTGGGACTGGCCTTGTTTGAAGGCGGTATGTTGTACTGGTGGTTTGTGTTCCAGAAAGAGGCTGAAGGAATCGGCCAATTAGCACTCTCTCTGCTCCTGTTTGTTTTTGGTCTGGCTCTGGTGGCAGGTTCCACCGGCTTACACCTGGGAGCGATTGACGCGGCCGCGTTCGGTGCCAATACACCCGCCAAACTGGTAACTATCGCCGCCATCATCAATCTCATCGGTAAAACGCTTTACCCCATCTTTTCCCCTACTACCTTCGGGCATATCTGGGAACGGGCACTAGAAGGGGTTGTCATGGCGAAAGCGTACAAGGCGGCTCAGGGCAAGGCTGATGATATGGCTGAGAAGTTGGCCGATAATGTGGGCAATGAAATCGTGCGCCGCCTGACTGTATCCGTACTTACTAATCACCAATTGCGGCATGAGGCAGAAAAGGCCCCTCTCGCTTTGCCCTTGTTCCAGGGGAAGAAAGCCACAGATACCACCCCCAACCAGCCCGAAGGAATAGAAATCGTCGCCGCCACCGGTTCCCCTTCCCCCTCGCTCCGTCAGCGGCCGCAGCCCCGGCCAGAACCGTTAGAGGATTATGCAGACACAGACCCAGCGGCCCCGCCCATCCGCCCTACGCAAGCCCAATAGCGGCCGCACCAACATCAACGGCAGAAAGTGACCACCATGATCAACCCCACCCAGAACAACCAGACCGCCCAGGCCGCAAAGCCCGACTTATCAGCAGGCCCAACAAGCCCTGTGGATTCTGCGGCCGCTCAATGTCACCAGGAAGGAACGGGAAACGGCAATACTGTACTGATGCCTGTAGAACCAAAGCCTACAAGTTACGGAAGGAAAGCGAAGGCCCCCGCGTTGACGTTCACTAGTGGCGAACGTCAACGGCACTGTGAACAGTGCGGCGCGAAGATGACAGTTAAACGACCAAACAATTTCAAGCCCAAGCGGTTCTGTAACAATCAGTGCAAACGTCGTTATCACTATCTCAAGTTCGGTAAGTAGTTAGATGGGGGAAAGACAACTTTCCCCCATCACCACCCATCAAGAGGACACTATGAACAATCACAAGACCCAACCAAACCGATACACCCCGCCGACTACTGTCTGGGATAAGCCCCCTACACGGTGGCAGAGATTGACCTGCAAACATTACCGCGCCCAACCCGTCTACACCGCCAAGGACACGCCCCCAGGCCACTACCATGCTATTCTTGCCCATTACCTTTGCCCAGAGTGCGGCCGCAAACTACCCATCACCTACCGTCGCCATCGGGTTAATCCTATCGTTCCCTTGTTTTTGATTGCTCTGGCAATCCTTATCTCTTACTGGTTTTTGACCTGATTCCACCCAATGACTAACTACCGCGGCCGCACCATCATTAACGGTGTTGCGGCCGCGAAGGAATAACCAAGCCATGAAATACCAAATCAGAGACGAAGGCGGAATGTATCCAAGTACGGACAGGTTCGAGACTGTTAGCAACGCCATTAGCTTCATTGAGGCGATGGGAGATGAAGATGTTACCTACTTCATTGTTCACGTTGACGGGGCCACCATAGCTATCTACCACAACCGCACCGTTTTTGTGCCTCGCCACGCGGATCACTGGACATTCCCATTATCAGAGTAACCAAGCCATGCTAACCCAAATCCTCACAGAACTCCTCACCCATCCAGACAACCAAAACCACGAGCTACGCGGCGGGATGTGGCTGAACTGGCGACCGGTTGACCGGCTCATCATTTCCCGGCCCAACGTTCCCCCAAGCGAGAATGAGTTGAAGGTTGTAGTCAACACCTTGCAGGGCATGGGATACACCACTTACACGCGGCCGCTAACGCAGAAGGCAGGCGGGAGCGGTATCATCTGGTTTGGTTGGCCCATCCAGATTGCCAAACAGGACACGCTACTATGACCATCCTCAATACTTACGGGCTGACCGATCTAAACAAGCTAACACTTGAGGATATTTTGGGGAACATGGTCCTTGTCCTGGGCATGACCGGCTCAGGCAAATCCAACACCGTCGCCGTCCTGGTGGAAGAACTCCTGATCCACAACGTCCCTGTAGTAATTGTTGACCCAGCGGGTGAGTATTACGGTCTAAAGGAAAAATTCACCATCTGGGAGATTGGAAAAGACAAAGACCCAAACCGCCAGATAGACGCAGAAATAAGCCCAACGGGAGCCTATCACGCCGCCCAAACCGCCTACAAAAACGCCGCCAGCACCATCCTGAATGTAAGCGGATTCCACCCCAAAGGCCGCGCCTTGTTTGTCGCTGAGTTCATGGAAACGATTTGGAATCTCGCCCCCCATTACCGCTTCCCCTATGTCGTTGTTTTGGAAGAGGCCCATAACTGGATACCTCAAAAGGGCACAACCGCCGCCACTGAAGTGCTTGTGCAGATGTCTACTGAGGGCAGGAAATGGGGGATCACCGTCCTGTCGTCCAGCCAACGATCTGCCCGACTTGATAAGGATGTTATCACCCAGGCCAAACTAGCCATTCTTCACTTTGTCAGACACCCCGCCGATCTAAGCGTTTACTACGAGATCGTCCCGCGGCCGCGTTCAAAGGTTAAGGATTCTATTTCTCGTTTAGGTGTGGGGGAAGCCCTGGTGTTGCACGGCGCAGAAGTCCAACGTCGAACTATCCGCAGACGCCACACCGCGCACCACGGCCACAGCCCAACCCTTGCCGACCTACCAAAAGAACGCGGCATCCTGACCGCCCAGCAATTCATTCAGACCATCTTACCTCTGGAGTTGCGATCATGACCTACCCCGGTGGAAAGGGAAGAACATACCAGCATATCATCAACCATCTCCCCCCTCATGACGTGTACATTGCCGCGTTTCTGGGTGAAGAACGCTACGCCATTCTGTCAGCCTTTCAGGATGCGGGATTGTTGCCGTGAAACGGCCAGGCACAAACCAGCCTGGTCAATCACGCGCCGTGAGTCACCGTCAGAAATTCCACTCCGGATCATCACATAACAAGGTGAACCAATGACACGAAACATGAGCTTTGCTATTACCACCCAGCAGATGCAGGATCAAACAAAAACCGTAACCAGGCGCACCGGTTGGGCCAGCTTGAAGCCAGGTCAGATTGTTTGTGCTGTCGAAAAGGGAATGGGGTTAAAGAAGGGGGAGAAGGTCAAGAGGATCGGGCTGATAGAGATTGTCGCTGTCACTCAGGAACCCATCTCTTCTATCACTCAATCCGATGTCATCAAGGAAGGGTTCCCCGCAATGTCCCCCTCTGAATTTATCGCTATGTTTTGCCTAACTCACAAATGCCCCACGCACCAAGTTGTAACCCGTATTGAGTTTAGACACGTCACCCAGGAAGGATAACCCCCATGAACAGCCATCAACTCATCAATCAAACGTCAGGCATAACCGAATACTACACAGACCCCAAAATAGTACGCCCAGCACAAATAATGGCAGGAATATTTGATCTAGACCCCGCCAGCAGTTTCAAGGCCAATAGAACCATCCAGGCAGAGAAGTTTATCCCAGAGCCAGCCTACCGTATTTTAGAATACAGAGGAACCCTGCCAGTGAGGAAGTACGACAATGCAGGCGGGTTAGATCACGATTGGCGCGGCGTAGTTTGGATGAATCACCCCTTTGGAACATCTATTTACCCATGCGAGATGAATTGCAACAAGGGAAGTTGCGCCAAAAGAGGGTGGCACACAGCCAGCTATATACCAGGAAACGCCGATTGGATACGCAAACTGATCGGGGAATACAAGCGCGGCCGCGTCACCGAAGCCTTTTGCCTTACTTTTGCCGCCACGTCAGAGGCATGGTTCCGGCCCCTACTTGACCGTCTCCAATGTTTCCTCTCCCCACGCACCAACTACTACACCCCAGACGGCAAGATTAAGAAGGGCATCACCAAAGGATCAGTTATCACCTACTTAGGCACAAGGGGGGCAGAATTCAAAAATGCCTACTCTCATCTGGGGGTTGTCAAATGAAACCAATACTCTCTCTCTTTCCAGGCGCAGACATATTGGGCATGGGGTTTGAACTAGAAGGTTATTGCGTAGTCCGTGGCCCGGATAAGATATGGGGGGGAGATATTCGCAACTTCACCCCGCCGCCAGATTGTTTTGAGGGTGTCATAGGTGGCCCACAATGCCAGCCCTTCAGCACCCGGCCAGGAACGCCGATCCGCGGCCGCGACAATTACGAAGAAGGTGTTGAGTTATTGCGGGAGTACTGCCGTTGTGTGTTCCAGGCCCAGCCCCTTTGGTTCCTTATGGAGAATGTTCCAGGAGTGCCAGACGTAGAGATCGAAGGCTACACGGTGCAAAGGATTGACGTAACCGCCAATGAGTTTGGCTTAGCCCAGCGCCGATTGAGACATATCCAATTTGGTTCCCGTGATGACACGTCTATAATCCTTCATCGAGCATTCACACGCACCAAAGCCGTAGAACCCGCCATCCTCGCCACTGACACAGATCGCCCCTTCGCTGATTTCTTACGCTTACAGGGATTGCCCCCAGATTATGACCTACCCTTCACCGTCACCGAAAAGAAACGAGCCATCGGTAATGCCGTCCCCTCTCCCGTCGCTCGTGCTTTCGCCCAGGCCATCACCAACCGCGTCCCTCGTGGCAGTGTGAACTTGTGCGCCTGCAATTGCGGTCGCGTAGTCACACCCCCCGTAACCCCAGCCCACGCCGCCTGTAGGAAACGTATCCAGATCACACCTGAACAAGCTCCGGGAAAACAAAGCAGCCCATTCACAAAAGTTTGTTACCCGTAAATGCGAAAAGCCGGGCTAATTTGTGCCTGGCTGCGTCACAAATAACCCAATCAGTCACACAAACAGGAGAAACCCACAGTGATCACAACCGCAAGCCAACGCCTATCTAGTAAAGACTTAGAAACCATCAAAGACGTTATAAGCAAAGCCAAGCCCTTTTTCCCTTCGGATCTGTTAGTTCACGATCCAACCTGCAAACTAGACCAATTAACCGCAAAAGAGGATTTCTTACAGGCTATGCACAACGCAAACGCCTTTATGATGGCTGTTATCTTTATGAACAACATCATTGACGAAGTAATAGAACACCGGGCGAAGAAAGGATAAACCCATACCTCAGAACCCAAATTCACCCTACACACAACCAACAAAAAGCCTCACTTTCCGGGCCGTGAAAGTGAGGCTTTGTTCGCGTCTCGTGCCAGTTCGTCAGTCAGGGAAAATACGGGGAGTGTAACGAAGGGGGAACAATGAGGTGAAGGCATTATAAAGAGTGCCTACCTTACTCGCAAGCCCAATTGTTGATTCACTAGAATATCCGTGTTATAGTGTTGCGTAATTGCAACAAGTGAATATACGGGCTAAGAGAACCGCACCCGCCGCACTCTTAGCCCGTTTTTTTGTCCCTCTCCTGTCCATGCCCTTAATACAATCCGTTGCCACAAGCACTATCCGCACTATTGCCAGGTTGGCAGGCTTAAACATTACCTTCCCCATCACTGACAATATCCCTACCGCATGGGGCGCAATTTCACCCTTTCCTCATGACCGCACTTCTGGCGAAATCCAGGAACTTTACCTTGACACCCTTGCCGCCTGGAGAAAGAACCCCCTCGCTAAACGCATCGTGGACATCACAACGGATTATGTCATTGGCGACGGCATCACCTTAGCCAGCCCCAACCGCTCTCTGAACAAATTTATAGAGGAATTCTGGTACCACCCTCAAAACAACATGCCCTTACGCCTTGAGGGTATCTGTGAAGAATTGACCAGAGCGGGAAACTACATCCCGATTATGTTCCGTAACCCCAATGACGGTATGAGTTACGTGAGGGCGATCACCGTTGACCAGGTGCAGGAAATCCGCAATCTGCCTAACGATTGGGAAACCATCACCCACATAATCAGTCCCACCCCCGGCAATATCAACTTATCCACCTGGGAAACCACCGCGGCCGCAACACCCGAAACCGCCCACATTGCCACTCTCTACACCATTAACAAACCCATAGGCGCACAAATAGGCGAGGGTGATTTAGTAACCGTTATCCCCTGGTTGCTCCGCTACTCCCGCATGTTGGAAGATCGCGTCAAACTCAATTGGGCAGTGCGCTCGTTCCTCTGGTTTGTGAAAGTGAGTGCCGACAAGGTGAGTGCTACCAGGGAAAAGTACAAAGAACCGCCAGAATCCGGGTCTATCATTGTTCACGACGACGCCGAGGAATGGGAAGTAAAGGCCCCAACCCTTCACGCCAACGACGCCGCCCATGATTTAGCCGCTACCAGACGCATGATCTACAGTGGCACCAGTTACCCACCCCACTGGTACGGAGAGCAAGGCTCTAATCTGGCAGAAGCAAAAGCCAGCCAGGCCCCCGCCGAAAGGCATCTACGCCGCCGACAGCTTCACATTGAATCTATTCTTTCCGACATGACCCTCACGGCCTACAGACGCGCCGCCATTATCCGCAACCTTCGCCCCCTACCCACCACCAACCCCAACACCCCTCATCAAAGCCACCAATGCCGACCTAAGCCGTGAAGACAACGCCGTATTAGCCGAAGCCGCCAACCAACTCTCCAACGCCTATAAGAACCTTATCCTAGAAACCGCCCCCCAATCCAGAACCTTACCGAGGAAATGCTAAAACTTCTATTCCACTTTGCCGGATCACCCAAGCCTGAATCTCTGGTGAAGCAGATGGTTGACGAAATGTTCATTAACGCGGAGAAGGATAACCCCGCCCCCACCCCTGCCTTATGAAACTAGACACGCGGCCGCGCACCATTGCCACGAATGACCCCATGATTTACCTTGAGCTAATCGGTGCTCAGGGAGATAAGTTGTCATTTAGCCAGGTCACTCAAATCGTCATCACAGAAGGCACAATGCAGGTTCACTACAACGGCACCAGCAAAGAACTAAGTACCCTTCATCTCAGCAGAATAGCTATCCAACAAATCCCCCCGTCCGACGCTTATCCAGGTAGACAATTCGCCATAGACGGCCCAACCCCACCGCCCAGGATCGGCCCACGGAAAGGTAAAAAGAAACCAACACCGGATGAAGAGGACGCGCTATGTTGGGAGCTGATGAAGTATGAGGCAATGGCAAACACAAGGGGCAAACTGCGAGGTATGCAATTTCCTGAATGGCTGGATTTTTGCCGAGGGTGAGGGAGTTCCCCCAGCCAGCGCACCCCCATTGTGACTGCCTCTATGTTGACGCCCCACCTGATGCCATCCCTACCGCTTACACCTGGAGTTCTTTACCTGAGTTCTTTGTCACTCACTGGCAAGCCTACATCAACCACCTTATGAGCAACAATCTACCCGTCCCCCCCGCCTTATTAGAACTTATCCAACTGGCCAGCACCACCACAACCAACGATGAACCCTCAGCACTCAGCACTCAGCACTCAGCCCTAGATCCCACCACCACAAACGATGATGCTGAAGAACTACCAGACTCCTCTCTTTTCCGGTTACAGGCTGAATTGTTAGATGCGTTAGGCCAGGACATCCCCGCCCGGTTTGTTCGTGCCGGACGTACCCGGCCAGTCGCAGGCTACCCAGAGGGCGTATCAATTCCCGAATCCATTCTTGTCGCGGCCGCGCCAAAGTTTGTTGGTGTATCCATCTTTCTCAATCACGAATACCGTAGCCCCACCATGCCAAGAGACGTGAGAGACTTTGCCGGAACCATCACAGAAGCCCACTACGACCCCCAGGAACGCGCCATAGTCGGAACCATCACCCCCGCCAACACCGAAGCCGGAATGCAACTACAAGCCCTCGCCCAGACCTTACGCGCCCTGAGACTTGCCGGAAAGCCTTTGCCTGATGTTGGTTTGAGTATGGATGCCTGGTGGAGCACCAGAGACGGCCAGGCCACCAGCATCAATCAGGTTAATACTGTTGACCTCGTTCACGGCCCCGCTTCCGATGGACGTATCTTATCCCAAGCTGTTACAACCCACGTTACAGGAGATTTACCCAATATGCCTACCGAAGAAACAACCCTTCAACCGGCTACCCCCGATCCGTCCGCGGCCGTGTGGTTAGCCATCTTATCCTAACAAGTGACCAGCACCGTGTTAGCTAATTCCGGCCTGCCCCAAGCCAGCCGGGAACGGTTAGCTCTGGGAACTTACGCCAGCCCTGACGCCCTGGTCGCTGCCATCGAATCAGAAAGGGCTTACCTTGCCACCCTCGCGGCCGCGAACGTCGTACAGTTGGGCGGCGTAGCCCCGCGTGGTGGTGTTATCACTCAGGGCCAGATGACAACCGGTGAGGATGTGATTTCAAACGCCATGGATTACATCTTCGGCGCTCGTGGGGCCACCTTGCCAGAACCAACCCTGCGTAACCCCCAACTCTTGTACTTTGCCATCACTGGCGACCATGAGTGGCACGGTCGTTTCAATCGGGAACGCGCCCTGTTAGCTTCGGCCAACACCACAACCCTGGCAGGTATGGCAGTCAACGCCATGAACAAAGTCATCATTGAGCAGTACGCCGCGCTCACTCAGTATCGTTGGTTTGAGCAGATCGCCGCCCTGACTCCCAACGACGGCTCTCTCCACCCCATGCAGTTAATCTCTTTTGGTGGTATCGGTGAATTGCCCACCGTGAACGAAGGCGCGACTTACACAGAATTAGACGTTGACGATGTGAAAGAAAACCGCCAGCTTCCTCAAGAAAGGCGGGTATGTCGCCATCACTATGGAAATGTTCCGTAATTCGCCGTGCAACGCCTGCGCAATATCCCCAAAGCCTTAACCGCCGCCGCCATCAAGACTCGCAGTAAAGCCGTTTCCGACATCTTCACCCAGGCATCCGGCACAGGCCCCACGTTGGCCCAAGATTCGACCGTTCTTTTCCACGCCAACCATTCCAACATCGCCACCACTGCCTTTGATTCCACCGCCTGGCAAGCCGCCGCCATTGAGTGCTACAAGCATACTGAGGTTAATTCTGGCGACCGTGTAGGGGTTATGCCCAAGTTCTTCTTAGGCCCCATTGATTTATGGTGGTCAGCCCTGACAGCCTTTGGTTATGGCGACGGTACACCAACCAGCTACACCCCTCTGGCACAAGGCCGCAACGTTGAAGACCCCCGCCCCGTCCCCCTGGCAGTGCCCCACGGCCAGGAACCCGGGGGCATGTCACACCTCTGCCTGAACTGTTCGTCCAAGCTGGCGGTGAGTTAGCCGGGTCCATGTTCAGTAATGATGCTTTGCCCATCAAAGTACGGGACTGGTTCGCTGTCGGCGTGAATGGCTATCGGGGCATCGGTAAACGCAACGTAACTTAATCGTTATCCTATTCGCACAAAGACAATTGGGCCACCACCAACCTAACCGGCCACCTGAACAAAGCCGAAATCTTCACCGTCACCCTGGACTATGACGGCGCGGCAGGCACAGCGGCCGCGAATGTCGCTCTTGTCTTTACCTTCCTGGAAGGCTAGTTCATTCGTTACCCTTAGACCGAGCAGATTGAAATAAAGGTTGTGCATGGGGAACGCTGGTTATCTGCACTGGCTAACCCAACAAAATCTATCATGGATGAACACGACCTAAACAATATCACCCAGACGGCCATACTAAATCTGGGAATCACAACGCCAATCACCCAGAAACGGATCAAGGATGGGAACCTGCACCTACTCTTATCAGACGGCACACATCTAACCTGGCCCATCCCCACCAACATGCTACCCACCGCACCTAAGCCCATCCCCACGCCTGCCAAACCCAAACGAGGTAAAGCCAAATGAGCCAACAAACCCGCCCCGCCGAAACCGCCGAAGCCATAACTCCCAACGATGAAACAACGTTCGCGCCCACTCGTGGCCTTTATGTTGGGGTATCTGGAGATGTTGTCGTACAGATAGGGGGAGCAGATATAACGTTCGTTGGGTTGGTCGCTGGAGTTATTCATCCCTGTCTGTAACAAAGTTCTGGAAACAGGAACAACCGCCACCGATATCGTGGTCGTGAGATAAATAAACGTGCCTGGAACCGCCCTCGCTATTGGTATATCCATCGCCACAACACCAGCCGCGGCCGCGCCGGGCGGGGTGGCATACATCCTGCGTGACGAATTCACGACAGATGCGGCCGCGCCGTTGACTAGCCCGCGCGCGTGCGAGCCGGGACCGGGGAGTTGGACACTGACGCAAGCGACTGGAGCTATCACGATTGTTAGTAGCCAACTTGAAATGACCGGTACAAATGCCATCAATTCAACCAGGCTCGTCAGCGTAGATTCGTTTGCTCGATCTGCTGGCTTAGCCATCCTTGTTGACAAGGTGAGCGGCACGGCAAATGCGCAGTTAGGGTGGTCATTCAACAGTACGGGCACTTGGGATCAGGGGGTATTTGCAAAACCAAATGGGGGCGCGGGCAGGGGGTCTACACAGCAAATCTCACCAACAATTGATGATATTATGCCATCATCCGTTGGGTACGCCATCATTCTCCGGACGGCAGGGGCGTTTGTGTGTTACGAAAGCTCGCCGGGAGTTTGGGGCATTGGGTTTGTGTACAACGCTCTTACAACCACACCCGTCTACGCAGTACTCCACCACTACCAAAATACGAAAAATATATTAGACAATGCTCGTGTTGTCCAGATGGCGGGGGACTGGTCTACCGATTACGGCGTAGCCGATGTCCACGCCACGCCAGCCGTCCGGTAGCACAGATTACACAAGCCAGGCGAATGCCATCATTGACCAGGCCGTGACTGCTCCTGGAACGTTGGCGGGTGAGGCTGGTTACTGGTTCCGCAAGCAGGACGCCAACAATGGCTACAAGGCATATTTGATTCAGCCGGTGCGTTT
>JADJUV010000076.1 GCA_016716885.1 Candidatus Trichofilum aggregatum | reverse complement strand
GATGGGTCTTCTGGCTAAACTCTGCTAGAGCGTTCGTAATTAACTTAGCGGTTTTTGATTGCGGCAGTTCCTAAAGACTGTCCGCAACCAGCGAACTTATTCATGAACGATTACTAAGGGCATGGAAAGCGGTACTAGTCATCCGGTCAAACTATCTTTGGCACGCTCACAGCCCTCAGGTATATTTCCTCTCATGTGGAATATTCTATTGTTACACGGCCCGAATCTGAATCTGTTGGGAATGCGAGAGCCAGGGGTGTATGGCCGATTGACGCTGGCGGAGATTAATGAGCAGGTGGAAAAGTTCGCGGCCGCGTCCCAAACCACCCTCCGCATCCACCAATCCAATCACGAGGGTGTCCTCATTGACCACATCCACGAAGCCCACACCTGGGCCAATGGCATCCTCATCAACCCCGGAGCCTACACCCACACCAGCTACGCCCTGCGTGACGCTATCACCGCCGTGGGTTTGCCCACCGTAGAAGTCCATTTGTCCAACATACACGCCCGTGAGGCCTTTCGGCATGAATCAAAGATCGCGGCCGCGTGCCTGGGGCAAATCAGTGGTTTTGGCTGGTATAGCTACATGCTTGGCCTACAAGCCTTACTCCACCACCTGAACCAGTAACATCTACCCTAGAGCCAGAGAAAACCCTCTCGCTCCAAACGTAATTCTGTACCCAACTTTGGCCATAATGAGAACACCCTCTGGAAATCTTTCAGTCTCTCAATCGCTTAGTCTCCAGAGATGCGATTAAAAAACGCCAAAGGCCAGCCCTATCAATCAACCCCTGCCATGACCAATCTCACCGATCCTCAACTGTACATTAACCGAGAGCTGAGTAACCTGGCTTACTTTAACCGCATCTTAGAAGAAGCCTTTGACCCCAGCCAACCCTTGCTGGAACGGGCTAAATTTCTGGCTATCTTTGCCAGCAACCTGGACGAATTTTACATGGTGCGGGTTTCGGGCCTCAAACAGCAAATGCTCCTGGGTATTACGGATACCCCCGCCGATGGTCTGACCCCCCGACAACAGCTTACCGCCATTAGCCGGGTAGTTAGTGACCTGTTTGCCCGGCAGGTGACCTGCTGGAACCAGGAAATTTGGCCGCAACTGGCTGAAGCGGGCATTCAGATTTTGACCTACGACGAGTTCAAAAAGAAACAACAGCGCCGACTACGTAATTATTTTGAAGAAGAGATTTACCCGGTACTCACCCCCTTGGCCTTTGACCCCGGCCATCCTTTTCCCCATATCTCCAACCTGAGCATCAATCTAGCCGTCGTCATTCGTGACCCGGAAAGCGGCGAAACCCATTTTGCCCGCCTCAAAGTACCGGGCAATTTCCCCCGCCTTGTTCCCCTACCCCCCACTGAGGGGGAAGACGAGAATTCGCTCCGAGCTACCCGTAAATTTGTCTGGATTGAGCAGGTCGTCGCCGCCAGCCTGGATCGCCTGTTTCCGGGTATGGAAGTCATTGCCGCCTACCCATTCCGGGTAACGCGCAACACGGACATGGAAATTCAGGAGGAAGAAGCGGATGATTTGCTCCTGACGATGGAGCAGAATATTCGTCAGCGCCACTTTGGTGTGCCTGTGCGCCTGGAAATTGAGGCCAGTATGCCACAGGAAATCCGCGAACTCCTGGTGGAGAACCTGGAAGTGGAAGCCCAGGACGTGTATACCGTGAATGGACCATTGGATTTGAGTAGTTTGTGGGAGTTATACCGGCTAGAACGACCAGAATTGAAAGACCCCCCGTTCAAAGCATCGCTGCCAGCCCGCTTGCGTGAGGATGAGAATATTTTTACCACTCTGAAAAAGCGGGATGTGCTGATTCATCTGCCGTATGACAGTTTTATGCCCGTGGTGAGTTTTTTGGAAGCGGCCGCGAACGATCCCGATGTTCTCGCCATCAAACAAACCCTATACCGGGTCGCCTGAAAACACATGCCAAACTCTCGTTAGTCGTGCGCAAAGAAAAAGAGGGCACCCGCCGTTATGTGCATTTAGCCACGGGCAACTACAATGTCAACACCGCCCGTATTTACGGTGATTTGGGGCTAATAACCAGCGACCCAGACATTGGGGCCGATGCGTCTGACGTGTTTAACTTGCTGACCGGCTACTCCAAACAGTCCGATTATCGCAAGTTCCTGGTGGCCCCGGTGAATCTGCGTCAACATCTTCTCCGCTTTATTGCCCGGGAAACCGAGCATGGCCCGGATGGCCGCATCATCATGAAGATTAATTCCCTGGTGGATGAGAAGATGATTCGGGCGTTGTATCGGGCCTCACAAGCGGGGGTACAGATTGATTTGATTGTGCGTGGCATCTGCTGTTTGCGACCAGGGTTACCAGGCACAAGCGATAATATTCGCGTGTTGAGTATTGTGGGGCGGTTTTTGGAGCACAGCCGCATCTACTATTTTCACAACAAAGGGGAGATTGAGTTGTATACCGGCAGTGCGGATTTGATGCCGCGTAATCTGGATCGCCGGGTTGAGGTGGTTTTTCCCATTGAAGATCAGGAATTACGCGATGAGATTATCAACAATATTTTGTTGATACAGTTGCGGGATACCGTCAAAGGGCGTTGGTTGCAGGCTGATGGGAGTTATATCGCGGCCGCATCCCCCGACAACAACACCCCCCTTTAACAGCCAACAATGGTTTATTGATAACCGGCGCTAACGAATGGGTTTTCGTTCGTAGTGACCGCTTTAGCGGGCTGATACTAGCCCGCTAAAGCGGTCACTACAAACAACATCTTCCGTGCTTCATCCCCTCGCTTCTACCGCGTTGCACCGAGAAGGACCGCCAAAAACCAGATCAAAAAGTCATATTTCATAATCTGGCTAAGCCGCTCCAGTTGGGAACCGGTGGCCGTGCGGGTAACACGCAAAATGATGTAGATCATCACCGGGTAAACACCCAGGGCCACAATGTAGGCGTAAATGGGTCGGTATAGGTCGAGCAGATAGGGTAAGAGCATAATCAGGCTGGTCGCGGCCGCGAGCATATAAAACACAATCCGCGCGGGTCGTTTACCCCAGGCCGTGGCAATTGTCTGGCAACGCTGGCGCAAATCCCCCTCATAATCAGCCAATGTTTTTAACACCTCACGCCCCATGATGGCCGTAGCGATGATGACCGCCAGCCACAAACTGGGCACAGCATTACCCGCCGCCAGCCCCCCAAACACCGCACTCAAGGCCGATATAGTCGCTACGGTGGCATTCCCCAACAAAACGGTACTTTTGAGCCGCCATGAGTAGATATAGAGCAAAATGCTAGAGGCCAGCGCCATCAGAAAAGCGGGCAGGTTAATGAACGCGGCCAAGAACAGAGACAGACCGGTCAGCACCAGGGAAAAGACCCAGGCCGTCTGCGGGCTGATGAGTCCAGAGGGTAAAGCGCGTTGGGGCTGGTTAATTTTGTCAATTTCGATGTCGCGATAATCGTTCCAGGCGTTCGCGGCCGCGGTAATCAACACCACCGCCACCGCCGCCAAAATCACCTTACCCCAGGCTTCAGTCTGGGCCACATAACCACCCAACGCCACCGCCAAAGCTCCGGTCAGCGCATTGAGCGGCCGCGAAATCTGATACAAACCTTTCATTTTTTGTCTCATCCCCGCACACTCCCTGGATTGATAAACAGCCTTTCGCTTTCTTGGGCTGTTTGGAATTTTTGTTGTTCTACAGAGCTAACCCCAGAAGGGCAAAAAAGATACAATCATTATAACTTGAGTCTAGCGCCTTCTCCTGAGGAGGGAGAAGATTTACCCTTTCCCTAGTCCCTAGGTCTGAGGCTCCAATCTATAAGAGATCTAGCGTTCGGACCGAGGGCACTCGCGAACAGGAACGCCTTTGTTGTCCAGGAGGCGATGGCTGCAGAGTTACAGCAGACGGGCACGCGGCCGCATCTCATCCTCACCACTCCATCCTGGTTAGCCGACCCCGCTCACGCCACACTTCTGGCCCAACTGGATGCCCCTCATCTCCCTGTGAATGACGCCGTCATGGCTTCTGTTAGTGACACCCAGGCTCCGCCGGGCGTTCTGGCCGTTATCCCCCAACCAGATTGGCCCTTACCCCCCAACCCTGGCTTGCTCCTGGTGCTGGATCAGGTGCAAAACCCCGGCAACCTGGGCACCATGCTCCGCACCGCGGCCGCGGCCGGGGTTTCGGCCGTCTTGCTCAGCCCGGGTTGTGTAGATGCCTATAATCCTAAAACGGTGCGCGGCAGTATGGGGGCACACCTGCGTCTGCCGGTTTTGCGCCAGAGTTGGGAACAGATCGCGGCCGCGCTGCACGCGCTAGCAGTCTGGGTCGCTTCGGTCGAACAGCCAGCCACACCCTACACACGCAGGTCAACTGGCAAGAACCGGCGGCCCTGATCATTGGTAGTGAAGCCCATGGCGCTGGCATTGAGGCGATTAATCTGGCCCGCGGCCGCGTTATCCCATGCCACTGTCGCCACGGAACACCAATGCTGCGGTTCGCCGCGGTGATTCTTTTGAGCCCAAAGGCAAAGGAAACTACACGAGGGCTTTCCCCCGTCAACCAGACGCTACACACTTTAGCAGTCAGAGACCCACTCCCAACCCCTTCCGGAAGGAGGTTGCTTTGAGGCCCACGCCACAAACGACACAATTACCGCCCCCGCTTAGGGGAAAATGCCCGATCTCAACTGAGACACTTTGTAGGGGCGGGCAGGTGGGTCAAGCCCAAGGCAAGGGGAACATCTGCACTTCGAGGCGTAGCTACCTACACCTGTCAGGCCCACATATGAGCCGTAATCGTAAGAGCGCGAGACGACGCGGAAAGATCGTTTCCCAGTTTAGCTCCATTAAACCCGCGTCGTCCCGCCCCTACCATCATAGACTGTCAAATTGAGAATGGCTGCCACAACGCCCGCAAATTACCGCTCTGGCAATGTTAGCTCCACCACAATCCCCGCCCCCTGGGGCCGGTTATAGAGGCGCACTTTACCCCCTACACTCCACACCAGCGAGGCCACCGTGGATAGCCCCAAACCCATACCCGGAACCTGCCCGGTAAAGTTTTTCTCCCCTTGAAAATAAGGCGTCCAGGCATTCGCTAACTGTTCCGCGGTCAGATGGCCCCCATTATCACTAAACTGGAATAACAGATTACCGGGAAGATTCTGCGAAACCCGAATGTCAATTTTAGGTGTTTGGGCAGGGTGAAACTTACGGGCGTTCTCTAACAATTCCCAAAGGAGTATCTCCATTCCCCGTAAGGGCAGGTCAACCTTGCCTGGGTGCAACGCTTCTGGCAGGTGCAAAGTCAGGTCATCAATAGCCAGGGATTGCTGAATGCGGGCCACGATACCTGGCAATTGCGACAGGTTAAAGTAATCCCCCTGGCGGATCAAAGCGCCTACCTGCCCATAGTCCAATACATCATTGACCGCCCTATGTAACTGGCGGCCCCCCTGTAACGTGATCTCCAAAAGTTGGACAAATCTCGGGTGGACAACTTCGTTAGAAAACTCGGTCAGCAATTCCAGCCCATTAATCACATAGATGAGGGGAGTCCGTAACTTGTGACTGACGGCGGAATAAAAATTACGCATGTCCAACTGATTGGTGATCGCCACCGTGACATTCCGTAGCCGCACAAGACACCCCTGACGCGCATCAATTTGGCCGGGCAAATTGAGCACGCTGACTTCGAGCCAAAAGGCCGCAGACTCGGCTGTTTCTGGCTGTACCAGGTAGCGCTGATTGGCTGTGTGGTTTACAGGCAGGAGAGGCCAGTTTTGCCAGGCTTCTTCAGGCACACATTGGTACTGTTGCTGCACAAGGGTGAGGAAATTGGCCGTAATGGGCGCATCGGATGGCCCTTCCATATTAAGATAAAGGCGGGCCTGCGGGTTGATGTAACTAATCTGATCGTTGGGATCGAGATGGATGTACCCATCTTCGGCACTTTCGATAACCCAGTTCAGTTGGGCGTTGCGCTCAAACAGGCGACGATACCGGTTTAGCCGCACAATAGTTTGCACGCGGGTTCTCAGTTCGGAGCGGTTGAAGGGTTTGGTAATGAAATCATCGGCGCCAGCTTCTAGCCCCTGCAAACGGGAGGCCATATCGTCCAGGGCGGTGATCATCAGTACCGGCACTTCGGCTACGGCGGGATTGGCGCGTAAGCGGCGGCAGACTTCGTAACCATCCATGACGGGCATCATCACATCCAGAAGGATGAGATCAGGCAGGTGGGTGAGGGCCTGGGTATAAGCTTCTTGTCCCTCACTGGCGAATATTAGTTGGTAGCCTCGACCCGTGAGAAGGGATTCCAGAGTTTTTTGTCCATGGGGTTCGTCATCTACGATGAGAATAATAGGGTTCGCGGTCACAATGTTTTCTCCTTATCATATTGACCAGGTATAACCGTTCAGTTGGGTACCATCAACGGATTTTAGAAAGGAATGAAGTAAGCGTTCAGGCTGAAGAGCCGATTAGAAAATTACAGGCTCTTCGTTGATACTTGAGTTTAGAGTTCAGAGCCAGAGCTAGAGGGTTTTCCAGAGTAATTTCCTCTCGCTCTCTCCTCTTGCTCTAAACTCCAGTTGATACGAATGCCCCAATAATGAGATGATCTGCCTCGTGTTGGTACGGACACGACCGAGATCACGGTGATCTGCCTCGTTACGGTACCGACATGACCCAGATCACGGTGATCTGCCTCGTTACGGTACCGACACGACCGAGATCACGGTGATCTGCCTCGTTACGGTACCGACGACCCAGACGGACGCCTCGTTACGGTACCAACACGACCCAGATCACGGTGATCTGCCTCGTTACGGTACCGACATGACCCAGATCATTGGAAACTGACGCAATCTGGCGAACTTGATCCCAGACGATAGTCTGGATGTATTTATACAGGTGTCCGAACTTATTCCCACGCTCTTGTAGTTTAAAAAAATAATCAAGCCACTTGTCATTCCGAGGTCCGCCGAGGAATCTTTGGCTCTTCCTGGTCGAAAGATTCCTCGCTCCGAAGACTCCGCTCGGAATGACAAATATCCAATCATTACCCGATTAATTTCTTAATGTGCAACTGCGTGGGAATACCATCCGGGACGCTCTGCGTCCTACACGACGCAGAGCGTCGCAGCGAGCATTCCACGCAGAGCGTGGAACGAGCACCTGAATAGATACGTCTGGATTTAGGTTGATCATGGATGGATGATGACGTTTACCAATTCAATGAATGTTTTGAGGCTAACCGGTTTAGTGACATAGTGGTTCATGCCAGCCTGTAGACATTTTTCGCGGTCTGAGGGCATGGCCAGGGCGGTGAGGGCGATGATGGGGGTGGTGGCAAATTCCGGTAGTTGCCGGAGTCGGCGGGTAATTTCGAGTCCATCTAGTTCAGGCATCTGCACATCCATAATGATGAGATTGGGCCGGGCTTCAAGGGCCATTTGCAGGGCTTCGGTGCCGTTGATAGCCAACATGGTACGATACCCTCTGAAGTTTAGGTAGTCGCTCAGGCTTTTGATGTTGATGGGGTTGTCCTCTACGATGAGGATTAAGGGAGCGTCGGCGGCGGGTTGGTCGGATGGCGGGTAGGGGTAAGGGAGTGACACGGGCAGGGGATCGTTGGTTCCCACCATGTTTTGGGCCAGAATGGCGTCGAGGGGGGTAAGGGGCAGGGTAAAGAAGAAACGGCTGCCCTGACCTGGTTCGCTTTCGACCCCGAAGCTGCCACCGTGGAGTTCAACGAGGCGTTGGACCAGGGCCAGACCCAGACCGGTGCCGCTGTATTGTCGGGAGAGGGTGCTATCGAGCTGAACGAAGGGTTTGAAGAGGGATGGCAGGTGTTCATGGGCGATGCCGATGCCGGTATCCCAAACGGTGAAACGAACAGCTTCCGCGGCCGCGTCGTGGATCACTTCTAAGCCAATCTGACCCCCTTCCGGCGTGAATTTGATGGCGTTGCTCAATAGATTAACCAGGATTTGTTTCAAGCGGCGCTCATCGGCAATTAGCGGGGTGGCAAACGACTCAATCTCCATCATAATGTGCAGTCGCTTCTTAATGGCTGGCTCACGCGACATGCGCACCGTGGCCTGACAGATGGCTTCAATGTTGACAGGCGTGAGGAGTAATTGCAGTTTGTCGGCTTCGATTTTAGAGAGGTCGAGAATATCGTTGATCAGTTCGAGAAGGTGGCTACCGCTTTCACCGATGATCCGTAAGGTCTCGTTTTGCTCACCGTTGATGGGGCCGTAAACCCCTTCTTGCAATGATTCTGACAGGTTGAGGATGGCGTTGAGCGGCGTGCGTAGCTCATGGCTCATGTTAGACAGAAATTCATCTTTGAGGCGGTTGGCCCGGGCCAGTTCGGCGTTGGCCTGACTCAGCGTAGCGGTGCGTTCGATGACGCGTGAAGCGAGGAGATTCCGTTCCTGGGTCAGGGCGTCTTCCATCTGTTTGCGTTCGGCGATGTCACGTAGGATAACGGTAAAGAGGCGTTTGCCCGCGGCCGCGGTCTGTGAAATAGACGCCTCAATGGGGAACTCCGTGCCATCCATCCGCACCGCTCTTAGTTCACCTAACTGGCCCATAGCCCGGCTGGTGGTGTTGGTGTGGCTGAACTGTTCAATATCCTGGCTGTGGGTATGGTGGAACCGTTCGGGTAAAAATCGGTTAATGGAATGACCCATGATCTCGTGCGCCGAACAGCCAAACATGCGTTCCGCGGCCGCGTTAAACAGCACCACATGTTGCTCTTCATCTATCGTGATAATGGCATCCATGGCCGAAGCCACAATTCCCCCCAGTCGCTCCTCACTCTCACGCAGGGCTTTTTCCACCCGTTTCAGCTCCGTAATGTCGGTACTGGTAATGATCACCCGTGAATAATCCACTTTGTCCGCCCATTTCGGCACATCCATACGAATAATAGCCGTCAGTGGCCGCCCATCCAGCCGATGACCACTCAGGGCAAATTCCAGACTGATCTGATTGTTCCAGATCGCTTCTATCTCCTGGCGAATGTCAGGGTAGGTTTCTGATGTCAGCAGTTGGGTCATACTTCTGATCAGGTGTTCTTTGTCGAAGGCGGCGTTTTGCATAACCGCCGCCTGGTTCACATCCACCACCCGAATCAAACTCACCACCGTCGCCATCTGTTCCGGGTTTTCGGTCAGATAGGTGTTAATGTCGGTTACACCGTTGGCCCATAAACCATCCAGCCACGTCTTAACGGCCGAGAAATCTTCCAACCAGGTGGCAATGGGGGAGTTCTCGAAAAGATCGCGGAAGTGTTGACGCTCTTCCTGGATGGTCTTTTCGGCCTCTTTGCGTTCGGTGACATCACGAATGATGCCGGTGCGCAGGTGGCGTCCCCCCACTTCTACCTGGGCGAAGGAGGCTTCCAGAGGGAATTCGCTGCCATCGGGGTGTAAACCGATGGCGTCTAGGGCGACTTTGGTAGTGAAATGGTGGCTATAGGCGAGGTTGTCGGTGTGCATCTGATGGAAGCGGGCGGGAATGAACCGGCTCATGAGCTGACCAATGGCATCCGCGGCCGCGCACTGGAACATCCTCTCCGCGGCCGCGTTAAACAACACAATCTGTTGCTCCGCATCCACCGTCACAATCGCATCCAGCGCCGATTCAATAATCGCCTTTAACAAAGCTTCGCTCTCTTGCAGGGCCAACTCCAATTGCTTACGCTTCGTAATATCCTGCACCGTTCCCACACCCAAAACAGCCTGACGGTTAGCCCCTTCGCCCGCAAACGTAACCCGCGCCTGCAAGCTCAACCAATGGATGGTGTTATCCGGGTGAGCGTAGCGATATTCGGCCCGGAATTGCCCATAATTATCCTGGCGTTCGAGGCTATTTTGCACGGCTTCATTCATCAGCAACCGATCATCAGGATGAATCCGCTCCCGGATCAGCTGGGCAGGCACATCATTTTGGGTACAGCCGTAAATGTCGCGGCCGCGATCATCCAGATGCAATATCTCGTTGGGCACATCTTGCCGCCACGTACCCAAATCACCGGCATCAACCGCCAACCGCAACCATTCCTCACTCTCACGCAGACTCTGCTCCATCTGCTTGCGCACCGTAATATCCGTGCAAATCGCCCCCAGGCCGTAAATCTGCCCATTTGTATCCCGCAGCGGAAACTTGGTAGCCAGATAAGTAAATTCCTGACCATCACGTCGGTCAGTTTCCTCAAAAACAGCGGCCTGCCCGGTCGTAATAACCCGACGATCATTTTGGGTATAGGCAATCGCCAGGTCAGCCGGAAACAGATCATGAACGGTATGATCCAGCACCTGTTCATAAGGCAGATTAGCAACCTCAAGGCCATAGCGGTTCATAATCAGGAACCGGCCAGCCACATCTTTCACCCACACCAGGCCTGTAGCATTATCAATAATGGCCCGCAAAAGCTGCTCATTCTGGCGGAGCGCCTGTTCAGCTAACTTACGTTCAGCCAATTCCGTTTGCATCTGCGCATAAAGCAACGCATTCTGTTGGGCCGAGGCAATATGCAGGGCCAGGGCTTCCAAGAGCTGCAACTGGCTCTCTTGATAAGCGTCCGCTTGATAACTCAATATCTGGAGCACACCCGTTACCTGACCGTTTAGCTTGAGCGGTACGATCAGCGCCGAACGGGTTATATCAACATCAGGGATCGGTTCATTGAGCAGTTCCCCGGTCTCATCATTGACGTAATAAGTGGTTTGTGTCTGTTTCAGCCAGGTCTGGTAATCATTGATCAGCAAGGCCTGTCCGCTACGAATGGCGAGACTTTGGGTTCCGGACCCTTCTGGCTCCAGGGGAATAGCAGGAAAGAGGCTTACATCGAGTTGCTTCTGGTTGGCCCAAAAAGCGTTGCAGGTGATAAGCTGCGCGGCCGCGTCATAACTAGAAATTATCAAACCATCACTTGGTAGCACTTTAGAAACAAACTCATACACCGTCTGATAAATCTTATCCAACGCCAACGTCCAGTTCAGGGCCTGGCTGGCATCATACAATAGACGAATATGCTCGGCCTGTTGCTGAATCAATAACGACGCCATTTTGTGCGTCGTTACATCATGCAACACCCCATGAATTAACCTTTGTTTTCCCCCCCTGCTCAAAATAACCCGGGCCTGATCATGAAACCAGACCACCCGCCCCTCATCTGTCACCATTCGATATTCGGCATCAAACGAATCACGTTCATGGTAACAGGCACTATACTCACTCACAATTCGCTCCCGATCATCGGGATGAATATGATCTTGCGAGATATTCCCTTCATTGCTGAGCCAGTCGTCCGCAGCAATCCCCAGCACCGATTCCACTTGCGGACTTACATACAAAACCCGTCCCACCGGGTTCGACACATCTTCGATATAAGCAATAGCCGGAATCTGTTCCGTCAGGGTACGATACTGCTCTTCACTGGTTCGTAACGCTTCCTCTATCCGTTTGCGCGCCGTAATATCCCGCGTCAAACCACCCATGAAATACCCATCACCCTGCTTAATGGGAAAGACGCCCTGCATAATAAACTTCTGCTCTCCGGCAGGCGTCCATAGTTCCAATTCCAGCGAAGACTCAAATAGGGCTGTTTGATCAGTGGCGAGCTGAACACGCACAATTTCCACCAGCTCTTCCAAATGCTTCGTCAGTGGATGATCCGGGTGCAACAACTGACGTTGTATCTGCCAGGCTTGTTGCCCCAGAGCCTGGGAACGAGGAATCCCGGTGATGCGCTCCTGCGCCTGATTCCAGACAATAATCAACCCTTCATCATCAACGATCGTCACGCCCTCGGTTAACTGCTCAATGAAAGAGCGGAATCTTTCCTCACTTTGGCGCAAGGCCTGCTCCGCCCGCTTGCGTTCCGTAATATCTTCCTGCACCGTGATGGCAAAAAGTTGCCCAGACATCGGCATACCAGTTACGTGTGCACTCGTGAGTATAGGCGTGCCATTTTTTTGGCGATTATGGACTTCCCCGCCCAATACCCCTGCGTATGCAGCATCGTTGTCACTGATTCGATAAAACGCGCATTTTCCTCTGGTGGCAGATCGTTCAGGATAGAAACATGTTGACCAATTAACTCACCCGGTTCATAACCAAACATCTTATCAAAAGCCCGGTTGGTATAACGAATGATCCCCTGTTCATCCACATAATTCACGCCCTGGCTAATATTTTCCAGGACATAAGCCTGGGTACGAATCGCATCCTCAGCCTGTTTACGTTCACTGATATCGGTAATAAACCCGTGCCATAAAATAGAGCCATCTGGTTCAGTTGTCGGTGTAAAATGGCCTTCAAGCCAAACAATCTCCAGTTGTGGATGAACAAGACGAAACTCCGTCCGCCAGGGACTCATGTTCTCAGCTGAAATCTGGATGGCACGCACAATATGATCCAGATCATCGGGATGGATACGTTGCCACAGCAGGGTGGTATCATCCCGAACCTCTGCCTGAGTCAATCCCATCAGCGCCTCCCAGGCCAGGCTAACATAGGGCATGCTGGAAGTTCCATCGGGGTGTTGCCGGAAGGTACATAGCGCCCCAGGGGCCGTTTCGGCTATATGGGCCACTTGCTCCTCAAGCTGGTGTTTGCTTCGTAGTACCTCTTCAGCCCTGATGCGCTCGGTGATGTCCCGAGAATTAATCACAATAGCCTCAATACCCTCTTCCGCCAGCCGATTTGTGCCGATCCCTTCTAACCAAACCTCATGACCGTCTTTGTGAAGGTAACGGAATTGGCTAGTAGCGGAAATATTCGGCTGCTGTAAACCCTGAGCCAATGACTTCACACTCGCCGCTACATCGTCTGGATGGAGAAAACCAAAAGCATTTTGTCCCACCATTTCCTCTGGCAGGTAACCCAGAATGCGCGTGATGGCTGGGCTTTGGTACAGGATGGTTCCATCGGCGGCTACGAGGGAAATAGCATCTGTGCTGTTTTCAATGAGATGACGAAAACGGCGCTCGCTGTTTTGCAAGGCGATTTGAACGCGTTGGCGTTCAATGGCATAACGAATGGCGCGCCCTAATAAGGCTGAGTTACTATGCCCTTTGACCAGATAATCCTGAGCACCTGCCTGAACGGCCTCCACGGCCACGGTTTCGTTGGCCTGCCCGGAGAGAACAATGATGGGGGTAGTGGGGATTTGTTGGACTAGCCGGGTAAAGGTGTCTAACCCCTGGCTATCCGGCAGGCCCAGGTCAAGCAAGACGACATCGCAGGTGTGTTCCCGCAGCCATTGTAACCCCGTGCTAAGACGTTCGGCTGTTTCCAGACGAAAGCCGCTTAACGGGTTTTCCGCCAGGGCCTCTCTTAACAAGATAATATCAGCCGGATTATCTTCGATGAGTAAAACCGTAATGAAGGATTTATCCATTCTCCGCCTCCGAGGGCAGGGTTACGACCGTAAACCAGAAATGACGAATTGAACGAATAACTTCTACAAAGCTGATAAAGTCCAGGGGTTTGACCACGTAGCAGTTGGCGTGGAGAGCGTAGGCTTTCATGATGTCTTCTTCAGCGCTGGATGTCGTTAAGACAACGACGGGAATTTGTTGCAGGTGGGGATCGTTTTTGATTTCGGCCAGGACTTCCTGACCGTTTTTGCGGGGCAGGTTCAGGTCAAGCAGGATCAGGTCTGGTCGGGGAGCCTGGGCATAAGTACCGATCTGGCGCAAAAAATCCAGGGCTTTAACCCCATCTTCCACGATATTCAGGTGGTTGGGTAGTCCGGCTTCGTGCAAAGCCTCTTGGGTCATCAAAATGTCGGTTGTGCTATCTTCAATGAGAAGTATTTCGATGGGTTTAGAAGTGGGCATCGGACTGTCCTTTCCCTGGCTCAAGGGACATCTGGCTGGTGGGAATGGTGAAGAAGAAGGTGGAACCCATGCCTGGCTGGGATGTAACCCAGATGCGGCCGCGATGCCGCTCAACTATCTTCTTACATAGGGCCAGCCCAATACCGGTGCCGGGATATTCCCGGCGCGTATGCAGTCGCTGAAAAATGACAAAGATTCGCTCAAAATATTCCGGGGCAATGCCAATGCCATTGTCTTGTACGGCCACGGAGGCTTCCCCATCGCTTTCTTCGGCCCTGATATGAATGTGGGGAACAGCCTCGCCGCGAAACTTAAGGGCGTTGCTGATGAGGTTTTGCAGGAGTTGGGTAAGTTGTCGGGCATCACCCAGGAAGGTCGGCAAGGGATCGTGGGTGATGAGGGCGCCACTCTCGGCAATGGCTACCTTGAGGCTGTTGATGGCGTCTTGTAGGATGGCTTCGCCGGATACGGGAGCGAAGGTTTGCCCTTTGGTACTCACCCGGGAAAAGGTAAGCAGGTCGTTGATGAGCGTTTGCATGCGCGCGGCCGCGTCCACCGCATGGCTAATATATTCATCGGCCCGGTCATCAAGCTGACCACCATACCGCTGGCGTAACAATTGCACCATGCCCGCCACCGCCCGCAGAGGCTCCTGCAAATCATGCGAAGCAACATAAGCAAACTGCTCCAAATCATGATTGGAGCGGCGTAATTCAGCCATCGTTTGCTCTAATAAGGCTTCCGCTTCTTTGCGCTCCGTGATGTCATACAACGCCGAGAGAATACAACGCTCACCATTCACTTCCATTGGCTCCAAAGAGGCCAAGACATGATGCTTTTTGCCCGCCCGGTGATAAACAACCGTTTCATAATTACGCACCGATCCCGTTTCTCGTAAGCGGCGGGTTACCTCTGCCCGTTCCTCAGGGTTCGTGATAATGTTGAGTTCCAGACCGGAACGCCCCACAACCTCTGCACGTTGGTAACCCAAGAGTTGGGTATAAGCCTCATTGACGTCCAAAATGCGGCCATCCATCAATGACGTAAGGATGAGAGCCGCCGGGTTAAAATGAAACGCTTTGGCGAACCGCTCCTCTGACTGACGCAACGCGTTTTCCGCCACTTTCTGTTCGGTAATATCACGATTGGCGGCCACCACACCCATGAGTTGCCCGGCCTCATCTTTGAACGCCGAGACCGATGACATGATGGAGCGTTTGACCCCATCTTTTCGTATTTGTATGACATCCCCTTTCCAGAGACCGTGCGTGACGAATTCCTGGTACACCTGTTCTTCTGTGCTGTGAGGATATTCAGTTTTAAGCAGGTCGCGGACGGGACGCCCTAAGACTTCGGCGGCGGTCCAACCATAAAGGGTTTCAGCGGCCTGATTCCAATGGGTTACTTTGAATTGCTGATCCGTGGCTACGATGGCGTCAGAAACATTTTGCAGTAGGATGGACTGGTATTGGAGTTGGGCGGCGGTGTTTTGGTAGACGTGGCGGAATCGGGTGTGGCTTTCCTGAAGCTTGATCTCGGCCCGTTTACGCCGGGTGATATTTTGGTGGCAGATAACCACGTAGCGCTGATCGTTGATCTGGACAGGGGAAATCTGAACGGTAAACCAACGCTGTTTTTGGGGGCTATGACAGGAGTATTCCAACCGGGCACCGTCTTTGTGACCGGCAAGCGCACCCCGTATCGCGGCCGCGACGAGGTGCGCTACCGCATCATCCTCACTAACAACCTGATCACACACGGCCACATAGTTAACCCCCAGACAGGCATCGGGAGTTTGTAGCCCATTTTTTTGACCAAAACGCCGCCAGGCTTCATTAACCGCCATGATAGTGCCTGCCTGATCAAGCACTGCTATATGGCCCTTAAGCGTGTCTAACACCGCCTGTGTGAAGGCAAAAGAGTCTATCATCGTACAAATAATCTACTAGAGTAAATAATTACAATAACAGAAATGCGACTAGTAAGTAAAGTGATCGTCATAGAGTAATGGGAATAGTACGATCAAGTTGCGGCCAGGTCTAGGCTTTTGGTAAGAAAAAAGTAACGGTTCGATTATCTGATTAACACTTGGCCGAGTAAATAATTGCGATTTTACTATCTTCAAAGGCGCCTTGACTGGCAACGGGCTTGATCTAACATTTTCTAAGCGACTGAAGCGTTGAGACGGGTGAGTCTCAAGTATATTCGACTCTGGCGAAAATTTGGACGACCTCTGGAAATCTCTTAATCTCTCAGTCTCTTAATCTCCAGAGGTCAGCACAAAAAACGCCAATGTCGAGAAGTATAGCTTTACACAAGTCTTTGGCAGGTCTAGTCGGAAGACCCAACCCCCTGCCCCCTTCCCGGGGGGAAGGGGAAAATACAAGGCGTGCCGGTTTTCGAGCGCGGCCGCGCGCTCGAAAACCGGCACATTAGAAAGTTCCCCATCCCTGGGGGCGGGGTCGTTTCTGTTTGTAGTGACCGCTTTGGCGGCTCAAAGCGTGCTTCGCTAAAGCGGTCACTACGAACCAAGGCCGCCAATGATTATCTGAACAGCTCGTTATACAGATGCACCAAATAAAAACGCCCATCAAAAGATGGGCGTTGGTAGGATGGTTTGTTAAAGCAATGATTTAAAGAACGACACCCGATGGATCGTGACCGGCATCGACGATGGCGCGTTTGACATTAACACGGGAAAGTAGGAATAACCCCACCAGGAAGAAGATGATAAGGGATACGATGGCGATACGCTGTTGGCCGGTCATTTGCACCGCGGCCGCGAACACCAATGGCCCTATCCAACTCGTGCCCCGCTCGCTCACCTCATAAAAACCAAAATACTCAGCCTCATGGTTGGTAGGAATCATCTGCGAAAACAAGGAGCGGCTGAGGGCCTGCGAACCACCCAGCACCAAAGCCAGGAAGAACCCCAAGAACCACAATTGCCACAACTCATACAGAAAACCGTAGGCAAAAATGACCAGCCCTGACCAGATAACCAGGCTGATCATGATGGAGCGTTTGGCCCCAATGCGTTTAGCCAGATAACCAAAAGCCAACGCCCCGCCAAAAGCCACAAATTGAATCATCAGCACCAACAAAACCAGAACCGTCGTGTCTACCCCTTCAATCTCATCGGCCGCAAATGAGGTGGAGACGGAGATAACGGTCTGGATGCCATCGTTGTAGATGAGGTAAGCCAGCAAATATTGGGCCGTGCTGGGGTATTTGCGCAGCATGTCGCGGGCGGTGCGGGCAATCTGGCGGATGCCGTGGGTAATGACGTTTTCGCCTTCGGGGAGCTGGCGCACCGGGGCACGCGCTTTGAGCCGCCGCTGGGGAAAGATGACGGTAAAACCCAACCACCAGATACCGGCGCTAGCCAGACTGAGACGCACAGCCAAACCAGCATTGTCGGGCATGGTTTGCACCAAGATCAGGTTCAGCAGAAGCAATAACCCGCCGCCCAGATAACCAAAGGCAAAGCCGCGTGAACTGACGGTATCCCGCTGATCAGGTGAGGAGATGTCGGGCAGGAAGGCGTTGTAAAAGACGATAGCCGCGCCAAAGGAGAGGTTAGCGATGATGAAGAGCAGGCCACCCAGCAACACCAGGTTTCCCTGGATGAAGAAGAGGAGCAAGGTCGCGGCCGCGCCCGTGTAGGCAAACCCCATCATCATCGGCTTCTTCAGGTGGGTGTAGTCGGCAATTGTGCCCAGGATGGGCAGAAAAAAGACCTGCAAAATGACCGACAGGGACACACAGAAGGGAAAAATGGCCGCCGGTTCAATCCCATAGCCTGCTACATAATACAGACCGTCCGCGGCCGCGTTGGCCTGTGCCAGGGCCAACAAATAAGGCCCCAAAAACGTGGTGACGACGGTGGTACTGAAAGCCGAATTGGCCCAGTCATACATCGTCCAGCCCAGAATTTCGCGCCGATCATTAACCAATGGCTGTGCTGTCATCTTTCCTCCTGAAAAATGGGGTGAGTAGGGAGAGGGAATGGGGAGATTGAGAGACTGAGAGACTGAGAGACTGAGAGACTGAGAGATTTTAGAGGTCAAACTGAATTTTTGCCAAAGCCCAATGTAAGCGTTCAGTCGGATTCGTTTATCCGTCCAGACCGCCCGGCCGTAAAACGGACCGGGCTATGGTTACAAAGGCCGTTGGCCTGGCGTTTTAGCCCGTAGGGCTTGGTACGTTTAGCCCGGCGGTTCGACCGCCGGGCGAGCTAACGGAACGCTTACAGCCCAATTAGTAGGTCAAGTTATGCCCCTGGCAACAGGCACTCCTCACCTCGAAACTCGAAACTCGAAACCTGAAACCTGAAACCTGAAACCTATTCTCCGGTATAAAACTGGGAAATGCACGGATCATAGTCAGTGCCCAGGGTAATCTGGTAGTTGGTGTCGTAAGGGGTATCGGTCACGAGTTCAATCGCAGACATGGGATAACCCATGAGCTGACTGATGAGCCAATCATACGACGCTTTGAAATTTTCGGCATAATAACGAATGGTGGTTTCGGACTGTCGCGGCCGCGTCGTGTCACTCACAATCGGCACAAACCCATACCAGGCCAGGTTGTCCGCCGCCAACAGGGCCATTTCTTCATTACCGGTGGCATTTATAATTTCCACCGTGATGGCAGGCCGATTGGCCTGGCTCAAAATGGGGGGCTGGAACAGGCGCGACAACGTTACCGGCATGGTCTCCGGGTTAGGCAACAGCACATTAGCCCCACCCGAAGTGGTATAGCTGATGACATCGTCTCTCAGGTACAGATTTTGAATGCCATTGGCCCGCACCTGGGGAGCAATAGAGGCCAACTGCAAGAATGGCGCCAATGTCTATGTTGGTCTCGACGGTATCCTGATAGGTTTGATAGAGGCTGGGAACTTGCGGTAGAAGGTTGAGGTCCAACCCTTTGTTGAACAGGGCACGGAGAAGCTGTTGCTGTCTGCGGCCGCGGCCATAATCATCACCCGTCGCCGAATTACGTGACCGGGCATACCACAGGGCCAGGTCGCCATCCATGTGGTGAATGCCCTGCTCCAGGGTGAACAAGGCCCAACTATCCTCTTCCAGCGGGTCCAACTCTGGGGAAATCAGCCGAAAATCGGTAAAACCACAGGTCACCGCCAGATCAACCCCATCCAACGCATCCACAATTTGCACAAAGCCATTAAAATCCACCTGCGCCCAATAATCAATGGGCACACCCAGGTTATACAAAATCGTATCGGCCAGAAGTTGCGGCCCCCCCAACGTCAAAGCCGTGTTAATGCGCGACATCACTTTGCCCGGCACATACACATACAGGTCACGGGGAAGGGAGACCATAGCCGCCGTTTTTGTCTCTTTGTTTATGGAAACAATGATCAGGGTATCGGTGTGGTTGGCTTCGGTGGCATCTTTGCCCAAGAGCAAAATATTGATGATGTCATCGGGTATCTCAATGGTGGGAACCTGGGTGGGAATGGCCAAGGTGGTCGTGACCGTTCCGGTAACCTGCACCCCCGGATAGGCCTCAAACGAGGGTAAGGTGGGACGCACGAGAGGGGCGGCGGTGGGTGTCTGGGTGGGGATGCGGGTAGCGGTTGGTGTGCGGCTGGGGGTAGGTGATGGCCCAGGGGTAGGTGTGGTGGTGACGGTGGGAATGGCCGTGAAGGTAGGGATGATGAGCACGGTGGGTGAGGGCGCGGCCGCGACAACTTCCGCTGTCAACGTCGCCTCTTGGGTGGCTTGCTGACCCTGCCAGGCCACCAAAAAAACGGCTCCCCCTACCCCCACTATCAGCAGTACAAAGAGAAAACGTGCGCTAACCCTATCAAGAAAATGGTTCATAAAATCAGATATCTTCACTCCAGGTCAATCTGGGGAGCGTAAAGGGCCGGACGGCAAGGATCATATTCCGTGCCGATGGTCACCTGGTAATTGTAGGGATAGGGCGTCTGGGGTACAAGCTGAATCGCCCCAGTCCGCTCATCCATCACCCAACCCAAGAGCCAATCATACGACGCCTTAAAATTATCGGCGTAGTAATTGATCACCGTATTTTGTTGCACCCCCACCGCTGTTTCATTGGCGATGGGCACAAAACCATACCAGGCCATATTTTCCGCCGCCAGGGCCATCATCACCGGATCGCCCGTGGCATTGAGCAGTTCCACGGTAATCGGCGGCCGCGTCGCCCGGTTCAGCGAGGGGGGCAAATAAAGCCGGGTAAAGGTCTCGGACATTTTCTCCCAGTTGGGCAACTGCACAGCGGCTCCCGTTTCCGGCACAGTCCAGGAGCGAATCTGGTCGTTGCCTACCACATAAAGGTTCTGAATCCCATTCTCGCGCACCTGGGGCGCAATCGTAGCCAACTGCAAAATGGTGCCAATGTCTAGATTGGTACGCACGGTCTCCCGATAGGTTTCCCACAGGGTAGGGATTTGGCCCAGCAGATTGACATCTACCCCTTTGTTGAAGATGGCACGAAGAAGTTGTTGTTGTCTGCGGCCGCGATCAAAATCACTCGAATGCAACCGTGAACGAGCATACCACAGGGCCAGATCACCATCCATGTGCTGAATGCCCCGATCAAGGGTAAACATCTCCCAGTTTTCTTCCACCTGGGTATCCAGCTCCGGCGATTTAAGCCGCCAATCGCTATAGCCACAAGTTACCGTCAAATCCACCCCACCGATGCTGTCTACCACCGTCTTAAAGCTGGCAAAATCCACCTGGGCGTAATAATCAACTGGCACGCCAAAATTGTAAAGAATCGTATCCGACAACAAAGCGATGCCCCCACCGGGATACCCTTGCGAATCGCCACGGGCCATGGCCGTATTCAGCCGGTTCATGGTCCAACCGGGAATGTACACATATAAATCACGCGGCAGGGAGAGCATGGAAGCCGTTTTCAGGTCCCGGTTGATGGCTACCAGAATCATGGTATCGGTGCGCCCCGTGGCCCCCACCACGTCACTACCCAGCAGCAAGATCGTGGTGATCTCGTCAGGAACTTCAAAGGTGGGCACAGCGGTGGGAATAGCCGTAGAAACGGGCGTTAGTGGGGGGATGACTGTGCCATCGAAGCGGGTTCCGTTGATGCGTACCGTCGCGGCCGCGGTCGGGGTGGCACTCGGCACAAGCGTGGCCGTAGCTGTGGGGGTAGGTTCGTCGGTGGGCGTAGGGCTGGGCCGGGGCGTCGGGGAACTGTTGGGAAGCGGTGTCACCGTGGGGATGCGGGTGTAGGTGGCGGGTAAAGGGGTGGGTGAAGGGAGCGAGGTGGCGGTCTCTGCGGCCGCGAGCGCCGTCGGTACAAGGGTAGGCACAAGCACCGGATGTTGCGCCGCGTTGGCTTCACGCCACAGAAACAGGCTAATCAACCCCAACGCCAGGAGCATCAGACCCGTAAATCCTAACTGTGTTGTTAACCGTGACGTGCGTTTCATAGTGAATTGGCGCTCAACCGCTGACGAAAAATCTAAAATCGTCAATCTAAAATCCCTAACCCTAACCTGGACAAGCCAGAACAGATGTATCCACAGATTTCACAGATGGAGTTTTTCAATTTCCGAAAGATGGCTCAAGGTACTAACCCTAACCTGGACAAGCCAGAACAGATGTCTCTACAGATTTCACAGATGTTCACAGATTTGTCTTTGGGTGTGTTTCAAATGAGTGGAGCAATGAGTGCCTGGCACGGGGCGGCGAGTTGTGTTAAGCCCAGGTTCGTCTGCCCCGTGCCAGGCACTGGATGAACGTCAACCGAAATGAAACACACCCTTGTCTTTTTCATCTGTGAAAATCTGTGCCATCTGTGGTTCACTTCTTTCCAACTGTACAAGTGGTTGACTCGTAAGGCACTACAGCTTTTCCCCAAAGAGATATTGGGTGCGGGCAAAAACGGCGTACCCAACCACCAACGTTACCAGGGCTGTAGCCGCGGTGCGCAAGATATAAGCCGGGTCCATCGCGGCCGCGCCATTACTGCCCATTGTCCCCCACAGCACCGTGCGATACCCATCAATAATCGAGGCCATCGGGTTCAGCCAGCGCATCACCACCGCGGGCACAAAAGTCACACCAGCAATCGTCCGCTCACTACCTAACTGCTCCAGCGGATAGATGATCGGCGTCAGGAAAAACCAGGCCAACATCACCACATCCAAAATCATGACAATGTCCCTAAAAAAGACATACAGCGATCCTAACAACAGGCTTAACCCCATGGTAAAAATGATCTGGATGAGCAAAAGGATGGGAACCCACAGCGCATTGAAGGTGAGACCCAACCCAGAGGCGTAGAGAAACACGATTAGCACCAGGAAGGCAATGAGGAAGTTGACTAAATTGGAGAGGACGATGCCCAAAGGCAGTAGTTCGCGGGGGAAATAGACCTTTTTAATCAGGTTGGCATTGCTACCAAACGAGACGGTTCCCCCCATCAGGGAGCCGCTAAAGAAGTTCCAGGGTAATAAACCAACCAGGAAAAAAACGGGGTAATCACGGATGGCCCGGTTGGGTGAAAGGACGCCAAAAACGAGGGAAAAGACAACCATCATTAATAGCGGGTTGAGCATACTCCAGGCAACCCCCAGGATGGAGTTTTTATAGCGGACTTTCAGGTCACGGACGACCAGGTTGTGTAGGAGGTAGCGGTAATGGATGAGTTCACGGATGCGTTCGCGGCCGCGGACTAACCAGGATGTTGGCGGTGGTGTGACAGAATGAGCAGACATAAAAAGACATTTGGCTCCCAGGTTTCAGATAGGCCCTCATTATACTCCGCTCTCACTTAATTGCTGTGAAACAACGACTCGATCAACGGGCCGACCTTTTCATTCACCATCACCAACACACTGGCCCCTCTTCCGTGCGGTGGCTGACCACATAATCGTAATCTATCACCTCGGTCTGAATACCCTCAGCAGGGATTTCGCTGGCAGCCTGGGCCAGGGTCAACATTTGATCCAGCGATAGGTCAGTGCGTATGCCATCACTCAACTGACTATAGAAAAGGGTAATTGACCCAAAAGTTGGGTGACACCCATACTTACTATCTTGCTCCGCACGGCCAAAATCACCTGTTGTTGTCGGTTCGCCCGGCCAAAGTCATTATCCACGTGGCGCGTGCGGGCATATTTCAAGGCCGTTAACCCATCAAAATGTTGGCGACCAGCCGGTATGTAAAGAGGATCAAACCCATAATTCATATCCGGGAAGGTCGGATCATAAATCTCAAAGGGCACATCTACGTCAATACCGCCCAGTGCATCCACCCCACGAACCACGGCACTAAAATCCACCATCAGGTAATGATCAATGGGGATGCCCAGGTTGTATTCCACGGTCTGCATGGCTAGCTCTGCCCCCGCCGCCGGGTTATTACCCTGCGAGCCAAAAACAAAGGCGGTGTTGATACGGTTACGGCCAAAACCGGGAATCTGTACGTACAAATCACGCGGAATGGAAAGCATAACCGCCGAATTATCGGCTGGGTTCATAGACATCACGATCATGGTATCGGTACGTGAAATGAACGCCTCACCGGGCCGTCGGTCAATACCCATGACCAAAACGGTTACTCGTTGTTCATTGATTGGGTAGATGGGCAGGGGGGTGGCTTCAGGCAAAACCAGCGGCTCTTCCAGGTTGACCGGGGGGGGCAGCGTGGCAACCCCGGCCACATCGCCATTGTTTCCATCGGCAATGAGCGGATCAAGGGGGTTGAGGGGGGCGGCTAACATTTCCTGTACGGTCAGATAAGCCAGGATGGTGACGGTAAGACCGGAAATGATGAACGCGGCCGCGAGCGAAAACGACAGCCATACAGGTATCAACGGTCTTACAGGTGCTCGGTTACGCAAATTGAACTCCTTACTCAAAAATCAAAAATCGGAACTCACCCCATTATAGGCTTCCTATTTGGCCTTGTTGGATGCTCACTGACCGTTTCCCATACGGTTCCTAAGCGCCCGGCCCACTTCTATCCCCCCAACCGATACATCTCCGCCCCTTTACGCGGCAGCCGGGTGAACGAGGTACGCAACTCCGAATAACGATCCGTGCGCCGCAGCCAAACACCGGTCATCCGCTCAATCAGCTCTTCATCTGTGGCCCCCAGGCGCATGGGCGTCTTCAAATCTACCCCCTGCGTGCCAAACAGACAGGTGTAATATTCACCCGCACTGGAGAGACGGGCACGCGTACAATCGCCACAAAATGGTTGCGTCACCGAGGTGACAATGCCTATCTCACCCTGACCATGCACATAACGGAACCGTTTCGCCACCTCACCAAAATAGTTCGGCCCGATGGGTTCCAGGGGTAATTCCCGATGAATCCGGGCGATAATCTCTTCCCCGGAGACCACATCATCCATGCGCCAGCCGTTTAGATTGCCCACGTCCATATATTCAATAAAACGGACAATGTGCGGCGTATTCTGAAAATACCGGGCCAGGTCCACGATGGTGTGATCGTTGACACCACGCTTAACCACGCAGTTAATCTTAATGGGAGAGAAACCAACCTCTTCCGCTTTATGAAAACCCGCCAGAACCCGATCCACCGAGGATTTGCGCCCGTTCAGCACCTGAAAAACCTCATTATCGAGTGAATCCAGACTGACGGTAAGGCGAATCAGCCCGGCATCTTTAATAGCCTGGGCCTGCTCGGCCAGGAAAAACCCATTGGTGGTCATCGCCATATCATCTATGCCGGGAACCTGGCGCAGGTTGTAGATGAGTTGAGCCAGATCAGGGCGGATGAGTGGTTCGCCACCCGTAAGGCGCAGTTTAGTGACACCTAGTTGGGCAAAGAGCCGGGTCAGGCGGGTCATCTCTTCGACGGTGAGTAGTTCACCTTTGGGCAAAAACTGATAACTCTCGCCAAAGATCTCAGCGGGCATGCAGTAAGGGCAACGGAAGTTGCACTTATCAATGACGGAGAGACGTAAATCTCGAATGGGTCGGCCAAATTTGTCAGTGATCATAGGTCATTCTGTTGGGAATTAGCAGGTGGTTAATTCACAAATATGGGGGTAAAGATAGCACATCTCAGGAGTAAGGCGTAATGTTCTAAGGTAGGACAAACAAAAACCGCGAGGTGTATCTGGTGATATTCCCCGCGGCCGCGAACCTCTATCTATGATTGAACCAATCTAATAGAGTTTATCGGCAATTAAGAAGTCTCACGCAAAGGACGCCAAATCGCTAAGAAAAGACCTTAGCGTGACCTAATGTTAATTTCGATAAGATCTAATCGGCAACCTGATGAAACGCTTCTCGTGGATCAATCTTCTCCAGCCCCCACTTTTTATCTACCAGATAAAGCGGTCGCTGTTTGACCTCATCATAAATACGCCCCAAATACTCGCCAATAATGCCCAGGGAGATAAGCTGAACACCCCCCAGGAATAAAACAACCACGAGCGTAGTCGCCTGCCCTAGCAACGGTTCCACCGGAGAGAAGAGACGCAGAAGGATAACTGTCAGAATTGCCAGCACACTAAACCCGGCAATGGCAAAACCCAGATAAGTGGCTAGTTGTAAAGGAAAGTAGGAGAAACTGGTGATAGCATTCAGGGCAAAGGGCAACATCTTGCGGACGCTGTTAAATTTGGATTCGCCCGCAAAACGGGCTTTGCGATCATAACGGACCCCAGCCTGGCGAAAACCAACCCAGGGAACCATGCCCCGCAGGAACCGGTTGCGCTCCGGCATCAGGCGGATGGAATCCACGACTCGCCTATCCATGAGGCGGAAGTCGCCGGTGTCCAGGGGGATGTCTATACCGGTGATACGGTCAATGAGGCGATAGAACGCGGCCGCGGTAAATCGCTTAAACCACGTCTCCCCCTCTCGTGAGGCCCGCACCCCAAAAACCACATCATACCCTTCCCGCCACTTGGCAATCATCTCAATAATCACTTCAGGGGGGTCTTGCAGGTCGGCATCAATGAGAACCACAGCGTCCCCGCTGACATGGTCCAGACCCGCCGTAACCGCTACCTGGAAGCCAAAATTGCGGGAAAAGCTAACCCCCTTCACCCGGTTATCTGCCGCGTGAAGTTCGCCGATAATTTCAGCCGAGCGATCCCGGCTACCATCGTTGACCAGAACCAATTCCCAGGCTTCGCCGCTTTTATCCATAACCTCTTTGATGCGGCGGTATAGTTCCGGCAAAACCGGTTCTTCGTTGTAAACAGGGGCAATGAGAGAGATAGTGGGTTTCATATGTGACTCGTGTTGCGTGTTGCGTGTTGCCTGAAGAAGAGAAGAAGAATTTTTTGTAAGAGTAGGGTATCTATCTTGATAATTGGCTTAACATCATGCAATTGTACACGCGGTTAAGGGTTTTGGCGTGATGCGGACTTTGGTAACTCTCGCTCATTCACTTATACTTTGGGCTTATGATAACCCCCTGCATTTGTGAGCAAGCCGCGGCCGCGAACGACTCTTTTATGGGTTATGCGGAGTTGGAAATTGTGTTCCGGCAATTTGAGGATCATGGCATCGCTACCACTACCAGTTACCAGGCACATTGTCAGCTTTGCGGCCGCGTCTGGCACATTCGAGAAATGGGCGGTTATCATTACCCTCTCTATAGCTGGGACGAAAAGACAGATCACTAAATAAATGTCAGGGCCAGCGCCAGCAAAAACAGCACCAGGGCAATAAGAATAGGAATCCGGTTGGCATCCAGGGCCTCTAACCAGGGCAGAGAAGCCGAGGTGTAATTGTCTTTTTGCGGCCGCGTTCTATCCCGTTTACCTTGCAGTGCCTCCCGCAACGTAGCAATCGAATCAGGCCGATCATCCGGGTGCATAGCCATCGCCCACAAAACAGCGTCCGAAATGACCCGGCTAACCCCAGAATTGATTTGATGAAGCGGCCGCAAAATTCCCGGATTCAAAAACCGTTCCTTCGCCGAGGGCGGTAGCTGATTCGTAAACAAATGATATAACGCTAGCCCCCAAGGCGCAAATATCACTACGCACATCCGTATGGGCCGAATCACTGCCATATTGTTCCAACGGTGTATACAAGGCCGTACCCCGTCCTTGAATCACCGTAATCGTGCGTACATCATCTGCTGCCCTTAGCTTGACAAGACCAAAATCTACCAGTTTAATTCGGTTATCTGGTGTTAGCTTGATATTCGCCGGTTTAATATCCCGGTGCAAAACAGGCGTGATCCTGTTTGTAAAGATATTCCAAAGCGTCTAAAATCTGCCATGTCCAACCCGTTACCGTTGCCGCATCTGGCAATCGGCCCTGTTCATACGTTGCCTGTGTCAACTCACGCAGGTCCGAACCTGGTACATAATCCATGACCAGAAAATCCCGCTCATTATCGGTGAAAAAATCAGATACCTTAGGTAAATTGGGATGATCCAGTTGGGCCAAAATACTGGCTTCCCGCTGAAACTGCGTCTGAGCCTGAGCCTGTAACTCCGGCGACAGATTGGGATCCGGCTGAACCTCTTTGATGGCACATACACGCCCCGGTAAACGCAAATCCTCGGCGCGATAGACACAGCCCATTCCCCCCTGACCCACAACATTGGTCAGCTTATAACGATTACGTAGAATAGTGGCATCACTTAATGGTGGTAACATGGTTTCAAGTAGTCTCTAATCTCTCAGTCTCCAGAGTAAGTCAAGCGTGGAGACAACTGAGTTCACGTAATTATACAAAAGAGGTAGGGTTATGAACGAAAAGCCAGTTATTGTGGCCCGGGAGGGGCAGCTAGCCGGTCAACGCTGGACTATTGACACCGATGAATTTATTGTCGGGCGGGGGAGCGATTGCCAGATTGTTTTACCAGAGCGGCAGGTCTCACGCCATCACATCAAAATCATCCATGAAGATGGCAGTTATGTGTTGCACGACCTGGGGAGCAAAAATGGTACTCACCTGAACGGTCAACAAATCAGCGGCACCGCCGTTTTACGTGATGGCGACGAAATTCAAATTGCCCTGGCCGTCAAATTAGCGTTTGTGGGCACAGATGCGACCCTACCGCTTACCTTTGAGCGGCCCAAAGTGCACGGTCAGCTAGAACTCAATGAAGAATTACGTTCCGTAACCATCAAAGGTCAAACGCTCAACCCTCCACTTTCGGTAGCCCAGTTCCACCTGCTCAAACTGCTTTATGACGCCGATGGGGCGGTCTGTGATCGGGATGCCATTGTCAATACGGTCTGGCCGGAAACGGGCGGCATGGGTGTCACCGAACAGGCGATTGATGCGTTGGTACGTCGCCTGCGTGACCGCCTGGTCGAACTAGATGATTTCAACTACATTGTGACGGTACGAGGGCACGGTTTCCGTCTGGATAACTCGCCTCATTAACATTGGCCTCGCCAGATAAGTTTAATCTCAGAGATTGAACTTATCTGGCGAGGCCATCTCTAAAAAAAACGCCGCTGAGAAAGGTGCTTTCTCAGCGGCGTTTTTTTTGGAAGTTCCTCATGAGCGGGGCGTGTTAAGGGGATGAGACTTAGGGGAACTCAGGGGAACTCATAGGAACTCGGTGGAACTCGCCACCTGCCCCCTGCCACTTACCACTTTTTTCCCGGAGTCGAGGCTTTAGCCGGTAGACGTTCCGACTAAAGTCTCCACTCCCTCGATAAACCCTATTATTCGACCGGCAACCCAGCGGCTGTCCAGGCCAGGATACCGCCTTCCATATTGTGAACATTCGTGAAACCCTGTTCACGTAAGAAATCGGTCACCTGGTCGCTGCGGTTGCCACTACGGCAGGTAACAATGACTTGCTGATCGGTGGGGATTTCGCTGAGGCGGTTGGGGATCTCGCCCATAGGGATGAGGGTTACGCCAGGAATGTGACTTTCGTCGTACTCATATTGCTCCCGAACATCCAAAACAAAGACATTGCTATCGTCTTGAATGGCGGCGACTGTTTCGACATCCACATTAACAGGTAAATTGGCGATGTCTATCTCGGTCGCGGCCGCGTTCTCACCACCACCCCCACAAGCCACCAACAGCACCATAAACAATACGAGCACACCAAATGTTACTTTCTTCATCACTTCTTCTTTTTCCTTTTGTCTATTTTTACCGGAATATGGCGAAAATCAATCTCACCTCTGGAAATCTCTCAGTCCCGAGAGGGGGAACAAAAACGCCAATGTCCAGTATTTTACCGTTTCTTGCCCAGAGTTGAAAGGCCAAAAGGCAGGTAAAGCGGACAGAACGCCACAAAACTGGTGAGGCAAAACAACCGCCAGAATCCCCAGAATTAACGCCAGCGTACCGGAAATGACCCGGTGAAATAAAGAACCGCCACAAGTAGTGCCAAACCTAGACGAACAATGCGATCCGTGTTACCCATATTTGGTTTAAATGACATGATTGACCTCCGTGTTAGTTAACATGATAGAAAGGGCTTACAGCAGAATCGCCAGACTGGTCGCAATTTTAAGAAAAAAGCGGTCTGGTTTAACTCTGCCTACCTAATATACTCCTTTTGACGCAAACGGTGTTCAAAGGTGACAAACAAATACTCAGAAGTTTCCCATGAGCGGGGCGCTCACGAAGAGGAATGAAAATTTATCCACAGATGACACAGATGACTCTACTGAAAAAAGCCTAAAATGGCGAAAGTGACAGGGACAGCACTCCACTATCAGCGGAAAACCTCAACTTTTTAGGCGAATTGTCGCAAATAGTTGGGTTTCCTACAGGTTCTGTCCCACTCATCATGGCGTGAAGACCTTTTTTCAGTAGAGTCACAGATTAGCACAGTTTTTTCTTTTCTCTGCGTTCTCTGCGTCTCTGCGGTTCGTTATTTTCGTAGGAGTTTTTCCGGCCATTGTTTTGCCCCAGAAAAGCACGCTACAATTCGTGGAAAAGACGTGGTGGCGGGCGGCAGGAATCGTCCGCTAACCCTGTTCCTGGTAAAGCAGAATGGTCTGTTGGGTGCATCCTCGATGGTTATCCCCACCGTTCTGCAAACCCTCAATGAGCTAATTAGGGGTTTCCGCGGCCGCAATTGGGGCAACTATATTTCCCTTTGCTTTGCCAACACGATAAACAAGCTGTCCAGTTGCAATGTTTGCAACTATGAAGCTCGTTTTGATGTCCACACTGAAGGCATTTTCCCCGTCCAACACTAAAGGTTGCGAGAAGAATGAGTATTGAAAGGGTGCTTACAAGAAAAAATATAGCTAGATGGAACATCTGCTTCGTTTTCATTATTTCTGTCTCCCCAAACTTAGTACTCGCACAATTGGTTTGAGCATTAAATAGCGAATAAGCCAACGAACTGAACGATGGGACGCTATGGCTTGAGCCATGGGAGGCGAAATATGTTCGTACACATAAATAAAACCTCTACCTGCACGATTGGTCTTTAATCGAGTGTCACGGAACGTACGCAAAATTTCAACATCCGGCGCAGATGCACTCCCGTAAGCCGCCGTAGCGATGAAACATTTTTTCTTTGTCGGCAACTTCTTTTGAGATCTGCCTGCAACCGCATCATCACCGTATGCATAATCTGCGGTACATTACTCGTGGCATTAAAGGCCATTTCTATCTGCTTTAGTGCCAGTTTCTTATAAGCGACATCTGTTTGCCCTAATTGAACGAAGCAATTAGCTTTCATCCCATATAATTGGAACAAGGTAAATTCAAAAATGCTTTTTTCAGAGGGATGTTCCTCCATATATTGCTCAAGCTTTTTCATACCCCTATCTGCCAGTGTCAGAGCTTCCTCATAATTGCTAGATCGGGTTAAGCCAGTCACATCATCAAGCAACATCCTTGTGACCATGTACAATGATATGGCGTCAGGGTTATGCGTATTGGTTGCCTTTGCCATATCTTCGGCAACCCGCTCTTGAATTGGGTTCATGTTGCCCTCCCTTTGAAAAATTAGCGTAAAATAAGTGTACGAATTTTTTTGTGAGGGAATAGAGGTAAATCACCTTAATTCACTACCGTATTTTTACTCTATTGGGACTACCGACGTTAAAGGAAGGATGGTATGGGGTCGAATGCACAAACCGTATTGCTTGTTGATGATGATGTTTTATGAGTAACGGGTGCAAGAATATCTAGAAGGGGAAGGATTCAGGGTAATGACGGCGGCAGACGAAGCCTCTGCCTGGCAAATAGCCCAAGTACACCGCCCAAATATAGCTATACTGGACATCATTATCCCCGCCCAATCTGGTGATCCAACACCGGGCCGTCATCCATTTGGTATTCGCCTGGGAAAATGCCTAAAACAACAATGGCCCAATGTAGGGGTTGTATTTCTCTCGGCGTATGATCATTTGAACGATGTCGCTCAACTATTGGCGCAAGGCATAATTGGACTGGCTTATTTGCCTAAAGGTTGTCAACCGGATGCTTTATTGGTTGCGATAAAAGCCGTTGTCGCTGGCCATGTTATGATTGATTCCAGAGTAACAGAGTTGGCTGTTTTTACTAAAAACTTGCTCGATAACCTGATGCCGGAAGAACGCCTTTGGGTGGAACAAACCATAACCGCTTTGTCCACTCTAACTACTCAGGAACGCAACGTCATGCGTCAAATTGCGGCCGCGCACAACCGCAAGGGTATCGCTCAGAAACTAAACCTAAAACCGAAAACTGTAGACAGTTATATTTTTCGCGCCTACAACAAACTGGGACTCCACAACATGGATACCGATTCTGCTTTCCGCAATGCAGTCATTGTGGCTAAGGCATACATGATTTACGACCTACAGAACCAGAGTCAAGGGTTTAGTAAGTAACTCGACATTGGCGTTTTTTGTGTTTACCAGAGGGCGACAGTCTGGAAAGACTGCTCGTCCAGAGGCAGGTTGAAAATTCGCCAGAGTCGAATAAGTAAATGATCACAACCGGGCAGAAAGAGGGTGTAAGATGGCACGATGGCGCACACATTGGGTAGCAGGTTTTATTAGTTTGACATTGCTTATTGGAATAGCTGGTCAATACAACTTGTGGCGACAGGTAGGTCGATCTTTCCCAGGTTATATGAGTTATACCAATCTTCATGGTGGGTATTGGACGGTGGCTGAGAATACACCACCCTGGTGGCCGGGTATCAAAAATGCGGGATTACAGTACAGCGACCGGATCATGAAATTGGATGATCTGCCATTTGGTTCTGATCAGGCCGTTATTTTTAGTAAAGCCTATAGGGCAAATGTTCCAGTCATGCTCACCGTTTCCCGACAAGGTGTAGAGATAACTTTAGAAGCGGCCGCACTCCTCTTTTCCCTCACCCATTTTCTAGAAATCAAAACAACCCATATCATCATTGGTCTTGGTTTTGGGCTGTTGCCGTGACGATTCACTACACACGCCCGGATGAACCACTAACCAAATCTTTGCCCTGGCTGGTTGTCTGTTAGTTCTCAACCAATGGTTATGGATTCGTTTTCTTTTTCATCTTGAACCCCATCCGCTCTCCAATGTATTGGACTTAGTAGTATTATTGTTTTACGCGTTTTTCCTCCAGTGTTAGCCCATGCGTTTTTATTATTCCCACCATCGGCACGGTGGACGCGGCCGCGAACTTACACCCTTCTCTACAGCCTAACACCCTTTTTTATCACCATCTTTGTAACACGCCGCATCCTTCTATGGCAGGGGCAGACCGTACCTTTTGGTTTAGCCAGCTTGAACAATATACCTTTCCACACCGCACAGCTAATGAGTCTTATAGTCGTGCTCCTGTTTATCCTGCGATTACGTTTCCTGGCTTATCACCACTACCAAGCACGTCTGCCGATGTTTCAATACTATGTCCTGTTGATAGGATTTGCTCTGCCCACTCTTTATATTGCCCGCACCGTCTGGAACAGCATCGGCGGCACAAACTTTTCTTCCTGGCAATATCAGATAGATTGGCGTTATTTAGTTTTGGCCGCACCATTGGCTGTAGCTTTCGTTGTCATCCGTTACCAAACATTTCATGGTAGCAACAAAATCATACTGGTTGTCTTTGCCCTCGGGATTACCGCCTTTTCTGCCAGTGTGGGCAATGCAATATTGCAGTATGGATACTCACAACTGGTTGGCGCGACCGATACCGTTCCTCTCTTTATCCCCCTCTTTATCCTCGTTCTTTTAGCATCGGTTAGTTGTATCTCAGTACCCCTGATGGTATCGCTGGCTGGCTGTTATATCGGGAAGCGCGGCAATATGGGGATGTGAAATTATTCGGACAAAATCTTATCAGACAAACACAGTGGCAAGATTTACCTCAAGCCATTATCCAATCATTACACAAGCTAAACATTGAACAGGCGGCTATCTGGTTCAAAGATGAAGAAACTGAAATATGTCGCTTAACCGCTCAATCTGGTCATTGGAACCTGCCTTTGCCACCTTGCTTTCTTATTCCACCCCTCATCCGGGAACAACCAGGGCAGATATTACGCGTCAATACACCCCATCATTCCCTTCCACCGTGGTTGAGTAATTTTCAGGAGCACTCATCTATTCGATTAGTGGGATTGCTAGGACAGGGTGAGTTGATCGGTGTATTAGTGTTGGGAAGCCGCTGGCATGAGGAAATATATACCGAACGAGACCTGGAAATCATGGAGTTAGTGGTACAACAAATATCTTTATTTTGCTAACGGCACTGCAAGTCAAACCAGTTACGCGAGGTGCCGAATCGTATCCTGTATGCTCAAGAACAAGAACGACTCA
>JADJUV010000075.1 GCA_016716885.1 Candidatus Trichofilum aggregatum | reverse complement strand
GTATAGCTAGACAACGGATCCGTATTCCCAACAAGCGAGGTTATGACATAATGAATGAATATCCGACGGAAACAGAGTTGCAGGCGGCCATGGCCTGGATAGGCCAATCGCCACAGGATGAGGGCAAACTAGAAATGATTGTCGCCCGGCCGAGCGTAGAGCAGCGTGAGGTGCTGGCTAGCGGCCAACTGGACCCAACCGAGGGGCTGGTGGGTGACAATTGGCAGGTGCGCGGGAGTAAACGGACCAACGATGGCTCGGCCCACCCAGACATGCAAATTACCCTGATGAATGCCCGAGCCATTCAAGCCCTTACCCCAGATCGCGGCCGCTGGCCCCTGGCCGGGGATCAATTGTTTGTGGACATGGACCTGACCCCAGAAAATTTACCCCCAGGCCAGCAATTAGCCATAGGAACAGCTCTGTTAGAGATTACGGCGATGCCCCACACGGGCTGCGATAAGTTTACCGCCCGGTTTGGTCATGACGCCATCCGCTGGGTCAACTCAGCCAGTGGGCGGCAACTGCGCCTGCGCGGCATTTACGCCAAGGTGATACAACCATGGGTCATTCAGGTAGGGGATGTGATCCAGAAACGGGCGGAAAAGGTCGCGTAAAACCGACGGGGGACAAGGCGATCTTTTCGCCCCATCGCCGCATCATATCTTCATAGCGTCGCGGCCGCGTGATCACTTGCGCGTTAGCGGGCCAATCGTCTGTCCCTGGGCCGAATCTTCAACGAGCGTCGCCAGCCGTTTGTGACGGGTTTCTTCCTTTGGCACTCATCACCCAATGGCTGGCCGTTCGTTGATACCAGGGAGCCTGAGTCGTAAAAAGGCCCAGGCGTCCGGGTTAGCTCGCAAAGCCGTTTCAACCTGTGCGGACAATAGAGAGCCTTCTTGTTCATACGCATAAATAGCCGATTTTTCCTGTTTGCGGGCGGCAAAAGCCCGTAAACCCGCTGGTTCCATCCGTCCTGAAGCAATCAGTGCCTCAGCGGTTTTCATGTTAACCGCACTCCAAATGCTACTGGTTTTACGTGGCGTAAAACGAATCTTGTAACTGCTGTCATCAATGGTTTTACGCAAGCCATCAATCCAGCCAAAACAGAGCGCTTCGGCCACCGATTCCGGCCAGGTGATGCTGGGCAGGCCAGAACCTTTTTTGTAATAACCTACCCACAACTCCTTCACCGTGAGGTGATTCATTTCCAGCCACTGCCGCCACTCCGGTGGCGTCGCAAAAAAGCGAATATCCGTTGATTCAGTCATGATTGCCCATCCTGAAGAGGCGTTGTTTCTAACAAAGTCTGCCATTTTTTCGGGGCAATGAGCCGCCAGGCTTCACGAATATGCGCCGTTAATTCCTCATCAGTTACCGCCGCCAACTCAATGCCCACCCAGCCGCGCACCCCCACATACGGTGGTTTGAAATATTTCTCTGGGGCCGTCTGGATCAACATTTCTTGTAAACCAGGGGTAACAGGTAGCCAAACCGCCACGTGCCCATCATGGTGATGGTTATTGGCAAACATAACAAACACCTTCTTGTGGACAAAGAAGGTCGGTTCGCCGTGGGACAGTTTTTCGCTTGTTTCCGGCAATGCGCTACAGATGCTCCGGACACGGTGCAGATGTTCTTCACTCATCATTAGACCCCCATTTTAGTACATAATTTTCCGGGAAATTGTAGCACATAAATTCTATTTTGCTCATCACCCCAGGCTATTTGCAGGGGGAAGGGGGTACTTAACGGCGCGGTTTTTCGCGGGCGAACGTCCGCGAAAAACGGCCCCCATTGATTTTTCCCCTTCCCGGTGGTAGGGGCTTAACACCTGACAAACATCACCTCACCCAGGTGCTTTTCATTCCTTCCGCTGCCTTGGCTAACTGGTTATAGTGCTACCTACTTGTTACCCAAATATGCCGGGCATGGGATTTGTTCAACCTCGTTTGTATGCCCATGCCCGGCAGAGAAAATTCACTTCAACCACAGGTTGAAGGGAGAGACATCCATGAACACTAAAAAGCTCGCTTTACATACCCATGCCCATCCCCAATTTCCCACGGGTGTGGACTTGTTGCATGATCCCATTCTTAATAAAGGCACGGCCTTCAACGAAGCGGAACGAGAAGCGTTTTGCTTGCGTGGTCTGTTGCCGCCCCGGGTAGTCACCCAGGAGCAACAGTCAGCCCGCATTATGGAAAATTTCCGTAAGAAGCCTAATAGCCTGGAAAAATACATTTTCATGCTCAGCCTGCAAGACCGCAATGAAACGCTGTTTTACCACACGGTGGTTTCTCATCTGGAAGAGATGATGCCCATCATTTACACCCCAACTGTGGGACAAGGGTGTCAGGAGTACGGGCACATTTTCCGGCGGCCGCGTGGTCTCTATATTTCGACCAATGACCGCGGCCGCATCGTTGATCTTCTCCATAACTGGCCCTATGAAGACGTGCGTGTCATCGTGGTGACTGACGGCGAACGCATTTTGGGGCTGGGTGATCTGGGGGCCAACGGCATGGGCATTCCCGTAGGCAAACTATCCCTTTACACCGCCTGCGCCGGCATTGATCCGGCCTTCACCTTGCCCATCACTCTAGATGTGGGCACAAACAACGAAACGTTGCTGAACGACCCGCTTTATATTGGTTTGCCCCAACGCCGGTTACGTGGTGAGGCGTATGATGCGTTCATTGAGGAATTTGTCACCGCCGTGCAGACCCGATTCCCCAAAGCGTTGCTCCAGTTTGAGGACTTTGGCAACAGCAATGCTTTCCGTCTACTGAAAAAATATCGCGGCCGCGCCTGCACCTTCAACGACGACGTACAGGGCACCGCCGCTGTCACCCTGGCCGGACTCTATTCCGCCCTTCACCTCACCCACAACCAGCTCAAAGATCACACTTTCCTCTTCCTGGGGGCTGGCGAGGCGGGCATCGGCATTGGTGACTTAATCGTGACCGCCCTGCTCGAAGAAGGTCTTTCCCTGGCTGAAGCCCGCCAGAAATGTTGGTTTGTGGATTCACAAGGGTTGGTGGTCAAGAGCCGGGAAAACCTGGCCGAGCATAAACTCCCCTACGCCCACGATTATCCCTTCCTGCCTGATCTCCTCTCAGCGGTTGAAGCGCTGAAGCCCACCGCTCTGATTGGGGTGTCCGGGCAAGGGCAAACCTTCACCCAGGCCATCGTCGAGAAAATGGCCGAACTTAACGAAAAGCCGATTGTTTTGGCCCTGTCTAACCCGACCTCGAAGGCCGAATGCACCGCCGAACAGGCGTACACCTGGACCAATGGCCGGGCCATTTTTGCCAGTGGTAGCCCGTTTGATGCAGTGACCTTGAACGGCCAGACGTTCATTCCTGGTCAAGGCAACAATTCCTACATTTTCCCTGGTGTGGGGCTGAGTGTGGTGGCTTGTGGCAGCAAACACGTAACGGATGAGATGTTTATGGCGGCCGCGAAAGCGCTGGCCCAAACCGTGACTCCTGAAGAGTTGGCTCAGGGACGTATCTACCCGGCGCTCACCCGCATTCGGGAAGTGTCGGCCATTTTAGCGGCCGCGGTGAGCAAAGTAGCCTACGCGCAAGAGTTAGCTACCGTACCCGAACCAGACGATTTGCTGGCTTACATGAAATCACAAATGTACGAGCCGGTTTACGAGTCTTATATTTGATCGTAGCGTATCTATACAGGTGCTAGAACTCATTCCTCGCGCTGCGTGGAATACCATCCGGACGCTCTGTGACGCCCGTGAACGAGCTACCTGTATAGATACATCGTAGCCATGCTGTAGATGGTTCAGCGTTTTCGTTCGTAGTGACCGCTTTAGGGGGCTGACGTTAGCCCGCTCAGCGGTCACTACGAACAATATCTTTTTCTTGAAAGCTATAACAACTTATGGCTGATTTGTAAAAGACATCTTCCACACCCATTTCCCCCCTCAAAAAATGGCACTTACCTAAAAAGAACGAGGCGTTATAATAGCCACGAAGCGCTTTGCTGCGCTTTTCTCAGGGTTGATTGTGCTACTGTCCTTCTTTGTTCCTCTTTCAGCCCAACCTACCCACAACGATAAGGCACAACTAGCGGTGATTGCTCTGCCCGGAACAATGACCCACCCATCATTATCATGCGCCATAAAACAATTTCATATCGGGAAATGGCAGGGTACCTTTCTGCCGATTTGTCTTTTGAGGAGCGTCTCACCGTCGTGGCCGCGACGCTTCCCCGCTTAACCGAAACCCGGATCCTTGCTCTGATCCGGAAAGCGGAGCGTCTGGCTCTTACCCAACCCCGCCTCGGCTGGGCGATGTTGGCTGTGGCTAACGCGGCCGCAACCCATCAGCCTGATCCATTGCTACAGGCCAGAGCGGCCTGGCACATGGGCTGGGCCGCCAATGAATGGGTGCAACCGAAACGAGTCGCGGCCGCGATGGACCTGGCTCAACCCTTGTTTGCGGCCGCGGGTGAGACTGGTTGGGTAGCCGCCTGTGTGTGGCAACGAAATGCCCTACCCTGGACACGCCCCAGCTTTCCCCAGGCGCAGACCGAGCTAGAAACCGCCTTGGCCGAGCTAATGGCTCACCCTGATCTGGCTCATTTTGTGCCCCACTGCCAATTGTCGCTGGCGTATGCCTACCTCCTGAACTTCACGTTTGCCGAATCGCTGGCTCTATTAGACAAAAGCGAAGCCACATTCAAGGCACAAGGAGATTTATTAAATGAGGCTCGCTGTTGGTATGGCCGGTCAGCCTGCTTCCGCCGTAAAAATGATTTTGAAGCGGCTATGACATCTGCCCAACAGGCCTTAGTTCGTTTTACGGAGTTAAAGGCTTACGCTGATATAGCCCGAACGAAATGTCTATTAGGTTACCATTATTGGTTATTGAAGCGTGACTACGCGGCCGCGCGGACTGTACTGGAGCAAGCTCTTAAACTATTTACCCGGTTAGAGATGCCTGCTTGGGTGGGTCAATGCCAATCAACGTTAGGGCAAATCTATTACAAAACGGGCAATTTTGTCGAGGCACACCACTATCTTCAACAAGCTATACCACTCCTGCGTACCCATGAATTGATAGGTGTATTGGGAGACGCTTTATATGATAAAGCCAACCTGGAATCATCTCGCGGCAATTACGGCCGGAGTCTAGAACTTTTACAAGAAGCCCAAACCCTGGCCGAAGCGTATGGCATACGTAACTTGCAAGCATTGGTGCTTCTCGCCAAAGGCACAATTTTCCTGGCCCAGGGGCGGTATCAGAATGCTCTGGCTTCGTTAGAACAAGTTCATCACTATTATGAAACAACTCAAGTTCCGGGTCGCCTGGCTAGTACAGAACTGTATCTGGCAGATGTCTGGTTACAATTGGGACAACCCGACAGAGCCAGCGATTATTTGGATAAGGCTCTAAAAAACAGCCAACAGGCGCAACAGGCGGACTTATTTGGTCGAATTGTTGTGGGACAAACGGCTACCTTGTTCAAACAAAACAAAGCCACGTCGGCTATATTAGCCGTGATGCAACGCTTGTTGGGTCAGGCCCTCTGTGTAAACAACGAATTAGAGAAGGCGGAATTCCATCTGCGCGAAGCGGAGAAACTTTTCCAGGAGATGGGCATGACGATGGAGCGGGCTGTCTGTAAACTCGCCTGGGGAACTTATTACCGCCAAAAGGGGGATTTCGCGGCCGCGGCCGCGGCCTGGGAACAGGCGCTAACACTCAGCCAGGGCATCATCCCGGACATTGCCTGGCAAGTTCATGCGGGCCTGGCCCAACTGGCACAACAGCAACAAGAAGACGATCTGGCCCTGACTGAATACAAAATGATGATTGACGAGTTGGCGAGGCTGCGTGAACAATTAACCCAAATGTCCTTGAGTGGCTCCTTTTTCAGCCAACCCGGCCTCATTGTTGACCAGGCCGTCCATCTCGCTGTTCAAATGCAGCAGCATGAACAGGCGCTCCACTTTGTAGAAGCCAGCAAAGCCATTACCCTGGCTCGACTCTTGCACACCGACACCCACTGCTTAGCAAATCTGCCCGCCCCCTACGATAAACAACTAGCTGATCTCATCGCCCACATTCATTGGTTGGAAGATCAGTTGCGGGAACAAACTTCGCCCCGGGTAATAGGGGGTGAGGAACATCAATGGCAACGGAAGCTAAAGAGGAAAACCAAAGAGTACGACCAGTTAATGAATCAATTTGAGCGTATGATGGCCGCCGGACAACTCCCTTCCTTACCTAGCCATCGTTTTGACCAAAGCTTATTTCAGCGGTTAGCCACGCAATTTCTGGGACACAATTGGGTGGCGGTTGATTATTATTTGACCGGAACTCATCTGGTTGGCCTGATTCTGACCGCCGATAACTGTGATACCTGGCAAACGGCCCTTACACCCCTTACCCACATGGCCTTGTCTATGATTAAACGGCCGAATCCTAATCATGAAGGTTTTGCCGAGGCCGATTTTAAGACCTTGGCCGATTTATTGTTGCCGCCAGAACTTCTCCAGCAATTACAGCCTGACACAACTTTGTTGATTGCGCCCCATGATGATCTGCATCGTGTGCCCTGGTCAGCCTTGTGGTTAGACTCAACCCATCGCCCTTTGGTAATGGCTTGTATTCCGGTCATCATTCCTTCATTAAACAGTCTGACCATTCTCTGGCAACGGGCCAAACCCCAACCTTTTACCCTAGGTGCGGGTTTATTGATTGCCATTTCTGATTTTCAGGGGCGGCATCAGGCTTTGCCTGCGGTACAACGAGAGGCGATGGCTCTCATCACGGGGCTGGATGGCAAGGTGGTGGCTGAACGATGTGACGCGGCCGCGACCTGGGCCAGTGTGCAGCAGATGGCTCAAGGCCAGGGACTACAAAACTATTCCTGGCTCCATATTGCCAGCCATGCCTTTCACGAGGGCATTACGGGGCGATTAAGTGGGTTGGCGCTTTATGATCGGGATATCTGGTTGGATGAACTGTTGACGTGCGCCCCGTTGCCCCCGCTCGTCACTTTATCCGTGTGTAGTGGCAATCGCGGCCGCGTCTTTGCTGGCGACGAACAAGTTGGCCTGACTACCACCTGCCTGGTCGCTGGAGCACAAACCGTCATCAGTAGCCTGTGGCCGCTCCTGGATGAAACAACCCCTGACCTAATTATTGATTTTTACCAGCAGGTAGCCGCCGGTAAAAGCATCGCTCAGGCCCTGGCATTAGCCCAGCGCCACGCCTGGAAACGCGGCGACCACGTAAAACAATGGAGTAGCTTCTGCTGTGTGGGCCAACCGTAGGTAGGCAAAGAAAATTCTGAAAACCCCTGAGTCTCTCAGTCTCTTAATCTCTTAATCTCTTAATCTCTCAGTCTCCCAATGCCCGCACCAAAAACGCCCATCCCCAGATAGAAACAAAACTGGGGCACTTGCCAGGCAAGTACCCCAGTTTAGATGGTTAAACAGTTAGTTGACTAACAACCACCACCATTTCCCTGGCTTGGATCAGGAATGCAGGCGATGGCGCTGACCGGCGTATCAGCTAAGTCTGGGGCAACCCACGCTTGGGAATCAGGGCTGAGACCGGCTGAGGTTGTCTGATCAAATAAGACAGCCCCCTGAATAGACAGGGCCAGCAAAAGCACCGCGGCCGCGATCAAAATGGTACGTACAAAAGATTGGCGAGCATCGAGCAACATGTGAGACCTCCGTGTGAGTGGGAAGACTTTTGGAGTGCTAGCGCCTAGTACAAACAGCCGGGCTGAGAGCACTTCAAATCGCTTCGGTTGAGATTTATTCGGGAGGTCTGGCCAAACCTTGTAGACAGGTTAGCAAAATAAAGGGGTAAAATCCTGAACCCACTCTGATGAATCACTGAGTGGTAGCTGAGTAAAAAGGGGTTTGTAACTTGTAGGCTGAGGAATGAGAATGTATTAATTTACAGGGGACTGGCGATGCGTCCCTCACAACGAAAGTCAGACGAGCACTTGTATGACACGCCTCACTCTTGGTTTGTCGCCGGAAACCCCCCACCCCTAACCCCGCCGTTTTCGGGGCTTTCGCCCCGAAAAACCGCGCCGTCAGGATTCCCCCTTCCCGGTGGGAAGGGGGCCAGGGGGATGGGTCTTCCGACTCCATCTACCAAGGACTTGAGTAAAGCTGGTCGAGTCTCTCGTCCCATTTCCGTAGGTTATTTAATCCTTGTTCTTAATGATGATCGGGTCGGTCTCCAGACCGCATCCGGTAGTGGTTTGGTCATGAGACCGCCCACAGCTAGAAGATCAATATAGTCAGGGAAATTTATTGATGAACGTGAATCCCACCTGGGCTAACTTGCCCCCAACTTACCGCCAAAAAGAGACCGAGTTCGTGTCACGCTGGTTAAACGCGGGCGAAAGTGGCTCCGTGGTGGGTTTACCAGGAACGGGCCGAGCTACCTTTTTGGGGTTCCTCTGTCACCGCCCCGATGCGTGGCAACATTATCTGGCTCCTCAGTTAGCCCAAGTCACTCTCGTTCCGGTTGATCTAAACAATTTGCCTGACGAGCAGTTGTCTACCCTGTATCGTGTGTTACTGCGTTCGTTTTATGAGTTGCACACACAGCTAGACGAACCGCTGCAACAAACCGTGTTGAGCCTGTATCGCAAAGTGGAAACAACTCAAGACCCGTTCCTATCACAAAGCGCCTTGCGTGAACTGCTCTCGTTTTTCGAGAATCGGGGCCAACGGGTCGTATTAGTGATGAATCGTTTTGACCATTTTTGTGAAACGGCCACACCGCAAATGACGACCACCTTGCGTGGGTTACGCGACAGTTTCAAAGAAACACTGTCTTATGTGATGGGTATGGCTCAAGAAGTGGTTTATTTGTCTGATATGGACAGCATCCGCCCGCTAAGAGGCATTATCGATACCCACGTTTGCTGGGTGGGGCCATTGGCTGAGAGCGACGCTCGTTTTATGATCCAGCGCCAAACGCAGGGGCAAACGGACGTAATTCCTGAACCGGTGGTCGCTCGTTTACTCGCCATCTCTGGTGGCTACCCTTCTTTGTTACGCGTCCTTTGTCACTGGTGGATCAGAGAAGGGCAGGCTACTCCCCCTGAAGAGTGGACGAACACACTCCTCAGCAAACGAAATGTCCAATACCGTTTGCGGGATATTTACCAGGGGTTTACCCAGGCCGAGCAGTTTGTTTTGTCTGAGTTGCACCAGATGCAGACGGGAAAAAAGCGGGGTAAAGCCAGGGGAGAAATTACTGATTCGGATGTGTTGGAGGAGCTTTGGTTAAAGGGGGCTTGTTTTCGGCAGGGGAATGGGTGGAAGGTGCAAGGTGAGTTGATAGCCAGTTATGTGGCTCAAGGGGAAAGTCCGGGCCGCGGCCGCGTCTGGCACGATGAGTCATCGGGTGAATTTTACCAGGGGCGCAGTCTGGTTGAAGGGTTACAACCGTTGCCACGGGCGTTACTCCAGTTTCTGTTGGCGCGGCCGCGGGAACGCCACACCCACACCGACATCATCGAAGCCGTCTGGCCTGAAGAGGTCAGCAAAGACGGTGTCTCCACCGAAGCCCTTTATCAGGTCGTGAGGGGTATTCGCAAAGCCATTGAGCCAGATTCTACGCGGCCGCGTTATCTGATAAACTGGCGGGGATACATGGGCGGTGGCTATCAATTTTTTCCTGAAGGTCGTCCTGGTTAATAAAACGGCGTAACCGTTCAGATAGGTTACATCAACGGATTAAGAAATAAATGGATTTTCCAGAGCGCCTAACCTCCTTCGTTGATGTAACTAAAATGGCACCAATACCCTGGACTGAACGGTTACTAAAACGGCTCTACCAGCCTGAACGGGAAAACAGCCCGGAGTGGAGACTTCAGTCGGAACGTCTCCGGCTAAAGCCTCGACTCCGTGTTTACCCCGTCCGAGCGGTAGCACCATAAAACATTGTAAGGGGAATTTATTCATGCAAACCAATGAACCAACGATAAAAAACCTGACCGAAAAACCATTAGAGTCTCATGTCTTCCAAATCTTAAGCCAAATGTTTGCTGGTTATGGGCGGGTAAGCGTGCGGTCTGAATTTACGAGTGGGTTAAGTAGCGGCCGCGTCTTTTTAGTGCGCCCTATTCCCCTCGATGGAGCTGAGTTGCCGGTCGTTGTCAAAATAGATGACGGCGACCGCATTGCCAAAGAGTACGCGGCCTTTCACCGTTTCACCCGCAACCGCCTGCCCCGCATGGCCGAAATTCGTGGCGAACCGGTCTATACCACCGATTCAGCCTATGGTGGGCTTTGTTACCCCTTCGTGGGTGCGGGTGAATTTACCATTGGCAGCCTGCACGGCTACTTACAGAACGCTTCGCCAGAAGATATTCAAAAGGTTCTAAACACCCAATTATTCCCAGCTCTGGAAACCTTGTGGCGACAGGCCCAAAAAGGGTATGCCGAATTTTTGCTAGAGGATTATTACGATTCCTTTTTGCCCATGAACCTGGTCATTGAAACCACTTCGTTGGCCGAAGATGCTACACCCACAGAGCTGACACCGTCATTGGTGCGTTCACAGACGGTTGTCATAAACGATCCCGTGCAAATCAGCGGTTTCCAGGTGGTCAAAGTCAACCGCAAAGCTAACAAACTCTCTCTGGATATTCTCCCTTCGGTCCACGACTTTACAGCTTACCGCCTACAGGTGACGGGCATCAGCGACATAACCAGTTATCAGATAGGGCAAACGATAACCGCGCCACTCACCGGCATCGTCCGTGAAACCCGGGCCAGTTTGTTACGACAACAGGTGCAAAAAGTGCTGGGAGCTGAGATTGACCTCGCGGCCGCGACCCTTTCCCTCTCTCCCGATCAACACCTGCCCAATCCCCTGGTAGCCCTACCCACCATTCTCCGCACACCCATGGACGTATTTCTTGGCACGGTTCATGGGGATCTCAACCTGCAAAACATCCTGGTGGAAACCGAGAGCCAGACGGCTTACCTGATTGATTTTGCCCAGTCCCGCCAGGATCACCTTTTGCGTGATCTGCTCCATCTGGAAATGGCCGTCGTCACCAAGATAATTCCGCAGCAGATAGCTCAGGCTGATTTGACTGCGGCCGCGATTGTCTCCTTTTACGAACGGCTTCATTGCGCCTGGCAAACATCAAACCCGATTCCCCCTCAACCAGAGTTAGAAAATTCGTTTGCGACCTTGCTCTTGATTCGACAGGCGGCTCAGAAGTTGCTTTACAAAAGTAACAAGTGGCAAGAATATTATCACGGCTTGTTTGTCTACCTGCTGGGGGCCTTGCGTTATGATGACCTGGACGCCCCCCCACTGGCTCCTTTACCGAAGCAAATCGTGTTCTGGGGCGCGGCCGCGATCCGCCAAATCATGCTTCAACAACCTGACTGTACCCGCTTTCTGGCTGCGGCCGCACCCGTCACCCTACCCGCCGATCCTCAGCCCATACCCACTAGCCCCACCACCGTTATCCACAACACATCTGGTCAGGTTCATACCGGTAGTGGCAACATCAACATCTACACCTCTCAGCCCTCAGCCCAACAAAGCACTCCAACTTCTGGGCCTCCGCTAATCTACCGCCCGAACAACAGGGTTGCCTTCTTAAACATCCTCAAAGAACATTTTAATCTCAGCGAATTAAGAGAGTTGTGCCTTGAACTAGACATTGATTACGAAAATCTGGCCGGTTCAGCCAAAGCCGACAAAGCCCGCGAACTCCTGCTCTACTGTGATCGGCATGGTCTAGGCAACAAGCTCCTACAAACCAGCTCCCACCTTCGCCCCAACGCCCCGTGGCACACCCTCGCAAATTAGGCGATGACTCATTCCTGGGTGAACAGCCTTTCCAGGCTGTTCATCCCCTCCCCTTACCCGTGTTTTTCCCATCCATGTATGCTAATTTGGTCATACACAGTCTTGCTTAGAAACGAGAATTTAATAACTTACAGGAGTTCCCCATGGGCCTACGGCGCACCAAGATGGATGAAAACCGAGAAACTCTAGGAACTCCGGCCACTTTGCATCTTCTCAGGGGGCTGGCGACAAAACCATCTTTACGAAAGTCAGACGTATGTTTTTATGACATACCTCATCCTGGGTTTGTCGCCGGAAACCCCCGTCCCCCCCCAAGGGCGGGGAACTTTTCTAGGCGCGGTTTTTCGGGGCGAAGGCCCCGAAAATCGCGCCGCCAGGGTTCCCCCTTCCCGGAAGGAAGGGGGTCAGGGGGATGGGTCTTCCGACTCAATCTACCAAGGAGTTGGGTAAAGCTATACGAGTCTCTTATCTCAGTTCCGCCGGTTATTTAATCCTTGTTCCTTAACTCACCCATCATCTTTATTCCTTCGCCAAAATCGAAAAGGTCATTTTTTACATTCGCCCATTTGCCCAAGAAAGAATATAACTAAGGTCACGCTCCGACAAAAGCAGAGAACTGGGCAGGAATGAGGAAACCCCATCACCTATCATCTCTGCTTTTTCTGTGCCTACACCTGATCTGAAGGAAACTGTCTTGCTCAAGAATAACGATTATTTCTGGTTGTTTGTGATTATTGCCCTGGGGGTATTGGCCGGACGGGTCGTCTTTAGTGACGCCTACCCCTTACGCCTGGGACTGGATTTGCAGGGTGGCCTGCAAGTGTTACTGGAAGCCGATGTGCCCCCCGAAGAACCCATCACCCCTGAGCAGATGGAAACGGTACGCCGTATCATTGCTGACCGGGTTAACGGTTTCGGTGTAGCCGAATCTACGGTACAGATTGAAGGCGAACGCCGCCTGGTCGTGGAACTGCCCGGATTTGACGCCGTGGATCAGGCGGTAGCCCTGATTCAGGGGACGGCCCTGCTGGAGTTTGTGGACACGGGCAGTCGCTCCCTGGACCCCGGAATTTGTGTCCGTACCACGCTCAATGAGAGCGAACCTTCGCCCTGTGAGCTAGAAGGCGGCCGCACCATTACTGACATTCAGGAATTCCCCGCCCCCACGTATGACACCGTCATCACCGGCGATGGGCTTACCAACGCCTCTGCCGATTCGCCGGTAGCGGGCCGTTTTATTGTGGCCTTTGATCTCAACGAAGAAGCGGCTTCCCTGTTTGCCAACCATACCCGCAACAACATTGGCCGCTTTTTAACCATCGTCCTGGACAAGCGCGTCATCTCTAGCCCGCAAATTGATGATGTTATCAGCAATCAGGGGTCTATCAGCGGCAACTTCACCAGCGAAGAAGCCCAGGCCCTGGCCTTGCAATTACGTTATGGCAGTTTGCCTGTGCCCATGAAAATTATTGCCAACCGGCAAGTGGGGGCAACCCTGGGTACACTCTCAGCCGAATCTAGCATTCGGGCTGGGGCTGTTGGTCTGGTGGTGGTATTGCTCTTTATGGCTATTTATTACCGTTTGCCGGGCGTTCTGGCTGACATCGCCCTGATCTTTTACGTGCTGATCAACTTCGCCATCTTCAAATATATTTCCGTCACCCTGACTCTACCCGCTATTGCCGGGTTCTTGCTCTCAACGGGCATGGCTGTAGACGCCAATATTCTCGTTTTTGAGCGCATTAAAGAAGAGCTACGGCGCGGGTTTAATCTCTCCGAGGCGATTGTGGCCGGGTTTGATCGGGCCTGGTCGTCTATCCGTGACTCCAACCTGGCTACCCTGATCGTGTGTCTGATTTTGTTTGGTTTTGGGCGCAACTTTGGGGCCAGTATGGTGCAAGGGTTTGCCATCACCCTGGCGATTGGGGTCATGATCAGCATGTTCACAGCGGTCATCGTGACCCGCACCCTGGTCAAATTTATCATCGGCGCGGCCGCGGACTGGATTCAACGTCGCCGCCGTGCTCTGATCGGTCTATAAACAACGTATCACCATGTTTCAATTCGTCCAACGTCGCCAACTATACTTTGCCATCTCCGGGGTACTCATCGGCCTGGGGATTCTGGCTATGCTTGTTTCCCTCGTCACCAGCGGAACCCCCTTCCGCCTGGGTGTAGACTTCCTCAGTGGAACCCGCTTTGAATATCAATTTCTCGAAGCCACCACCGAAGATGCCGTGCGTGATGTTTTCACTCGTGATGGCATCGAAAATCCCACCGTAACCTCACTCCAAGGTGACGGGCTGGAAAACGCCTGGCAAATTCGTACCCCCTTTGTTTCACCAGAACAGGTGCAGATTATCGAAGAGGATTTGGTTGCCACAATTGGCCCGGTAAAAGAGGATGCCACTCGCGTGGATAGTGTCAGCCCCTCGGTAGGTGCGGAAGTGACTCGCTCCGCTATCGTCGCCATTCTCGTCGCTTCCGGCATCATCCTCTTTTACATCATGTTCTCCTTCCGCCAGGTTCCCAATCCGTTCCGTTATGGGGTGTGCGCCGTCATCGCCATGCTCCATGACCTGCTCATGATTATGGGATTTGCCGCCATTACAGGAATGCTCCTGGGCTGGGAAGTGGATGCGCTTTTCCTGACCGCTATTCTGACGATGGCCGGGTTCTCCCTGCAAGATACCATCGTCGTGTTTGACCGCATTCGCGAAAATATCGCCAAACGACCCACCGAAAATTTTGAGACGACGGTCAACCGCTCTGTCCTGGAAACGATTCATCGCTCCTTAGCCACCCAACTCAGTGCCATGTTCATCATGGTGGCCATTTTGCTTTTCGGTGGCGCTTCGATTAAACCGTTTATCGCCGTGCTTTTGTGGGGCTACTCAGCGGTACTTACAGCTCCATTTTCACCGCCGTGCCTTTGCTCGTGGCGTGGGAGAAGCGAGCAATATTGCGGGCGGCCTAATACGGAAAGATATGGCACGATTTCTATGGCTCTTGTTGATTCTTGTGGTGGGTTGTGGCACGCGGCCGCAAAATACCACCCCCGCCGCCGTCACCCCTGGCCCGGCGGGCACACCCCTGCCCCGTCCTACCCTGGCTGAGATTCCCACCTTACTGCCCACCTACACCCCCATCAACCAGCCCACACCGACCAGCACGCGGCCGCAACAATCCACTCCGACCCCTTTAGCCACCGTTGAACTCAGCCAGGTGGTCATTGACCTGGAATACAGCATTCCCGGCCTGGGTCTCACCCGCACCCTTACCGCCACCTTCGCCAGCCGCATCAGCCTGAGCGATACCGTCACCGGGCAAAACGTCATCCAAACCCAACAAGCCCGCGTCTTGTTAGAGCTACAAACGGCCCTGGATGGCCTGGTTCTGGAACCTGTGCCCGATGGGTGTGATCTTTGCCCCCACTTGCGCTACAGCTTGCCCCTCTCCAACCAGGCCAGCGAGGGCTGGCTGACTGATCCGGTGTTGCTCGCCAGCCTGGAAAACTACTTCACCATTCATTTGGGTGCTCATTGGCCGCCCAATACCGTGTTGGCCCTACGCCGCAGTGCCTCGCCCTATCGCTCCGCCCATATGGTCGCCCTCACCGCCGAAGGACAAATGTGGCGCTGGACAGCCGTGGACGACCAGATCGCCCCCCCAGAAGAAGCACCTTTTGACCCAGCTACTTTGTTAGCCGAGTTGGCTGAACTGGAGCTAGCCGACGAATACGAACAGGATTGCCGCAATGTCGCCCGCGAAACCCTCTACATCCAGGCCGGTGAAACCGAACAAACCATTCAGTTCCGTTGCCCTGAACTGACATTACCCACGTCGCTAACGTCGCTATACGCAACGCTTGACACCCTTATCAATGAGATACCCGCGGCCGCGGGCGAAAACAATCGCCCTCCCCTCTTTCCCTACACCACCGTGCTCTATTACCAACGGGCCGATGGATATCGCCTGGCCTTGAATGCTAGCGGACAAGTCGTCATTGCCGCCGAAGGCGAAATTGTGACCACGGGCAATCTAACATCCACCTTACCCATCAGCCTGACAACCGCCGCTCTGGAGAGCAACTTCCTGACCCCTGGCACGCCCCAACTCCTGCAAACGATGGCCTCTACGGATACGGCCAACCTGCCCGCCAATTTTCTCATGGTGCGCGGGCCAGACGGAACGGCTGAAGCAACCTGGGATGACACGGTGCCGGAAGAGATGGAAGCGGTTGTGGCTGAACTAGATAGGTTGATAGAGCAGTTGGTAGGCCTTGTGCCTGAAGAAGAAGGAACGAGTGAATAACGAACCCACAACCGGACAGGAACGGATCGCGGCCGCGTTCCGCACCGCCCAACAAACCCACACCGCCGCCCTCATGCCCTACTACACCCTGGGCTACCCTGACCGGGCCACCTCGCTCCGCGTCATCGCCGCTATCGCCCCAGACAGTGATTTGCTAGAGTTGGGGTCCCCTTCAGCGACCCCATCGCCGATGGCCCCACGGTTCAGCACAGTACCCAAAAAGCGCTGGCGGCAGGCACAACGGTGGCGGGTTGCCTGGAGATGGTGCGGGAATTGCGCCAACAAGGCATCCACACCCCGGTGATGCTCATGGGGTACATGAACCCCATTCTGGCCTATGGCGAAGAACGGTTTGTACGTGACGCGGCCGCGGCCGGGGTAGACGGTTTTATCGTGCCCGACCTGCCCCCAGAAGAGGCTGACTCCCTGGAACAATACGCCAACCAGGCAGGCTTAGCCCTCATCCCCTTTTTGGCCCCGACCAGCGATCCACGCCGTATTGCTCTTGTGTTAGGGCGGGCCAAAGGGTTTGTCTACATGGTCAGCGTCACCGGCATCACCGGGGCACGGAGCCAGATCGCCGAAACGTTGCCTGATTTTGTGCGCCGGGTGCGTGCCGACTCCCCCGTACCCGTAGCCGTCGGGTTCGGCATTGGCACGCCGGAGCAAGCGGCCGCAGTCGGCCAGTTTGCGGATGGGGTCATCGTGGGTAGCGCCCTGATCAATGCCGTAGATGCCGGGGGTGACGATGGGGTGAACGCGGCCGCGCAGTTCGTGCACAGCCTGCGTCTCGCCCTGGAAAAATAACGGCACGACCAGATTTATAATAAGGCACGACTTTCTTAACTTTCGGAACAGAATCAAAGTTTGCCAGAATTTGGAAAGACGTTTTCAACAGTCGGAATTTTCTCAAATCTTAGTAGCATTAAAGCCTCGACTCAGGCCTCTGACCCGCCCGACTTTGCAAGTCTCTCAATCTCTCAGTCTCTTAATCTCCAACCCCCAACCATCCACCCATTCCTAATCCCCTCATGTCCACCATCCTCATCCACCACGCCCGTTTGCTCATCACCATGAACGACGCCAGGACCAACATTCCCGATGGGGCGATGTTCGTCCGCAACCAGGCCATCGAATGGGTAGGCCGCACGGCTGATCTGCCGCCAGCTTACTATCAGGCCGACCGCCTCATAGACGCCAGCGACAAAGTGATCTTGCCCGGTCTGATAAACACCCATCACCACCTCTACCAGACCCTCACCCGCGCCCTGGCTCCCAACAACGGCCTGTTCGACTGGCTCAAAACGCTCTACCCCATCTGGGCACGCATGGATGGCGAGGCGGTGTATGTCAGTGCCCTGGTGGGCATGGCCGAACTTATTCTGAGTGGTTGCACCACCGCCAGCGACCACCTCTACCTGTTTCCCAACGGGGCCAAACTGGACGATGAGATTCGCGCCGCCCAAGACCTGGGTTTCCGCTTCCATGCCGCCCGGGGTTCGATGTCGTTAGGTGAAAGCCAGGGCGGCCTACCGCCGGACAGCGTCGTGGAAACCGAAGCGGCCATTCTCCAGGACTGTGTGCGCGTCATTGAGCAATACCACAATCCCAACCCCTTCGCCATGACCCGCGTGGTGGTAGCGCCGTGTTCCCCCTTCTCCGTCACGCCGGACCTCATGCGCGAGTCGGCCCGGCTGGCCCGTGCGTACGGTGTCACCCTGCACACCCACCTGGCCGAAACGAAGGATGAGGAGCAGTTTTGCCTGGAAAAATTTGGCTATCGCCCAGCGGATTATGCCGAACAGTTGGAATGGGTAGGGTCAGATGTGTGGTGGGCGCACGCCATTCACGTTAGCCCGGCCGAAATTAACCTGATGACCCGAACGAACACGGGCGCGGCCCATTGTCCCTGTAGCAACATGCGCCTGGCCAGCGGCATCGCGCCGGTACGGGCCTGGCTGGATGCGGGTATCCGGGTTGGGCTGGGGGTGGATGGCTCGGCCAGCAATGATGGTTCACACATGCTGAATGAGGCTCGACAAGCGTTACTGCTCCAGCGGGTGCTGAATGAGGCCACCACGTTGAAGGGGGAAGAGGCGTTATGGCTGGCGACACGGGGCGGCGCGGCCGCGCTCGGTCGCACCGACATTGGTCAACTCACCCCCGGCTACGCCGCCGATGTCATTGCCTTTGACCTGAACCGTCTGGCCTATGCCGGGGCACAACATGACCCCGCGGCCGCGCTCATTTTCTGCGCCCCACAACCGGTAGATTTATCCATTATCAATGGCAAAATTGTGGTCGAGGATGGGGAATTGCGGCCGCTGGATTTAACCCCCATCATCCATCGCCATAACCAGATCAGCCAACAGATGATCAATGGTTAAAACATGAAGACAAGTTACATAATTAGGTTATAATCTACAGGCAACTGTGCGAAGTCGTGGTTGATGTGAAACGACGAGCCACACAGAAACCACACCCCAAGTTCTAACACTTGAGCGCAAAACTGAATAACTCCCTAACCCATTGGAATGGCAAGAACAGCAAGTCAGCCGCGGCCGCGTTCCCGGTCGCTTCATTGCTCACCTACCGCCCTTCCCTTTAGCAACACTTGACAACAAACAGCCAAATCTAAACAACTGATTTCACCGATGGGCACAGCTTTTTCTTCATCTGTGCCCATCGGTGTTAACCCATGTACCTGCTTTCTTAGGCGTTTCCCTGAGCGTGCGCTCACCAAGAGGGATGAAAACCAAAGAAACTCAGGGAAACTCGGAACTTGCCACTTGACACTTGCAACTTGCAACCTGCAACTTGCCACTTATTTTCTCAGGAGACACTGACATGCCTAACCGCCTGGCCAACGAAACCAGCCCCTACCTGCTCCAACACGCCGACAACCCGGTAGAGTGGTACCCCTGGGGCGAAGAGGCTTTACAAAAAGCCAAAACCGAAAACAAACCTATCCTGCTCAGCATCGGCTACGCCGCCTGCCATTGGTGCCACGTCATGGCCCATGAATCCTTTGAGGACCAAGACACGGCCACGCTGATGAATGAGCATTTCGTCAACATTAAAGTAGACCGGGAAGAACGGCCCGACCTGGACGGCATCTATATGAGTGCCGTGACAGCCATGACCGGCCAGGGGGGCTGGCCCATGACCGTTGTCATGACCCCCGAAGGCGAACCGTTTTTCGGCGGCACGTATTATCCGCCCGTGCCCCGTCACGGGATGCCCGCCTTCAAACAGGTACTCGTCTCGCTGGCGAATGCCTGGAAAACGCAAAATAACCAGCTCCGCCAGAGCGCCACAGAGATAGCGGAACATCTGAGCCGCGTCGTTTTACCCACAGGGCCAGAAGAAAGCCTGACCGCGGCCGCGCTCGACCGCGCCGTTGAAGGGTTAGCCAAAGTGTATGACGAGAAACGAGGCGGGTTTGGTCCCGCCCCCAAATTCCCGCAACCGATGACCCTGGAGTTTCTCCTGCGCTATCACCAACGCGCCGGGGACAAAAACGCCCTGGAAATGGCCGAACAGACCCTCAAAAGGATGGCCTATGGCGGCATCTACGATCAGGTTGGTGGCGGTTTTGCCCGTTATGCCACCGACAACAACTGGCTGGTGCCCCACTTTGAGAAAATGCTCTACGACAACGCCCAACTGGCCCGGGTCTATCTCCATGCCTGGCAAATCACCGGCAAACCACTCTACCGCCGCATCGTCGAAGAAACGCTGGACTATGTCTTGCGCGAAATGACCCATGAAGATGGCGGTTTTTATTCCAGCCAGGATGCCGATAGCGAAGGCGTAGAAGGCAAATTCTATGTCTGGTCGGCCGAAGAAGTACGCAACCTCTTGGATGAGGAAGCTGACCTGTTTATGTTGTCGTATGGGGTAACGCCCGCTGGCAACTGGGAAGGGCACAACATTCTCCACCTGGAGCGTGACCCGGAAGACATTGCCCATCAGCATCGTTTCAGCCCGGAATTGTGGACGCGGCGCATGGGTCTGGCCCGGCAAAAGTTATACCAACGACGCAGCCAACGGGTCTGGCCGGGTCGTGATGAAAAGGTGTTGACGGCCTGGAATGGGCTGATGTTGGCGGTCATGGCCGAAGCCGGGCGGGTATATGAGCGCGATGATTATCTGCACGCGGCCGCACGCAATGCCGAATTCCTCTACAACACCATGCGTACCCCCGAAGGCCGTCTGCTCCGCACCTGGAAAGCTGGGGCCAGCGCCAAAGGTAACGCCTTCCTGGAAGATTACGCCTACCTGGCCGAAGGGCTTCTGGCTCTCTACCAGACAACCTTCGACACCCATTGGTTTGATTGGGCCTTGGAGTTGGCCGAAGAGATGATGGTGCATTTCCATGACACGGAAAATGGTGGCTTCTATGACACCTCCGATGATCATGAAAAGCTCATCCATCGGCCCAAAGATGTGCAGGACAATGCCACCCCCAGCGGCAATGCCATGGCGGTCCATGTTTTGCTCAAACTGAGCCTATTCACCGGGCGCACCGGTTATTGGAATGTGGCTGAGAAAGCAACCTCAACCGTGTATGGAGCCATGTTGCAATACCCCACCGGCTTTGCTCATTGGCTGACCGCGGCCGCGTTCATTCTCGGTGAACCCCAGGAGCTGGCAATCATCGGTGAACCCGGCACATTTGAGACCGACACCCTGCTCAAAGTGGTGAACAAGGGGTATCGCCCCCATCTGATGGTCGCCGTAGGGGATGAGACGGATGGCAAAAAGGTGGAGTTGCTCAAGGGGCGGCCGCAACTAAACGATCAGGCCACCGCTTACCTGTGCCGCCGCTTCGTCTGCCAACAGCCAGTCACCACCCCGGAAGCTCTGGCGGAACAATTGGTTGAACATGTGAAGAGCAAAAAGGTGGCTACAAATCGTAAACCGGTTGTGTGGGGGTAAAAGGGCAGAGTGGCCGGGTTGCAAAAGAGTGGCAACAATCAGTGCCTGGCACGGGGCGGCAAATTGTGTGAACCCCCGGTTCGTATGCCCCGTGCCAGGCACTTAACGACCACTCGACTAAAATGAACCATCCCCACTTTGTCCTTCATCCTTCGCCTTGGCTCAGACTATCGGTTTTACTGCTGGTTCTCTGGCTGGTTGGTTGCCAGCGTGAGCCGGTAGAGGTAACACCTACCGCACCCGTTGTGCCTGCCACCATGCCCGCTTCTACCGCGGCCGCGCCCACCGCCGAAACCGTCTATCTTCCCCTGACCAATAACAGCGACACCACGCCCACGGCTACCCCGACGCCGTTGGCTTCACCCACAGCCACCGCAACCCCCGCTTACCCGCCCTACACCGGGCCAACTCTCAACCGGCAAGACATCGGTGTACAAATCTATCTGCACCGGGTGGATGTGCCCGTCTTGTTCGACCAACTTGATGAATTGGGCGTTGGCTGGGTGAAGGTGCAGGTCTCCTGGAAGTTGTATCAGCCCGCGCCCACGCAATACTCCGATGAGTTGTTCGGGGAACTGGATCAACTGGTTCAGGAAGCCCAGGCACATGATATCGCCGTGTTGCTTAGTGTGAGCAAAGCGCCAGAATGGAGCCGCCCCACCACGGAACTGGACGGCCCGCCGCTTGACCTGGCCCTTTTCCAGCAGTTTATGCAAACCCTGGCCTTGCGCTACCAGGGGCAGGTGGCGGCCTATGAATTGTGGAATGAACCTAATTTGCAGAGAGAGTGGAACGGGATGACGTTGGACGCGGCCGCGTTCGTGACCCTCATCCGGGCTGGAGCCGAAGGCGTCCGCGCCGCCGACCCCGCGGCCCTGGTTATCAGCGGCGCCCCCGCCGTCACCGGCATCAACGATGGTCTGACCGCCATTGACGACCGGAGTTATTTTCGGGCCATGTTGGCCGCCGATGTGGCCCAGGTCGTAGACGGTTTCGGGGTGCATCCCTACGGCTGGGCCAACCCACCCGACAGCACCGTCGCCAACCCCGATCCGGCCATCCCCAGTCACAACAATCACCCTAGCTTCTTCTTCCAAGACACACTCAGAGATTACGGCGCGTTGCTGACCGAATTTGGTCTGACGGACAAACCGTTGTGGGTCACGGAGTTTGGCTGGGGCAGCTTTGCTGGCATGGGGGCAGAGCCGCCGCCGGAAGCCGCCTTCATGGCCCATGTTTCCGCCTGGCAGCAGGCTGTTTATACCCAACGCGCCTTGGAACTGGCCCACGACTGGCCCTGGGTGGGGCCAATGATGCTGTGGAACTTCAACTTTGCCCCCTGGATTGGTCCCCAATTTAGCGAGTCCGGTTACAGCCTTTTAGGCCCGGATGGTTCCCCACGCCCGGCCTATTTTGCCCTGGCGGCTATTCCCAAGGAATGAGAATTTAATAAGGTACAGGAGCTGGAAAAAAGGACGCAACCTTGTTCCTAAACAGTAAACCGGCGTTTACCCACCTCGCTATCGTTCCCACAGCGTTTCAAGTTATAATGAACTGGTGCAACGGTTACACTTGGCCCTGCTGGGCACCTTCCATCTAACCACAAACAACGGTACCACAATTACCCTGGCGACGGACAAAGTACGGGGATTGTTGGCGTATCTGGCGGTAGAAGCGGATCGGCCGCACCGGCGAGAAGCGTTAGCCGCGCTGTTCTGGCCGGATATGCCCGATGTGCAGGCCCGCAGTAATTTGCGCCAGTCGCTGCACCGGTTGCGGCAGGCGATGGATGCGGTTGTGCCGGGTATCAGCGACAAGCTGCTCACGGTAAACCGGCAGGTGGTGCAATTCCATACGACGGAGCTAGACCGTGATCATCATCGGTTTCAGCAGGCTTTGTTGGCCTGTGAAACGCATGATCACCCACAACTGGCCCATTGTGACACTTGCTGGCAACAGTTGGAAACCGCGGCCGCGCTCTATCACGGTGAATTCCTGGCCGGTTTTTCCCTAGACGAAGGAGAAACTTTCGAGGATTGGCTACTGGTACAACGAGAGTTTATGCACCAGAAAGCCTTATCCGCCCTGCACAGCCTGACCGAAATCGTGGCCCAACGGGGGGACAGTGACACCGCCATCCATTACGCCCAGCGGCAAATCGCCCTCGATCCGTTTTATGAAGCGGCCTACCGGCAGGCGATGCAGGTGCAGGCGTTACACGGCTTGCGGCCGCAAGCCCTCAGCCTCTACGAACAATGTCGCCAACTCCTGGCCGATGAGTTGGGCGTCGAACCGGCCCCCGAAACGACCCGCCTGTGGCAACAGATCAAAGATGGCACACTCCAGGCCGCCCCCAGCCGCCCCGCTCAAACCGAAATCCACCATTTCCCCACCCCGCTCACCCCGTTTATTGGCCGCCAACAAGAGCTGAACGAGATTATGACCACCCTGGCAAACCCGGCTTGCCGGGTTCTAACCCTGTTAGGGCCAGGGGGCATGGGCAAAACCCGGCTCAGTTTGCAGGTGGGGCAACTGCTCGCTAACGGAACCCGGCTGTACCGGGATGGGGTCTACTTTGTACCGTTAGCCAACGTCAGCGAAGAAGGGTTGCTCATTACGACGCTGGCCCAGCGGTTGGGATTACGGCTGGAAGAGCAGACCACCCCCCACCAGCAATTGCTCACCCATCTGCGCGACAAAGAGATGCTGTTGGTGTGTGACAACTTTGAACAAATTCTGAGCGCGGCCGCGCTCATCGCCGATATCGTATCCACCGCCCCCCAGGTGCAAATCCTGGTCACCTCCCGCGAGCCGCTCAACATCCAGGCCGAATGGCGACAGCTCATCCGGGGGCTAGATGTGGCCGGGGAAAGTGCCGAAGCCGTCGAACTGTTCCAGCGCAGTGCCCGGCGCATGGTGCCAAACTTCCAACTGCGGCCCGGCGACGGGGCCACGGTGTTGGCCCTGAGCCAGTTGGTGGATGGGATGCCGCTGGCGTTGGAGATCGCGGCCGCGTGGGTGCGTGTCATGGAGCCAGCCGCCATCTTGCGCGAAACCAAAAAGAGCCTGGATTTCCTGGCCTCACCTTTGCGCGACATGCCCGAACGGCATCAGAGCGTGCGGGCCGTGTTAACCCAATCGTGGTACATGCTGTCGCCCCATTTGCAAGGGATTTTGGCCCGGATGGCCCTGTTTCCGAGCGGCTTTACCCTGGATGCCACGCTAACCATCCTGCCCGATGTGACCATGCTGGACATCGCTACCCTGTTGGATAAATCGCTGCTGCATGGGTTGCCGCAGGAGCGGTATGAGATGCACGAACTGTTACGCCAGTTCGCCCGGAGCCAGCCGCAATCCCATCAGCCCGATTTTGCGGCCCGCTATAGCCGCTATTATTTGAACCGGATGGCCGAACTGGGTGAAGCGTTACGCGGCCGCGAGCCGCAATCGGCCATCACCCTCACCCAGGCGGAGCTGGAACACATCCGGCAGGCCTGGCAATGGGCGGTGGAAGGACAGGCATTGGCGGATTTGCGTGCGGCCGCGGCTGGCCTGGCCCGCTTTTACCATTTGGTGGGGCTATATCCCGAAGCCCAACAGCGGTTGCTCAGCACCATTCAATCGGTGCAAACCTGGCCCGCTTCAGCCGAAGCCACTCTGTTGCGCTGTGAGCTTCATGCCCAGGTCTCCCATTTTCTCGGCCAGAGCGGGCAGTATGAGGCGGCCATTTATCACGCCCAAACGACCCGCCAGTTGGCCGAACCGTTGGCCGAGGTGAACTGGTTGGCCCAGGCGCACTGCCTGGAAGGGGAATGGTGTCGGCATCTGAGCCAGTTTGATGAGGCGCAGACCCATTTGCAGAAGGCGTTACAGCTTTATGCCTGGCCGGTGCCTAACCGGGCGGTAGCCTATGCCTTGAATGAGATGGGGTTTACACACCTGAAGCAGAGCCAGTACGCGGCCGCGCTCACTGCTTTCACCCAGGCCCGGCAAATGTATGAGGCCGTGGGGGATCAGACCGAAACCTCGACCACGTTGGGTAATATCGGCTATGCCCATCAGCTTAAGGGGGATTATGCCCTGGCGCTGGATCATTTGCGCGACGCGCTGACCATTGCGGAGACCATCGGCTACAAACAGGGCATTGTGAAGCACGCGCTGGGGCTGGGCACGGTTTATTTAGAGCAGGGAGACATCGCGGCCGCGCGCCGGGCCTATGAAAAAGCCCTGCAAATTGCCCAGGGACTGGGCTACGTGCGCGGCATCATCAACGCCTTGATTCAGGTGGGCAACACCTATGCCATCCAGGGACAACTCCCCGAGGCCGATCAATGGTATCAGCGGGCGCGGAGCCAGGGCGAAACAGCCGGTTTGCGTGATTTAGTGGCTTTGGTCATTGGCAAACAGGCCATCGTTTTGGCCCATCGCGGCGACAATCAGGCGGCCATTCGTTATTACGAGCAGGCCATTCAGTTATGGCGTGCCCTGAACAACCAGACGGAGTTGGCGCGTAATTTGAGCAATCTGGGCAACATTTACCTGCGCCTGGGCAATTACGAACAGGCGCGCCAGCGTTATGAGGCGGGTTTGGCGCTAGGCGAGTCGCTGGGGGTGCCCCAGTTGGTCGCCAATAATCTGGTCAAATTGGGCACGGTTTACAAACGGCTGGGCCTATATGACCGGGCGTTGTCCTACTACCAGCAGGCCCTCACCATCAACCAGACGCTGGGTTACCAATTGGGCATGACCCAGGCCATCGGTTCGATGGGGCTGATTTATTTTGAGCAGGGGGAGTATGAGGCGGCCCAACGGGCGTATGAGCAGGCGCAGCAGTTAAGCCACGAGATGGGGGATGCGCTCTCGGCGGCGGTTTGGTTGCACAATTTGGGTGATGTGGCGCTGTGTCTGGAGCAGTATGAGGGGGCGCAGCAGATAGCCCAACAGGCGATTGACCAGTTCCGCCAGTTGAAGAGTGAACGGTATTTGACGGAGGCGTTGCTCCAGATGACGGAGATTTTGTTGGGCCGCCAGCAGGTGGAACCGGCTCGCCTGATGCTGGCTGAGGCTTTGCGTTTGGGTGAACCGATTGGTGAACAGGAAGTCTTATTCAAGGGGTATCTGCTGCGGGCGCGGCTGACGTTGGCTCTGGGTCAGCACGATGAAGCGGTGGAACAACTACAAACGCTGCTCGCGGCCGCGGATGATGCGGCCAAACAGGCTCATCTGCATTATCTCCTGTGGCAGATGACCGGAGAGCCGTCTAGCCAGCAGACAGCGCTTGAGTTGTACCGGACGCTGCTACGCCAGACACCCAACTATCAATATCGGCAACATTTGGAAGCATTATTGTCAGCAACCCTGTCGAATTGACCCCTTCTCATTCGTCGTTAGCATAGATTGACAAAAAACGTGCCCGGCACGACCCCCATTTAACAGGAGAGACAACATCATGCGTTACATGCTTTTAATCTATGCTGACGAAAGCCACGAAGCCAATATGACCCCTCAGGAACAGGAAACCTATATGGGCCGCTATTTTGCCTTTACCAAAGAAGTCCGTGAACGGGGCCTCTTCGATAGTGGCGACCCCCTCCATCCGACCCACATGGCGACCAGTGTCCGCATCCGCGACGGCCACACCCTCGCCACCGACGGCCCCTTCGCCGAAACAAAGGAGCAGCTAGGCGGCTTTTACATCCTCAACTGCAAAGACCTCGACGAAGCCATCGCCCTGGCCGCCAAAATCCCCGCCGCCGAACATGGCACGATTGAGATCAGGCCGGTTGTAGAGTTTGAGTAGACGTGGCGCGTGGTGCGTGAGTTTTGGGGGGGGGGGGGGGCCGGGGGGGGGCCGGTTGCGGGGGGGGGGGGGGGGGGGGGGGGGGGGGGGGCCCGGGGGCCGGGGGGGTCTTCCTGTCCCCTGCTTTTTCCCTCCCCCCGGGGAACCCCCGAAACTCCCCCCCAGTAACTCCCCCCCCGCCCCCCAAAACACAACCCCCCCCCCCCACCACCCAAAAAACACCACGCACCACGCACCACCGCCCCCCCGCACCACGTCCTGTCCCCACCCACCACACCATCGAAACAACCTTCCGCCAGGAGTATGGCCGGGTGCTGGCCGCGCTCATCAGCTATGTGGGCGATTTTGCCCTGGCTGAGGACGCGGTGCAGGATGCGTTGGTGGTGGCCCTGGAGCAGTGGCCGCAGAAGGGGGTTCCCCGGAACGCGGCCGCGTGGCTCACCACCACCGCCCGTCATAAAGCCATAGACCGCCTGCGCCGGGCCAAAATCCAGGCTGACAAACTACCCCTTTTGCTAGAGGACGATGATCCCGACTCCGAAACAATGGACAGCTACCCCGACGAACGGCTCAAACTCATCTTCACCTGTTGTCACCCCGCCCTGACACCCGAAGCCCAGGTGGCCCTGACCTTGCGTACTTTAGGCGGACTGACGACAGAAGAGATCGCGGCCGCGTTCCTCATTCCCACGCCCACATTGGCCCAGCGGCTCGTGCGTGCCCAGCGCAAAATCAAAACCGCCGGCATTCCCTACCGGGTTCCCCCGCCCCACCTGCTGGGCGAACGATTAGAAGCCGTGCTGGCCGTCATCTACCTCATCTTCAACGAGGGCTACCGTGCCAGCCAGGGGGATGACCTCATCCGCCACGACCTGTGTGCCGAAGCCATCCGCCTGGGCACCTTGCTCAACCAGTTGTTGGCCGACGAACCCACCCAGGCCAACATAGCCGAGGCGATGGGGTTGCTGGCCCTCATGCTCCTGCACCACACCCGCCGCGATGCCCGCCTCAGCCCGGAGGGGGCCTTGCTCACCCTGGAAGAACAAGACCGAACCCTGTGGCATCAGGCCGAAATCGAGGCCGGGATTACGTTGTTAGACAAGGCCATGGCCCGGCGGCAACCCGGCCCCTACCAGATTCAAGCCGCCATCGCCGCCCTACACGCCCAGGCCCCCACCCCCGAAACCACCGATTGGCCGCAAATCGCTGCCTTGTACGGGGCACTGCTCCGCCTACAACCTACCGCCGTCGTTGAATTGAACCGGGCCGTAGCCGTAGCCATGGCCGAAGGGCCATTAGCCGGGTTACGCTTACTGGAAACCCTGGAACAAAGCGGTGAACTGGATAACTATTACCTCTTCCACGCCGCCCGTGCCGACCTGTTACGACGAGCGGGCTGGTGGGGAGATGCCGCGGCCGCGTACCACCGTGCCCTCTCCCTCACCCACAACACCATCGAACAAACCTTCCTCCGCCAACGCTTATTGGCGTGCCAACAATCATTACAAACCATACAGGACTAACGTCTTCTCTTCTTGTTTTCCAAACCACCCGTAAAGATGGTTGGCGATTGTCTTGACACAAGTTAATATTGCCAAATCTCAAACGACCCACAAAACGAGGCAAAGCATTTGCCAATAAGTGTGTTTCATTTCAGTTGAAAGAAGAGGAGTGAGCACGCCCACGTGCAGCGTCGGCATGGGGATGCCTAACCTCAACTCTGAAACACACCTTTGCCAATTCTAAAAGGTGAACCCACAATATGGCTAAAAAGAGTCGCAGGCCCTCAGTTTGTCGTATTTTGGTCCGTTATCAAGACTCAAACAATTAGGTGGATCGGGCCAACCTGCCGAGGTCAGAGAGAAAATTATTGAAATACAAAACATCTCCGAAGCAGCGCAATCCGAAACAATTGGGAGTGGACAATCGCGTTTTGACAATCAGGTTGCCTGGGCACGGTTCTACTTGGCCAAAGCAGGTTTACTTGATTCTTCCACTCGTGGTGTCTGGAGCCTGACTGAAAGAGGGCGAAATTCAACATTAACTCATAAGCAGGCAGTGGATTTATTCAAAGAGGTTCACCAACAATTTAGTAATGAGAAAGAGGTGGTAGTACAAACACCTACAAAACTACCCACAACCTCAATTCCAACCGAAGAAATCATTGCCCCCTGATGAAATAGACCCATCGTACCTTACTAATGGCGGTTCTGAGAAATTTACCGCCAGACGGGTTTGAACGTCTTTGCCAACGATTACTCCGCAATCTGGTTTTGAAAGAGTAACGGTCACAGGAAAAAGCGGCGACGGTGGCATAGTGGAATTGGTATTTTGCAGATGAATGCGTTTGTGAGTTTTAGGGTATTGTTTCAATGCAAAACGGTATACTGGTTCTGTAAATGCTTCACAAGTACGTGATTTTCGGGGCGCAATGATGGGACGAGCTGATAAAGGCATCATCATGACGACGGGAAAGTTCACACCAGATGCAGGCAAGGAAGCTGTGCGAGATGGCGTACCCCCAATTGAACTTGTAGACGGTGAAAAATTGATTGATATGTTTGAAGCGTTGGAACTTGGTCTTAAACCCAAAAAAGCCTATGACGTAGATCACACCTTTTTTGAGGAGTTCAAATAACATCAATAGTTGATGTGGTATAGATAAGCATAAGGAACGTCATAAACGGAATTCATCTTCATAAATGAAATCAACCTACAGGTTTATCATAGACAACGCCCATTTTTCATCTGTGTTCTTTCCTATCCGTGTTACATTCTTTAAGATAATCACGCTGGTTGACAATCAGGCACGGCTCACTATACTTACAGGCATGTGCAATTTCTATGTGATTCCCCCGTTACCACGAGCCGCTAGCCAGGCACAGGTCTGGCAAAAGTGATGGCTGTCTGAATCACATCCTGTAAAAACAATAACCGCCAGGCCGAACCTCATCCGCCTGGCGGTTTTTTATTTGCCTGACGGATGAGCGCGGCAGGAGAGAGCAAAATGATACACGTGCCATTGGCCGCCAGCCGTTAGCCGCTGGCCCCAAACCAACGCCTAACGGCTCACTACGAAAAGCATTTACGATTGACGATTTTAGATTTACGATTGTGGCTACTCTGGACAAAATATCGTAAAACCAAAAATCACTTATAAGTTGCCATAGAAGCTCGTACCAGATGGGGTGTGATGGCTTATAACCGGTCAGCCCGCTAAAGCGGTCACTACGAACCCGGACTTCTGACACGCACGACGCAACACGCAACACGCACACACCCAATCGTCAATCTACAATCATAAATCGTCAATCCTCTCAGGCTTGGCTACAATTCGGGACACTTTTGACCCAATAAAGAGAGTAACACACCTATGAAACCAACAACGAGTAATGAAATTCGACAGGCGTTCTTGGAGTTTTTCTATGAAGTAAGGCACGAGATTGTCTCCAGTGCGCCGCTACCCAATTTAGGCAATCCGACATTGTTGTTTACCAATGCCGGTATGAACCAGTTTGTGGATGTTTTCCTGGGCAAGGAAAAACGGAGCTACAGCCGGGCGACCACCAGCCAAAAATGTATGCGTGTCCAGGGCAAACACAACGACCTGGAAAACGTCGGCCCCTCACCCCGCCATCACACCTTCTTCGAAATGCTGGGCAACTTCTCCTTTGGCGACTACTTCAAACGAGATGCCATCCGCTACGCTTACGATTTCCTGACCAAAGTATGCGGCATTGATCCGGATCGCCTCTGGTATACCGTGCACATCAGCGATGACGACGCCGAACGCATCTGGCTTGAGGATGTCGGCGTGGCCCCGGAGCGGGTCTTACGCATGGGGGACAAGACGAACTTCTGGATGATGGGTGATATTGGCCCCTGCGGCCCCACCAGTGAAATCCATTACGATTGGGGGGCAGAATTTTGCACCTGCGGCGAACCGGATTGTGGTGTGCTGATTGATAATGGTTGCGGCCGCTGGCTAGAAGTGTGGAACCTCGTTTTCATGCAGTACAACCAGGACGAAAACGGCAACCGCACCCCCCTGCCCAAACCAGGTGTAGACACCGGCATGGGGCTGGAACGGCTCACCAGCGTCATCCAAAACACCCCCAGCAACTACGAAACCGACCTGTTTAGCCTGGCGCTGGACAAAGTTCAGGACCTTCTCGGTGACAGCGACAGCGAGCGGCAAGAAAAATATGTCGGCTACCGGGTGATTGGTGATCATGGTCGCGGGGCGACCTTCATGATTGCCGATGGGGTACGCCCTGGCAACACCGGAGCCAGCTATGTGCTACGTATGGTCATCCGGCGGGCGGCGCGATTTGGCCGCAAGATCGGCTTTGATAAACCGTTTCTGGCAGAAGTGGCGCAAGTGTTCATTGACCAGATGGGTGAAGCGTACCCAGAATTACGGGCGCGACAGGATCACATCAAACACACACTGACTCAGGAAGAAGAGCGGTTTGCGCGGACATTGGATGCTGGTTTGACGCAACTGAACCAGATTATGGAACAGCTACGCCATGACCATCAGACACAGATTGACGGGCAGACAGCCTTCAACCTGTACGCCACCCACGGTTTGCCGCTGGAAATTACGCGGGATGTGGTGCAGGAGCAAGGGTTTACGGTGGATGAAAAAGGGTTCGCGGCCGCGCGCGAGGCTCATGCCATTGCCAGTGGTTCCGGGGCGTTCGGCCAGTACGAAACCAGCGACAACGTCTACGGCCAGCTCCTCAACCAGCTTCACCAAACCGGCCAACTCGAAGGCGGCGTCGAATACGATCCCTACAGCGGCTCATCCCTGGAAAGTGAAATCCTCGGCCTCATCGTCAACGAGCAAATCACCGATTCAGCCGGGCGGGGCGACAAAGTCCAGGTCGTGACGGCAGCTACCTGTTTCTACGTCGAAGCAGGGGGTGAAGTCAGCGACACCGGCTGGATTCGCACCCCCAGCGGCGAAATGCGCGTGGACGACACCCGCCAGCCGGTGCGCGGCCTCATCGTCCACAGCGGCGAACTCATCAAGGGTGGTTTACAAACCGGCCAACTGGCCCAACTCCAGGTAGATGATCGGCGTCAGGGGGACATCCGCCGCAACCACACCGCCACCCACGTCCTGCACAAAGAGCTACGCGCCTTCCTGGGAACCCACGTCACCCAGGCCGGTTCCCTGGTGGCCCCGGATCGCCTGCGCTTCGATTTTAGTCATGGGCAAGGCGTGGATCGGGAAACCCTGGCCCGCATTGAGACAGCCATCAACGAAGCCATTCTGGCCGATTTTCCGGTACAAATTGAGTACATGGGCCAGAAACAAGCCATCTCCGCTGGGGCCATGGCCCTTTTTGGCGAAAAATATGGCGATATTGTGCGTACCGTCCAGATTGGTGAGGTGGATGAACCACGTTATAGCTTTGAGTTATGCGGTGGGTTACACGTTGGGCACACCGGCGACATCGGCCTGTTCCGTTTTGTCAGTGAAGGGGCGGTTTCAGCGGGCGTGCGGCGCGTGGAAGCGGTCACTGGTCATGGCGCACGCCAACTGGTCGCCGACCGGCTTGATTTGTTGGATCGGCTGGGTCATCTGTTGAATGCGCCCTTAAACCAGGTGGAAAGCCGGTTGGAAGGGGTGCTGGCCGAAAACCGTGCGCTGCAAAAGGAAATCGAACGTCTACAACGGGAGCAGGCCAAAGGGCAGATGGATAATTTGTTGTCCCAAATAAAACCGGTGGCCGGGGTGAACCTATTGGCGGTAGAGGTCAAAGCCGCCAGCGTGGACAACCTGCGCGAGATGGCCGACTGGTTCCGCGACAAGGTGGGATCGGGCGTGGCGGTGATGGGGGCGGTGATTGATTCGCGGCCGCAGTTCATCGCTACCGTCACCGAAGATCTCATTCCCCGGGGCATCAAGGCGGGCGACCTCATCCGCGAAGTGGCGAAAGTGGTCGGTGGCGGCGGTGGTGGTCGCCCCAACATGGCCCAGGCCGGTGTCAACGACGCCAGCAAGATGGGTGAAGCGTTAGCGATTGTGCCGGTGTTGGTAGACAAGGCGTTAGAATAGGGATTGAGGAGGGCATGACTTCCCCCCAAATCATTTACCTCGACCGCGAAGACGACCTCGTTTCTATCCGTGACCGGCTAAGCTGGGCACGGGAGAAACGTGTTCTGCTCGTCTTGCCGGATGGGCAGTCGGATTTGTTGCAGGAGTGGCTAGACCTGAAAATCCTACGCCGCCATGCCGATGATTTGCGCCTGGAAGTCGGGCTGGTGACGTTGAACCGAGAGTTGCGGCCGCAAGCTCAGGCCCTCGGTTTTCCCGTTTTTCGCTCTGTGCGGGTAGGACAAGAGGCCAACGACCGGGCCTGGCGGCAAGGCCAGCGGCGCAAATATGAGTGGGCGCGGCCGCGTGGTTTAGACCAGGATGACCGCCGGGAGATGATCCGGCGCATGGCTCCTCGCATTAGCTGGCAGAAGTGGGTTCTGCGTTATGTGGGTATTGCCCTGTTTTTTATCACGGTGGCGATATTGTACGTCGCGGCCGCGTGGACTGTACCCGGCGCTACCATCACCCTCAGACCCCAGGTCATCCCTATTTCCGTCTCTCGCCAAATCGTGGCCGACCCTCAGCTTGATTCGGTCAGCTTCAGCGGAGAGTCTGTGCCTGCGCGTGTCCTGGTTGTCGTGACCGAATGGCAGGCTAATGTCGAAACCACTGGCACGCTTGACGTACCGGATGCCCTGGCCCGCGGCCGCGTCGTCTTCGTCAACCGCATCCCCCAGGAAGTGTCTGTCCCCGCCGGGACCCGCATCAGCACCTCATCTGGGGAACGGGTGATTTACCAGACACTAGCCGATGTAACGGTGCCGGGTGTTATCGGGGCCACCATTGAGGCCGATGTGGTCGCCATTGAGCCTGGCTTGCAGGGCAACGTAGACATTAACCAGATCAACCGCATCGAGGGGCTGTTGGCCCTGCAACTGGAAGTCCGTAACCTGGAACCCATCGAAGGGGGTGGTGTGCGCTCGGCACGGGCCGTCACCCAATCCGACCTGGATCGGTTGCGGGCGCAGGTCATCCAGCAATTACAGACGCTGGCCCTGGCCGAAATGGAAGGGCAATTGGCCGAAGCTGAGTTTTTGGCTCGTGATTCCTTGCGCATCGTCACTGTTTTTGATGAAACGTTTACCCAGTTTGTCGGCGAACAGGCCGATCAAGTGACCCTGGAAATCCGCGCCGAGTTACACGCCACAGCGGTAGACGAAACCCAGGCTACCGGATTGGCGTATGAAACCTTATCGTTAGCCGTGAACCCGGAATTTGAATTGGTGCCGGATAGTTTGAATTTTTATAGTGGTGAGGTGTTGGGGGTGGACAGCCAGGGGCGGGTGAGTTTTGAGATGATTGGTGAAGGGCTGACAGCGGCCCGGATCAATATTGAATCCACATTAGACATGATTGCCGGGCAAGAAACTGAAGCGGGACTGGCTTATCTGTATAAAACATTGCCCTTACGTGATTACCCTACGGCGCAGGTCATCCCCAACTGGTTTGGGCGGCTCCCCTACCTGCCGGTGCGTATTCAAGTCAATGTTGAGGTGAGTTGAGAAATAAGGGGCAAAGTGGCAGTGGCGAGAGTTCCCAGTGTTCCCACTCGCAAACTCGCCACTCCTCAGCTCGCTTTTCATCCATCTGGGTGAGCACCTGCTCATGGGTAATTCAGGTAGTTACCGCTTTATCTGTTGTAAATAATCTTGCACTGCTTTAGCCGTATCGAGTTGACGGCACGCGGCCGCGACCTCTGCCCCCTCAACCTTCGTCCACAACCCCAGGGCCATTTTCACCGCCGGAATCGCCGGGGCACTCATGCTCAGTTCATCCAGCCCCAACCCCAACAAGAGCGGCGTAGCCAGGTCATTACCCGCCAACTCCCCACACATGCCCACCCAAATGCCAGCCTGATGCGCGGCCGCGACCGTCTGTTCAATCAGGCGCAACACCGCCGGTTGCAACGCCAACGCCAGGTTGGCTACATTCTTGTTGCCCCGATCTGCCGCCATGACATACTGCGTTAAATCATTGGTGCCAATACTGAAAAAGTTCACCTGCTTCGCCAGTTGATCAGCTACCGCCACGGCTGAAGGCACTTCGATCATGATGCCCAGTTCGATGTGCGCCGCACAGGGCAAACCTTCCTGGCGTAATTCAGCCTGACACTCAGCGAACAGGGCTTTCGCGGCCGCAACCTCATCGGGCACGCTGACCATCGGGAACATGAGCTTCAGGTTGGGGTTAGACGCGGCCGCGCGCAGAATGGCGCGCAGTTGCGTTTTAAACAGGCCCGGGTTGTCCAGACAAAAGCGCAGTCCGCGCCAGCCCAAGAACGGGTTGGCTTCAGCCTGTTGCGCTAAATAGGCCACCGGCTTGTCCCCGCCAATATCCAGGGTGCGGATAATGACCGGGCGCGGGGCCATTCTTTCTCCCACCTGCCGGTAAATAGACACTTGCTCTTCTTCCGTGGGCGCAGACGGGCGATCCAGGAAGAGAAACTCCGTGCGGAACAGTCCGACCCCTTCCGCGCCATACTCCAAAGCCACAGCCACATCATGAGGGCCACCGATGTTGGCCGCCACTTCCAGTCGTTGTCCGTCTTGAGTAACCGCCAATTTTTGTCCGCTTTTGCGTGCCAGTTGCTGCTGCTTCTGCCATTTGGTCTGCTGTTGGCGCAACTGGGCCATCTCGGCCACGGTGGGCATGAGCCAGACTTGCCCGGTAATGCCATCCAGGGCAATGAGTTGACCGGTGGTGAGATCATCCAGCACGCGGCCGCAACCGACCACCGCCGGTATACCCAACGCCCGGGCCAAAATGGCGCTATGAGCCGTCACGCCCCCCTCTTCCGTTAAAATGCCCAACACCAGTGTCGGGTCCAGGCGGGCCGTATCTGATGGGGTCAAGTCAGGCGCCGCCAAAATAGAAGGCTGGTTGATAGTGAGGTCAGGGTTGGTCGTGCCCAGCAGATGGCGCAACACGCGGCCGCGCACATCCAACACATCCACCGCCCGCGCCTGCCAATACGGATCATCTAACTGCCGATATTGTTCGGCCAGGGCATCGGTCTCGACCTGCCAGGCATAAGCGGCATTGACTTGTTCGGTGGTGATGCGGCCGCGTATCTGTTGGCGCAAATCGGGGTCCTGCAACATGAGGCGATGGGCGGCAAAAATAGCCGCTTCTTCTGCTCCAACCTGGCGCGTCATCGTTGTTTCCTGCGTCACCAATTCACGAATCGCCGTGTCTATCGCCTCAACGAGTTTTTGCCATTCAGCCAGACTATCCGTGACCGTCTCCCGTACCACCTGGGGAATCGTGGGCCGGTACAGATAAACGGGGGCAATGGCAATCCCTTGTGAAGCGGGTAAACCGGTCAGCGTAGCTGGGGGTGTTGTCAGTGGGGTGGGAACAGCCGTTGTGTCTGCCGGCCGATTATTGTTGCGGACGGGCTGTTTGCCTTCACCAAATCCCTCGGCCGCCAGGGCTAGAATGGCCGCGGCCGCAGGCTCCGCCTCATCACCCACGGCCCAAATCGTTAGGGTCTCCCCTTGTCGGGCCGCCAGGGTTGCCACCTGGTTAATACTTTTGGCATTGGCGGCCCGATCTCCTTTTTGTAAGGTCAGGGTGGCCGGGAAACGGTTAGCCATCTCTACCAACCGGGCCGCCGGACGGGCATGTAACCCGTGAGGATTGAGTACTTGAAACGTAAAACTTGAAACCTGAGATTGCGACTTGAGGGATTCGACCAGGGTCACAGATGCGGCGGGTGCATGTTCCGTGATGACAGATAGCTGACTCTGCTTGGCTGTTAACGCCTGTTCCGCTTCTACGCGCACGGCGGCTAAACTGGCTCCACTACTGGCTTGAACCGCGGCCGCCATCGTGCCTTCAACCAGGGGAGCCGCGCACAGTTGAATTTTGCTCTGTTGCTCCGGGGTAAATAGCTCCAGAGCCGATTCCGCGCTCAAAATCGCACTGCCCAAATCCATCAGCACCAAAACACCATCGTCACTGTACACCTCTTCAATGGCCGACCAGACCGCTTGAAAATCAGTGCCAATGGGGTTTTCGGCATCATCTACCCCGCCAGCAATGGCAATTTTAACCTGTCCACGAGTCATCTGTTCCGCTAATTCGCGGACACCCTCGGCTAATCTGCGGCTATGAGAAATGATGACGATGCTAACCATGATGATTTACGTGCTACGTCGTGCATGTTGCGTGTACGGAACACGCAACACGTTTTAGAAAAAAGTTACCGGGTTAATGCCGAAGCTAATGGTTCTTCAACGGGTAGGCCGTACGCGGCCGCGAGCAACTCAATAGGATGCACCGAAGGCACACCAGAGCCGTGGCTGATCTGCCAGCGGCAGGTTTCACTATCACACACAGCTACCGGGCCATTCACCGCTTGCACAAACTCAAACAGCGGTTTACCTACATCCATACCAATCTGGTACTTCTCCGTTTTGTAGCCGTAGGTTCCGGCGATGCCGCAACAAGCAGCCTGGCTTTCCACAATTTCCAGTTCAGGAATGAGCCGCATGATTTCCAGGCTGGGTTGGCCCAGGCGATGGGCACGGTACTGGCAAGGGGAATGATACGCCAGCCGCAACGGGATGGGGCGCAGGGTATCGGTCTTTAGCTCGCCCGCTTCCCAGAGGTACAGCAAAAATTCGTGCAGATCAAAGGTGTTGGCCGTCAGGAGTCGGGCCTCTGGTGTGTAAAAGTCGAGCAGTTCCGGGGCTTCTTCTTTGAGGGTCAGGGTACAACTGGTGGATGTACCCACGATGACGTAGCCTTGTTTGATGTAGCCCACCATCTTGTCAATGTTGCTTTGATGGTAGTTGCGCGCGGCCGCGAACTCCCCATTTGATAACAAGGGCAGACCACAACAGTTCTGTTCCGGTAAAAGCACCTCAAACCCATTCGCTTCCAACACCTGCACCGCCGCCTTGCCCACGCGGGGTTCATAATACTCCGTGGCACAGCCCCGGAAATACACCACCTTCTTCTCCGACAGGTGGCGGCTTTTACGGTTGTTAAACCAGCGGCTAAATTTCTGGCTGGCAAAACGGGGCAAAGGGGCTTCCGTAGCAATGCCAAACGCCTTATCAGCTATCCACCGGCTCACTGAATTATTCAAGGCAAAATTAGCCAACGGAGAGACGGGTTGACCCACCTGACCCAACAATTCAGAGCGGGCCAGCAAATTATTCCGGAGACGCGAATCGGGGTTCACCTCGCCCTGGCTGACCATATCGTGCCGGGCACGGGCGTTAATTTCGGCAATTTTGACCCCAGTGGGGCAGACCATATTACACACCCGGCAACCGCTACAATAATCCACCGAATAATCAGGGGTGTCTTGTTTCGGTTGGCGGAAACGCCCCGCGTGGGGGCTTCATATTTCGGGCCAGGGAACAAATCCGTTACCGCTGCCACCGGGCAGGCTGTCACGCAGATATTGCATTTGATGCAATTATCGAGCGTCAACTCCACGGGTCGGTGATCATGCGCCTCAGGTACGGGTTGGGCTTCCCAAATTGGTTTATTCATGACAAATCTTATCTCATACGCGTGGCATCAACGTACCGCGTAAATGTCGAATAATGTACTCCGCGCCAGGATGTCGTATCTTTTCCAATTCAGCCACGACGGCTTCTCGATCATAATCAACCCAACGATGAGAGATTTGATAGCCGCTGGCGTCAGCCAGTAATATCACATAACTGGCTCGCAAATCAGATGGTTTTGGGTTGCTGATACTGCCCAAGTTGACAATATGTTTGCCATCCAGATAGCGCTCTAAGGCTTCTGGGTGTGTGCCCGTGCACAGATCAGGTCTGCTTCACAACCTTCCAACAAATGCCGAACTTCTTCATCTGTCAGACCAGCATGAATGCCTGAACCATCATCTGTGCCTGGTGAGGCATGAACACCGAGAAAGCGTGTACCATCAGGTAAAGTAAAGCGAAACTCCAATGGCAAGGCATTAAGCCAATCAAACCATCCGGCCGCTGTCATTACTCCTTGTGTCCAGGCAAACTGCTCGCCAACCTGGACAATGCGGGGTAACAGGGATAGATCGGCCTGTACGTCAGCGAACGTGGGTTGCGGCCGCGTTCCCGTACACACATATCGGTCTGTATTACCTCTGGTAAAGAACACATTGGGCAAGGCCGTCAGCCGTTTTAGGACACCTATCGGGTCTGGCCCTAAAGCCACCAAATCACCCAACACCCAAAACGCATCTACGCCCCCTTGTCGTTCAATATCTGCCAGCACGGCCTCCAACGCCACCAAATTGCCGTGAATATCTGACAACAATGCCACTTGCATCGAATTTGATGGTTCAGGCCTCACGTCTCACGTTCTTGCTAACCGACATAACCTGTGGTAAGTGCAATTCCTTCAAATGACCGTTCGCGGATGGCTTCGGCATGGGCCAGGGTCGTGCCGATGGCGTACAGGTTGTTGTAAAGGGGCTGGTTATCGCCATTGACCGGCTGAAACCTGGTTGTTAACGTGGATGCCAGTTTGGTAGATGGGATGACCATCCGGGTCCATAAAATCTCGTTTGAACCAGTCCAGGCGGCTGTTGGGCAGGGTAATGGGTAGATCAAAGATGACCTCGCGGCCGCGACCCAGATGATCGGTCACAATACCACCGCCTAAAATACCACCCGTCGCCAGAATGAATTGGTCGGCGCGATGCGGCCGCGATCTTCCCGCCGCTTCCGTCATTACCTTCACCACCCGGCCCTCGGCACATTCCGTGCCAATGGCTTCCAGGCCATCGTACACAGCCCCGCCCGCCTGACGGATGGCGTTCACCAGGATGGTTTGCAGGCGCATCCCCGCCACCGAGGGGGGCAGGCCGGGTATTTCAAACAGTTTACGGCCTAATGCGGCTTCTAGTTCGGTGTGGATTGCGGCCGCATTGCTCAGCCCCAATACTGCCGGAAAACCAATTCGTTCTGCCTTGCCCAGTTCCGCTGAGGTGGACAACTGCTTCTTGAGTTGTTGCACCAGCTCAGCCCCGAAAGCCGGTATCTCCATCAGCCGGGCCAGGGTCATGGGATTATTAAAATGACGCGGTCATCTCCGGTAACTCCAGCATGACCCTTGCGCGGGAATGCCTTGTTGGGTCAGGTTGGCGGCGATGAGGTGCGGGTAGAAATCCACCGTACCCGCAAAACCCACAATCAACATCGGGGCGGTTGAACGGCCATCCCCGGCCATCATTGTTTGTGGAACCAGGCAGGTGGGGCGCAAGGCCCCCGCCGCCGTGGGGATGAGCCAGTTTTGCTCTAGCGAACCGTGTAGGGGATATGCGGCCGCGTGGCACAATTTCTGGAAGGCCGCCAACGCCTCACCGATAGCCTCGATCCCCGCCAGGGTGTACGGGTGATGCGGTTCGTTGGCGAACAACAGGCGCAACCGTTCCAGCGGTACTTCAACCGCCTGATCGTTGCTGAGGGGGTAATAACCCAGCACATCAATGCACCCGCTGTGCCAGTGCGTGGCTCCCCACCCTTTGCTAATGAGACGGACACGAGCTTGCGAAGATGCCGACCACGCCGCCATCAACCCTGCCAACCCCGCGCCGATAACTACGATACTGTTCATGACTTTAGGCCATTTCCTCTGTCCAGATCACTCTCTGCTATACTTGAAAGACAATGATAAAGGAACTTCATCTACCGCTAACCCATCCGTGTCTACCTCATCTAGTGAGCCTTCGGTCGCTCCATCTCTGTGCCCGGTTCGTACATCTTCGGGCCGAGACGAGACGCTTTCTCCCCAGGCAGATGATCCGCGTTCAGAACGCTGAGGTAAATCAACTCATCTAACCGTTCCTGCTTGAGTTGTGATCCCCACAGCACCGGCATCAAACCCTTCCACCGCTCTTGCAAAAAGTCACGTAGGGTCACATTCGTCTCTTCTACCGGGGTTTGTTTGAGCGAATGCCACATGCCAGCCACGCGCAAGGTACAGAAACCACCCTGACACGGCCCCATACCCACCCGCACATCCCGGCGCACATCGTCAATCGTTTTAGCCTTGCCTTCGACAATGGCCTTTGCCACATCTTGCTGGGTCGCCAGTTCACATTCGCAAATAAGCTGACCGTATTCTTTTTCCGCTTCAGCGCGGGCCAGCCGTGAACCCAGCGTGTGATAATGGCTGTGTCTCTCAAAGCCAGGCAAATGGGGCACAACCTCTTCAGCCGTGCGGCAGGGGCGTGGTGTGTTGAGCTTTTCGCACACCCGATCTACCGTCACCTGGGCCATTTGCCGGTAGGTGGTCCATTTGCCGCCGGTGATGGTGATAAATCCACCCACCCCGTCCCGCTTTTCATGGTCAAGCAAGGTATAGGCACGGGTTACGTCACGGGTATCAGCGACGGCGGTTTCTTGATACAGCGGCCGCACGCCCGCCCAGGCTCGCAACATGCGCATATTTTTCAGGCCAGGAATGAGTTTCTCCCCTTCATCCAGCATGTGCTGAACTTCCCACGGCTCAATGGCAAAATGTTCCGGGTCTGGCACCCGCACATCGGTTGTGCCGATGACCGCCACCGTATGAATCGGCACGATAATGTCCCCATCGGACGGCATTTTGCACCGGTTCACGACCGTGTTCAGGACGCGGTGATTAATGGCGACCATCGTGCCTTTGCCCGCCATCACCCGCACCTCAATGCCAATCGTCTCCGCTATTTTGCCCGCCCAGGCCCCAGAGGCATTAACTGTCATATCCGCATAAATCGTGACCTCTTCATCACGCACCAAATCGTGGCAGATCGCGCCCACCACTTTATCCCCCTGACGGATGAGGGTCTTCACTTCATGGTAAGTCAAAATTTCGGCCCCGTGCTGTCGCGCCGACTCACCCACACATTGGGTAGCCAGAAAGGAGTCCGACGAGCCATCGGGCACACGGAAACATCGGCTCATTTGCGGGTGGAGCAATGGCTCTTCCTTGAGCATCTGAGCGATGGAAATTTCTTCGCAAGGGACGCCGGTCGCCTGGCAACCAGCCATGAATTTGTCGCCAAAAGCGGGATCATCCCAGGGGGTAGCCACAAAAAAACCGCCGGTATCTTCCAGGCAATGCGGCATGATCCGGCGCAGAATGCGATTTTCTTCGATGCACTCTTCAGCGGCTTTGGGGTCTTTCACGACGTAGCGGCCGCCGCTGTGTAGCAGCCCATGATACCGCCCCGTCGTGCCGTGTGTCAGGTCTCGCTTCTCAACCAGGGCACACTTGAAGCCGCGTAGTGCCAGATCCTGCACTACACCCGCCCCCGTCGCTCCCCCGCCAATGACGAGAACCTCAGTTTGCAATGTACGCATGATGAGAAAGGAGACTAAGAGACTGAGAGACTAAGCGATTTTTTCAATCTCTTAATCTCTTAGTCTCTCAATCTCTTTTTAGTGAGTTAGTCAACCCAATCAAACGTCTTGGTCACAGCTTTCTTCCACTGAGCATAGAGACCCGTGCTGGCATTACTACCTTCTGCGGGTTCCCAGGTGTGGTCTACACCCCAGTTGGCGCGCATTTCGTCGGTGTTTTTCCAGAAGCCGACAGCCAGACCGGCGGCATAGGCCGCACCAAGAGCGGTGGTTTCCGCTACTTTGGGCCGAACGACCGGCACAGCTAATACGTCAGACTGGAATTGCATCAACGTGTTGTTGAAGACCATCCCACCATCTACCTTCAGGGCAGTCAACGGTACACCAGAGTCGGCGTTCATGGCATCCAGCACTTCGCGGGTCTGGTAAGCGGTGGCTTCCAGAGCGGCGCGGGCGATGTGCGCTTTGGTGACGTAGCGGGTGAGGCCGACGATGGCCCCACGCGCATCGGAACGCCAGTAGGGGGCGAAGAGGCCGGAGAAGGCGGGGACGAAGTAGACGCCACCGTTATCTTCCACCGATTTGGCGTAATCTTCGATGTGGGGTGAGAAATCGAAGAAGTCGAGGTTGTCACGCAGCCACTGCACGAGCGCGCCGGTGATGGCGATGGAGCCTTCGAGGGCGTAGACGGCGGGTTCATCACCGAATTTGTAGCACAAAGTGGTGAGCAAACCGTTTTTGGAAGGAACAGCGGTGGTGCCGGTGTTGAGGATCATGAAGCAGCCGGTGCCGTAGGTGTTTTTGGCTTCGCCGGGGCTGAAGCAAGCTTGCCCAACGGTGGCGGCTTGTTGGTCGCCCAGGTCGCCGCTGACGGGAATGCTGCCGCCGAAGGGGCCATCAGCCAGGGTGCGGCCATAAACAGTCGAGGATGAACGGACTTTGGGTAACATGCTCATGGGAATGCCCATCGTGTCGCAAATTTCCGCGTCCCAATCCAGGGTATTCAGGTTCATCAGCATAGTACGGCTGGCGTTAGTGACATCGGTGACGTGTGCGCCGCCGTTGGGGCCGCCAGTGAGGTTCCAAATGACCCAGGTGTCAATGTTGCCGAATACGGCGTTGCCCGCTTCGGCGGCTTCGCGCACGCCGGGGACGTTGTCAAGCACCCAACGGACTTTGGGGCCGGAGAAGTAGGTGGCGAGGGGCAGACCTACTTTGTCACGGAAACGATCTTGGCCGCCATCTTTGGCTAGTTCGTTGCAGATTTTGTCGGTGCGGGTGTCTTGCCAGACGATGGCGTTGTAGTACGGCTTGCCGGTGGTTTTGTCCCAGACGACGGTGGTTTCGCGTTGGTTGGTGACACCAACGGCGACGATGTCATCGGCAGTGAGGCCAGCATTGGCCATGGCGCCCTTGACAACGTCTTGGGTGCGTGCCCAGATTTCCATGGGGTCGTGTTCAACCCATCCGGCCTGGGGATAAATTTGTTTGTGTTCCATCTGGTGGATACCTACTGGTTCGCCAGAATGGTTGAAGATCATACAACGGGTACTGGTTGTACCCTGGTCAATAGCGGCTACATATTTGCTCATGGGAAATCTCCTGAAAGGGATGAATTATGAGGGATGAATTATGAAGGGTGAGAATGGGTAAATGAGGGATTTCTTCAATTCATAATTCGTAATTCATAATTCCTAATCTATTGTTGTAAAACATCTAACAATGCTTTGAGAATTAAGTGAGTGGATGTTGCGCCGGGGTCTTGGTGACCAATGGAGCGTTCGCCGAGATAGCTGGCCCGACCTTTGCGAGCTTGAAGGGGATGGTGTCGTTGCGACCTTGTTCCGCGGCCGCGACCGCATCTCCTACCGCTTCAACAACCGTCTTGCCATTATCCACCCCGGCTCTAAGGGCTTGCATGGCCGGAACCCAGGCGTCATACATCGTTTTGTCTTGCAATTGGGGTCGGCCCCTCTGTAACACACCATCTACACCTGATTGCAGAACGTTAAACAGGTCATCACCGGTGAGTTCTTGCTTCGCGGCCGCGTTCGTACCCGCCCGCATAAAGAATGTGCCATACAAAGGACCACTGGCTCCACCCACACTAGACATCAGCGTCATGCCGATTGTCTTGAGAATCGTACCAATATCCGTATCAACCACCGAAGGCAGTTTTTCCATCACCTTCGTAAACCCTCGGCTCATGTTAATGCCATGATCGGCATCCCCGATAGGTGAGTCCAATTGCGTCAGGTATTCTTTATTGGCTTGAATAACCTCGGCCGTTTTTTCCAGCCAGGCAATAACCTGGGCTTTGGTGACAACCATGCCTTTTCTCCATTTACGATTGTTGATTGACGATTGACGATTACCTGATCATGACTCAGATCGTCAATCGTAAATCTGAAATCGTTTAATTATGCGCCCCAGCGTAAACCAGGTGTTTTTACCGGTGCATCCCAGAATTTCAGAATTTCGTCGTCAACTTTTAGCAGGGTAAGTGAGAAGCCCTGCATTTCCAGAGACGTGATGTACGGGCCAATGAGGTTACGAACGATGGTTAACCCTTTGTCCTTACAGATTTGGTCTAGTTTGCGGTAGACGGCGTACAGTTCGGAAACCGGTGTACCGCCCATGCTATTAACAAAAGCCAGCACCTGATCACCAGCCTGGAAAGGCTCATCGGTAAGGCTTTTCTCAAACCACTCACCTTTGTCATTGTCCCACTCACGGACGATGCGGGAATAGGCACCATCGTCAATGATGGCTAAAGCCATCATTTCTGTGATTTCGTCGGCGGTCTTCATCTTATACCGCTCGCGGCCTGGTTCACCGTGAATGCCAATGCCGAACTCAAATTCGTCATCGCCCAGCTCAAACGTGGGTCTGCCGGCTGCGGGAACGGTGCAAGAGGTGAGGGCCATGCCCAGACTACGGCCATATTGGTTTACCTTGCGGGCCAGGTCGGCACATTGTTGCAGGTTGTAACCCGCTTCCGCGGCCGCGCCCACAATCTTCTCAATCAAAACCGTCGTACCCACACCACGGCGACCAGCCGTGTACAAACTATCTTTCACCGCCGTATCATCGTCCACCAAAATGGATTGCACTTTGATGCCATCAGCATGGGCCAATTCTGTGGCTGTCTCAAAATTCAGCACGTCACCGGTGTAATTTTTAACCAGGAAGAGAACGCCCGCGCCACCGTCCACAGCTTTGGCACATTCATACATCTGATCAGGGGTAGGCGAGGTGAATACTTCACCAGGGCAGGCCCCGTCTAGCATCCCCATACCTACAAAACCACCGTGCATTGGTTCATGACCACTACCACCACCGGAAACCAGGGCAACTTTACCTTGTACGGGGGCATCAGCACGGACCATGTATTTGGGATCCAGATTTACCCGAATTTCCGGGTGCGCGGCCGCCATACCTTCCAACTGCTCTTTAACCACATCATCTATGGCATTGATTAACTTCTTCATTGACTTGGCTCCTTATCAGGTAAAAATGAGAGACTGAAGACGGTAACTGTACACCCAATCTCCAGTCTCTCTCTCGATTACGATTAATTAAAGGCCCCATACAGCAGAGCGGCAATGATCGCGCCAATGATTGGCCCTACCACCGGAATCCAGGAGTAGCCCCAGTCACTATCCCGTTTGCCAGGGATGGGGAGCAAGAAGTGGGCAATGCGGGGGCCGAGGTCACGGGCCGGGTTAATGGCATAACCAGTCGTGCCACCCAGCGACAAACCAATTACCCACACCAGCAAAGCGACAGGCAGAATACCCAGAGCGCCTAAGTCCAGAGAAACGGCTGAACCAGAGGGATCCATGACTGCCCCTTTGATGCTCAAAATGCCATAAATCAGAACGAAGGTGCCGATGATTTCACTAACCAGATTCCATACCGTGCTATAAATCGCCGGGCCGGTAGAGAAAACAGCCAGTTTGAGGTTGGCATCTTTCGTCTCGCTCCAGTGTGGGAAATGATGCAACCAGACCAGGACCGCGCCGAGGAAAGCACCAATCATCTGGGCAATGATATAGCCTGGCACATCCGCCCACTCAAAATTACCAGCTACCGCTAAACCAACGGTGACAGCCGGATTCAAATGGGCACCACTAACGGAAGCCACGGAAAAAGCACCGACAAACACAGCCATGGCCCAGCCTGTGGTTATGACAATCCAACCACTGCTATTGCCTTTTGTTTTTGACAGAACAACGTTGGCGACTACACCATCGCCAAGCAGAATCAGTAT
>JADJUV010000074.1 GCA_016716885.1 Candidatus Trichofilum aggregatum | reverse complement strand
GCTAAAACTCCACGATTTACAGGATAGAGTAGTCGAGCTAAACGCCGCGGCCGCACGGACCGCACGCGCCGTCGCCGTCCAGGCCCATCACCCGGTGTTGGTAGCCGGTTCGATGGGGCCAACCGGCGAACTGCTGGAGCCGATGGGCAGTATGAGCTTTGCCCAATGTGCGGCCGCCTTTGCCAACCAGGCGCGTGGCCTCACCGAAGGGGGTGCAGACATCCTCTGGGTCGAGACCATGAGCGACCTGAATGAGGTCAAGGCGGCCTTTGAAGGGCACGGTCTGCGTCCCACCTGCCTGGCGTAGCGACATTAAGTTTTGACACCGCACGCACCATGATGGGCATCACCGGAACCCAGGCCGCCCAAACCATGCGTGAGTGGGGTTTTGGCCGCCATCGGCGTCAACTGTGGCCATAACCTACCCGACAGCATGGCCGCCATCGAGCAGATGCACGCCGTAGATCCGTCCCTCATCCTCGTTGCCAAAGCCAACGCGGGCATCCCCGTCTGGGCCGAAGGCGGCTTGTTCTATAGTGGCACACCAGAGGTCATGGCTAGTTATGCCGTGGAAATTCATCGCCGCGGGGCCAGGCTCATTGGCGCCTGCTGTGGCAGTTCTCCGGCCCATATCCAGCGCATGGCCCAAGCCTTAGCCACTGGAGAAACCGATACCGGCCTGTGGCAAACCAATGGCGTCAGTGAAAACAACCCCAGCGAAAGTAGCGGCCGCGAACGCCGCCGCCAACGCACCCGCGCCTAAAACAAACAGTGGAACGCCAGGCACTCACGCCTGGCCCCTCGGCGATGTCGCCGCTCGCGCCGGTCCCGCTGTCCTTCACCCCCACCACGCTCTTCCGCCGCTTCTTGCCGGTTAGCACGAATCCAGGTCAGACAATTCTCACCATGCCCCATCATCACGTTGGCCGCCATGATCGCCTGCTTGATTTCCGGCTCGATAGGGTTGGTGATAGCCGAGGCCAGCAGTTTGGCCTTTGCCCGGTTCACCTTTAGAATCCAGGAATGTTGATGGGTAAGGGAATGATGTGATGAGTAAACGGGTTGTTTTGTTACAAGCCCTGGCTTCCATGCCAGCCGACCTGCGCCTCATGTTGAAGCGTGTGGAGTCCGCGGCCGCAGCCCATTCCCCCTCCTACGCAATGGTCTATCCTCCAGGTTTTGGCTCATCTCCTGGATGTAGAAGAACGCTATCTGACCCGGTTGCACCGCGTCGTCAGCGAAGACAACCCCTTCTTGCCCACCATCCACCCTGACGACACGACCCTGCCAACCACACCACACCCTGTCTTACTAAACCAATTTGAAGCGGCCCGCACCCAGACCTTAGATTTTCTGCAAGCGTTATCTCCGGGAAGTTGGCAACGCACCGCCCTCCACGAAACCCAGGGGGCGACGAAATTCCGTTATCTGGTACAAATGTTGGTGGATCACGATACGCAACACCTGAACCAGATCATTGAGATACAACAACTAAGCGTCGTGCCGCACGCGGCCGCGCCACCCACCAGGCCAAAACCAACATGACAACCGCCTTCATCATCTGCGGTGCCTTGGCCCGCGAAGTCCTGGATATCATTACTCGCCACAACTGGGACGCCAAAGTCATCGGTATTCCCGCCATTGACCACATGTTTCCCGAACGCATCGCCCCCGATGTCGAAAAACGTTACCTGGAAACCCGCGACCAATACCACCGCGTTATCGTCGTTTTTGGGGATTGTGGCTCACGGGGAGCACTCGATGTCTTGCTAACAAAGTACAACTTGGAACGAATTGACGGCCCCCATTGTTACGAAATGTACGGCGGCCAGACCTTCCACGACCTGATGGATGAAGCGCCGGGCACGTTTTTCCTGACCGATTTTCTGGTGCGGGGCTTTCGCGGCACGATTCTCAAAGGTTTAGGGCTGGATCGTTTTCCGCAGTTGAAGGAAGAATATTTCCGCAACTACCACCGTCTGGTGTATATGGTGCAAAACCACGACGCTGACCTGATCGAACGTGCCCAACGTATCGCCGAATACCTGGAGTTACCCCTGGAACTGCGTCACACAGGTTATGGCCTACTTGAACAACGGCTCGTCGCCTTGATGCAAAGGCACCATCAATAAATCTATTTGACTTGACTCGCGGTCACCCTTTAACCCCCTGATAACATAAGTTTAACCCCCGTTTAAATCTCCCTTAAAACAGGCACGTTATCCTCATCCCTGGCGTCTGGCCCAACACGCTTCCGTTGACCCTGGCTAACTGCCACGCATTGTGGGCGAACTTCAACTGCTGGTTACATTCCAAATGGAGGGTTTTATGTTCTCTTCTGTTGTGCGGAAGCTATTGCTTCCTGTCGTGTTACCTGTTTTAGCTTTGTTTATTTTTCTGGGTGGCGTTCTGATCCCCAACCAGGTGGCGGCGGATCCGTCCCTCATCACAGCCCCATGAATAACCCGCTCCAACCAACGGGAGCAATTACCCTGACGGTTTTGGGAACTTACACCAATACCACGGCCGCCTTTGACGAAGGAGCATCAGAAATTGTAGCCTATGACCCTATCAGTCAGACGTTGTATGTGGTGAATGGGTTCGCGGCCGCAGTAGATATCCTCGACATCAGTGATCCAACTAACCCAACCCTACTGGATCAGATTGACGTGACCCCCTACGGGGCCAACGTGAACAGTGTGGCCGTGCAGAATGGGGTGGTCGCGGCCGCGGTCGAAGCCGATCCTCTGCAAAATCCCGGCAAACTGGTGTTCTTTGATCGGGCAGGCAACTACCTCAACGATCTTACCATTGGTGCCTTACCCGATATGATCACATTTAGCCCTGATGGACAAACGGTTCTGGTAGCCAATGAAGGCGAACCCAACAGCGATTATGATAACGACCCGGAAGGTTCCGTCAGCCTGATAGACATCTCTGGGGGGGTGGGTTCAGCGACTGTTATCAACATCGGGTTTACCGATTTTAATGTTGGTGGCCCCCGCAATGGGGAGCTGCCGGCCGCTGTGCGTATCTACGGCCCCAACGCCACCGTCGCCCAGGACATTGAGCCAGAATACATTACTGTTTCCCCTGATTCCAGCACCGCTTATGTGACATTGCAAGAAAACAATGCCCTGGCGATCATTGATATAGACACCGCCACTATCACCACCATTGTGGCTTTGGGTTTCAAAGATCACCTCAGCAGCGGCGCAGGTCTGGATGCCAGCGACCGGGACAACATCATCAACATCGCCAACTGGCCGGTGTGGGGCATGTACCAACCTGATTCCATCGCCTCGTATGAGCACAGCGGCAACCTGTATCTGGTCACGGCCAACGAAGGGGATACCCGTGATTATGATGGCTATGGTGAAGAAGCCCGCGTCAGCGGCTTAGACCTGGACCCGGTCGTGTTCACTGATGCCGCCACACTGCAACTGCCGGAAAACCTGGGCCGGCTGACGGTTACGACCGCCAATGGGGATACCGATAACGACGGTGATTTTGATGCCCTCTATGTGCCTGGGGCACGCTCCTTCTCCATCTGGAACGCCAGCGGCCAATTGGTTTATGACAGCGGTGATGCCATTGAGCAGATTACTGCCAGCATGTACCCCGACGATTTCAACAGCACCAATGATGAAAACGGCACCTTTGACAATCGCAGTGACAACAAAGGGCCGGAACCGGAAGCATTGGCCCTGGGGCGGATTTATGATCGGACATACGCCTTTGTTGGTTTAGAACGGATAGGCGGCATTATGGTATTTGATGTGACCGATCCGTTGAACCCGGAATTTGTGCAATATGTGAATAATCGCGATTTTTCGGGGGACGCTGAGGCTGGAACAGCGGGCGACCTGGGACCGGAAGGGCTGTATTTCATTCAAGCGACCACCAGCCCCAATGGTGCGCCCATTCTGGCTGTGGCCAATGAAATCAGCGGCTCCACTACCCTATACGGCATTCAGTTCCCGGCCCCCACCGATGTGAACTTGACCACCTTTGGGGGGACAAGCCTGGGAATTGGTCAGATGGCTCTGGTTGCCGTAGCCCTTCTACTGGGTTTGGCGGCGGTAATGCGCGTGACGCGGCCGCAGAAATAATAACGTTTATCGGTCATAAGAAAACTCACGCTAGGGCGTAAAGGCCGCAAATGTTCTCACTTGGCGACTTGGCGTCCTTTGCGTGACCCAATGCTACTTCCGATAAGGTCTATTGGTTATCAAACCTGATGAAAACGCGGCCGCAACCCTGCTTGCGGCCGCGTTTTTTATTTCCGAGTCCCCAGTTCCCAGAGTTCCCCCCCCTTTTCCAACTCTTAACCAACCACACGACAAACATTAACAATCACTTTAACAGGGTTTAACACCGGGCCACTATCTTGATTTCTGGTAGATAAGAACGTGATGCGTGATACGTAATGCATAATGCGTTCCAGAACCATTTGCCCTGGAAAAAAAACAAGTGCTAAAGCAGACTGAGTTCCCAGAGTTCCCACGAGTTCCTCTGAGTTCCCGGCCTCACCAACCCATTATGAAAGCAAAAATCCTCTTCATCGGTGGTTCACTCAATCAAACCAGCCAGATGCACGCCATCGCCCGGCATTTAGAAGCGGAGTATGACTGTTACTTCTCCCCCATGTACGCCGATGGCCTTCTGCGCCGCCTGGCCGAAGCCGGTTATCTCGACTTCACCATCATGGGCGGCCGCTTCCGCCAACAAACCGAAGCGTATCTGAATGAGCATAACCTGCGGGTGGATTACCGGGGTGAGGGGCATGATTACGCCCTGGTGCTGATGGGCACCGACCTCATCGTGCCGCGTAACGTCCGCGGCCGCAAATTCATCCTCGTCCAAGAAGGCATGACCGACCCGGAAAACCTGGCCTACTACCTGGTCAAATGGTTCGGTTTGCCTCGCTATCTCGCCAGCACAGCCACCAACGGTCTCTCCAACGCCTACGACCTGTTCTGCGTCGCCTCAGAAGGCTACCGGGAACTGTTTATCCGCAAGGGTGTCCACCCGGAGAAAATCGTCGTCACTGGCATTCCCAACTATGACAACGCCGCCCGCCTGCGCCAAAACGATTTCCCGTTTCACGATTACGTTTTGGTGGCCACCTCCGATGCTCGTGAGACAGGCAAGCGGGACAATCGCCAGAAGTTTATCCGCCATTGTTTGGACATAGCAGGAAGAAGGCAGATCATCTTCAAACTTCACCCTAACGAAAAACGGGATCGGGCCATCCGAGAAATCCGGGCGCAAGCCCCGGATGCTCTGGTTTTCACGGATGGCGCGGTAGACCCGATGATCGCCAACTGTTCGGCTCTCATCACCCAATATTCAACGGTGGTGTATACCGGCATTGCCCTGGGCAAAGAAGTGCATTCCTATTTTGATGTGAGCCTACTCCGGCGGCTGGCCCCCATTCAAAATGGGGGCACGTCTGGAAGACATATCGCGGCCGCGTGCTGTACTTTGTTAGAGAGTAACCAGTTGCCAGTCATCAGTTACCAGTTGGAACACGCTGGTCACTGGTCACTGCTCACGGGTAATTAAACCATGCGACTCCTCACCATCATCCAGGCTCGCATGGAATCCAGCCGATTACCGGGTAAAGTGTTGCGGCCGGTGCTTTACGAACCCCTCTTACTGCACCAGATCCGGCGCGTCCAGGCATCGCGCTACGTAGATGCCCTCGTCGTCGCTACCACCACCGACCCTGCCGATGATCCCATTGTCGAGATGTGCATCGGCGAAGAAATAATCTGTTTTCGTGGCCACCCCACTGACTTACTCGACCGCCATTATCAGGCCGCCTACTGGTTTAAGGCCGATGCCGTCGTCAAAATCCCTGCCGATTGCCCCTTGATTGATCCCGATGTCATCAGCCGGGTACTCCGTTTTTACCTGGACAACGCGCACCGTTACGACTACGTAAGCAATCTGCACCCAGCCAGTTACCCGGACGGCAACGATGTGGAAGTAATGTCCTTTGCCGCCCTGCAAACCGCCTGGCGTGAAGCCACCCACCCCTGGGAACGGGAGCATACCACACCCTACCTTTGGGATAACCCGGATCGCTTCCGCATTGGCAATGTGGCCTGGGAAACCGAACTGGACTACTCCTTAAGCCATCGCTGGACATTGGATTACGAAGCTGATTACGCCTTCATCAAAGAGGTGTATGAGGCCCTTTATCCGCAGAATCGCCTGTTTAGCCTGAACGACATTCTGGCCCTGTTGGATCGTTGCCCCGACATGGCCGCCATCAACAGCCACCTGGCCGGCGTCAACTGGTATCGCCACCACCTGGGGCAGTTGAAGACGGTGGGGGCGGGGCAGACAAGATTGGAGACTGAGAGACTGAGAGATTAAGAGACTGGTCAGTCTCTCAGTCTCTTAGTCATCTCAGTCTCTTCCCAAAATATGACCAACCTCAACCTTCCTCACCTCGAATCCACCGCCCTGCACGTGCGCGAGCATATCATCCGGCTGGCGACGAATGGGGGCTGTTTTATCGGTGCATCTCTCTCCTGTGCTGATCTGATGGTGTATCTGTACCACCATTTTTTGAATGTCAGCCAGGAAACGCTGAACGATCCCAACCGGGATTATCTTTTCCTCTCCAAAGGGCATGATGTCCCGGCGTTGTATGGCACGTTTGTAGAGTTGGGTTGGCTGGAACGAGCGCGGCTAAAAAATCATCTCAAAACCAACGACAATATTTACTGGCATCCCAACCGGGCCGTTCCCGGCATCGAATTTCACGCCGGATCATTGGGACATCTGCTCTCGGTGTCGGTGGGAGTGGCAATGGATAGCAAAATCCGCGGCCGCACCAACCGCATCGTTGTCATTGTGGGTGATGGTGAACTCAACGAAGGGTCTAACTGGGAAGCCTGCCTGGTGGCCTCGGCCGCGTACCACCTGGACAACCTGGTCATCGTCGTAGACCGCAACCAGTTCCAGGCCAACGTCCCCACCGAAAGCCTCATCCCCCTGGAACCGCTGGAAGATAAGTTTGCCGCCTTTGGTTGCCAGGTGATGCGCGTGGACGGCCATGATTTCACCGAACTCCACGATACCTTCAGCCAGATACCGTTCCGAACCGGCAAACCGAATGTGGTCATTGCCGACACGGTACGCGGCCGCGGCCTGCCCAGTATCGAAAACCGCGCCGACCGTTGGTTCTGCAACTTCAACTCCGCCGAAATCGCCGCCCTGCTGGAAGAACTGCACGGCCTGACTGGGGCAGAGTTGGCGTCGGAACCGTTGATGGTGCGTTAAAAAAAGAGACTGAGAGACTAAGAGACTATTCTCGTAGCTCATCCAATCTCTCAGTCTCTCAATCTCTCAGTCTCTCTCTTATGACTTACGAACAAACCCTCCTCGACCTGGCCCTAACCGATGACCGTTATGTGGTGATGACGGCGGAAAACCGGGCCGCCATTCGCAACGTACCCGCCCAATTGGGAAACCGGTTTATTGACACCGGCATTACCGAACAGACGATGATTGGCGCGGCCGCGGGGCTGGCTTTATGCGGCCGCGTACCCATCACCCACGCCCTGGCCTCATTCCTCACCATGCGGGCCTTTGAGTTCATCCGCACCGATGTCGGCATTCCCAACTTGCCTGTCAAGCTGGTAGGGGGTGTGCCCGGCTTCCTCTCCGATGGCAACGGCCCCACCCACCAGGCATTGGAAGATATTTCGCTCATGCGGGGCATTCCCAACATGCACATCTTCTGCCCCGCCGACGAACAAGACATGCTCATCGGTTTGCGCCATGTGCTGTCCAGCCCGCACCCGACCTACATCCGCTACAACAACCAGCCCGCCATCTACCAGCACGACCCGGCCTTTGCTATTGGCAAAGCCGAGCCAATCGGTGAGGGGACAGATGTCGCCATTTTGGTGTATGGCTTGCTTTTCAAACAGGCCCATCAGGCCCGCAACTTGCTCAAGGCGCAGGGAATTTCCACCCGGTTAATCAACTTGCGGATGGTGAAACCGATTGATGAGGCGGCGATTCTGGACGCGGCCGCGAACACCCGCCTGCTCGTCACCTAGAAGACCATTTCCTGACCGGTGGCCTCTACTCCATCGTCAGCGAACTGCTCATCAAACACCGCCAGATGGCCCACGTCCTGCCCCTGGCCCTGGAAGACCGCTGGTTCAAACCGGCCCTGCTCAACGATGTCCTCAGCTACGAAGGTTTCACCGGCACGCAGATTGCCCGGAAGATAACTGAGAGACTAAGAGACTGAGAGATTTGTTTTCAATCTCGTAGTCTCTCAATCTCTCAGTCTCTTCTTCAGGAGTTCCCCATGCCCAACCGCATCCAATCCAACCCCGACTATCCCGATATTACCCAGTCCGACCAATGGTATACCCGTTCTTTTGGCCTGATTCCGGCGCATACCCAGACCCTCGCTAAAGGGCCAACCCAGTATGTCAACGGCGTCGCCCCCAAATATTTGGAGCGGGGCAAGGGGTGTCGCGTGTGGGATGTAGACGGTAACGAATACCTGGATTACACGATGGGGGTTGGCCCCATTTCGTTGGGGTACGCCTACGAGCCGGTAGATGCGGCCATTCGCCACCAACTCAAGGACGGCATCACCTTCTCCCTGGTTCACCCCCTGGAAATCGAACTGGCTGAACTTATTCGGCGCATCATTCCCAACGCGGAGTCGGTACGTTACGCCAAATCCGGGGCGGAAGTGACCAGCGCGGCGGTGCGTCTCGCTCGTGCCTACACCGGCCGGGACAAAGTTCTTTGTTGTGGTTATCACGGCTGGCACGATTGGTATATTGGCGTCACCAGTCGCCATGCCGGTGTACCCCAGGCCGTGCGTGACCTGGTTCATACATTTAGTTACAACGACATGGATTCGGTTTTAGCCGCCCTCGATGACAACACCGCCTGTGTCATCCTGGAACCGATGGTGTTTGATTTCCCCAAAGCAGATTTTCTCTATGACCTACAAGAAGCGTGTAAAGACAACGGCACACTCCTCATTTTTGATGAGATGTGGACGGGGTTCCGGTTGGCGTTAGGGGGGGCGCAGGCGTTTTTTGATGTGGAAGCCGACCTGGCCTGTTTTTCTAAAGCCATTGCCAACGGGATGCCACTGGCCGTACTGACGGGTCGGGAAGACATCATGCAGATGTTGGATGAGGATGTGTTCTTCTTTTCGACATTTGGCGGGGAGACACTGAGCCTTGCGGCCGCGAAAGCCACCATCACCGAACTACAACGGCATGATGTCCCGGCCCACCTCTGGAAGCAGGGTCAAAAGTTGATAAATGGCTACAACAATCTGGTCCGTGACCTGGATTTGGGCCACATCACCCAATGCAAAGGCCATCCTGCCCGCACCCTCGTTACCTTCAGCGACCGGGCTGGCGACCCCCTTCTGCTCAAATCGTTTGTCCAGCAAGAACTTATCAAACGAGGCATCCTCTGGTCAGGATTCCACAACCTCAGTTACAGCCACAAAGCCACCGACATCGCCTACACCTTATCCGCCTACGCTGAAGTTTTACCCTTGCTCAAACAAGCCATTGAAACCGATACCGTCGCCATCCGTTTGCATGGCGAACCGGTACAACCCGTCTTTCGCCGCACCGATAATTTTCACACCAAGCCGGTGGCGAATGGCCGGATTAAAAATTCAGAGACTGAGAGACTGAGAGATTGAGAGACTCAAAGATGAGTAACACGTTCTACAGTCTCTTAGTCTCTTAGTCTCTCAGTCTCTTTTGCTTTATGAACCTCTTCTCTCTCCACCGCAAAACCGCCATCGTCACTGGGGCGTTGGGCCTGATTGGCAAACAGCATTGTTACGCCCTGGCCGAAGCGGGCGCGAATGTGGTTGTTTGTGACCGGGATGAAATGTTGTGCCGCGAATTCGCCGCCTCCCTACTCACCCCATCGCTGGGAGTGGGGATGGATGTAACGGAGCCGCAAAGCGTTCATGATGTACGTCAGCGGGTGTTGGCGACTTTCGGCCACATAGATGTGCTGGTCAACAATGCCGCCATCAACGATATGTTTGAGTCGCCGCTCGCGGCCGCGGCCCAATCCCGCTTCGAGAATTACCCCCTCGACCTGTGGCAAAAATCGCTGGCAGTCAACGTCACCGGGGTCTTCCTCTGCGCCCAAATCCTGGGCTTACCCATGGCCGAGCAAGGGCACGGGAGCATCATCAACGTGGCTTCCACCTACGGCCTGGTTGCCCCCGATCAATCTCTTTACCGCACCCCCGATGGCCACCAACCGTTCTACAAATCCCCGGCTTATCCGGCGACGAAGGGGGCCGTGATTTCCTTTACTCGTTTTCTGGCCGCGTATTGGGGCGACCGGGGGGTGCGGGTCAATACGCTGACCCCTGGCGGTGTCGAGAACGGTCAGGCCGACTATTTCCAACAAAACTATGCCCGTCGTACCCCGCTGGGTCGGATGGCTTGCCCCGACGATTACCAGGGCGCCCTCATCTTCCTCGCCAGCGACGCTTCCGCCTACATGACCGGGGCCAATCTGGTGGTGGATGGGGGCTGGACGGCGTGGTGAGTGCTGAGTGCTGAGTGCTGAGTTCCAACGAGTTCCCAGAGTTCCTATGAATTCCCTTAACCACAAAGCGGCCGCGATCCGCCTTCTTCTGACTGATTGTGATGGTGTCCTGACCGATGGTACGGTGTATTACTCAGCCAACGGTGAGGAGATGAAACGGTTTAACCTGCGTGATGGCATGGGGGTGGAGCGGTTGCGCCGCCTGATGAATGTGGAAGTGGGCATCATCACCGGGGAATGTTCCCCGGCCGTGCAACAGCGAGCGGCCAAGCTAGCCATCACCGAATTGCATGAAGGAGTGAAAGACAAAGCGGCCGTGTTGCAGACAATTTTGTATCGCCGTGGGCTACGGTGTGAACAGGTGGCCTACATCGGTGATGATACCAACGACCTGGGCATTATGGGGGCAGTGGGGCTGACAGCCTGCCCAGCCGATGCCCTACCGATGGTGCAGAAAATAGTGGATGTGGTCTGCGGCCGCAAGGGGGGCGAGGGGGCCTTTCGGGAGTTTGCCGAATTGATTATCGCGGCGAAATGCCAAGAGCGAGTATAGCGAGTGGCGAGTGGGAACTCAGAACTTGAAACCTGAAACTCGAAACTCGAAACTTATTTTCAGAGGAGACTCTTATGCGTAAAGTGCAAGTTGCCGACCGTTGGCTTGGGGATGATATGCCAGTATTCGTTATTGCCGAGATCGGCATTAACCATAACGGCTCGTTGGATTTAGCCAAAAAGCTCATTGCTGGAGCCATCTTTGCCGGTTGTGATGCCGTCAAATTTCAGAAGCGCACCCCGGAACTATGTGTACCCCGCGACCAATGGTATCTGGAACGGGATACCCCCTGGGGTCGCATGACCTACATTGATTACAAACACAAAGTTGAGTTTGGGTTCAAAGAGTTCACCGAAATTGATATGTATTGCCGGGAACGGGGCATTCTTTGGTTTGCCTCTTGCTGGGATGAACCTTCGGTGGAATTTATGGAGCAATTTGATACACCCTTGTACAAAGTCGCTTCGGCCAGCCTGACTGACCACAATTTGCTCCGGGTTATGCGGGCGACAGGTAAACCGGTCATGCTATCCACCGGCATGTCGGAGATGTGGGAAATAATGGAAGCCGTAGACATCCTGGGGATGGAAAATCTTCTACTGGCCCATGCAACCTCGGCTTATCCTTGTCCGGTGGCTGATTTGAATCTACGCATGATTTCCACCCTCAAACGGACATTCCCTCGTGTGCCGGTGGGTTATTCCGGCCATGAGACGGGTCTGGCGCCGACGTATGCCGCCGTGTCGCTGGGAGCCACTTTTGTGGAGCGGCACATTACCCTGGATCGAGCAATGTGGGGCAGTGATCAGGCCGCCTCTGTAGAACTGCTTGGCATGCACCAGATGGTACGGAATATACGAGACATTGAAATATCTCTGGGGGATGGGGTGAAGCGGGTGTATGCCAGTGAAATGAAATCGCGGGAGAAATTGCGCCGGGTGCAGGCGGGGAGTGAGCCGTTGGCAGTGAGCAGTGAGCAGGTGTTGGTGTATTAGTTATTCGAGATGGGCGTTTTTATGCTGACCTCTGGAGACTAAGAGACTGAGAGACTGAGAGATTTCCAGAGGTCGCCCAAATTTTCGCCAGAGTCGAGTTAGTTATTGGTGTATTGGTTGATAGTACGCACCACGCACCACGCATCACGTATCACGCTATGAACGTCCGCAAGATTGACACGAAAAACACCCAGGATGTAGCCCAGTTTGTGGGGTTGCCGTTTGAACTGTATCGCACGCGGCCGCAATGGGTTCCCCCCCTCGTCTCGCAAATGAAGTGGGCCATGAACCGGGCCAAAAACCCGTTTTATCACGAATCCACCGCCGACTTTTTTGTGGTGGAGAGCGCAGGTCAGGTAGTGGGGCGGATTGGCGTCATGGACAATCGCCGATACAACGAATATCGCCATACCCGTACCGCCTTTTTCGGTTACTTTGAGAGCGTAGACGATGAACGGGTCGCCTGCCGGTTGTTCGAGGCGGCCTTTGCCTGGGCACGCTCCCATTGTCTCGACCAGATCATTGGTCCCCGGAGCCTGACCGGGGTGGATGGGGGCATCCAGATTGAAGGGTTTGCCCATCGCGCCAGCCTGACCGTGCCATACACCCAGCCGTATTACCCGCGCTTGCTAGAATTGGCGGGTTTCCAGAAAGATACCGATTTGCTTTCTGGTTATCTGCCGGGGAATTACCCCATTTCGGAGCGGGAGCAGAGGATTGCCCAGAAAGTGGAAGGGCGGCGGCAATATTGGGTCAAGACGTTTGCCAGTAAGGCAGAAATCCGTGAATGGTTGCCTAAAGTGCTGGGGGTTCACGCGGCCGCGTTCAGCCACCTGCACAGTTACTACCCGCCCACTCCCGCCGAAGTTCGGGATCTGACAGATACCATTCTCACCATCGCCGACCCCAGCCTTATCAAGCTGGTGATGCAAGATGACGACATCATCGGTTTTATCCTGGCCCATCATGATCTGTCTGCCGGACTACAAAAGGCCAACGGGTCGTTGTGGCCGTGGGGTTGGTGGCATCTACTGAGGGAGAAAAAGCGCACCCAGTGGGTCAACATCCCCGTCGCCGGTCTTCTCCCCCATTATCAGGGGTTGGGCGGTCATGCTTTACTTCATCTGGAACTCCATCGCACCTTGCAGGCGCACCAATTCCAACACCTGGACATCGGCCCGGTGGATGAACAAAACCAAAAGAGCCGGGCTGTGCTGGAAGGGCTGGGGGCAACGTGGTACAAGCGGCATCGGCTTTATGCACGGAGAATTGAGAGATTAAGAGACTGAGAGATTAAGAGACTGAGAGATTAAGAGACTATTCAATCTCTCAGTCTCTCAATCTCTTAGTCTCCTTACAAAACATGACCACCATCCCTTCACCGACCATTGCCCTGCCGCGGCCGCGAGCCGTCCCCGGCGAAGATTTTTTCCGTAATCTAGCTCACAAACACCTGGATCGCGTTTTTCAGACCGCTCCCGTTATTCCCTTCGATGACAATTCCCGCTTTATCTTGTTTAGCGATTGCCATCGGGGGATGGCACCAGCGTAGACGCCTTTGCGGCCAACAAAACCCTGTTCCGTCAGGCTTTGAGCCATTATGACGAACAAGGCTACAGCTATATCGAAGTCGGGGATGGGGACGAGTTATGGCAAAACCGGCTCTTCCGCACCATTCGGCAGGCTCACGCCCCCATTTTTGATCTGCTCTATCGCTTTCATGATCAGAAACGCCTGCACCTCATCTTTGGCAACCATGATTTCCAGGGGGGAGAGCAAAATGGCATCTGGAAGGATGATTTGCCCACCGAAGAAGGGGTCATTTTGGAGCATGTCAAAACCGGTCAGCGTCTCTTTATCGTCCATGGGCATCAGGCCGATTGGACGAGCAACAATCTGTTTATCTTCAGTAAGTTTGTCGTGCGCTTGTTCTGGCGGCAGTTTCAGAAGTGGGGCTTGGCCAGGGTAAATGTAGAGTGGATCAATCCACTCCACCGCACGGCCAATGAGGGCAGGCTGGTGCAACGGATTGAGGATCGGCTAAGTAGTTGGGCCGAAAAACATCACCAGACAATTGTTTGTGGTCACACCCACATTCCGCACCTGCCATTACGGGGATTACCACCCTACCTGAACACCGGTCATTGCCTGTCGCCTGGTATTGTGACGGGGTTAGAGATACGGGATGGCCGGGTTTTGCCGGTGAAATGGGTGGCGCAGGGGGAACGCGGCCGCGAACGGCAACTCTGGACATCCCCGCGCTTATTGGCCGACCTGGCGGAGTAGAGGCTGGCCTTATGCCGCCCTTGATTGATACCATGCGAATCGCTCTGATCACCGACACTTTCCTACCCAAGATAGATGGTATCGTCACCACCATCTGCCACGTACTGGATCATCTGGCTTTGCGGGATACAGAGACCCTGGTGCTGGCCCCGGCGGGTGGGCCAGCAGTATATGGCAGAAGCCCGGTGTGTAGCTGGCGCGGTTATACCGTGCCGTTTTATGGCGAAGCGCAACTGGTTCCCCCCACTGTCAATTTGACCCGAACGTTGCAAGCGTTTCAACCGGATATCGTGCATGTGTTTAAGCCGGGTGTCGCTGGGCCTGGCCGGGTTGCTCCAGGCAAGGCAGCTAGGCATTCCGGTGGTAGCTCCCTACCACACCGATTTGCCTGGGTTTTTGCGTCGTTGGCGGTTGCCTTTTCTCGCCCCATCTGTGCAAGCCATTTTGCGCTGGATTCATAATCAGGCTGATTTGAACTTAACCCCTTCTGAGGCGACCCGACAGACGTTAGAAGCAGTCGGTTTTGAGCGGCTGGGCGTCTGGCCGCACGGGGTAGATGCCGTGCGCTTTCACCCCAAACATCGTGAACCAGCCTGGCGGACGTGGTTAACCCAGGGTCACGATGAGTGGCCGTTGTTGTTGTACGTGGGGCGGTTGTCGCCGGAGAAGCAGATTGAACGCTTGCGGCCGCTACTTGATCATCTGCCTCGTGTGCGCCTGGCGATTGTCGGGGATGGCCCAGCCCGGTGTAAGTTGGAAAGCTATTTGCCGGGACACCAACGGTATTCACGGGGTATCTGCGCGGCCGCGACCTGGCCCAAACCTACGCCTCCGCCGATCTATTTGTTTCCTCGGCCGCCAACGAAACCTTTGGTTGCACTGTTTCCGAAGCGATGGCCTCGGGTTTGCCAGTGGTGACGGTCAATGCCGGTGGCCCCACCGATTTTGTACGGCATGGTGAGACGGGCTGGCTGGCCGAGCCGGATAACGAGGCGGCTTTGCTGGCCGGGGTGAAACACCTGTTAGAGGATAGAGCTTTGCGGAAGAGGATGGGCGCGGCCGCGCGTGCTCACGCCGAAACGATGACCTGGTCAGCCGTTTGTGATATGTTGTTACAGACGTATGACTCCCTTGCCTGCCGTTCTTTGCCTTATGCCCAATAAATGAGGTATGCCCTTTTTACTCGTTGGATCATGGAGCACCCGTGCTGAATCAGCCCCACCCAGCTTATTTCGGTCTATGGCACTATTGCCTATAACATCGGTGCCAAAACGAGTTGAGGCGAGTGATACGTGGCCGTTTCATCCGTTTTTCCTACCCCCTTCACGCCCTTTTCACCGGTCTTAACCATCCGTTAAAAAGACCTTAACCCCCCGATGACGGTGGCTTCCTCTGCCCAATCTATAATGTTTTCCTTGTTTAGCCCGTGAGCACCGGCATGGCTGCTCCTGCCTCATGTCGCTACATCGTTCCTAACATCCTAATGAGGTTGCTCATGCGTCTTTGCATCGTTTTTTGTGGTTATTTTGTTGGGGGTGGTCGCCTGCGGCCGCGCCGCCACCGCTACCCCCACCCCTGATGCCACCATTCCCACTTCCGACAACCAGACCATCCTGGTGGATGGTTCCAGCACCGTTGGCCCCATCACCCAACTCGTCGCCACCACCTACCAGGCAACCGACCCCACCTTTGCCATCAACGTCGCCATCTCCGGCACGGGGGGTGGGTTCCGTCGCTTCTGTGCCGGTGAAACCGACATCTCCGACGCTTCGCGCCCCATCAAGGAAACCGAAGCGGCTGAATGTGCCCGTAATGGCATCACCTACATCGAACTGCCGGTGGCCTTTGACGGCCTGGCGGTGCTGGTTAATCCAGCCAATGAAGCAGTCACCTGCCTGACCCACGCCGAATTGCAAAAAATGTGGCAACCCGACGCCTGGCAAACCGTCACCAACTGGCAACACATTCGCGCTGATTTTCCCGATCAACCGCTGGTGTTGTATGGGGCGGGGGCGGCTTCCGGTACGTATGATTATTTCACCGAGGCGATTGTGGGGGAAGAAGGGATGAGTCGCCCCGATTTTTGGGCCAGTGAAGATGATGATCTCCTGGTCAAAGGCATCAACGACGACCCCAACGCTTTAGGTTTCTTTGGGCTGGCTTATTACGAACGGAATCGGGACCAGGTGAAGCTGGTGGCGGTGGATAATGGCACGGGTTGTGTGGAACCTAACACGGAAACGGTCGCCAAAGGGTTGTATCAGCCGTTATCGCGGCCGCTATTCATCTACATCAACGCCGCCAGCCTCAGCAACAAACCGGCCCTGCGCGAATTTGTCACCTATTACCTGAGTAACGCCCCGCAACTGGTGGACGATGTCGGCTACATCCCCCTCACCGACGCCATTTACACCCTGGCCCAACAACGGTTTGCCGACCAGACCACCGGCTCCGTGTTTGAAGGTGGCTCCTCGGTGGGGGTTTCCCTGGCCGATTTGCTCATGCGGGAGCAGTAGCGGGCGGGGGGCCGGCCCCGCCCGCGGCCGTTTTACCAACCCTAGGAATCATCGGCTCATCATGTTTGCCAAAACCAGTCTACGCACCAAATTATTGCTGGCCTTCCTGGGGCTGGTTGTGGTTGCCACGGGTCTGGTTTCCTTCTTCAACAGCCGCGTCATTCAGGCCTAGCTTATCCGCGACGCGGGCGAAACTCTGCACAATGTGGCCCAAAGCAAAGCCCAGGCGGTGGGTGATCTCATCGCTAAACAAGCCGATACGTTGCAGGCGTTGAGCGTCAATCGGGTGCTTCAGGAACAGCTAGAGCAACGGGCACAACTGCCTGCACCCACCGCTACCGAACGGGCGGCGCAGGAACAGGCATGGTTATTGGGCAGTTCCAACGATCCGTTGGTTAAACTCATTCTCGAAAACGAGAGCAGTGCCGAACTCCTGCGCTTCCGCAACACCTTCCCCGACAACCGGCAGATGCTGATCACCGACGCCCACGGCTATCTCATCGCCGCCACCCACCAGACTTCGGCCTTGCGCTATGCTGACGAAGCCTGGTGGCAGGTAGCGTACCGGGAAGGGCGGGGCGGTCTTTACATCGGGCAGGCCCCGGACGCGGCCGCGCTCATCATCGCCCTCCCCATTTATGGCCGCCAGACCCAGGTGGCCGTCGGCGTTCTGCAAACAACCATTCCCCTGAACGCGCTGTTGGATATTTTCCTGGAAGAGGCCACCGGACAACCGGGCGCAGTGGACTTACTCCTGTCTGAACGGGAAGTCGTGCGGCCGCAAGCCAATGGTTTCATTGCGGCCGCGTTGCCTGCCATAGACCTGATGCCCCTCATCACCGGAACACAACGCTATGGCGAAATGATCTACCCGGAAACTGCCAGCCTGGTCAGCCCCGCCCAGGTTTCATCCTTCGATCCTGGGGCACGCCTGCCTATTGCCGCTCTGAACTGGTACGTTATCGCTTATCAGGATCGGGACGACGTGTTACAGGTGGTGCAAACATCCCTGCAAACCACGCTCATGACCGGTGTTGGCGTACTGCTTCTGGCCGGTGTGCTGGCCTTTGTGGTGGCTCAATTGCTCACCACCCCCATCATTCGCCTGACGATGACGGTACGCCAGCTTGCGGCCGGTGATCTGACCGTTCAGGCCCCGATTTTGGCCCAGGACGAGATTGGCACGCTGGCGGAAACGCTGAACTGGATGACGGGCTGGTTACGGGAACCGGTGGAGAATGTGCAGGAACGCGGCCGCATGTTGCAGGCCAGTGCCGGTGTCGCCCGTACCGCTTCTGCTACCCTGGACCTGGACACGGTGTTACGAAGCTCCGTCCAACAAATTTGTGAACAGTTCGGCTTCTACCATGCCTCGGTTTTCCTGGTGGAGCCGGGTAGCCAGATGGCCGTTCTGCGCGAAACGACCCAGGAGAGTGGGGCCGCGCTCAAAGCCAATCGTCATCAACTCGAAATCGGCTCGCGCTCACTCGTCGGGACGGCCACCGCCACCCGCCAACCGGCCATCGCTCAGGATGTCGCCACCAGCCCATTGCATTACAAACAACCCTTGCTCCCGGCCACAGCCGCCGAAGCCGCCTTCCCGCTGGTGGTCGGGCAGATGCTTCTGGGGGTACTGGATGTGCAAAGTAAACAGGCGCACGTCTTCACGCCCGATGTGGTCACTGCGCTGCAAACCTTAGCCGACCAGATCGCTGTAGCGGTGCAAAACGCTCGCCTCTATGAAGAACAGAGCCGTACCGTAGCCCGGTTGGCCGAAGCCGACCGGCTCAAGACGGAGTTCCTGGCGAATATGAGCCACGAACTGCGTACCCCGCTCAATTCCATCATCGGTTTCTCGCAAATTATGCTGAAAGGGATGGACGGCCCGCTCTCGGAGATGCAGCGGCAGGATATTGAGACGATTCACAACAGCGGACAGCACCTGCTGGGTATCATCAACAATTTGCTGGACCTGTCCAAGATTGAAGCGGGTATGATGGAGTTATCCCCGGAAGCCGTGGATGTAAAACCGCTTGTGGAAATCACGCTGGCAACTCTGGTAGGGTTGACGAAAGAGAAGCCGATTCGTGTCTACCACACCCTGCCTGACGTTTTGCCCCCCGTGTTGGGGGATAAGACCCGTCTGCGGCAGATTTTGCTAAACCTGATTTCCAACGCGGCCAAGTTTACGGATGAGGGGGAGATTGAGATCGCGGCCGCGTATGATGATCAATTTGTCACCCTGCGCGTGCGCGACACCGGAATCGGCATCGCCCCGGAAAAACAGGCGGAGATATTCGAGCAGTTTACCCAGCTTGATAACTCCAACACCCGCCGTTACGAAGGGACCGGTTTGGGTCTGCCCATCACCAAAAGGTTGGTTGAACTGCACAACGGCACGGTTAGCGTGCAAAGTCGGCCTGGGTTTGGCGCCACCTTTAGCGTGGTCATTCCTCGTTACCAGACCACCTTCAGTACTAACGGCCACAGTGCGGCCGCGCTCGAATTGGCGGAGTCATTTGAACCAAGTCTCTCCTACGAAAATAGTGCTGAGGACTGAGTGCTGAGGACTGAGTGAACGCCCACCCGCCCACTCGCTACTCGCATACTCACTATTTTCATCCCTCTTGGTGAGCATCTGCTCATGGGGAACTCCTACGAAAATGTAGGGCGATTTTCATCCCACTTGATGCGTCGCAGACCCATGGGGAGCTCCTAACTAAAACAGTGCCCCCGTTGAAGTTCCCCTCTGGCAACCATCTTAACGAATCCATAACAACTTGTTGATTCCTTTAAACCCCCTGCTTTACCTTGAGCCTGGGTCAGTTTATAGCCCGCCCTTGCCGAAAGTTTGTTGTTCATTGAAATACCGTTGGGGCCATTCCGGGTTTGGGGAGGCCGGAATGGAATTTTACAGCCGTTCATCAGGAGGAAATATTGGCTACGCAGACCGCTGTGCAAAAGAGAGTGCCCAATCCAAGCAGATGATGATCTTCATATTGGTGATGTCGTTATCCGGTCTGGCGGACCTGGTGGCGGAGATCATGCCGCAGTTAGAGTTAGCCGCTCGAAATTAGCATTTCTACGTTTTGGTTTGTGCCGCTGACGCTGGCAATTTTGTTTAACAATTGGTGGGCCGCGCTTGCCGTACCGATTGGCGAAATCGTGTTTTCTGACCTGCTCTTGGGGGAGTTTGGTGGTCTGGGGGAGTTTCAGGAAGTGATTCTGGTTTCGGTGGCGCTGTTTATTGCCGGATGGCTGGTACGTGATCCGCGCAATCGCCGCCAGTTAATCATTGCCGGTCTGGTAGCGTATGCCATTTCTGAACTGCCCGCCGCTTTTATTGACATGATTACCGTCTGGGTCGGGGTGGAAGAGTTTGAAGCGGTTGAAGGGTTGCCGGAAAGTGGTTTCGCCCTGGAAATGATTGATTTCCTGATTGAGTATGTCGTGACCGGTATCCTGGTTGGTTTGTTGCCGATGCTCTGGTTACTGCCCCGCCTGCACGGCAAAATTGAGCCGCTGATGGGGATCAAACCCCGCACCGAAGCGGATCGGAATGCCACTGATACACCCAACCGGATGGTGGTTTATGGGGTGGTGGGTTTTGTGGCGGCGTTACTACTCACCATCGTTTCGGCCAGCGGCTTCAACATTGTGGAATGGGAAGCAGAATTCCTGGATAGCATCGGGAAATGGTTTATCTGGGTGGCGATTGTGATTACGGCGTTGGTCGCGGCCGCGATCCTTTATATTCGCTCTAATCAGGCCAAGAAATAAAGGGAGACGTGGTACGTGGTGCGTAGAATCGTTACGCACCACGCACTTATCTGCCTGTCTTTTGCTCAATAACCCAATATTACCCACCTCACAACCATGACCATTTCCATTCAAGGGGTAACATTCATCATCCGGGAGCCACCACACCCTGTCCTGCGTGATCTCAATCTGGAGATTACGCCGGGGAATTTGTGGCGATTATTGGCAACAATGGCAGTGGTAAAACATCTCTCTGCAAACTCCTGACCGGCATTATTCCCCATTTTTTCCAGGGGGATTTTGAGGGCAAGGTGCTGGTCAGCGGCCGCGATACCTGGGAAACCCGTGTGGCTGATTTGTCGAGTGTGGTGGGGTATGTTTACCAGGATTTTGAGAACCAACTCCTCAAACCCCGTGTCCTGGAAGATGTGGCGTTTGCCCCCCTCAACTTTGGCTATCCCGATTATCGGGAGCGGGCTGAGAAAGCGTTGGCGATTTTGGGGTTGAGTGAGTTGAGCGGCCGCATTATCTGGGAACTCAGCGGCGGCGAACAACACCTCATCGCCCTGGCTGGGGCCATCGCCCTGGAGCCGGAGATCATCGTGGTAGATGAACCGATCTCCCAACTTGATCCCCAAAACGCCCAGATCGTCTACGAAAAATTGACCCTGCTCAACCGGGAATTGGGCAAAACCATTCTGGTCATCGAACATCACCCTGAATTTATCGGGGCGTATTGTGATAGTGTGGTGTTGCTCAAAGCGGGGCAGGTGGTCTGGAAACGGCCCGTCGTGGAAGCCCTGTCGCGGGTGGATGAATTGATCGCCAACGATATTTATCCACCCCAGGTGACGCGCATCGCTCACCAGTTGAATGGGCACGCGGCCGCGACCTACCCCGTCACCCTGGATGCGTAACTACGTCATCCGCCCAACCCCTCGTCACCTTTCAGAATATTTCGCACTCGTACAAAACGTTGGATGGCGGCCGCAAACCGGTTTTGCAAGACGTGTACCTCAACTTTCATCCCGGTGAACGAGTGGCGCTGGTGGGGGCCAATGGGGCAGGCAAATCCACCCTGCTCAAAATGATCACCGGCCTGGTGCGTCCCCAGGAAGGGCGCGTCCATGTGTTAGGTCAGGATGCCCGTACCCAATCGCCCGAAAAATTAGCCAACCACGTGGCTCTGATTTACCAGGACCCCCAACAGATGTTCATTGAGGACAGCATTCGGGGGGACGTGGGCTTTTTCCTGAAGGAGCGTAAGGTAGCCGATACGGAGGCGATTGTGGCGAAGGCGGTTGAGGATTTCCGCCTGCAAGAGATTTATGAGCGAGATGGGCGGCTGTTGAGCGGGGGCCAGATGCGGCGGGCGTCGTTGGCGATTGGGGCGTGTATGCGGCCGCAAATTATGCTGTTAGACGAACCCACATCCAGTCTGGATGTGGCCAACCGGCGGCAGATTGCCGTAATGTTACGCAAGCTCGAAACGTGGGTGCGCCTGGTGATGATTGCCACGCATGACATGGAACTGGTTGCCGAATGGGCGACGCGGGTGGTGGTGTTACAGCGCGGCCGCGTCATCGCTGATGGCACGCCCGAAGAAATTTTTGGCAATCCCAACCTGCTCGACAAAGCCCGCATCCGCCTGCCCCAGGTCGTGCGCCTGAGCCACGCCCTGAAACTCCAGCCGGTACGCCTTTCCGTTGAGGATTTCGTGGCCTATTTGTCAGATCAAACTACTACCACATAAAGTAAGATTTTGGGCGTGGTTCAAAAGTCGGCAAACTGTGCCTGACATTTTGTAGGGCGATTTTGTAAATCGCCCAGTGGACGATTTACAAAATCGTCCTACAGATTTGTAAAGCTAACTTGAACCATGCCGACTTTGTCATTTCGAGCGTACTCTTCGGAGCGAGAAATCTTTCCCCCCGGCCCACAGGTAATCATATGAAACTCAGACAAGCCTTCAGTTGGGACGCAGTACGCGAGAAAATTTCCGTTGAATATGTCAAAGGAGAGATTTTGCGGACGGTGTACGGCAACGAAAAACCTTCGTCGCCAGCCTCGATCCACGCATCTTACTGCTTTGGTATCTCGTGTTTGCTCTGGCCCCCTGGTTTTTCTACGACCGGCTTGTTTTACTCGGCATCTGCCTGATGGTGGGCGTCGTCGCCCTTTCTACGCGTGTCAGCGGCCTCATCTTATTCATGCTGGCGTTCGGCGTAGCCAGTGACCTGCTCGGTTGGGGTATTGCCGCGCTCCTCTTTGGCGGCGATCTGACCGTTTTCTGGTCACTCTCCACCTACATTTTGAAACTGTTGGCCGCCTCCCTGGCGAGTATCACCGTTTTTGCCTCCCTCGACCCGGAACGGTTCAGTGATGCGATGTTAGCCCTGGGTTTGCCGGGACAATTTGCCTTTGGCCTCTCTTACGGCTACCGCATGGTTCCCATTTTGTTAGATGAGTACAACAACATCATCAACACCTATCGTTTGCGCGGCAAAGAGCCGGATGAGCCGGGGTTTTTGTGCTGGCGCAAGCTGGTTTATCTGTTTAAGCCGATCATGCGGGCTTTTTTATCCGATGATTTTGAACACGGCCAAACGCACCCGTACCACTGTTGAGGGGCTGGAAATCCGGGGCTTTTCTCATGCGCTCCGCCAGCCGCAGGTCAAAAAATTAAAACTGCAATATCTCAAAGTGCGGCCGCACGACATCGCTTTTTTGCTCGGTTCGTGGCTGTTATTGGTTGGCTTGGTGGCTGTCAGGCCCCTGTTGCCGCTTTAATAGGGAGTATGCATAGATGAAGATTGATTTTCACTTTCATGCCGCATTGTCCAAAAAGATCGGCTTTGAACTGGATTTTTTCCGCACCACCTTGCAACAGGCGCATCAAGTGGGGCTGGACGCGCTGGCCGTCACGGAGCATTTTAACTCCAGCAACATTGACGTGTTGTACCCACGCTCGCCGCTGAGTTTGAGTATGTCGGGGATTATTACCTGGCTGATGGGATTAAATTGTTTCCGGGGCTGGAAATTGATGTGCAGGAAGGCCCCCATATTTTGGTGTTGGGTAACAGAGCGGCGATAGAGGTGTTACGCGGCCGCTTACAAGCCCACCTCACCCTCGACACCTTCTGCTCTATGGCGGATCTTTTTGCCAAACAGGATGGGCTGGACTGCCTCACCATCTGTGCTCATCCGTTCCGCCCCCATCGCGCATTCATAACATTGTCCCGAGCTATGGCCCGGCTTCCACGCCGTAGACTTAGACGCGACCGATTTGTTCAATTTTGGGCTGAGATGCGGGCACAGGTGGAATAGTTCGCGGCCGCGTACCATCTCCCCGTTTTGGCTGGAAGCGACACCCATCATTACGAGCAGTTAGGGTCAGTCTACAACCAGTTCCGGCAGCTCTTCAGCACCATCCCTCAACTCAAAGCACTCATCAGCACTGGCGCGTACACCGTCTGCGTGAACGACAATCTCCCTGCGATGGTGGGATTGGCCCGGCAAGAAAAACTGCGCCTCAAACAAGAAAAGTTAGACCCTACCCGCTGTAAACGGGTGCGACAGGGGTCTGGTCTGGTTATTCCAGGCGGAAACGCCACGCCGCCAACAGCCAGAGCACCAACGCGTAGAGCAACAGCACCCCCACCGCCATCAACACCGACTCCAGCCCCAACCCCCGCACGATAATGTCCTTAAAACCATCCATCATCCAGGCCAGAGGGGTTAGATAGGCAATGCGCTGTACTGAAGCGGGGGTGAACTCAATGGGAACCCACGCTCCCCCCAGTCCGGCCAATACAAACATCGGCACCAGTGAGAAGACGATGACCTGTTCTTCGCTCTTGGCGAGGGTGCCAATGAGCAACCCCATGCTGGCGGCAAACAAGGCTCCGGCAACAACCAGGAGAAGCGTGGCGACCGGCTCATGGAAATAAGGCAGTTGGAGCAAAAGCTGGCGAAAATGATCAACGTCAGCAGTTGCACCACGATAAGAATGAACATCGCCAGATAATGCCCCAACAGAATGCTGATGCGGCTCATGTTGGTGGTAGCAGGCGGCGCAAGGCCCCGTTTTTTGCGCTCCAGCACTAAAATTTGTGAGGCGGTGATGAGTCCCGCCAGGGCAAATTGAGCCATCATGCCGGGGGAAGAATGGGCGAAGGCGTTGTCGCTGTAGATAGCATTCTCATCCCCATCCGTAACCGGCGCGGAACCAGGACGCACCTGCACCGCAATGGGGGGTGAGGCCCAGGCGGATACCGTTTGGGCGAGGCCTCGTTGAAGTAGGTTTGTTGCTCTGCCGCGCTGAGTTCGCCGTGCGTGATGGCAGTCTCCAGGCTGATGCGGGCAGTTTGTAGGGCGTTGTTGAGCCGGGTCGCGGCCGCGTTGACTTCCCCCTGTAAGGTAAATCCGGCACTCTGGCTGGGGTCCACCAGCAATGTCACCGGCATGGGTTGCCCGGCCTCAGCCTGGGTGGTGAAATCAGAGGGAATGCGGAGCGCGGCCGCGAACGTTTCATCCTCTACCTGTGCCGCCACCTCATGCCAGGTCCCCTCCACCGGTTCCAGCCGCAACACCTCCGATTCGCCCAGTAACGTCAGCAAGTGTGCCGCGACGGTTCCTTCATCCTCGTTCAGCAAGGCCACCGGCAGGCGCGGATCATCCTCGCCATTGCTACTGCTAAACCCACCAAAGGCAAAACCAAACAGGAGTGTAAACAGTACCGGCATGATCAGCAGGAAAAAAGCCGACTGCTTCTCCCGCAAAATCTGGCGCAAATCTTTGAGAGCCAGGTCGAGAATTCGCATAAGTCAAACCTACCAGGTCACTGGTGTATTAGTTTATTAGTGCAATGCACTTACTGTGTGTTAGTTGAGCCAGAGCTGATAGGGAATTTGCTCTCTCCACTCAATCTAAACTCAATACACCAATATACCAATACACCAATAACGATTCCTTAAACAAACCGCCGTTGCAGGCGGTATTGGGCGATGGCGACAAAAACGGCCATCCACACCAGTAATCCGGCCAGGGTGGGGAGCAAATCGGTGATACTGCCGCCCTGCATGGCGGTTTGTAGCCCGCGCACCGCCCAGCCTTGCGGCACAACCAGGGTGATGGCTTCGATGGTGGGAGAGACGGCGCCGCCGGTAAAAATGGAGATCATGCCGATCATGCCAGTGAGGGTGAGGACACCGCCGTACACCGCGCCACTCTGGCGGGTATTTTTGACCAGTGAGGCCAGGAACAGCCCGGTCGCGGCCGCGATGAGGATTAGACTTGCGGCCGCGATGACCACCATCCCCAAACTGCCCCACTGAATGCCAAACACCAGCCGCCCAAAAAACATCAACACCGTCACCTGCACCGTCAGCATGATCAGCGTTCCTAACACCTTGCCCCCCAGAATAACGGCAACCGGTGTTGGTGTCGTGAACAGGCGTGACAAAGTGCCCTTTTCCGCTTCGACCAGGATGGTTTGTAAGGTTCCCGCCCCGGTGAAGAAGGCGAAGAAGATCATCATGCCACCCATAATCTGCCCCAAAATTTCGGCCAGCAGGTTGTCTTCCCCGCTTGTGCCGGGGGGCGACTCCATCGTGACGAGGGTTTGCTCCGTTTGGGCCTGGGCGAACGCGGCCGCCGTCAATTCATTCACCACCCCTTGCACCAACGCCTCATCAATGGGCACACCCGCCTCGGCCAGTTGGGTCATCGCCACACTGGTGCCAATTTTGGTGAAGGCGAAGCTATCGGTGAACTGGCGCAGGAGCGACGCGACGATGGCTGGCCCCAGGCTGAGTGTCGGGTCGTGATACAGTTCGATGGTGGCCGTTTCATCGGGGAGCATGAGGCTGTCGGTGAAGTTGGGGGGGATGATGAGCGCAACGTTGGCTGTCTGGTTGTCTACGGCAGTGCGGGCCGCGGCCGCGTCCTCACCCAGGGTCACGGTCAACAGGTCAGCAAAGGCATCCCCCTGCAAAATTTGGGCCAACAATGCCCCCATCGAATCCACCTCCGCCAGATCAAAATCAGGTTGGCCGGTGATGTCCGGGTCTACGCTGGCGTTGGCGGGCAATTCTCCTTCATCCAGGTTGACAAGCACGACGGCTGTTTGCGGCAGGGTAAAACTTTCCCCTTCGCCCACGCCGCCAAACATGAAGGCGAACAGGGCCGTGACCAGGATCGGCACGACAAACATGAACATAATCGCCGTCAGGCTCCGCGTGGATTGGCGTATCTCCTTGATGGCCATATCGAGTAGTTTCATCTCAATCCCTCAATGCTCGCCCCGTCAGGTGCAGGAACACCGTCTCCAGGTCTGGCTCTTGAATGTCTACCGAGGTGATGCGGATACCGACCGCGGCCGCAAGTTCAAACAGGTGGGGCAGAACCAGGCTGCTATCCCGTGCCAACAGGGTAATCACCCCATCTTCCGCCGTAATGCTGGCAACCCCGGCCACCTCGCGCCACTGCGCCAGCAGTTCGGGATGGGGTTCACTCAGGCGCACGCTGATGCGATCTTGCTCCCCCACAATTTGCACCAGGTCTGTGTGCGTGCCCGAAGCGATGATTTCCCCCTTATCCATGATGGCGATATGGTCAGATAATTCCTGTGCTTCTTCCATGTAATGGGTGGTATAAAGCACCGTTGTTCCCTGCCGGTTCAAATCTTTGACCCCATCAAGGATGTGACGGCGGCTCTGCGGGTCAATGCCTACTGTCGGCTCATCCATGATGACCACATCGGGCTGGTGGAGTAAGGCCACACCGATGTTGATGCGCCGCTTCATCCCCCCGGAGAATTTCTCCAACCGCCCTTTCTGCCGGTCTGCCAGGCCGATAAGTTCCAGCACCTCATCAACCCGTTTGTCGAGTGCGGCTCCGCGCAGGCCGTACATCTTGCCCCAAAAGTCGAGGTTTTCCCGTGCGGTCAGGTCATCGTACAGGGCAATCTCCTGGGGGACGACACCTAAACGTGCTTTGACGGCTTGCGGCCGCGAACGGATCGAGTGGCCCAGTACCGTCGCATCTCCTTTGGTGGGGCGTAGCAGGCAGGCCAGCATCGAAATGGTGGTGCTTTTACCGGCCCCATTTGGCCCCAACAGGCTAAACACCTCACCCCGCCGCACGGTAAAGAGACCCCTTTGACAGCGTACACCTCGCCAAAATCTTTGTGTAAATCGAGAACGTTGATGGCTATGTCTTCCATACGATTTCTCCGTTCTGAAAGAATTACCCAAATATCCCAGAGCTAGGACATCTGGCACTCCCTTCCTGCTTCACAGACCCGCCCCTGCGAGTTCTCCACAGGCTTGCACGATAGCCAGGCTATCGTCTCCCGCTGAACGAGCGGTACCTAACTGCCTCAAATTACGCGCCGCATTGTGGTCTCGGTCTATTGCCAAACCACAGGCCTCACAGCGAAAAATGCGCTCGGCAAGTGCCAGGGTTGTTTTAACCTGCCCACAGCGGCTGCACTGTTTGCTGGACGGAAACCAGCGGTCAGCTTTGACCAGGGTCGTGCCGTTCCAGGCACACTTGTAGGCCAGTTGACGAGCAAACTCGCCCATGCCCACATCGGCAATGGCTCGTGCCAACTTGCCATTTTGCATCATACCCACCACGTTCAAATCTTCCATCACCACCAGAGCCGGTCGCTCGAGCATCGGGCTTGGTTTTCGCCACGATACGGCTGGTAGCCTGGTGGATGGTGTTTTGACGGAGACAGGCAATACGATCATGCAGTCGAGCAATCCTGGCGCGGGTTTTGGCCCGGTTGTGACTGCCCTTCTGGCGACGGGCTAACTCTCGTTGTAGCCGAGCCAAACGTTTTAAGGCATGGCGCAATGCATTGGGATTCTCATACACCTCACCGTTGGATGTGACCGCCAGACTCTTGATCCCCAAGTCAACACCCACTGCCGGACCGGTAGCTGCCTGGTCAGCTATCTCTTCTTCGACTTGCAGGGCGATAAACCACCGCCCGGCACGTTCAGACAGGGTAGCCGAAAGAATCTTCACGCCTGATGTCGGCAGATAACCCTTCTCCTGCAAACGCACCCAGCCCAGCCGGGGTAACTTGATTCGATGCGCTTCAACCTGAATCGCTCCCCACAGCCGAAAGCTGCCGATGCCTCGTTTGCGCGACTTGAAGCGCGGAAAGCCTGGTTTCTCACCGTTCTTGACCCGGCGGAAGAAGTTCTGGAAAGCTCTGTCCAGGTCACGCAACGCTTCCTGCGGAATGGTCTTGGAGTAGTCGTACATCCAGCCTAACTCATTTTGTTTAAGACGGTTCAACTGTCGGTGTAATTCGTAATAGGTGGGACTCTTACCGGTTGCTGCGTAGGCGTCTATCTTCTGGCGTAACCCCCAGTTGTAGGCATATCGGGCGGTTCCGGCACAACCGGCCAGCAGGGTGCGTTCCTGGTTGTTGAGGTGTAACGCGGTCTTGTAGGCTCGTTGTATCAACATCTGGCACCTGCTCTGTTACCCTTGCTCGTTAACTTGGATGGCCCTTAACCTTTTACCGGGATGTGTTGTTACGTTCTTTGTCTGGGGGCTTAGTTTTCATCAGCCTCAGCATCCGCTACGCCGTAGGTGGTTTCCACACAGTGACGGATCTGCTCTGCCCGGCGTCGTGATGACCGTCGTCCGTAGATGCGGGCGGCCATTGAGGTGATCAAGGCCACGAAATCATCCACCAACTCATCTTTCGTATCGCTCTCGTTGATCACTTCGAGGCGTCGTTTCTGAGCCTCAAGCAGGAGCGCGATGTAGTTGAAACCAAAGCGGGTCGCCCTGTCGCGGTGTTCGACCAGGATGACGCCGATGTTGGTGTCCTGTAACAGCTTGCTGAACTGCGGCCGCTGGTCGTTGAGGCCAGATGCCACTTCCACCACTTCCTTACTCACTTGATAGCCGCGTGCGGCCGCGTAGTCACGCAGACGCTGCAACTGCCGGGTGGCATCTGCTTTCTGGTCATGGCTGGAGACTCGGGCGTAAAGCGCGACCTGGGGATGGCTACCTCGCACCGGTTCGTTAACGACAATCGTGCCGGTGGGAAGCTGGTAGGCATCCAGCTCACCCCGTTTGTACATCCGGTAGGCGGTTTTGTAGGTGATACCGATTTGCTGGGCGTAGTCACTGAGTTTCATCCGACTATTATACCAAATAAGGGTATATATAGGTACATTATTTTGAATTGAACATAACCCCCTCTCCGGGGCCGGTGATTGTGAAGCGCTGGGGATCAAGTACTATTGGGGTGGATAGGCCTGAAGGTAGCAACTTTACGTTGCTCGATTGACGGCGTGGCCGCGCCCACCGCCATCACCACCCAAAATCTGGGTAGCCAGATCAGCCAACCCACCTATCTAACCATTTTGGTATACTGCTGTTGGTCTTGCTGACAATCACCATCAAGGTTATCTGGCGGCGGATTGAAGTTCAAAAACAACTGATTCAGCCTGTGCAAAAAAGATTGAACCAGCGAACTTGTGACACAAGTGGAACCCACCCGGAAGTTCCTGAACTTCCGGGTGGGTTTTGTTTTTCTAACCAAACCCGAACCTTTCAAGGGCTAGAAACGGCGGTTTGGAATCAGTTTAGAATCAGTTTGGAATCAGTTGTTTGTTATGTGATGGGGAAGGCCGTGATGAGCGGCCGCGCCTGTGTGTCTTTTTCAGATCTTTTTGGGATTTCGGGCAAAACTCGTAGGAACTCTGGGAACCAGGGGAAGTTGAAACCTGAAACCTGAAACTGTTTTCGTAGGAGTTCCCTATGAGCCAGGCGCTCACCAAGAGGAATGAAAATTTAACCACAGATTTCACAGACTCGTGGTGAGCATCAAGTCGAACCATTAACACAGAGTTTTCTTTTCTCTGCGTTCTCTGCGTTTCATTGTTTTCACAGGATAAGAATGAAAATGACGCCACAATTTTCATACTCTAGCCTGCGGCGCGGCGAAGCCTACCGTGTTCTTTCCCATCCGTGTTTTTTTTAATCAGTGGCTATTTTCTCAGGAGTTCCCTTATGAGTCAAGTGCCTACCAAGGTGAATGAAAATTTATCCGCAGATTTCGCAGATTAACGCAGATTTTCTTTTGCATCTTTGCGCCTTTGCGCGAGCTTTACATTTTCGTAGGAGTTCCTGCTGGGTCTACGGCGCACCAAGATGGATGGAAATGCCGGAACTCGTTGGAACCTATGAACTCAGGGAACTTGAAACCCTGAAACCTGAAACGTGAAACCTATTTTCGTAGGAGTCACCCCATGAACAGAAAACGGCCGTTACCCTCACCAACACCTGGCAAAACAGCCAATCATCGGCATCAGCAGCTATGTGGCTCACCGTTTTGCTGCTGGCGGGCAAGACGATACTGGTGGGAATTAAACAGATGAATCGGAAAAAGGAGACAGGGCGTGACAGTGAAGTGTAATGTGATTGAAGAGAAGAAAGAGGGTGAAGAAACGGCCGTATACACCTCTAGCTATTTGGGCATAACGGCCGTGAGACCACTTCGCTTGGCTTGTTGGCGAGCCAGCACGGTGACACAAAGGAGATGTTCCAATGAAACAAAGCGATTTATGACCCTTATAACCAGGACAGTCGGACTGTGGCTTGGGCTGCTATTATGCCTGGGGCTGGCCCCGGCTGTACGCGCCGAGGCATCACCCTTACTGTCGTTTACCAACGGTGGGCATGTTTTAGGGTTCGGCAATGATGGCTTTTACCTGTCCAACGGCAGCTATCTCTTTCAGACGACGTTTGTGGGGGCGCGGGCGGTGACGCTGCAGTGTGCCGCCACTGCGCCAGACAGCGTGGCTAACGGCGTCGGGACTGACGGCGCGCCGCCGTTGAGCCAGGTGACGTACCCCAACTTGTGGCCGGGTATCAGCCTGCGCTACGACGGCGGGGGCGGGTTGGTGCGCAGCACCTACACCGTTGCTGCCGGGGCCAACCCGGCGGACATTCGCCTGCAATACAACGTGCCGGTGCAGATGAACAGCGACGGTAGCCTGAGCCTGGCCTTTGAAATGGGCAGCCTGGCGGAGAGCGCACCGGTAGCCTGGCAAGAGATTGATGGGCGACAATTGCCCGTGTCCGTGGCTTTCCAGGTAGACAGCACGGGCCGCGAAGTGATTTACTTTGGGCAACTATGACCTGGATTACCCCTTGCTGATTGACCCCACCTCACCTGGCACACCTTCCTGGGCGGGACGGGCACTGATGTGGGCCGAGCTATTGCCGTGGACGGCAGCGGCAACGTCTATGTGGCCGGTCAAAGCACCGCCAGCTGGGGCAGTCCGGTGCGCCCCTACACCGCTGCTCTTGATGCCTATGTCGCCCGGCTAAACGCCGCCACCGGAGCCCTCACCTGGAACACCTTCCTGGGCGGGACGGGCACTGATGTGGGCAACAGCATTGCCGTAGACAGCAACGACAGCGTCTCTGTAGTTGGTCAAAGCAGCGCCACCTGGGGCAGTCCGGTGCGCCCTTACACCGCTGGCGATGATGCCTATGCCGCCCGGCTCAACGCCGCCACCGGGGCCCTTACCTGGCACACCTTCCTGGGCGGGACGGGCGCTGATGTGGGCAACAGCATTGCCGTAGACAGCAACGACAGCGTCTCTGTAGTTGGTCAAAGCAGCGCCACCTGGGGCAGCCCAGTGCGCCCCTACACCGCCGCTGACGCCTTTGTGGCCCAACTGGACGTTAGCACGGGCGCGCTCACCTGGAACAGTTTTCTGGGCGGGGCGGACGGCGGTGACGTGGGCTATGCTGTCGCCATGGACGGCAACGTCTATGTGGCCGGTTCCAGCAGTGCCAGCGGGCAGTCCGGTGCGCCCTGCCACCGCTGGCAATGATGCCTTGAGCCTAGTGCCGCAGCGGTGCATTAACTCGGCCACCACCGGCCCGTGGAACAGCGGCGCTACCTGGGTGGGCGGCGTAGTCCCTCCCACCACCGAAGGGGCCTGTATCCTCAACGGCCATACCGTCACCCTGGACACCTCGCCCCAGATTCAACAGTTGGTGGTGGAAACGGGCGGGGCATTGGTGATACCGACTGGTTTTAGCCTGACGGCCGAAAATTTCGTGAACAGCAACGGCACGATGGCTCAGACGCTGACCGTGAACAACGCCAACGTGCCCTTCCTGGAAATCCGCAACCCGGCAGGCACGGTCGTTAAATATCGGGGCGTGGAGTTGAAATGCGACCAACGACCTGGGTAATGTGACGGTAACGGTCCAGGAATTAAACGCAGGTGAATACTGTACGAACGCCGGGGTGGGTTCAGTGCCTTATGCCCGCCGTTGTTTTGAGATTACCCCTACCAATAATCTCCCGGCTACGGTTCGCCTTTATGGACGCACCGCCGATGAGTTGAACGATCGTTCCCTGCCAATCTGGCCGTGTTCCGAGGGGATGGTGCTCCACCTGACAGAGTTGACGGGAATGCCAGCAACGGCAATGATGGGGGTAGTTACAGTTACGCTCAGGCGGATACACCGGGGTTTTCCAGTTTCTTGCTGGGACAAACGGGGCCAGCCCCACAGCCATCACGGTGCAAAGTATGGAGAGCAGATGAACCAACCCACCTATCTGGCCCTTATCCTACTCCTGCTCGTTTTGCTGGCAATCACCATCAAGGTTGTCTGGCGGCGGATTGTGTAATGGTTTGTTTTTAGGGCTATTGGCTCTCATCTGGGGAAGGTGAGAGTCAGCCCATTCTCGTTTCGTGTCAGGGGGATACCCCCCGATGGTTCTCAACCATCGGGGGGTTTGTTTTAGAGACGGTAGACGATTTCTTGCTGGAGTTGCAGCGGGCCGCGACGCCACCACCATCATCGCTACCTGGGGTACTTCTTGGATGTTCATCACCAGGGTCACACCATCTTCCGGGGCGGTGAGTTGATGAACGGGTGAAGGCGTCCAGGATGAGGAGCAGGCGTCGCGGCCGCAGATAGTTGAGAATTGCGAGCCGAGGGCTGACGGTGGAGCGCGGCGGTGTATCGCTTAAAAACAGTCGCCTATTTTGGATAAAAAGATCCGCTCCTCCTGGAAAAGGAGCGACTCTTTTTCTGCCAGAGGGTGCATCACTATCTAGCGAGACTGTAGGATTTGGATGGACTCAGGCAAAGGGGTAGAGGGATGGGATTAGGAGCCGCGGGCGGCACTCATAATCACCAACTGGCAGACCTGCGACAGAAAGAGGACGTGGGGAACGGGCAGAAGGGTGGGGGTGGTTTGCGACCTTGGTACTCTAACGAGTCAACTTTTTGTACAGTTGGCAAGAAGTTTAACTGGGTAGATTTTTTGGGAGATTAACGCAGATTCTTTAATCAGCGAAAATCGGCGTTAATCTGCGGATAAATTTTCTGGTTTATCCAGGTTAGGGTTACCTGTAAACATATTTCAGGACATGACAGTTGTTGGGTAACCACGCTCACCCCTCTAAAGTCAGTCCTAAGAGATAACCTTATCCAGGTGTGTATGATGCTGACTTGAGGAATACTAACGGTTGCGTTTCACAACACAATATCCAGTCTTGATATCGCTTTCAAGAAAAAGAGGCTCTTTGGGAATTCAGGGGGCTGACAGGCCGTGATGCATGAAACGTGATGCGTGACCAGAGAAGCATCACGTTTCACGTTGGACCCCACGAAATCCTAAAGACCCGAAAAAGATTTTGCGGGTTGCGCGGTATTGTCCAGAGCATTGCCAATCGTCAATGCGGTAGTATCTCTGGCGGTGGCGGAAGCTTCACCGTATCATCATTGTGAGTGACCCTGATCACGTTTGACAAAAGGAGAAGAATACCTACTATGCACAACAGACGTTTTCTACTTTTGATGTTGGTTAGCCTACTTACTCTCTGGCTGTTGGTCGCCTGCGGCCGCGAACATGGTAGCCTGGTGGGAACAATAGACGGCACAGATGCTTTCATCGCCCTCGTGCCTCAAGAAAACAATGGCCTCATCGCCTATGTCTGTGATGGGCAAACTATTTCCGTATGGTTTCGGGGGGAGCGGGACGGGAGCGCGGTGGATTTAACCGCTGCCACCGGGGTACGTCTGCAAGCCAGCCTGAAAAATAACGTGGCTGCGGGGCAGTATTACGCTTGCCGATGGACAAACCCACACCTTCACTGCTTCTTTAACCAATGGAGAAGCGGGCTTGTACCGGGCTGAAGAAACGCTGGATGGCAACAATTATGTAGGCGGTTGGATCATTTTGAATGATGGTCGCCAACGCGGGCTGGTTAATCGCATCTCCGATGGTACGAGTAATATCACCGATGGCACCAGTAATACCATCGTTGGCGCCTCTTTCAACATTGGTAGTTCCGTGGCCGTACCTAACGTTGGTAGCTTCCTGCCTCGTCTTATCCAGCCCTAAATCGAACAAGATAATTTATGCTGCCCATCTCTAAACGCAACACGCAACACGTTTAACCATCTGCACATTTCTAGCGAAGAAGAGGGATTCATGTCTCGAAGAACTGCTGTCGTCGCCGGTTTGATCACCTTTGGTTTATTTGCTTTGGTAGCGATTATCGCGGCGGTGCTTTTGCTCCGTCGCCCCAGCCCTGAACTCGTTGCCGCCCAACTGTACAACGTGGGCACACTTCAGGATGATGGCACAGTGCTGTACAGCCTGCTGTATTATAGCGGCCCCACTGCCCGAACGGAGCTAACCCTTAGCGGAACCATTCCTGAATCAGCCACTTTTGTAGAAGCCGTGATTGCGCCAGCGGGAGCTACTTTTAACGCGGCCGCAACTGCCGAACCCAGTTGGTCAATCCCTACCGTTGCCGCCGAAACAGTCCTCGGTCCATTCACTTACCGGGTGCAGTTCAATGGTGGGGATGCCCCCTTCATGTTACCAGGTCAGATCAGTTGGGTGGGGCCACAAAATGGGACCGTAGAGGCCCTGGTCGGGGAAGGATCACTTCAACCTCTGGCCGAAACGGGGCAAATTCGACTGGATGCAGAAGGGACGCGCAATGAGGCGGGGGAATTATCTCCTGTACCGGTAGGGGACACGGGCATCTGGATTTATGCACCAGAGGCCGCGGCCGCGACGCCTGTCACCCTCACCTTTACCCGCCTGCCTGTCACCCCGGAAACAGTTCCCCCAGACATGGCTGATACCTGGTGGTGTGCGATGGTCATGATCACCGCCGATACGCCCGTCACCTTCAGTCAGCCCATTCTCCTGGGACTGCCCACTCGTCAGGTGTTGACCGTCGGCATTCCCGTACAGGTAGTGAGTCGTGCCGATGCAGATGAAGCGTGGCAGTCACTCGTGGCCGCAGAAGGGATGCGAATGGCTGGGGGTGGTAATCTGGCTCCGTTTATGCTGACCAGTTCCACACCGGGCATGATTGCTGTGGGTGTTTCCTCAACCGATCGTACTAATGGCTCCGTGTCCGCCTCTGGTTCCACTTCAAGTAGCGTAGGGTTTAACAGCGGTTTTAACACATTTAGCAGTCGTCCAGTGGTGGCTTTCAGACATCCTCGGCGGTCAGACATCTTAACGGTGGCTTTAAAACGCGTTTAATAGTGGCTTTCAGAAGAGCTTCAACAGCGGTTTCGGTGGCGGCTGATGGTCATTCCCCGGTTACAAAGCCAATTACCTGTCCTCGGCCTACCCTGACCTCTGATTTTTGGTTTGGTCAGGTCAACAGCCGCCCCTCAGTCTGTTTCCCGATGGGTATAGCGCTGGTCATTTTAGGGGATGCCCTGCTCCACATGCCCATCGCGGCCGCGTTTTACAGTGATAGCGGCCTCACTCCACGAGCGGCGATTGAGGCTCTCCTGACCGATTACCCCCTGCGTTTTTCTCTGTTAGCGGGCATCGGGGCGCCCTGGCTGGCAACATTGTTTTTCCTGGGCTGGGCCAGTGCCGCCGTTTGTTTGTTGGTGGGTTATAAAACACGGTTCGCGGCCGCACTCAACTTCATCTGTGTCCTCTCCGTTTACTGGCGTAACCCATTCATCACCAGTGGCGCCGACGATATCTTACGCATTGTCAGTTTCTGGATGCTGTTTATCCCCCTCAATCATCACTTTTCCCTGGACATCGGGCGCAAGAACCCACCTGACCAGACAACCCACGCCTTTCCGGTGCGGCTATTACAGGTACAGATTGCCCTCATCTATCTGGGAGCGGGGTTGTCTAAACTGTTGGGTGGGCAATGGACAGACGGTACGGCCCTGTTTTATGTGCTACAACTGGAATCTTTATTGCGGCCGCTGGGCCATTGGCTTAGCGCAGTCGCGCCTCTGTGGTGTCGCAGGGTCTAACCTATGGCGTTTTTGCCCTGGAAATCGGGGCTTCCTATCCTGGTATTTGCCCCCATCAAACAACCCACACTCCGCATTCTGGCCCTGCTGGCGATGGGGTTGATGCACCTGGGGATCGCCCTGGTCATGACCATGCCGCTTTGGGATTTTGTGCTAGTGCTGGGGGTGAGTTATCTCCTCTTTGCCGCTCAATCTGTCCCGCCTACCGAAGCTGTTGCCGCGGCGAAGCCTCTCCCCCAACGAGCTTTGACCTTTATCCTGGCAGGGTTGATGGGATTGGTTATCTGGCAAATGGGGATGGGTTCCGGTTGTTAGGGGTGCCGCTTATGCCGAAACTGCCGGTCGCAGCCGCGCATCTGCTTGATCTCACCGGCTTGCGGCAAAATTGGGGCCTCTTTGCCCCTCAGCCTTACCAATCTGATTGGACACTCAGCGTGCTGGGCACATTCACTGATGGTACACAGTTTGACTTACGTACCGGTGATCCTGTTCCTGAAACCATTCACCCCCTGCCGCCGGGCACACCTTACCGATGGAAGCGGTTTGAGCAAGTACTTGCCTTGCAACGCCCAGCCTCATTTCTAAACGCCTGGGCCACCTCTCTTAC
>JADJUV010000073.1 GCA_016716885.1 Candidatus Trichofilum aggregatum | reverse complement strand
AACTCCATGCTTTCCGCCAGGGAGACCAGTTCGGCCACTTCCGCCGCCGTAAACGGGGTTTTCTTCAGGAGCATCGTGGCTAACCCCTCGGTAGCCGAGCGGTTTTGCGAAAAATTGGCGATCACCACGATATGATCCGCCGGATTCGCCACATCCTTTTTCTGCCAGGCATCCGCCCCCAGAGCCACCAGGCGCAACGTCTCCGTCGGATCCGCGATGTAATACCAGCGGGAGAAGCTGACCATGCCCCCAGGCGTCAGCCGATCATAATAGGTGAGGAACGCCTCATGGGTGTATAGGCCATTTTCTGACAGGGCAAAGGCCCCGGCCGATGAAGCGGCCCAGGTGTCAATTAAGGAAGCCTGAATCAGATCATATTGGCTATCATGGCGAGACAGATAGGTGCGGGCATCTTCGATGGCGACGGTAACGCCGGGCTGTTCATAAACATGGCCGGTATATTCCCCAAATTGGTTACGGGCTGCGTCAATAATGGCCGGGTTTAGCTCTACCCCGGTAATTTGCCGCGCCCCAAACAGTAGACCGGTTAAGATGTCGCGGCCGCCACCCGGCCCAATGATAAAGACGTTGGCCTCAGGCAAGAGGTAATAAGCCAGCGAGGTCAAATCGTAACGCAGAAAATCAATCGTTGACCATTGCCCATCCCACCATTGAATGGGGGTTCCCGCCTTGCCATCTATGAGGAGCAGATGGTGGCCCGGATCGGGGCCTACGTAGGTAGGGCTGAGACCCCAGCCAAACGGTTGTAACCAGTAGGGGTCTTCGTACACGGTTACACGGGAGAGGGCGTTCCATTGCTCGTACAAAATCTCCCGGTCGGCATCATAACCAGTGCGGGCACGCACTTCTAACCATTCGCTCTGCCGGTTGCTGATGAGAAGACCAAGCAGAACCAGAAGCACGACGCCGCTGGTTATCTGGTAGCTGCGGCTGGCTTCCAGGGCGAAACAAATCGCGGCCGCGGCCGCGATCACCGCCACAAGCAGCACCGTATTGGCCCCACCCAACCAGCTCAAGGCGGTAATGCTCACGATACAACCCAGGCTGGCCCCCACCAGATCATAAAAATAGATTTGCCCGGCCGCCTGGCTAAAATGGCTCAGGGCCAGAGCGACAACCGCGCCACCCAGCAGGAACGGGATGGCCAACACCAGGTAAATCAGGGCCAACCAGCCCCAGGCATTCCAGGAGAAGGTGAAATTACCCCCGCCGCCGCCCATATCGAAAGGAATGCGTAAATAGAGGAGAAAGCAGAGGACAATCGCGGCCGCGAAAAGCATCGCCAGCAAAGATAACCGGGAAGAGGCCCGTTCCGCCGGGAAAAAGCGGGGAAACAGATAGAGCCATACCCCGGCGGCCCCACTACCCAACAAGGCCAGGGAAATAGACATAAAGGCAAAGTGGTACCACATCAACACCGAGAAGATGCGCGTTAGCGACACCTCCAGGGTCAAAATTGCCATAGTCGTAAAAAAAATACCTGGCAACACAAAAAAACGAGGGTTTTTCATGCATGTACTCCTGTGGAATGATGAGTTTGAATTCTATACCAATCCAAGGCCATAAAGTGACATCCGTGTCGGTCACTTTTCCACCCCTGGCCTCAAGGGGGGAATTTTAAAACGACACAAGATAGGGTTAGGGCGATGGGTTCATTTTCATCTTGGCTTCAACTGATTATAATGAGCCTTACCCCCATCACCAAAGGAGTCGCAACGCCGTGTGATTTTCTTCAGCCGGGTAGGGTTGTTTGATCCAAATGGGAAGATGGTTGCGGTGATAACGTTACTGTAAGGGCCAGAAAGCGGGGAGACATCTGTAACGGGGGAAGCTAAGTGGGGTGAGCCGCAACGATTGCCAGCCATTCACGCCGTTTAGGCCTGAATGGCTGTAAGTGTTTAAATTACATCAACGGATTAAGGAAACAAACGGATTTTCCAGAGGTGGTTTTTAATCCGCTCCTTTCTAAAATCCGCTGATGTAACCTGACTGAACACTTACGATTGATGTTTTGCATGATAGTGGAGATTAAAGTAACCATGAAAAAACTTACCCGTTTACTCCTGTTTTTTGTCCCGCTAGGCATATTGATCTGGTGGCTGTTTGTGCCCCAAAACCGGGCCGCCGACGAAGCCACCCGCACCGATAACCTGGCCCAAATGATGTACAGTGACATTTTTGCCGGGGTGGATTACAACCCGGACGTGCCTCCCTTCGCTGAAGGGTTGGTAGATGAAAGCCAATATCTGCAATTACGCGGCGATGCCATCGCCCGGATGCGTGGTGTGCCCTACGATTTGCCCTACGATGCCCGCTCCCTGGCCCTGGAGCAGATGGGGCAACAAGAAGCCGCTCTAAGCCATCTTGGCCCCCCGGTCTGGCAATTTGTGGGGCCAGCCCCCTTGCCCAATGGGCAAACAACGAGTGTGGCGACGCCGGTTAGCGGCCGCACCATCGCCATCACCGTTCACCCCACCAACCCCGACATCGTGTATGTGGGTACGGCCCAGGGTGGCCTTTACCGCACCCTGGATGGCGGCACCACCTGGACCCAACTGATGGATAATGCCCTCTCCTTAGCCATCGGGGCCATTACCATTGACCCGGCCAACAGTACCCGCCTTTTCGTCGGCACCGGTGAAAACAGCAACTCTTGTGACAGCTACTTCGGTGTGGGCATGTACATCATCACCAACGCCGAAACAACCGCCACCCTGGCTGGCCCCTACAACCAGGATACCGGCGGCGGTGACGTGCTCTCCAAACGCTCCATCAGCGAGATCATCGTAGACCCCACCAATTCCAATACCATCTACGTGGCGACCGGGTCGGGCATTGGCGGCATTGGCTGTTCGGCGGCCACCGGGTTGCCGGGCCGAGGGCTTTACCGCTCTACCAACGCCCTCTCCGCTAATCCCACCTTCACGCTGATCGGTGTGGCCCCGTCACCTGATAAGCGGGTGATTGACATCTTGTTAGACCCCAACGATGCCACCCGCAACACCATGCTGGCTTCGGTCATGGATGCCACCACGGGACAACCGGTGAAGGTGGCCTCTATCGCACCACCAATTTGCAATCGGGCACGCCCACGTTTACACGCATCTTGACGCCAACCACCAGCGCCCGCATTGAACTAAGCACCAATGGCCTGAGCTATGTGGCGGCGGTGGGTGAAGATACGGGCGGTGGCAATGGCGGCCGCGTCTATCTCTCCAATGATGGTCTCAACTGGACACCCACTTCTTCGGCCAATGGCTTTTGCGGCGGCCAATGCTGGTACGACATTGCCCTGGCCGTTGATCCGGTTGATTCCCAGATTATTCACCTGGGTGGGGCCGCCAATGGCGGTTCGGCGCGGGTAATGATCCGGTCGGGTAATGGCGGCACCACCTTTACCCAGGTAGATACCGGGATGCACGCGGATACCCACGCGGCGACGGTGGCCCCATCCAACCCCAATATCGTGTACGTGGGCAGTGATGGCGGTATCTGGAAATCAACCAACCGGGGTTTGACTTATACCAGCATGAACAATACCGGCTTCAGTGCCACCCAGTTCATGGGTTTAGAACTCCATCCCACCGATCCCTACTTCATGCTTGGGGGCACGCAAGATAATGGCACCCCCTGCTTTGGCGTTTGCGGCAGTAACACGGCCCAAACCTGGATTCGGGCGGACTGGGGGGATGGCGGTTACGCCGTCATTGACCAAAACGCCACCGATACGTCTGATGTGACCATGTATCACACCTACTACAACCAAACCGGCTCATTGATTGGTTATGGTCGGGTGACGAATACGGCCAGTGCCAGTGATGGCAGTTGGAATTTCCGGGGTTGTGGTGGCTCCCCCAATGGCATTAGCTGTGCGGACGTGGTGCGGTTCTATGCGCCGATGGAGCGTGGGCCGGGCAATCCCAGCACCCTCTACTTTGGCTCCGACAAGCTGTATCGCTCCAGCGATGAAGGGTTGACGATGGTGGCGGTGAGCCAGGACTTTAATATCGCCGCCAGTGCCATTGCCATTGCCCCTGGTGACGACAATGTACGCATCCTGGGTCTGACGACTGGCCGGGTGTTTGCCACGAGCACGGGTTCTACGACGTTGGTGGAAGTGACCCCACCTACCACACCCAACCCGACGACCTTTGATGTGGGCGCGGCCGCGATTGATCCCAGTAACCCCAACATTGCCTACGTGGCCTACTCCGGCTACTTCGGCACGGCTGGGTTTAACGTCTGGAAAACCAGTAACCTGAGCGCCGGAGCCGGGGCTACCTGGACCGCCTCAGCCAGCGGCATTCCCGATGTGCCCATCAACGCCATCGCCATCCACCCCTACCAGCCCAACATGGTCTTCGTGGGTACGGACATCGGCGTGTACGCTTCGACGGACAGTGGCGCGACCTGGGCACCGTTGGGAATTGGGATGCCTCGCGTGGCTATCTTCGGCCTGGAAATCCATCCGCTGACCCTGGTCATTCGGGCGGCGACACATGGACGGGGTATCTGGGAAACTGAATTGGCGACCGGTACGGCGAATCTCAGCCTGGACCTGGCGGTCAGCAATGCCTTGCCGATCCAGGGTGACATGCTCACCTACACCGTCACCATCACCAACAGCGGCAACGGCCCGGCGGCTTACGGTGTCATGACCGATACCTTGCCCGCCGGTTTAACCTTTGTCGGGCCAGTTACCATCACCCCGGTGAATGCCGGTGTGCCCGGTTCTGCCCCTACGCTGGCAACCAATGTGAAGGTGCTGCCCGGCCAGACGGTGACGGTTTCTTTTGTGGTGCAGGTGGGGAATAGCGTACCCGCCGGGACGATGCTGACCAACACGGTCATCTTGGCCGCCACCCACCAGACCGGTACAGTGACGGATTCCGTTACGGTAACGGTGCAACAAGGGATACGTTACAACTACTTGCCACTGGTCTTGCGTAACTGATCAGGAACAGAGACTGGTATAGCCGATGATAAAGACAGCCGGGTTTTTTGATAAAGTCCGGCTGTCTTTTGTAGGTTTGCTGGAGTGAATGAGGGTGGGGAGGGTGACGCGGCCGCGGTGAGCACCTTTGTTAAACAGGAACACCTCGCCACAGCAGGGGAGACTATTAAACTTGACTTTAGACAAAATCAGTTGTTACCGTTCCTTATGGTAGTCTTGGAAAAACTCAATTATAAAACTTTGGTGGGACAATGGACGACAATGGGATCTTTATTTTGGTCTTTGTAGGTGGATTTGGTGGCTTGCTCCTTGTTATCATTCTTGTCCGTTTAGGTATTTGGCGGGCGATATATGCAGTCAAAGGGTATCCGGTATATATGCCACGTGAGTTTGCTTCTGTAGGAATACCCATAGCATTGACACTTCTATCAATAGGGCTTGTGCCAATCCTTCCTGTTGCGGAGGAAAACAGAGGAGACATAATCATGTATGTTTCCGCTCCTTTGCTCATCATGACCTATATTCTGGCTATGTGGCAGCCATGGTGGTTAAAACCGAAGTGGCTGCGCTGGTTAGAGCAAGAGCATGGTGACATTATCGAACTGTTATGGAGGCGTAGGTCGGTGGGGGGACGGGTGGAGGGGGGGGCCAGGAAATCATGTCTATGAGCTTTTCCCTATGGGGTGCCCAATTTCTAAAACCCGATGGTTATGGTTGGAAGCACATTCACGAAGCCATTTCCTCTTGAGTTGGGTGGCAGGAGATGAATCGAGGAAGGAATGGGTGCAGAAAAGTACCCCCGAAGCGGGGAAGGACAGCATATCATGAAAATGGTGGTTGACCCTGGACGTAAGGCCAAGAATATGGTCCTAAACGCAGGAGGTTATAAAATAAGGACCCGTTCCGGGGGCCCAATGACCTTCAAGCCTGGGTGGCCGATGGGCATGGTGAATACATCTCGACAATTGTATAAAAGAATTTGACCCAGCAGGTGGCGACGCGGCCGCGTGCCCTGTCATAATGAGCGTTTTTTGCTAGGGAAGAATCGCGGCCGCGACACCCCAGGTCAGCCTATAAAGGTTTTACCCCTTCATTCCTGGCGCGTGAGCTGGTTGATTTCGGCTTCGAGGTTGAAGGGCAGAAGGTGTTGGGAAACGGTGGGGGCGATGAGGTTGTAGGTGCGGATACGTTGGTTGATCGCGGCCGCGTCCTTCTTCATCTCTTCTACCCGCCGTTCCCACTGGGGTTTGTCCTGGGTGAGCTGATAATATTGATAATGACGGGTGATGAGGTGGCGGAGACGGGTCGCGGCCGCGGCAATCTCCTGTTTCTCCCCAATCCAGCGCGGCACATAATCATTATCCTTCATGATTTGAAAAGCCCGTTCCTGCCCCGGATCGGCCAAAGGATTCTCCTGCCAGGCAAACGGCTTGCCCTTGCCGCGCAAATTATCAAACTCCCCCCGCGCCATCGCTTCTTCAATTTGCGACCCAATCAAATCATCATGACTCATGTCAATCTCCTCTGAAAATAATGAACCGCAGAGACGCAGAGAACGCAGAGAAAAGAAAAATCTGTGTCAATCTGTGTCATCTGTGGATAAATTTTCATTCATCTTGGTGAGCGCCCCGCTCATGGGGAACTCCTACGAAAATAATGAACCGCAGAGACGCAGAGAACGCAGAGAAAAGAAATCTGCGTTAATCTGTGAAATCTGTGGTTAAACCTCTTCTCTCATCGGTTGGTTCCGGCACCAGACGACCGCCGCGCACGGTTGCGCCAATGACAAGGCCAGCACTGATGAGAACCATGTTTTTGATGATGTATTGCCCTTCCAGGGTGGGGGCATAGGGAATGCGGGTAAACACTTCGGCTGGGAAAAAGAAAATGGGGGTGATCGTGCCCATCATCTGCAAAAACAGGAGCAACAAGGTGGCCCGCATGAACCAGCCGGTGATCAGCCCCAGCCCAATCAGACATTCCCAGGTAGCCAGGATGTAAATGGATAGTTGCGGCCGCAACAGCCCAAACGTCAGTATCTCAATGGTGCGGGTGGCTAAATCTTGCGCCGGGCTGAGACCAGGGAAAAACTTCAGGAAACCGAACCAGAAAAACACGATCCCCAGGCTGATACGCAACAAGAGAACCCCATACCGGGCCATCCAGTGGGTGATGTGTTGGTCAAGGCGGTTAAACCATTGTGGGTAGGTCATCATCGTTTTCTTTATTTTTATCACAAATATATTGTGAATTAAATCACAAGCAAACTCTCTTGTCAATAAAAAAAGCCCCAGACAGATGTCTGGGGCTTTTTTTATTGACAAAGAATTGAGAATTACCGATTTTCTAGCGGTACAAAGTCGCGGGTGGTGTGACCGAGGTAGATTTGCCGCGGCCGCGCAATGGATTGCTCCGGGTCTACCACACTTTCGACCCACTGGGCCAGCCAGCCCGACATACGCGGAATGGCGAACAGCACCGGGAACATGCTGGTGGGCAGGCCAATCGCCTGGTAAATGATGCCGGAGTAGAAGTCCACGTTGGGATACAGTTTGCGCTCGATGAAATATTCGTCTTGCAGGGCAATGCGCTCCAACTCAATGGCGATGTCGAGCAGGGGGTTGCGCCCGGTCACTTCAAACACCTCATCGGCCACTTTCTTGATGATCTTGGCCCGTGGATCGTAATTTTTGTAGACACGATGCCCAAAGCCCATCAGGCGCACTTCCCGGTTTTTCACCCGTTTGATGAAGTCGGGGATGTTGTTGATGTGGCCGATCTGGTTGAGCATCCGCAGGACTTCTTCGTTGGCGCCACCGTGTAAGGGGCCATAGAGAGCCGCGGCCGCGGCCGCGGCCGCGCTGTACGGATCAACTTTGGAGCTACCCACCGAACGCATGGCATTCGTGCCACAATTCTGCTCATGGTCTGCGTGCAGAATAAACAGCACATCCAACGCATTACGCAAAGCCTCATTGGGTTCATAACGCGGTTCCACCATGCGGAACATCATATTGAGGAAGTTGCCGGTATAGGAAAGGCTATTGTCGGGGTAAATAATGGGGAAACCCATGCTATGGCGGTAAGCGTAAGCGGCAATCGTGGGTACTTTGGCAATGAGCCGCTTAATTTGTAGGTCCCGGATTTCCGGATCATCAATCTGGCGAGCTTCGGGGTAAAAGGTGGAAAGAGCCGCCAGATTGCTGATGAACATGCCCATAGGATGAGCATCATAGCGGAAGCTTTCCACGAACTGTTTCATGCTTTCATGGACCATTGTGTGGTACTTAATTTCATCTTCCCAGGCGGTCAACTGGGACTGGTTGGGGAGTTCACGGTTCAGCAGGAGATGAGCCACTTCGAGATAAGTAGACTTCTCCGCCAGTTGATCAATAGGGTAGCCGCAATACTCTAAAATGCCGACATCCCCATCTATGTACGTGATCGTACTTTTGGTGGATGCTGTATTTTTGAAGCCGGGGTCATAACTCATAATGCCAAAATCATCGTCGCTGACCTTGATCTGGCGTAAGTCATTGGCCTTGATGCTCCCGTGTTGGATGGGAACCTCATAGGAACGGCCGGTGCGGTTATCAGTGATGGTTAGGGTTTCTTGGGTCATGCAAGCCTCCAATGATGAAACGAGGGGATTGTCACGGACAGACAGCGACATCCAACACTGGCGCTTGGCTCACGATCTGTCCGTTTTAGCTATTTGGAAAAGGAAACACAACCTTTGCGTCATACGGCTGGCCAGTATACCTGATTTGCAAGGCGTAGCACGAAAAAGAACCATGACCATAAAAAGAAAACCCCCTGAAAATCAGCGATTCTCAGGGGGAGTCAGGGGAGAACGATACGTTATCAAACTGCTGGAAGGGTTATCAGGAGCGCATCATGTACGTTTATTTTGGTTGCCGGTGTTACTCTTTAGATGCTCTATTCGAGCGTAGGAGCGACAAAACCAGGCTAACCGAAATTCTTTTGTCTTTTGACTCCTGCCGCCAACTTCGCTGTAGCAGTTCTATGCCTAGATCATAGATGATTTAGCCTAAACCAACAGTGACAGATGTCATGCTGAAAAGATGACGTTATTCCAACTCGCTTTTGGTTGCACTGTGGAGCGGGAAACGGTTTTTCTCTGGTCAAAGGGTTGTTATAAGAGAAAACCGGTTCGAGGTGCGTATGCGTCTAATCTCGCAATTCTTACCACGCACCACGCACCACGACTTCTCCCCCCTGTTTTTGTTATTTTTTGCGCAAAAAGGCCGGAATATCCAGGTCGTTGGGCCGGTAGGTGGGGGTGAACCGCTGGGGCGGTTTGGGGTGGAAGGGTGTTGGTTCTCGCGGCCGCGCCCACGGATACCGATTCCACCGGTCGTCCACTGGCATTACTCACTGGCCTGTTCTCGGCCCGGTGTAGCGGCCGCATCATGGGCATGGTGTGATCAAACCCCGTGGCAATGACCGTAATACGAATCTCATCCTTCAGCGATGGGTCAATTACCGCACCGAAGATCAGGTTCACATCCGGGTGGGCCGCCTGGCGTACCAGCGAAGCCGCCTGGTTAATCTCAAACAGGGTCAAATCTTCGCCACCCGTGACGTTGAACAGGATGCCCCGTGCCCCGTCAATGGTGACATCGAGCAATTTGCTGGCTAGCGCTTGCGCGGCCGCGTCATGTGCCCGGTCTTCTCCCTTGCCATGCCCGACCGCCATCAACGCCGCTCCACCGAGCGACATAATCGTCTTCACGTCGGCGAAGTCCAGGTTGATTAACCCCGGCACAGTGATCAGTTCGCTGATCCCCTGAATACCCTGACGCAGTACCTCATCGGCCATGCGGAACGAATCCACCAGCGACATCCGTTTGTCGGCCGTTTCTAACAGCTTGTCGTTGGGGATGACGATGAGGGTGTCTACCTGCTCCTTCAGCCGGGCAATGCCTTCCTCAGCCGATTTCAGCCGGTGTGATCCTTCAAAGGTAAACGGGCGCGTCACCACGCCGATGGTCAACGCCCCCGCTTCACGGGCTAATTTCGCCACGATGGGCGCGGCTCCCGTACCGGTTCCGCCGCCCATGCCCGCCGTCACAAACACCATATCCGAGCCGCGCAACAACTGGTGCAACTCTTCTTCGGACTCCTCGGCCGCCCGCAGGCCCACTTCCGGGTTGCCACCTGCGCCCAGGCCACGAGTGGTGCGTTCGCCAATGTGAACTCGTTTGGCGGCATCGCTACGCAATAAGGCCTGGTTATCCGTATTGATGGCAATAAAATCCACCCCCACGATGCCTTCGTTGATCATGCGGTTGACGGCGTTACTGCCGCCGCCACCCACACCCACCACCCGAATCAGGGCGTTGCCTTCCACTTCTGGCATCCGCGTCACACCATAGCCCCCCGTCCTTGTCTCACTCATTCGCTGTGTTTCTCTGCTTCTCTGGTTCATGTTCTTTTCCCTCTCTTTGAACTGAGAGACATTCCCCTGAGCGCACTTGCCCAGGCCGATAGACGTGATGTTCGCTCATGGCCCAGCGCAGGAGTCCTACGCTGGTGGCATAAGCCGGACTGCTAATTGCTTCAACTAAACCGACGAGATTTTTGGGGGGCGCGACGCGGGCGGGAACCCCCAATATTTTTTGCGCCAGGTCGGTGATGCCCCGTGTTTGGGCCACACCGCCGGTTAGGACAATGCCCGCCGGTAACAAACCGCTGTAGCCCGAATCTTTGATGTTGGCGGCGATCATCTGGAACATCTCTTCAGCGCGGGCTTCGATGACGTAGGCCAAATCTTGCCGCCCCACCTGGATTTTTTCGCCGCCGAATGGTTCGACGGTGAAAATGTTGTGGGGATCAATCTCTTTGGGCCGACAATCGCCGTATTGCAGTTTGACCCGTTCGGCTACTTCAAAGGGGACACGCAGGCCAATGGCGATGTCGTTGGTGATGTGGTTGCCGCCGATGGGTAACACGGCGGTATGCCAGGCCATGCCCTCGGTGTAGAGGGCCAGGTCGGTGGTGCCGCCGCCCATATCGGCCAGCAGGACACCCATATCACGCTCGGAAGGTTCCAGCACGGCTTCGGCTGAGGCCAGGGCGTTGAGCACGAACTCTTCGGTGGTGATGCCCACGTTGTCGGTGCAGAGGGAGAGGTTTTGTAACGCGGCCGCGGCCGCGGTCACAATATGCGCCTCCACTTCTAGCCGGTAGCCAAACATCCCCAACGGATTCTTCACCTCATCGTTATCATCAATCTGGTAACGGCGTGGAATCAAGTGGACAATTTGCCGGTTAGGGGGAATAGAAATCGCCTGAGCCATCTCCAGGGCACGGCCAATATCGGCGGCCACGATGCCTCCCTCGTTACGACCGATGGGGGCGGTGCCACTGCTATTGGTGGAGCTGATATGCTCACCCGCCATGCTCACAAAAGCCCGCGATAAATCATAACCAGAGGTCTGTTCCGCTTTTTCCACCGCTCGGGCAATAGCCACACTGGCCTCGCTGGGATTGACGATCATCCCTTTTTTGATGCCGTGAGAAGGCTCAATGCCAATACCAATAATACGGAGTTGCCCCTGGCGGGCCTCACCCACAATGGCGCAAATTTTAGTTGTGCCGATATCTAGTGCGAAGATGATCTGTTCCATAATAAATGCCGGGAGATTGAGAGATTGAGAGACTCAGAGACTAATCTCTCAGTCTCTTAGTCTCTTAGTCTCTTAGTCTCTTCTCCCTCTTCCTCTTCATCCCCACCCGTGGCCGCGTAAAACGGTTTTCCTGATTGCTGACGCTGATGGTAGGTGGGGGTTTTGCCCCGCGCCAGCAGGTCGGCGACGATGGTTTCATAAACAACGAGCTTCTGATGCATGTCGGTGCCCGTGCCAAAATAAGCCTGCCAGCCCCGACCATCCTGATAGCTCAAGCCATCGGCTGGTTCATAAAAGAGCCGGTCAATGTTGGGGCGTAATTGTTTGAGCAAAATAGCCCCTTGCAAAACATCCTGAGGAATGAAGCTGATGACGATGGGTACCTCCGCCATTTCTCCTGGGCCAACTCTTCTGGGTCAGGGGGTGGGTGCACCCGCAGGGGGGGTTTTGCATTTGTGATTGGATGCGTGGTAGGCTGGGCACATCTACACGAGCGGGCAAAAGGGAACCATCGGCATTGATCCAGTAGGTTTGCCCCGCTTCTTCCCAAATAGCGACCGGTGAATCTTCAACGACGGTAATTTTGACCTGGTTAGGCCAGTGTAAGGTAACGGTCGCCGAAATAATGCCGGGAATATCGTCTATGGCCGCGGCCGCGGTAGCCGGATCAGCCGCAAAAATGTGTATGCCACCCAGCCCACTGGCGTCGGCAATCTCTTGGGCCGGAATGGCCGATACCCCGGAAACAGGAACCGTGGTCAGATAAAATTGTTCATCCAGCCCAATCATAACGATGGCATAAATGGCAATCGCCAACACCACCAGGCTTAGCCACCGGGGTGAGATGATCAACTGTTTAACCCCGTCACGGCTGACCGGCAGGTTGAAATTGATACGGTTACGCCGTTTGCGCCGGGCCGCCGTGTTAGGCATGTGTAAGCTCCGGCAATGGGTAGGGCGCGGCCGCGTTCAGACGACGCAATTTGGGCTGTTTGCGTAGCCGTTGGGGTGGCGGTTGCGGCCGCGCTGCCGGTTCAGTTGGCAGAGGGCGGCGTCGGCGAGGTGGTGGGTCCTGTTTCATAGGTCAAATAGGGTGCAGTCCGTTGGGCATGGGGCGTTTGATTGTTTTACGCTACCCGCCTCGCGAACTACGGATTCGTTACTTCAAATTGATGCGTCAACTTCTCTTTCTCTGCAAACCGCTCCAGGGCCAGACTAATCAGCCGGTCGAGCAGTTCCGGGTAACTCAGCCCGGTGGCTTCCCATAGTTTGGGATACATAGAGATGGTGGTAAAGCCGGGAATGGTGTTAATCTCGTTCAGATAAACGGTTTGGGTATCTTTATCCAGAAGCATATCTACCCGCCCCAGGCCCGCACAATCAATGGCCTGGTAAGCCTGCACGGCCATCCGTCGCACCTGTTCGGCCAGTTCGTTAGAGATGGGAGCGGGGATGAGTAGTTCGGAATCGTCGCTGATGTACTTGGCGACGTAATCGTAAAAATCGCGCCGCGGCCGCACTTCGCCCACAATGCTGGCGATTGGTTCATCATTACCCAACACCGACACTTCCAGTTCACGGGCGTTGATACCTTGCTCAATGACGATGCGCCGGTCAAAACGGGCCGCTTCGTCCAATCCGGCGATGAGTTCATCCCGTTGGCGGCATTTGCTGATGCCCACGCTACTGCCCAGGTTGGCCGGTTTGGTGAAGACCGGGTAGCCAAGGGTGTCTTCGATGAGGGCGATGATGGCTTGCGGCCGCGCTTCCCACTGGCTTTTCAGCACCAGATGCCAGGGCAGAACAGGGATGTGTTGGCCGTCATCACCTGCTTAAAGATGGCCTTATCCATGCCCACGGCCGAACCCACGACACCGGCTCCCACATAAGGCACATTCGCCAGCTCTAACAGACCTTGCACCGTGCCATCTTCCCCGTAGGTGCCATGTAAAACCGGAAACACCACATCAATGGCATGCTGGCGGTCAATTGGCTGATTTGGGTTTCCGAACTGCCCGACTGCACCAGGGCGGACGCCCGTCCGGGGCTCCGGCGGTCAGCGCCTGCATGGCTTCGCCCGTCAGCCATTGCCCTTGCGGGGTGATGCCTATCTGCACTATCTCATATTTTCCCGGGTTAAGCGCACGCATAACCGAGCGGGCCGAGTTAAGTGAAACCTCATGCTCCCAGAGCGGCCGCCGAAGATGACCCCGACGCGGATTTTGTGTGTGATTCAGACATATTGTGTAACATCAGTGACCAGCGTCGCAGAGAACTGACAGATTAGAGATTTAAGTCTCTCTGGTCCATGTCTCTTACTCACTCTCAAATTCCCACTCGCCTACCAACTCCACTTCCAACTGCATCTCTACGCCAAACTGTTCACGCACGACGTTCCAGGCTTCGGCAATGAGGGCACGAATCTCTTCGGCGGTGGCTTCGCCATCACTGACGAAGAAGTTGGCATGTTTGGCGGAAATTTCGGCATGACCGACGTGATACCCTTTCAGCCCGGCGGCCTCGATGAGATACCCGGCGTAATAATTTTCCGGGTTCTTAAACATGGAACCGACGCTGGCCCCGCCGGGTTGGGTCTGTTTGCGGTGGCTGATGAAGGCGTTGGCCCGGGCATTCAATACATCTACCGGCTCCAGGGTTAGTTGAATTTCGGCGGAGAGGACAACCCGCCGCGGCCGCGTTGTGCCCTGTTCCTTCTTCAGCAAACTATCCCGGTAGCCGTAGCGCAACTCTTCTACACTGTAAATACGTGCCCCGCGCCCCGGTTCCCAAATGGTGGCGGCCAATAAATTGCCTTTTATGTCGCCGCCGTGAGCGCCGGAGTTGCCGACCACGGCCCCGCCGACGGTTCCGGGCACATTGACGGCCCATTCCAGCCCGGCCAACCCTTTGGTGATGCATTGCCGCGCCAGCGAAGACAGGTTGGCCCCAGATTCGGCGATGCAAATGACGTTGACGCCATTACTGCGAAATTTAACCTCGCGGGCACGGTTGAAAATGACCAGCCCTTGCACCCCTTTGTCAGACACTAAAATATTGGAGCCACCCCCTAGAATGAAGTAGGGAATGCTTTGGGCATAGGCCAGCTCCGCGGCCGCGTGCAATTCACTGGCACTGTTGACCACCAGGAACATCTCCGCCGGGCCACCCACCCGCGCCGAGGTGTAGCGGTTCAGATCAACCTGGGTCTGAAAACGGTCGCCAAATGCCTCGTGAAAACGTTGGTGAATGGCGTCGAGTACGGATGTGGTGAGGTTCATAAATACTCCATGAAGGTTAGTTTTGAGTTTCGGGTTTCGAGTTTCAGATCAGTGATGTGACCGCTTTAGTTCTCAGTACTCATCACTCAGTACTCAGTACTATCTCCCCCACCCGGTTGCCATCACCCGCGCTGAAGGTGATGAGCAAGTCGCCGGGTTGCAGGTGGGGGAGTAAGTACGCGGCCGCGGCCTCAATCTGGGCCACAAATGCCACCTGATGATGCTGAATGGCCTGGGCTACACCTGCACCTGTCAGTCCCAGTGTCTCTTTTTCGCGGCTGGCGTAGATGTCCAATACAACGACTTGGTCTGCGTCGCTGAAACAGGTGGCAAAATCGGCCAGCAGGGTGCGGGTGCGGCTGTAGGTGTGCGGTTGCCACACGGCCCAGATGCGAGAAGTGGGATACTGTTGGCGCGCGGCCGCGAGCGTGGCCCGTATTTCCGTGGGGTGATGCCCATAATCATCCACCACCGTCACCCCATTCACGACCCCCTTCACCTCAAACCGCCGCCCCGTACCGCGAAATGTCGCCAAGGCCCCGGCCATTTCATCCCAGCCCAGCCCCAGGGCTTGCCCCACTTGCAATGCCGCCAGGGCGTTGCGGACGTTGTGCAGGCCGGGGAGGGAGAGGGAGACGGAGAGACTGAGAGATTGAGAGACTGGAGACTGCTCACTGCTCACTGCTCACTGTAACTCAAAACTCGAAACGCGAAAATCCAATCCGCCGTGTTCATTCACCTGCCAATCTGAGGCATACAGGTGTTGAGAGGAACAGGGATGAGCCAATGACGATAGGCTATAGCCCCTTAACTCGAAACTTGAAACTCGAAACTCAGAACTCAATAACTGCTGTACGCCCTTGTCTTCAACATCTGCCACCAAAAGGCCATCTTCAGGCAACAAGGCCACAAATTGGGCGAAGGCTTCCTGGTAACTCTCCGGGGTGGGGTAGATGTCCGGGTGATCATGTTCCAGGGTGGTGATGACGGCGATGCGCGGCCGCAACCCCAAAAACATCCGGTCATACTCATCCGCTTCAATCACAAACGTGTCACCGTGTCCGGCCCGGCCATTGGTTCCCAGGCTGGGTAAGACCCCACCCATAATCACGGATGGGTCGCGCCCGGTTTCCAGAAGCATGTGGGCAATCATGCCGGTCGTCGTTGTTTTGCCGTGGGTTCCCGCGATGGCGATGCCGGTTTGCCCGGTCATGAGCTGGCCCAGGAACTCGTCTCGTTTAAGGACGGGGATCTGTTGGGCGTGCGCGGCCGCGACCTCAGGGTTATCCTGGGGAATGGCTGAGGAGATAACGAGTAACTCCGCCCCGGCAATGTTCGCGGCCGCGTGCCCTTCGTACACCGTTGCCCCTTTACTCTGCAAATCAGCCATCAACCCATTCCACGCCCTATCCGACCCAGACACGGTGAACCCACGCCCCAGTAACACCTGGGCAATGGCCGAAATCCCCGCCCCGCCGATACCGACGAGGTGGATGTGATGGGGAGAGGGGGAGTGAGGGGAATGATGTTCATTTCAGACTTGAGACTGGGAGATTGAGAGACTGAGAGACTTTGGTCACATTTAATCTCTTAGTTCTCTTAGTCTCCCTATAATCAAGCGATAATCACCACAAAAAAAGGCAATAAAGAACAACAACAGCCAGATGGTCGGGGTGAAAACCCCATTGGCAGGTAGGCGGCCATTTGCATGGCCGATGAATCAATCGCGGGTCGGGCTACGACCGTCTGGTCAAAGGCATACGCCGCTCCCAGAGGGAGTGCCTGATAACCTAACGCCGTGATCTGATACTCCAGAAAACTCCACAATCCACCTACCAGCAGATACCCATTGATAAAACCAAGCAACGCCCCGATGACCCGTTTCTCCAAACTGGCCCGTAAACGGTCGCCGATGCGGCCGCCGGTTACGCTATCGGCCAGCCGCGCTACCACCTGATAGCTGAAGAAGGCGGTTACTGAATGAAAAACGGCCTGAATCCAAAATTGTTGCTTCAGACCATAGTTGGGGTCAAGCAACAGGCGATCCGGGGAAACGGTGGCCGAGCCAACAAGCGTCACCAACTCATAACCAAACTGTTGCAGAACCGCCACCGACGCGATCAGCCCACTTAAGGCGATGGCTTCTTTTTGCCACCCGCGCAGGTAACCAATCAGGCCAAAAAAGACGACCATGATCCAAAAAATGATAGCAATACTTATCATAGAATTGACGATTTTAGATGGTAGATTGACGACTGGAATAAATCGTCAATCTAGAATCGTAAATCTAAAATGGCCCTTGCCAATCGGTCGGGGGCATCGGGAATGTCTAACTTTTTCGCGGCCGCGCCCATCGCCGCTAATTTCTCTTTATCACACAATAAGGTCAGCAGGGTGGGGAGCAACTTTGTTCCCATCTCTTCATCATTCAAACGAATGGCTGCCCCTTTGTCAGCCAGATAATCGGCGTTGACTTTCTGATAACGCCAGGCGTGGGGGTACGGAACCAGCACCGACCCCACGCCAAAGGCCGGGGCTTCACCCAACATACCCGCCCCGCTCCGGGCCAGCACCAGGTCGGCGGCGCGGTAGGCCAGGGCCATCTCTTCGTGCAGATACGCGAATGGGCGGTAGTAGGGCAGTTGCGAGTGGGCGAGTGTGCGAGTGTGCGCCTCCACTTCGGGCCAGTCTAAGGTGCCGCTGACGTGAATGACCTGGGCCACCTGGAGCAGGTCAGGCAAAATGGCGGTCAGGGCCTGATTGATGCTGCGTGCGCCCCGACTGCCCCCAAAAACGAACAGGGTGGGGCGGTCGGTGGTCAGGTTAAAATGGGCCAGGGCTTGCGAACGGGGCATCGCGGCCGCAACGCGCATCTCTTTTCTGACCGGATATCCGGTTACAATCAGCTTCGCCTCGGGTAAAAACGCCTTGGAGCCATCGGTGGTGCAGGCAATTTTCTGGCTGTACTGGCTGAGCCGTTTGATAGCCGCGCCGGGTTCCACATCGGGCAGGTAGGTGAGAATAGGCACGTGTCGCCGCGCGGCCGCGAGCGCCACCGGCAAATTCACATACCCACCTGTCAGAAAAACCCCATCCGGCATAAAACCCTTCACAATTTGCCAGGCTTTCAAAAACCCGACCCCTAGTTTCAACCCGTTAATGACCTGCGTCCACAGCGGTACACCCGCAATGGGACCACCCGGAATCGTCGTCAAAACCAGACCAGCACGGGGAACCAATGTCTCTTCCATTTGCCCCTTCGTACCTACCCACAAGATCTGCTCCGCAGTCACACCCCGCGCCTGCAACGCTTCCACCGCCGCCAACGCCGGGTAAACATGACCACCAGTACCACCACCACAGATGAGAAGGTTCAAAATTAATTGTTGAACCCGAATTGTTGAATGGTTAATGAGCCGCTGGAGATACTCCTTCCATTAATCCTTCACATTCACCCATTCGCTTAACTCTATCCTTCACCGGTTGCGGCATACTCGCCCGACCCGTCAGCGCCTCATCCCGCGAAATGTTGAGCAGGATGCCGATGCCTAACAATGAGATGAGCATGGATGTGCCCCCGTAGCTAATGAAGGGCAAGGGCACACCGGTAAAAGGAATGGTGGCCGTAATAACGGCGATGTTCATCAACGCTTGATAGGCCAACCAGACGGTAATGCCCAGGGCCAACAAAAAGCCGTAGTTGTCGCGGGCTTTGCGAGCGATACGCAGACCGCGCCAGGTCATAAACAGCAACAAAGCAATGACGACGAGGCAACCAATCAGCCCTAGCTCTTCACCAATAATGGCAAAAACGCCATCGGTGTGGGCCGCGGGCAGGGGGCCGAACTTTTGCACCCCTTCGCCCAGGCCAACCCCCCAAAAGCCACCGCTCCCCAGGGCGATGAGGGCCTGTCGGACCTGCCACACGGCCTGATTGGGATCCCGCAAGACTTCACGCCAGGCACCCACGCGCGCGGCCGCGTGAGGTAGTGTCAACATCAAAAAGACAAAAATCGAGCCACCCACACCACCCACAATCGCCAACTGTTTCCACTCCGCCCCGGCCACAAAAAACAGGGTGAAACTAATCAAAGCCACCAGACCAGCCGTACTCAGGGCAGGCTGTTGCACAATCAAGAAACAGACAACCCCGGTAATGACCGAAAAAGCCAACAAACCATAGGTCAAATCTTTGATGCGCTCCCCTTTGGAAGAAATCCAGTGAGCGATGTACAGAATGGTCGCCAATTTTGCCAACTCCGAGGGTTGATAGGAGTTTTCTAACAGCCCACGGGTGGCCCCAAAGTTGGACTCACCGAAGAAGAGCAAAAAGGTGAGCGAAGCCAGGGTGACAATCATAATGAGCACAGAAAAGCGGCGCAGAATGTGATAATCGAACTGCATCAGCACGATAGAGCCAGCAATGCCCAACCCGGCGGCCACAAGTTGCCGCTGAAAATAATGCAGTGGGTTGTCTTGCACCAACAGGCCCAGGTCAAAGGTGGTGTCGTACACCATCATCAGGCCAAACACCAGTAGCGCCGCCACACTGAGCAGAAGCCACACATCAAAGCGCAACCGGATAGCCGGTAGCACCCGGTGGGTTTTTTGTCGAACAACACGGACGGTTGTAGTCATAAGCGCACCTGTGGGAGGGAATTAGAGACTGAGAGATTAAGAGACGAGAGTGATCTTTAGTCTCTCAATCTCTCAGTCTCCTGATCTCCTCATCCCCTTCACCAACCCCCTAAACACCTCTCCCCGCTCTTCAAAATCGGTAAAGGCGTCGTAGCTTGTGCCACCGGGGGAGAGCAGAACAATGTCACCGGAAACGGAGAGGTTCGCGGCCGCGGCCACCGCCTCAGCTAACGTATTTACCCGTACAATCTGGGGACTGGACGGACTGGGGGCTGAGTACTGGCAACGGATCGCCAGCGGCTAACGGCCGTCTGCCAGCATCTCAGCTAATTCACCAAACAGCACCACCGCCTTACACCGGCTTTTCACCTGCCGAACCCATTCATCCCAGACCATGTTCTTGTCGCGGCCGCCTGCCAGCAAAATGAGCGGCTCATGGTAGGAACTCAGCGCCGCCAATACCCGCTCCGGGGCCGTGGCGATGGAATCGTTGATGTATTGCACCCCGTTCACCGTGTCCACCAATTCCAGCCGGTGTTCCACGCCGCCAAAGGTGGTAATGGCCTTGCGGATCGCCTCTAACGGAATGCCCGCCGAATCGGCCAGGAGGGTAGCCGCCAGCACATTGGCGACATTGTGTGGCCCACGCAGGCGAATCTCATCCAGGGTGCAGACCACCTGATCCTTGCCATTGCGCAGCCAGATTTGCCCGGCGTGCACAAATGCGCCCTCTTTGACCGGGTAGCGGGTGCTAAACAGGCGCAGCCGCCCCTTGACCAGTGACGACAACGAGCGTGCCCCCGGATCATCTGCCGACAAAATTGCCACATCGTCTTCCGCCTGAAAGCGCAAAATGTTGGCCTTGGCGTCCACATAGGCGGCCATCGTTTTGTGTCGGTCCAAATGGTTGGGGGTAATGTTCAACACGGCGGCGATATGCGGACTTTGTTGCCAGATTTCCAGTTGGAAGCTGGACAACTCCTGCACCACCACATCATCCGGCCCCATCTTGTCCAGGTCGGCGATGAGCGGGCGGCCAATGTTGCCCCCTACCCAGGTGCGGCGTCCGGCCATCTGGCTCATCACGCCGGTCAGGGCTGTCGTGGTGGTTTTACCCGCCGAACCGGTAATGCCGATGGATTCGGCAGTACAGCGGCGCATAAATTCCTGTGAATCGTTGGTCAACGCAATTCCTCGTTTGATGGCTTCTTGTATCAGCGGCATTTCCAGAGAAACACCGCCACTGATGGCTAACACATCCGCCCCATCAAGCAAACTTAGCGGATGGTCGCCTAACACAAACTCAATGTCATAATCGCTCAGTTCCTGCAAGACCCCGGCTAATTTTTCCGGTGAACGTAAATCCGAGACGACGACGCTGGCCCCGACCGCGGCCGCGAACCTGGCCAATGCCTTGCCCTGCCGCGCCAGACCCAGAATGATGATGCGTTTGCCGGTGAGTGGGTCCATGGTAGAGACTGAGAGAGTGAGAGACTGAGAGACTGGGAGACTGAGAGATTGGGACATTGTTAGTCTCTAAATCTCTTAGTCTCTTAGTCTCCTAATCTCCTAAACCAACGCCAGGGCAATCCCCAACATAGCCGCGCTGATGCCGATCAGCCACCAGCGTTGCACAATTTGGGTTTCACTCCAGCCCGATAAAACAAAATGGTTGTGAAGCGGAGCCATCCGAAATGGGCGAATATCACGCCCTAAATAACGGCGGCTCACCTGGGACGAAATCACCTGGAGCATCACCGAAATGGTCGTCACGGTGGGAATCAGGGCGATGATGGGCAGGATGAGCCATTGGTTGGTCATCAGGGCCACGACGCCCAACGCCCCGCCAATGGCCTGTGAACCCACATCGCCCATAAACATCTGGGCCGGGTGGGCGTTAAACCACAAAAAGGCAAAACAGGCCCCGACCATGATGAAACAGAAGACCAGCAAAAACTGTTGATCTTGCAGGTACGCAATGATGCCATAAGCGGCAAAGGCGGTGGCCGTAATGATGCCTGCCAGTCCATCCAGCCCATCGGTAAAATTCACGGCGTTGGCGGTGCCGGTGATAATGAAGGTGGCGATGGGGATGTAAATCCAACCGGACATGGTTAGCAGAACTGGTACGGTGGGCACGGCCAATAAGCCTTGCCCTTTGTTGACGAAGAAATAGAGCAACGCGGCCGCAAGCAACGCTATCCCCACCTGATAAAGAATCTTGTAACGAGCCAACATGCCCACACCCGGCCGCTGCCGCAACCCCTGATAATCGTCAATGCCGCCCAAAATGGCATAAGCCACCATCACCCCCAGGGGCACAAGCACACTCTCGGCAATGGCTAACTGTTTCACCAGTTGCACCGTATTCACCACGGTGCTGATGAGAAACACGGCCGCAATGATGAGAATGCCCCCCATGGCTGGTGTACCCATCTTGGCCTGGTGAGATTGTGGCCCTTCGATGCGAATCTGCTTGCCCAGCCCCAGGCGGCGCATTACCTCCACCAGGGGACTGCCCCAGATGACGGCTAATAAAAAGGTCACACCACCAACGGTTAGAGCGAAAGCCATAGTAGTTCCAAGTTTCAGGTTTCAAGTTTCAGGTTTCAGGGTTTAACTTGAAACCTGAAACCTGAAACCTGAAACTCACTTTCTTCGATCCAGTTGCGTTACCAATTGGTCCAGCCGCGCCCCGCGTGAGGCTTTGACCAGGATAACATCACCCGGTTGGATAAGGTCGGTCAGAATCGCGGCCGCGCCGTTCGCATCATCGGCAAAAAACACTTTGTCGGGAGCCATACCATCGGCCAGGGCCGTCTCGCCGATAATGCGCCCCAGTCGGCCTACGGCCACAAGGGTGTTGGCTACGGCCAAAGCCCGCCGCCCCACAATTTGATGGGATGATTGTTCGGCCGCGCCCAATTCCAACATATCACCCATCACGGCGATGCGCCGCCCGTCCAGGTCAGCCAGCAAATTTAAGGCGGCAATAGCTGATTCCGGGCTGGCGTTGTAGGTATCATCAATAATCAGTGAGCCATGTGGCCCATCCACCGTCACCAGCCGCAACTGGGACGACATACTTTGTAAACCGCGCACGATCTCTTCCCAGGCCAGCCCTTCGACTAACCCCACGGCAGTGGCCCGCAGGGCGGTGTGCACGCTGTGTCGCCCCAACAAAGGCACATGGAGGCTGAGCATCTCCTTGCCATAGTGCAAAATAAACCGAATCCCTTCCAGCCCCATCGCCTGGATGTTGTCGGCCCAGACGTGGGCGGCCGGGGTGAGGCCGTAGGTGAAAACGCGAGCCTTCGTATGCCCGGCCATAGCCATGACCAGGGGTTCATCCTGGTTGAGGATGGCCGTGCCGTGTTCGGGTAGGGCTTCCACGAGTTCCTGTTTCGCGGCCGCAATCGCTTCTAACGATCCCAGCTTTTCCATGTGAACCGGGCCAACATTGGTCACCACCCCAATTTCTGGCCGGGCCAGGTCACACAACAAGGCAATCTCGCCTGGCTGATCCATACCCATTTCCAACACCGCCCGTTGGTGGTGCGCTTCCAGTCCCAGCAAGGCGATGGGCAAACCGGTATGGGAATTCAAATTACCGGGCGATTTATAGGTGTGGAACCGTTGCGCCAGTACCGCCTGGGTCAACTCCTTGGTGGAGGTTTTGCCCACACTGCCGGTAATGCCGATGACCTTCACCGCATATTGATCGCGCCACACCTGGCTGATTTTTTGCAGGGCGGCTTTGCTGTTTTCCACCAGGATGAGCAGGGGAGAGCGGAGAGAGACGACTTCCGCGGCCGCGATCTTGGCCCCTTCTCCCTGTCGTGTATCCAATACCGCGTAATCTAACCCGGCGGGCACATGCTCCACCAGGGCCGCGGCCGCGCCCCGGCTCATGGCGTCAGCGATGAACTGATGGCCGTCCTGCGCTTCACCCTGAAAGGCCACAAACACACTGCCCTTCTGCGCCAGACGGCTATCAATGACAAAAGACCCCAGCCGGGGTTCTTTCCCCGTCGGCTGGTAGCCCGTCAAAATCGCCAATACCTCACCTATCGTAATCATCCTGGTTTGTCTCAGAAACCACGCACTGAAGGAACAAGGATAAAACCGTTTTGCAAATTCCATCCGTGTTCCCTTTTCCGTCGTGGCGTCCCCTGCTGACTGCGCTGCCTCATTTCCCTGATTGCGGCCGCGACTTCAGCTTGTAGCCGAATCCATCAGGCGGAATGTCCATCATCACCACCAGTTCGGAAATCAATTCCGAAAAGACGGGGGCGGCGGTTTGGGAACCCCAATAAGCGGTGGTGGGTTTGTTAAGAATGACAAACACCAGTAACTCCGGTTCATCCGCCGGAACCCAGCCGATAAAACTGGCGATGACGTTCACCGGGTCATAAATGCCGTTCACCGGGATTTGGGCGGTGCCGGATTTGCCCGCGACGGTATACCCTTCCACGGTCGCCGCATCCAGGCCCCGCGCCACCACCGTCACCGCCATCGCCGAAAGGGTCTCGGCTGTCTCCGCCGAGATGGGGCGGCTCAACTCTGTCGGCTGATGCACAAAGACCTCACCGTTGGCCGTGCGGCGCTCCTGCACCATGTACGGTTGCATGATCACCCCATCGTTGGCAATGGCTGACACCGAGGTGATCATCTGCAACGGTGTAACGGCCAGCCCTTGCCCGAATGAATTAGTGGCAATTTCCGCTTCCGTCCATAACTCATCACCAGGATGATTCATCACCCCGGATGCCTCGGCCATCACGTCAATGCCCGTTGGTCGCCCAAAACCGAACCGGTCCAGGTAGGTGTAAAATGTTTCTGGCCCCATCCAGGTGGCCAGGGTAGATGCGCCCACGTTCAGTGAGTTAACGAGCAGGGTGGTCATATCGGTCTGGCCGTAAGCCCCCCGGTCCCAGTTGTAAATTTGCGCCCCACCAATTTGCATCACGCCGCTGTCGTAGTAGGTGCTATTGGGGGTTACGGTGCCGGAATCGAGCGCGGCCGCCATCGTAATTAGCTTCATGACCGATCCCGGTTCATACTGCTTGCTGGTCGCCGGGTTCAGGAAAACCGAAGCGTCAGGAACCTGGTAATAAACATTGGGGTCAAAACAAGGGGTGCTGGCCATGGCTAAAATGGCGCCACTGCGCGGATCCATGACGATAATCGTGCCATCCTGCGCCCCGTGTTCCGCAATGGCCCGGCTAAGCCGTTGCTCCACCAGATATTGAATGGAGCGGTCAATGGTCAACACCAGGCTGTCCCCTTCGCGGGCAATCACTTCGGGCTGTTCGGTGAGGGGCGAAATGTTGACAAACGCACTGGCCGCTTCACCCGCCAATTCGTTCTGGTAATACCCTTCGACCCCCGCACTGCCGAGGCCATCAAAAGTGGTGTAACCCAGGACATGGCACAGCAGCTTGCCCTGTGGATAGATGCGGCGCGGAATCGGTTCAATCTGGATGCCGAAATCCTCATACCCCAGGGCACGAATGGAATCGGCCACCGCCGGTGTAACCCGACCAGCCAATAGTTCGTAAGGCCGCTCAGAGTTGAGTTTGTCCAGCAGTTCGTAGCGGGGGATGTTCAGGTAAGGAGCCAGGGTGGTCGCCATTTCTTCCGCGTCGAGCACCAGGTTGGGGGAGACGCCGATCTGGTAATCGCTGGAGTTGGCGGCCAGGACAGCCCCGTTGCGATCATAGATGATGCCCCGGTTGGGTTGCGCCTGCACCTGGAGAATGTGCATCCGTTCACCCTGCGCGGCCCATTCTGGCCCTTGTACCACCTGAAAAGCAACAAGCCGCCCTACGATGACGAGGGCGGCGAAGCCAATACCGATAACAACCATCCATAAGCGTCTAATTTGTTCAGCGTTCACTGGATTCCCCCTCAATCAGCCCGGCCACATAATCTTTAACGGCGTACCAGAGGGCTTCCTGGATGGTGGTGATGGGTTCCGGTGTGGGAATCACCTCTGGTGGCGGGGTGGCGATGGGTGGTGGCCCGGTTGGGTAATCAGGAACCACCAGGTATTCGATGTCGTTGGGATTGGCCGGGATGAAACCGAGCGCGGCCGCGCGCTGTTGCAATAACGGTAACGCCTGCGCCTCGGCCACTTGCCGTTCCAGGGTGGCATTGACCCGCTTAATGTCCGTCAATTCCCCCTGCATAATTTGCACCCGGCGGCCGGTAGCGGCAATTTTGCTGGCCTGGGTCAGATAAATCGCCCCCAACAGAGCCACCAGAATAATAATGATGCCCCAACCTAAAGCCGCCTGAGCTTCGGTGAGCCAGACCAGCCGCTTGGCCTGCTGACGCAGAGAGCGGGTAGGGCGTTGGGGGGTGGGTTGGGTCATAGTCTCTTGCATACCAGTTTCTAGTTCAGAGTTTCGAGTTTTCGAGTTTGCGTTTTTCTTACTCGCCACTCGCCACTCGCTATACTTTCTCGGCTACTCGCAGTTTGGCGCTTCTACTGCGGGGGTTTTGGGTGATTTCCGCCTCGGTGGCGGTGATGGGTTTGGGCGTGACCAGGCGCAGGCTGGGATTGATGGGCTGATGAGCGCGGTAGGGATCGTCGGGTGTGGCGATGGTGGTGGCGCTCCGGTCACGCATAAATTGTTTAACGATGCGGTCTTCTAAAGAGTGAAAACTAATGACGGCCAATCGGCCACCGGGTTTGAGTAGCTCTACTGCGCTCTGTAAGCCTCGCTCTAACGCACCCAACTCATCATTGACGGCGATACGCAGGGCCTGAAAAATCTGGGTAGCCGGGTGAATGTGAGAACGGCCTTTGGGTCGTTTGATCACCTGGGCGACCAGATCAGCCAGTTGGCTGGTGGTCTGGAGCGGCCGCGCTCGCACAATGGCCTGAGCGACTTTGCGGCTTTGCCGTTCCTCACCATACCGCCAGATGATGTCGGCCAGTTCAGCTTCACTTAAATTGTTAATTAAATCGGCCGCGCTTTGGCCCTTGGTGGGGTCAAAACGCATGTCCAACGCGGCCGCGAACCGAAAAGAAAACCCGCGCTCGTGGCTGTCTAACTGCCGGGACGACAACCCCAAATCCAGCAAAATCCCATCTACCTGCCCAAACCCTTGCCCCGGAGCCACGCCCCCCATGTCGGCAAAGTTATGGTTGACCAGGGTAAGCCGGTCGCCATAAGGGGCCAGACGTTCTTGCACAAACCGGATAGCTTCGGGGTCACGGTCAAAGGCCAAAACGCGGGTTTCTGCCGCGGCCGCGAGCAACCCCTCAGTGTGCCCCCCTGCGCCCAACGTGCCATCAATAAAGAGAGCCTGGGCTTGCGGCCGCAATGCCGTCAAAACTTCCTGGTAAAGAACGGGGATATGGCTGGTGCTCATCAATCCCAGTCTCCCAGTCTCTTAATCTCTCAGTCTCTTAGTCTCTAAATGAGAGACTGAGAGATTAAGAGATTGAGAGACTGGAGACTAAATCCCCAAATCATCCCACCGGGCTACATCATGATTGTTTTCAATGTTCTCACGCACCCCTTCCCAGGCGGTGGTACTCCAGATTTCCATGTAGTTGTACATCCCGGCGATCACCACTTCGCCGTTAATGCCAGCGAATTCGCGCAGGTAGGGGGGCAGGAGAATCCGCCCCTGGCGGTCGGGCATCAGGTCAACCGCCCCGGAGAAGAGCCGCCGCCGGAACTCACGCACATCCTGGTCGGCTAGCGGCCGCGCCATAATCCGTTGCGCCAATGTTTCCCATTCATTGACCGGGAAGGCAATCAGGTTTTGATCAAAACCACGCGTGATCACCACACCCGCTGCCAGATCGGCGCGGTACTTGGCCGGAATGGTTAAGCGGCCTTTATCGTCAATGGTGTGGTTATACTCGCCAAGGAACATGGTATGTGTTGTGTGTTCGGTCTTTGCTGACGAAACATGGCCTACGAAACTTGTGAATTAGAACAAATGTTTCAATTAACCCATTTTAGCGCAAAATTTAGGGATTTGAAGTCCACGATGACCCATTTTACCCCACTTTGCCCCACAATATGCCAAAGTATACACCACCCACCTCTAATTGGGAAGAAGCAAAGGGGAAAATTTTAGGTTGTTGTTCACGGTGAAACAGGGCTAAGAAGCAGAGATGGGATGATGGTACTAGCAGAACCCCCGCTTAGCTACCAGTTGGGGAATGCGCTATCCGCCAATTTTGTCAGTCATTCTCAGGAGGTCGAGGCCATGCTAGGGGCAGGGCCGGTGGGCCAGAGTTTCGGTCAAACGGTGCGTATTGCTTCCCCGCGGCTTGCCCCCCGATTGCCCCATCCCTATACCGCCTTGTCTACAACATGATTGGCTCATGGCGGAGCGTGGAACGAGGCGAAGGGTTGAGGAGGGGGAAATTGTGAATGGTGAACGGTGAATGGTGAATGGTGAACGCACCACGCACCACGCACCACGCACCACGCATCATACCATCTCATCAGTCTTCGGGTAGAGCACCAGCCACACCAGGCCAAAGACAACCAGGGGGATGCTGAGGGCCAGGGCCAGCGCGGCCTGGATACGCACGCGGAAGAACCAGGCCTGGGTGATGATGTCCACAAAGGTGGTGAGCAAGGGGCGGATAAGATTATCGGCCCCGGTGGGGAGCATGGGGCTGAGTAGGGTGGGTAGGAGATCGCGGTAGAGAAAGGGGGCCAGGAAGGTGAGAATCATGGTCAGCACGGCGGCGATGAGCAAGGGCCAACCTAGCCAGTTGCCAAAATCGCCGGGGGAACGCACGGCCAGAACCAGGATGAGGAAGAGACAAACAAGGGGAATGAGCCAGAGGAGCCAGGAGCCGGTTTGCAGCCGTTGTAAGGTCTGGCGCAGTTGTTGTAGCTGTTGCAGTAGGGCCGGGTTGGTGCCGCTAATTTCCAGGACATTGACTTCCAGGGTACGAACCTGGGCCGTGAGTTGGGGGTTGGCGTCTATGAGGCCAACGAGATTGTCGTGGATGATCGCGGCCGCGGCCCCCACATCAATCCCCTCTGGCAAACAGGTGACAAAAGTGAGCGTGGCCGGGTCAATGGGCAACTGGCCGGGCGGGCAGGTAGGCAGGGTTTGCACGGCGGTCACAATGGCCTGTTCCCCCACGTCACTGCGGAAGCGGTCAAACAGGGGGGTGGTGTCAATGGTGATGGTGAGGCTGTTGGGATCGCCGGTGTCCAGGTAGTTGAACAGGGCATCTACGACCAGGTTGGCCTGCTGGTTGACCCATTCGGGTGGGATGGCGGCCTCAACGGTGCTTTCGATGAGGGCCGGGTCAATGCCTTCCAGCCCGATGCCTTGTTGGGCGGCGAGTTGGGTGATGGTGATCGCGGCCGCGTCCACCGCCATCTGGCGCAAATCGGTCTGTTGTAGGGCTTGTTTGAACGCGTCCCGGTTGGTCGCCAGTTGGGCCAGGTTAAAGGCCAACAAGACCAGCGGGGTGGTGATGATGAAGACAAGGGCGATAAGGAAGGCGAGGAATCGAGAGCAACCGGACATGGGGAATTATGAATTAGGAATTAGTAAGGATGAAGGCGGCTAATGGTCAATGGTTCGTGGTTAATGGGCAATCCGGGAAGGGAAGAGACTGCAAGGCGCAAAGGACGCCAAGCCACCGTTACGTGTTAACTCGTTTTCGTGGCTTCCTTCACTGACTGATTCACTGGCTAGCTGACCACTGGGCCAAGAACTGCTTATCCTCTTCCGTCAGGGGGGCGTTGAGAAGCAGGTCGGGGCGGCGTTGCCAGGTGCGGCGCAGGCTTTCTTGCCGCCGCCAGCGGTCAATTTGCCCCTGGTGGCCGGAGCGGAGCACATCGGGCACGGCCCAACCCTGGAAGGTTTCGGGGCGGGTGTAGTGGGGGCCTTCGAGGAGACCGGTGGCGTGGCTGTCGGTCGCGGCCGCGTTCTCAGCCCCTAACACCCCTGGCAGTAAACGGGTCACGGCATCCACCACCACCATCGCCGCCAGTTCTCCCCCGGTCAGGACAAAATCACCAATAGAAATCTCGTCGGTGACCAGATGTTGGCGCACCCGTTCATCTACGCCTTCGTAGCGGCCGCAGATGAGCATGATGCGCTCTTGTTGGGCCAACTCGGCGGCGATTTTTTGGGAGAAGACGCGGCCTTGGGGGGTGAGGAGGATGACTGGAGACTGAGAGACTGAGAGACTGGAGACTGGAGAGTGGGGATGGGCGGCTGGCAGGTAGGCTGGCTAACTTGCCAACTGGCTCGCGGCTAACGGCACTGCTCACGGCTAATACGGCCGCGAAAATGGGTTCGGCTTTCAAAATCATGCCGCCGCCGCCACCGAAGGGGGGCAGGTCGGTGATGTGGTGTTTGTCGGTGGTGTAGTCGCGGATGTTGTGCAGGTGGATGGACACGCGGCCGCTTTCCTGCGCCCGCTTGAGGATGCTTTCGTTCAGATAGGCGGAGAACATCTCCGGGAAAAGGGTCAAAATATCAATACGCATGGGGAATTATCCGCAGATTTGGGAGATTAACGCCGATTTTTGGTCACTGGTTACGGCTTACACTTTTCAACCGGGCTATGTTATCATCACCCGCCGTAGAACGAAAACAATCAACAAGGGGATTACACAGAGGCTCACAGAGAAGGCACAGAGGTACATAGAGTTCAATAACTTGTTCGTTTTTCTCTGTGAATCTCTGTGTCTTCACCTCTGTGCGCTCTGTGTAACTTCTCTGTTCCTTCTTTCTAGGAGACCAACATGCGGATTCTGATTACGGGTGGTTTGGGGCAGGTGGGCCGGGCCTTGCAGGCGGAACTGGCCGAACATGAGGTGACGGTGGTGGATTTGCCGGAAGTGGATGTGGCGGAGCGCGCGGCCGCGTTCCAGGCCATCACCTCTGCCAACCCCGAACTGGTCATCCACTGTGCCGCCTACACCAACGTGGACGGCTGTGCTAAAGACCCGGCCCTGGCTTACCGGGTGAATGCGTTGGGGACACAAAACGTGGCCCTGGCCTGCCAGGCCAGCGGCGCGGAGATGATGCACATCAGCACCAATGAGGTGTTTGCCGGGGATCGGCCTGATGGCTACGAGGAGTGGCGGCCGCTGAACCCCATCAATCCGTATGGAGCGAGCAAAGCGGCCGCGGAGTTCCATGTTCGTTCTGTTTTGCCTCGTCATTACATTGTCCGGATCGCCTGGCTGGTGGCCCCTGGCGGGCGTAATTTTATCCATGCCATCCTCAAGCGGGCGCGGGAGCAGGGGCAGGTGCGGGTGGTGGTGGACGAGGTGGGCAACCCCACCTACAGCCAAGATTTGGCTCCGGCCATCCACCAACTTTTGCAGACCCATCAGTACGGAACGTACCACCTGACCAACAGCGGCGTTTGTTCGCGCTGGCAGTTCGCCAACGAGATTTTGCGTTGTGCCGGGTTGAGCCACATCCCCAACGTGCCCATCCTGACCCGTGACTACCCCCGTGCCTCGACCCCACCACCCTATGCGGCGTTAAAGAATGTTGCGGCCGCGTCGCTCGGCATCACCTTACGCCCCTGGCAGGAAGCGGTCGCCGAGTACGTGGCTGAGTATGGAAACGCCTAAATGCCCCTGGCTTCTATCATCATCCCCCATTACAACGGCCAACAACACCTGGAAACCTGCCTGGGTTCTTTGCGCCGCCAGACGTGCCCCGATTTTGAGGTGCTATTGGTGGACAATGGTTCCACGGATGGCACGCAGGCGTATGTACAGGCCGAGTTTCCCGAAGTGCGGCTGATTGAACTGGGGCGGAATTTTGGTTTTACGGGGGCGTGTAATGCGGGCTTCGCGGCCGCGACCAGCCCCATCCTCATTCTCCTCAACAACGACACCGAAACACACCCCCATTGGCTGGAAAATATTCTGGACGCCTTTGATCGCCATCCCGAAGTGGGCAGCATCGCCAGCCGGATGATGCTGTTTGACCGGCGGGATCATTTCCACACGGCGGGCGATTTTGTGCGGTGGGATGGCACACCGGGCAACCGGGGGGTGTGGCAAAAGGACGAAGGGCAGTACGATGACGAAGAATATGTATTTAGTGCTTGCGGCGGCGCGGCCGCGTACCGGCGCGAAGTTCTGGAACAGGTCGGTTACTTAGACGATGCTTATTTTTTCTCCTGTGAAGATGTAGACCTGGGCTGGCGCATCAACCTGGCTGGGTGGCGCGTCCTTTACCTGCCTACGGCCGTGATTTACCACAAACTCAAAGCCACAGGGGGTAGCGTCATCGGCAGTTATTACGATGGACGCAACTTTCTCTACCTCATTGTTAAGAACATGCCGGCCACACTGCTCCGTCGCCATTGGCGCATTATTTGGCGGGGACAATGGCACATTACGCGGGAGGCCTTACGCCATTGGCGGGGCGAAGCGGCTCGTGCTCGCTTGCGCGGCCAGCTCGCTGGTTTGCTCCGCCTGCCCCAAATGCTCAAAGCCCGCCGCCAGGTGCAAACTATCCGACGACTTGATGACGATTCCCTGATGGCCCGCCTCACGCCGGTTGACGAGACGAAAAGGGGGGAGTAATATCCTTCGGTTTCGTTGTGCGTATTGTCTCTTGGGTCGTGCGCTCTATACGGAACACGAAATACGCAATACGAGAGCATCTGGCATGAATCCTTATCTATCCGTCATTATTCCCGCCTACAACGAAGAAAAACGCATTAACAAAACCCTGGAAGCGGTTTACCGTTATCTCCTGGCTCAGGATTTTACCTGGGAAATTTTGATTGTTTTGGATGGCTCCAAAGATAATACGCTTGAGGTTATCAAGCAGTTTGCCGTAGGTAAAACCAATATTCGTTGGATTCATCGGCAGGAGAATCGGGGCAAGGGGTACACGTTGCGCCAGGGGATGTTGGCGGCGCGTGGGGAGATTCGCCTGTTTACGGATGCGGATAACTCCACGGATATGAAGCATTTTGATCTGATGCGGCCGCATTTCCAGGCTGGGGCGGGTGTGGTCATCTGTTCACGAGATCGCAAGGATGCTCCAGGGGCACGTCAGGCGCGGCCGCAATCCGCTTTCAAGCGATTTCTGGGCAACGCAGGCAACCTCATCATCCAGGTGTTAGTGGTGCCCGGTATTTGGGACACCCGCTGTGGCTTCAAAGCCTTTGTGGCCCCCGCCGCCGAGCAGGTTTTTAGCGTGGCGCGCATGAATGGCTGGAGCATTGACGATGAAGCTCTGGCCCTGGCCCGGCGTTTTGGCTACCGCATCAAAGTGGTGGCCGCCGATTGGGTCAATGCCGAAGGCACACACGTCACCAAACTGGATTACATCCGTAACATCGGCGAAGCCTTCCGTATCCGCTGGCACTTGCTGACGGGGGGGTATAGTCAGCAGACGCGGCCGGAGATGGAGGGGGAGAGAGTGGAGATTGAGAGATTGAGAGACTGAGAGATTGGGGGATTTAAAGTTGAGACCTGAAGCTCGCAACCCGGAACTTGAAACTCGAAACTCGAAACCGACGCTTGAGTTTGAACAAGCTGTCCTGACTGAACGTGGCCCGGTGTTGATTGCTGGGGTGGATGAGGCGGGACGGGGGGCATTGGCGGGGCCGGTGGTCGCGGCCGCGGTCATTCTGCCTTTGCACAACCCGACCATCCTGGCCCGGCTGGCTCAGGTAAATGATTCCAAACAACTGAGCCGCCAACAGCGAGAAGCGTTGTTTCATCTCATTCAGGAGATGGCGGTGGCCTGGGGTGTGGGCCAGGTTGAGGCCAGGGAAATTGACCAGATGGGTATCTTGCCAGCCACCAAAGAGGCCATGCGTCAGGCGATTATGGCCCTGAATCCGGCGCCCGGGTTTGTGTTGGTGGATGGGAATGTGGGGTTGAAAAATGTAAGGACACCCCAGCGGACGATTATTCGGGGGGATCAACTGAGTTTAACGATTGCGGCCGCGTCCATCATCGCCAAAGTAACCCGGGATCAGGCCATGATCACCCAGGCCCAACAATACCCGGCCTACCAATTTGAGCACCACAAAGGCTACGGAACGCCCCAACATCTGAACCTATTGGCCCAACACGGCCCCTCAACCATCCACCGCTACAGCTTTGCCCCCGTCCGCACCACCTTGTTCTAAATAATCGTTTAGGAATCAATTCACGGCCAAAAGGAGATTCGTACAGCTTCACACAAGTCCTTAGCCGGTTTAGTCGGAAGACCCATCCCCCTACCCCCTTCCCAGCGGGAAGGGGGAAATACCAGGTGTGCCGGTTTTCGAGCGCGCCGACGCGCTCGAAAACCGGCACTTTAGAAAGTTCCCCGCCCCTGGGGCGGGGGGTTAGGGTGGGGGTCTGCGGCGACAAACCGTTTGGACGATTATTTACCTGAGGGCAACACCACATGAAAGGCACTACCGGGGAGACATTCCTCATCGTGCCCGCTACTCTCCACCCAGATGCGCCCCCCATGCGCATCCACAATTCCTTTGGCAATGGCTAACCCTAAACCGGGGCCACCCCCCTTAAACTTCGTTTTACCCGATGAATGTAACGTGACTGATCCTGTTTGGTAAAATTTGGTAAAGATCAGCTCCTGAAACTCCGGGTCAATGCCGATACCGGTATCCTTGACAATCACATCCACCACTTCCTGCCCCTTTTCCTCTCTAATCTCACTGCTGACCACAATCTTGCCGCCATCCGGGGTGTACTTAATGGCATTCACCAGCAAATTCGCGAACACCTTCGGCAATAAATCGGGATCCGCATGAATGGCCGGTAAAGCTTCCAGACCGTCCAGGTGGAGGGTGATCTGGCGTTGTTGCAATGCTTCAGCTAATTGTTGCTGTAATGAGGACACGATTTCTGCTAACGAACAGGGTTCCGGAATCACCTGTAACAATTGGCTGTCAATGCGGATCACATCCAGCATCGTATTGACCACCTCGTGCATCCGTTTGGCCCCGTTAACGATGCCGCCCTACTTGTAACTGATACATTTCGTTGGTTTGAGGGGGTGGCTCTTCGCCCAGCATTTCGGCATACCCTCTGATGAGCGACAGGGGTGTCCGTAATTCATGAGCAATAACGGAAATGAAATCAGCTTTATTCTGGTCAAGGTGGGCCAACATATCATACGCCCGCTGTAATTCGGCGGTACGTTCACGCACCTGGGTTTCCAGCTCTTCATTGAAGCGGACGACCTGGGCATAGACGGTTTCTAACTCGCGCCGCTGTGTATGTAATTCTAAAAACACCCGCACTTTGCTCAACAATATTTCTGGCACGAACGGTTTGCTCAGAAAATCAACGGCTCCCGCATCATAACCCTTGCGATGGTTATATTCATCTGAGTAGATGGCACTCACAAAAATAACCGGCAAACTGGCCGTACTGCGATTGCCCCGCCAAAGGGAAACCAATTCGTAGCCGTTCATTTCGGGCATTTGCACATCAACAATCGCCACGCCAAATTGATGTTCCAGGGTTAATTCCAAGGCCTCGGCACCAGACAACGCCGGATAAATAGTGATGTCTAGTTTGTTTAGTAGTTTCTGGAGGGCATATAAATTTTCTGGCCGATCATCAACGATCAGGATTTTGGGTTTTTGCTGGTCCATGGTCCTTTGGTGGACGTACTTCTTTACAAAGGGCAACTACGCGCTTTAGAGAAGTCTTTGGTAGATTTAGTCTGAACCCCTACTAAAGTTCCCCGCCCTGAAGTGTGGGGTTTCCGGCGACAAACCGGACTTGTCAATAAGCCCCACCTTTCGTAAAGATGTATTAGCGTATAACCAGACCCGCAACATAGAAAAAAGCCGACTTACATCGAGTGGTTTAGAGAGATAATCATTGGCTCCGGCGGCCATACATTTCTCGGCATCCCCTTTCATGGCTTTGGCGGTGAGGGCCAATATAGGTAAATCTTTGAAACGAGGTTGTGAACGAATGCGGCGAATGGTTTCGTACCCATCCATACCAGGCATCATAATATCCATGAGCACCAACTCAATATCCGGCAGGGTATCCAACATATCTAATGCTTGTTGACCATTGCGGGCCAGGGTGATTCTTAGCCCTTTGTCGCCCAGGAGTTTGGAGAGGGCAAACGCGTTACGCATGTCATCATCTACGGTCAAGATATGTTTTCCAGATAGGGTTGTGTCTTGTTCGTGCAACTGTTTAATTGTTTTTTGTTTGTCGCTGGGCATGTCGGCAACAACGCGGTGCAGGAAGAGGGCGGTTTCGTCCAGGAGCCGTTCGGATGATTTTACCCCTTTGATGATGACACTATCAGCGTATTGCATGAGAGCCAGGTTTTCTTCTTCGGTGAGAGTTTTGCCGGTGTAAACAATGACCGGGCAACGGTGTAGGGTCTGATCCTTGTTGAGTTGATCCAATAGCTCAAAGCCACTCATGTCAGGCAAGGTTAAATCCAGGATGAGGCAATCGAAGGATTGGTTGCGGAGATGATTGATCGCGGCCGCGCCGGTACCAACTTCAACTACTTGAATATCGTCACCACCCAGTAACTTTTTGACACTGTGGCGCAGCTTTTCGTCATCTTCGATAAGCAGGATTGTTTTGATACTCTGGTCGCTGAGCCGTTCAATTTTTTGGAAAACTTGTTCCAGATCCTCCAGGCTGACGGGTTTGGAAACAAATCCCACAGCCCCCATTTTGAAGGCATTTTGATCTTCGTCGTTAATGGAAATGATGTGAATGGGGATGTGCCGGGTGTCAGGGTTGCCTTTGAGCCGGTCAAGAACTTCCCAGCCACTAATACCGGGTAATTTCAGGTCGAGAATAATGGCCTGAGGATGATATTCGGACACGAGTTTAAGCCCGCTTTCGCCGTCGGGGGCGATGAGGCTGTGGAAACCTCGTTTGTGGGCGTAGTCGTAGACTATTTTGGCGAAGTGAGCATCATCCTCAATGATGAGCAGGCGTTTGTGGATGTTGTCGAGCTGGTAACGATCATCGGAACGGGCCGGGGTGGCAGGTGGCACCGGTGTGAGGGGGCGGGTGGGTTGGCGGCGTGGTATGGCGGCAGGTGGTGCGATAGGTGGTTCGGTGGTTTGGCTGTTGTGGGGCAGGTACAGGGTGAAGGTGCTACCCTGGCCGGGTAGGCTTTCCAGGCTAATGTGGCCGCCGAGACGGAGAGCCAGTTCACGGGAGATGGTCAGACCCAGCCCAGTGCCGCCATATTTGCGGCTGGTGCTGCCATCGGCTTGTTGGAACCCCTCAAAGATGATGGTTTGTTGCTCCGGGGTGATGCCGATGCCGGTATCGGTCACGGCGAGAGCGATGGTTTGGTTGGGTTGGAGTTGGCCGGTAGCGGTGGCGATGGGAAGGTCAGGTTGGTAGAGGGTGAGGGTGACTGTGCCGGTGTCTGT
>JADJUV010000072.1 GCA_016716885.1 Candidatus Trichofilum aggregatum | reverse complement strand
AAGCCCCAACGTTCGTACAGGCCGATGGCTTCGGTCTGGTGGATGCCGGTTTCCAGGCGCAGGACGGTGACGCCGTGTTGTTGGGCGTGCGCGGCCAGGTGGTCGAGCATCAGTTTGCCCAAACCAAGACCCCGGAACTGCGGCCGCACAAACATCCGCTTCAACTCCCCATATTCCGTACCCACCAACTGAATACCGCCACAGCCCGCGGCCGCGCCGTCCACCCGCGTCACAAAAAAGGCCACCCCCTGCCGCACCAGCTTCTCCACACTAAACCCATGCCGACTTTCTGTCGGGTAGAACGGCTCCAACACCGCTTCCAACTCGGTAATCAGTTCTATGGCTTCTGGGGAATCGGGGCGTTCTGCCTCTATGGTTATCATCATGGTTCATTTTTCTCTATCAATGGCGTCCAGAGCCAATTTCAGCGTCCAACGCAACGTCACCCGGGGATCAACCGGATCGGGCTGATCCCAGATTTTGCGTTTGTATCGGAGCCGGCGCAGTTCTTCAACCCCCGCCGCAGGCTCCAACCGATAAAACCCCAACGCCCCACGCCGGATCGCCAGATCATCCGATAACAAATGGCGGGCGACTGTGCTGGCCCAGCGGCCGCGGACCTCAGCCTCATCTAACAAACGGTACACCCGCACCGCCTGGAAACCAGCCAATAGGTGCAGGATTGGGTGAATATTGATGGGAACACGAGCGGCTAAAAGGTCTATGACTAGTGGATCAAGCGGATCATCCAGGCTCAGGTGAACTCCATCGAGTTCACCAGGGAAGGCCATCGCCGGATGCCCGGCACAGGACCAGGGAGGTGCAAACGGATGCAGGTAATCATCATCGTCAATGAGCCGGGTGGTATGTTCGTTGTGGGCGTGACAGGGACAAAGGTACAGGTTGGATAGGAGCGAAGGAGCCACATCTGGGTTATCCATGGGGGCTTCGGTCTGGTATAGGGGGTTGAAGATCAGGCTGGGTTCGCGGCCGCAACTCAGCCCCCTGAATCACCCGCACCCACAGGCCACATCCCTCGCACCAAAGTCGGTTACACCCCACTGCCGGAACGATAGAGCCGTTGGGGTTGTATTCCGCCGGATGATCCGGTAGCCAATGGTGCTTACTGATGAGTTGCCCTTTGGCAAAACAAGTTCGCTGATTCACCCTTTTACCTCATCCGCTCCAGGCGTAACCCACCGCTTCCAGAAACGCCCGCGCCAGGATCATGTGTCCGGTCAGGTTGGGGTGAACCCGATCAGCAGCCAGTGCCTTGGGCTGAATAATGGCGCAGGGCCGTGTCAAAAGCGGCCTGGGTATCTACGAACAGCGCTTCGTGCTGCCCCGCCAGTTCCTTCACCACCCCGCCATAAGCGTCCATCATAGCCCGCATGGGGTCGGCCCGGTTGGGTTCGATGAAGTAAGGGGTCATGAGGACAAGACCGTTGAGCCGCGGCCGCGTCTGCCGTATCAACTGTTCTAGCGTCTGCTGAAACTCAGCCAATGGCACATGATCCACCTGCATCTCCGGCGCAGCAAAATTCCGCCACACGTCATTAATGCCAATCATGATCGAAAGCCAGTCCGGTTGCAGGGCCAGAACATCACTCGACCACCGTCTGACCAGATCACGCACGGTGTGGCCGCTAATGCCTATGTTGATGACCTGTAGCTGAGGTTGGGGAGCGGTGGCGTTGACAAGGGCTTGAATGAGGCTCACATACCCTGTGCCCAGTTGCCCGTCTAAACCCTGCGCGATGGGGCGGGCGCGGCCGCAGTCGGTAATCGAATCACCAATGAAAACAAGTTTGCTGTGAGGTGGGATTTTCATGGTATGTTCCTGTTTTTTTTACTCCGTCGGCCAGGCCAAAGCAATGCGGCCGCGTTCCTTCTCCACCTTCTGCACCATCACCTCAATCACATCGCCCACGCTCAGGCTGACATCACGAGGAACCTGGGTACGGTGCAGCAGACCATCCTGCTTGACGCCAATATCCACAAACGCGCCAAAATCCACCACGTTCCGCACCGTGCCATGCAGCACCAGCCCCGCCTTCAGATCGTCCATGGAAAGGACATCACTGCGCAAAATGGGGGCCTGCGAATCCTCACGGGGATCCCGCCCCGGCCGGACTAACTGCTCGAAGATGTCGCTGAGGGTGGGCACGCCGGTCTGGAGCGCGGCCGCGAGCCTGTCCACGCCTTCCTGCTTTCGCAACTGCGTGAGTGGCCCTTCCCGCTCCAACGGTGGTGTTTCAGGCGTTAGGTTAGCCCGTTGTAACACCGCTTTGGCTACGGCATAACTTTCCGGGTGAATGGCACTGGCATCCAACGGCTCATTCCCCCCACGAATCCGCAAGAACCCCGCGCACTGCTCAAACGCCTTGGGGCCAAGGCCACTCACCTTTTGCAACGCTTTGCGGCTGGGGAACGGGCCATTCTCATCCCGGTGGGCCACAATTTTCTCCGCCAACTTGGGGCCAATGCCGGAAACGTGAGTCAACAAGGCTGGCGAGGCCGTGTTCAAGTCCACCCCCACCTGATTAACCACACTTTCCACCACCGCATCCAACGATTCGGCCAGTTCGGTCTGGTCTACATCATGCTGATACATGCCCACACCAATGGCTTGTGGGTCTATCTTAACCAGTTCCGCCAACGGGTCTTGCGCCCGTCGGGCAATCGAAACCGCCCCACGCAAGGTGACATCTAAATCGGGCATCTCCGCCCGCGCCAGATCACTGGCCGAGTAAACGCTGGCTCCAGCCTCGTTGACTATCAGGTAATGGAGCGGCGTTTTACTGGTACGGATGAAATCGGCCACCAACTGCTCCGTCTCACGGGAAGCTGTGCCATTGCCGATGGTGATGAGGGTGACGCGGTGTTTTTGAACCAAAGCAGACAGGATTTTCACCGTCTCGTCTTTGCGGTTTTGCGGCGCATGGGGGTAGATGGTGGCGGTATCCAGCACCTTGCCTGTCGGGCTAATGACGGCGACTTTACAGCCGGTGCGGAAACCGGGGTCAAGGCCCAAGACCGTTTGCCCGGCCAAGGGCGGTTGGGTCAACAAGGCCCGTAAGTTCTGGGCGAACACCTGGATAGCATGTTGTTCGGCTTGCCAGGTGAGATGGCGGCGCACATCCCGCTCAATCGCGGGCAGGAGCAACCGTTGGGCCGCATCCCTGATCGCCAACTCCAAATGATCGACCAGCGGTGAACGGCGATCCGGGCGGAAGAAATGGCGCACCGGCACGAGCCAATCCATCTCGGCTACATCCAGGTTGAGACGCAACACCTTTTCCACCTCACCCCGGTTGATGGCCAGGATTTGATGCGGCCGCAACCGATCCACCCTCAGCGCAAACTCATAATACAGCGCATAAACCCCCTTTCTCATCAACCGCCCCGGCCACCTTTTCACTGCGAAAATTGGCAAACTTGAGGGCCTTCTCGCGCACTGCCTGCCGCACGCCAGCATGGTCGCTAATCGCCTCAGCCACGATGTCGCGTGCCCCGGCCAATGCCTCTTCGTTGGTAGCCACCTGCTCATTCAAGAACGCGGCCGCTACTTGTTCAGCACTCTGGCGGCTGAGAGCTTGTTGTAAGATGAGATCGGCCAGGGGTTGTAACCCTTTGTCGCGGGCCATGGTAGCGCGGGTCTTGCGTTTGGGTTTGTAGGGCTGGTAGAGGTCTTCGAGGGTGGTGAGCGTCGCGGCCGCGAGCAATTGCTTCTCTAGTTCCCCGGTCAACTTCCCCTGCTCCCGGATTGAAGCCACCACCGTTTCCCGCCGCTCGTCTAACGCCTTCAACGACTTCGCCCGGCTCTCGATGTCCCGGATTTCCATTTCATCCAGGGAACCGGTGGCCTCTTTGCGGTAACGGGCGACGAATGGGACGGTGTTCCCGGCTTCTAATAACTCAATGGTAGCGGCGACAGATTGCGGCCGCAGGTTTAACTCTTGGGCAATGACTTCAGCATAAGACATAGGTTACTCTCTTCAATAGCTGTGATACCGCTATTGTAGCCCACGATCTTCATTTTGGCGGAACGCACACCAAATCGGTGCTACAATCGGTCTGTTGGCGACAAGTTTGTGCAAATTTATGACACGGATAGGGGCAAACACGGAGAGAAACACGAGTTCCCAGAGTTCCTAGACGTTCCCACGAGTTCCCCGGCTGAGCATCTTATGGAAGACGTAGCTTTTGAAGAAGACGAGTTCGAGACCCAGTTTAATGGGCGCACGGTGTGGCGCATTCTGCAACAGGCGTTGCCCTATTGGCCGCGCCTGGCCAGTTTCCTGCTGCTGATCACCCTGGTCGCGTTTCTGGATTCGGTATTCACCTACCTGAGCAAACAGATCATTGATGAGGCGATATTGGGACAGGACGCGGCCGCGTTGCAATCCATCCTCACCCTTTACGGCGGTCTCATCGTCGTCCAGGCCGCTGGTGTGTTCGGCTTCATCTACATCACCGCCAGCCTGGGCGAACGCATCCGCTACGATCTGCGGCAAAAGGTGTTTGCCCACCTGCAAACCCTCTCCTTCAGCTACTTCAACAAAACCCCCGTCGGCTGGATCATCTCCCGCGTCACCTCCGACACCGAACGCATCGCCGAATTGGTAACGTGGGGCCTGCTCGACATCTCCTGGGGCTTGATGAGCATTCTGACCGCCACCGCCTTCATGCTGACGATTAACTGGAAGTTGGCGATTATCGTCTTCATGTCCTTCCCCATTTTGCTGGTGGTGGCGGGCGAGTTCAAGCGGCGCATCCTGGGCGAATACCGGGAAGTGCGGCGCATCAATTCCCAGATTACCGGCTCCTTCAACGAAAACATCACCGGTGTCCGGGTGACGAAGGCGTTGGCGCGGGAAGATAGGGATTTACAGGAGTTCCAGTCGCTGTCGGGGAGTATGTACCAGGCGTCGTTTAAGGCGGCCTGGCTGTCGGCGTTGTTTTTGCCGGTGGTGCAGTTGATTAGCGCGGCCGCGATCGGGGCCGTCGTCTGGTATGGTGGGTTACAGGTCGAAATAGGGGGCATGACCGTCGGCGGTATCCAGGCCTTCATCAGCTACATCACCTTCATGCTCTGGCCCATCCAGGAAATGGCCCGCGTCTACGCCCAAATGCAACAATCCATCGCCTCAGCCGAGCGAGTTTTTGCCCTGATAGACGCCGTGCCCGATATCCAGGACCGCCCCGACGCCATCAACGCTCCCATTGGCGGCGACATTCAGTTTGACCATGTTTCCTTCCATTATGAAGATGGCAAACCGGTGCTGACCGATTTCAATATGACGGTCAAACAGGGGGAGACGATTGCCCTGGTTGGCGAAACTGGTGGCGGCAAATCTACCATCGTCAACCTGCTCTGCCGCTTCTACGAACCCACCAGCGGCGCATCATCCTCAACGGCCATGATTACACCCACCTCACCCAACACGCCATCCAGTCCCGCATCGGCATGGTGTTGCAGACGCCCCACCTCTTCTCCGGCACCATCCGGGAAAACATCCGCTACGGACGGCTAGAGGCCACGGACGAGGAGATCACGGTCGCGGCCGCGTTGGCTGGGGCGCATGAGTTCATCATTAAGCTGAATAATGGCTACGATGAGCCGGTGGGGGAAGGGGGAAATTTGCTCTCGGTGGGGCAGAAACAGTTGATTAGTCTGGCGCGGGCGGTATTGGCCCAGCCCGATTTGTTCATCATGGACGAGGCCACCAGTTCGGTGGACACCCTGACTGAGGCGTTGATTCAGCAGGGGATGGAGCGGATGATGCGCGGCCGCACCAGCTTCATCATCGCCCATCGCCTCTCTACTATCAAACGGGCCAGCCGCATTTTGGTTATCCAGCAGGGTAAGGTGATGGAGCAGGGGAGTCACGCCGAACTCATCCGCCAAAAAGGGTACTACTACCGCCTCTACACCCAACAATTCCGCCGTGAGCGGGAAGTCGCTTATGATCTGGCCCGATAAATATTGGGTCACTCAGTGTAGGTGACATTGGCTGCTTTCGCCAGTGCGCACCAAGAACTGCAAAGAGCGAAATTCTCTCCACTCTTCGGGCGCCCGTAAGGCCCCTTGCCACTGTCCAGCACGGCAACAACCACTATCATGCCACGGGCGAACGATGACAAGTGGACATTCACGTTCGTGTACGGATGGGCCCAGGCGGAGCCAGAGACCAGCCGGGGCGATGACCCGTTTGTTTTTCAAAACGGGCGGGGTAGCGTCGGGCCGATCGGTTGATTCTACGGCTTGCGGCCGCGTCGCCGACTCAACCCGTTCTACCACGAAGGAGCGCAGGAAACAACCATTGGCCCCTGGGCTACCCCCCGCCGCGAAAACGGTCAGAATACCGAAGCCCAGTTCGTACTCCCCAGCCACTTCCACCGTAAACTCGGCCTGTAACTTGTTTGGCCCATTGTAAGTGGGACGGAGCCAGACTTCGCGGCCGCGTTCCCCCAAGAACAGCTCAACCCGCGCATGGCCGGGATCGGGCTTGGCCTGTTTGCGCCCATCCACCAGGTCCACCCAATCCCCCCACATATCCAGAATGAGCCGATACGTGCCCGGCATCAACTGCACCCGCTGAGCAAAACGCACCCACCAGGGATTAGACGGGCCAAACAGGTGATAACAGCGGCCGCGGTCATTGAGGAGATAATGATCCTGGGCTGGTAGCAAAGCATCCCACTGATGAACCCCTTGGGGAGGAGCAAAATTATTCCAGGGCTGTCCGTCGGCAAAGCGGTTTTGCCCTTCCGCCTGCCAAAAAACCATACGCTGGCCGTTAAGAATAGGAACCTGGACCTTACCAACATCGTACCAGGTGGCCGGGCCATTGGCCGGATTATGGGACACATCCCGCTCCCCCCAACCGGTAAACTCAAGCGCCAATAGTTGGGCCGTGGTGATCGGGGGTTCACTTACAGGCGGAGAAGATGATGTAATCGGCTCGACCGGCACGGCTCCCGGCAACGTACCCCCAAAAAGAGCATGGGTTCGGGCAGGGTGTTCCCCTTCGTCGAATTCTCTATGAGCCGGATATTGCATCCAACTGTTCACATGCTTATCAATATCACCCCACCCCTGTTGCAATGTCCAGGCGGCATCATATTTAACCTGCGGCCAACGGGCCAACATCCGGTTGCGGGCATCCAGATACTTTTCTGCTTCCGGCCAGACCGGGGCTTCGCGATGGGCAAAACCGAACTCGGTGACAAAGATGAAGAAGGTGCGAGGAATGCCGTGTAAATCGGCCGCGGCAATGGCCGCTTCAAACCGCCCCCACAAATCGAGGATACCAATCGTTGACGGTTTGCCCTTCTTTCCAGGTAGACCAACTGTAATCGTGAACGGATAAGGCCGCTTTGTCGGGGTTGTCGGCGCAATAGCGCAAATATTTGAGCATCCCCGGCTGGCTGTATTGGGTTACGGCATCTTCAATGGGCAGTCCTTCACGGCCAGGGCGGCCAGAGTTAAACGTAGGCCCCATAAATTTGTAACCGCGCTCATTAAGAAAGTTCGCGGCCGCGAGGCACCACTCTCCCAAATAATCCGTCGCATTCATATTGTTGAACATCGTATCGTTACCCGAATTTTCATCACGGGGTTCGTTAATCAGTTCCAGCCACACCGATTTGTCAAACTCGCGGGGTAGTTTATCAATCATCTCCTGGCACAGAATCGGCGCATCCAGCCACGGGGCAACATTGTAATCTGGCACTTCACGAGAGATACGGTGCGCGGCTTCACTGAACCGAAATCCAAGCCAATTTTGTACATGATGTTGGCGGCCAATTTGTACTGCCTCAAAAATAGGCCCATAATCATCCGCCGCTTTCAGGCCAAATGGCTGACCCGCCCCATTCAGTGCTCGTTCCCAATCACCCAGTCCATTCTTCATACCGCCCGGCCCAATGTGAAAACCCAACTTTGATTTAGCCACGATGTGCTTTTCTCCTGGCAAACGATCCACAGATCATATTGCGAACGGGAATATGGTTCAGACTCTCATTATACATTGTAGGACGATTTCCCAAAGTTGGTCTAATCTTTAGTTTGCCAACTCTGCATCATGCCCAAATTGGCAACACCCCTCTCAAAAGTAGCCCACGAATGGCAAAGATTAAGAAAAAAATCTGCTCCATCGGTGTAAATCTGTGGCTGAATTTTCCTGCCTCATTCCCATACCATGAAGGGAAGAAACCCCTGATTGAGAAATCGCGGCCGCAACCCCACCTTCACTCCCATCTCCCCCAACCGCCGGGCCGTCTGCACAAAATGTTGCCGCACCCCCCAGTTACGATAGGGCAACGTCTCCCGGTACGCCTGTTGCCATTGGCGAAAAAATAGCTCAATTGGTTCACCAGGAATCACCCGATGGATGAAGTTTTTGGGCAAAACCGGCTGAAACTGCTCCGGAGCAAACCCCTGGCGAAAATTGGTGCTGAATAACAACCCTTCCTGAGCCAGTTCGCCGCTTTCTTGCTTCCGCACCAGATTCGCCACCCACACCTGCCCAAACGGGTCGGATGTCCCTTCGATGAGCAGACCGCCGGGGAGCAGATGTTGCCCCATCAGTCGCCAGGCCTCGGCCACGGCGTCTTCTTCGTATTGACGCAAAACGTTGAAGGCACGAATCAGACGGACGTGCTCACCGGGTTGCAGGGGCAGGTTGAATCCCCCCAGGCGAAAATGGGTGTGATGATCGGCGTAAGGCATCGCGGCCGCGACCCGTTCCGCATCTATTTCCACCCCCAGCACCGGTAAAACAGGGTTCACCCGGCGCAACCGTTCAGCACTTTCCAGCGTCGTAAACGGCTCCGCCCCATACCCCACATCCACAAACAACGCCCGGTCATACAATCCATCTCGCCGTCCCAACAAATACCGCTCAGCCAGGAGCAGGTAGGTGTCCACCCGGCGCAGGCGGTTTTGGACTGTTTTGCCTCGTGTCACCTGACCTGCGGGTTTGTTGCGGCCGCGAACTTCCAACCGTGCCCTTTGTCGATCCCTTGCCTGCTCCATGCCCCGGATCGTACCTCATTCCCCCTGTGCTAACACAATTCTGACAGTCTGACACCGACAACTGGGTTATGCTTTGCCCATAGGCACTAACGGCGACACCCCCCCCCCCTGGGTCCATAAACCAATACACAAAATCAATAACCAAAGAGGCATCATGCACAACAAAACTATCATCGTAACCGGCGCTAATGCCGGCATTGGCCGGGTCACGGCTCTAGAACTGGCAAAAATGGGGGCGCGGGTCGTCATGGTTTGCCGCGACAAAGAGCGGGGCGCGGCCGCGCAACAGGCCATCATCGCCCAAACCGGCAACCCAAAGTGGACCTGCTCCTGGCCGACCTGTCCAGCCAACAATCCATCCGCCAATTGGCCGCCACCATCCAGCAAAAATACAATCGGCTAGATGTCCTGGTCAACAATGCCGGGGCCATGTTTGCGGCCCGGCAACTGACCATGGATGGGCTGGAAATGACCTTCGCCCTCAACCACATGAACTACTTCCTGCTGACCAACCTTCTGCTGGACCTACTCAAAGCCAGTACACCCAGCCGCATTATCAACGTTTCATCCGAAGCCCACCGGGGAGCACACAACTCGATTTTGCCGACCTGCAACATGAGAGAAGCTTCCTCGGTTTTAGCGTCTATGGCCGATCCAAATTAGCCAATATTTACTTCACCTACGAACTGGCGCGGCGGCTGGAAGGTACAGGTGTGACCGCCAATGCCCTCCATCCCGGTTTTGTCGCCACCAATTTTGCCAAGAACAATGGCCTGATGTACCAGGTAGGCATGGTATTTATGCGGCCGTTCGCCATGAATGACCAGAAAGGAGCCGCCACCCAGATTTACCTGGCCTCGTCGCCAGAGGTGGAAGGGGTGACAGGGAAATATTTCAACAAAAAGAAGGCGGTGCCCTCATCGGGCGTGTCGTATGATGTCGCGGCCGCGCAACGCCTCTGGTCTATCAGTGAATCATTGAGCCAGATTCCGCTGCCCTCGCCTGTCCGTCAACCCTAGAATCACCTCACCCGGGCCTAACATCTCCAAGACTTCCCCCCCCCCCCCTCCCCCCCCCCCCCCGGGTGGCCCTCAACCATTTATGCAACCGTTTGCACAGCGTCCGGGATTAGGATAGCCTTGAGCCAATCCCATTTTCTGGACGTGCAACATGAGTTCAACCCCCATTCCTGCCTGGCTCGATTCGGTTCACCATGATGGTTCCCAACTGTATGTCTCTGACCTGACCCCGCAACTGGGCGAAACGGTGGGTCTGCGCCTGCGTGCGGCCGCAGACGCCCCCATCAAACGCCTCTTTCTCCGCACCTTCCCAGATGGCGAACAAGCCCTGACGCAAATGACACGCGGCCGCGCCACTGCCACCACCCAATGGTGGGAAGCCGATTTGCCCATCCGTGAGCCGATGGTGCATTATCGCTTTGTCATTGAGGCCGAAGATGGCGTCTGGTGGTACACCGCCGCCGGGCCACTCCTTCTGGAACCCCGCGACATGAGTGACTTCCGCATTCTGGCCGATTATCACATCCCTTCCTGGCTACACGAAAGTGTGTTCTACCAGATTTTCCCTGACCGCTTCGCCGATGGTCAACCGGAAAGTAACCCGCAACCACACGAGTACGAATATCGCGGCCACCGGCCCCAAACCTACCCCTGGGAAACCGCCCCCGGCCCGGATCAACCCGTTTCGCTGGCCTTCTACGGCGGCGACCTGCCCGGCATCACCGCCCACCTGGATTATCTACAAGCCCTGGGCGTCAATGTGCTCTACCTCAACCCCATCTTTACCGCTTACTCCAACCACAAATATGATGTGGCTGATTATGATCATGTTGATCCCCATTTCGGCGGCAATGAGGCGTTGGTGGAGTTGGCTGAAGCGTTACATAGCCGAGGCATGAAGTACATTCTGGACATCGTGCCGAACCATTGCGGCTATTGGCATCCCTGGTTCCAAACCGCCCGCACCGACGCCAACGCCCCGGAAGCAGCCTTTTTCACTTTCCACAACCACCCCGAGGATTATGAAAGTTGGCTGGGGGTCTGGTCTTTGCCCAAGTTGAATTACCAGAGTGAGGAACTACGCGGCCGCGTCTACGCCCACGATTCTGCTGTTTTCCGCCACTGGCTACGCGAGCCGTTCCTGGCCGATGGCTGGCGCGTGGATGTCGCCAACATGCTGGGCCGCCAGGGCGCCATCCAACTGGGGGTAGAAATCAACCAGGGCATCCGCCGCGCCGTCAAAGAGACCAACCCCGAAGCCTATTTGGTAGGTGAAAACTTCTTCGATGCCAGCCCCCAACTCCAGGGAGATCAATTGGATGGGGTAATGAATTACATGGGGTTCACGCTCCCCTTGTGGCATTGGTTGCATCATTACCACCTCAACGCCCATGGCCTCGCGGAAGCCATCACCGCTTCGGTGCCTTATCCCACCGGTTCCCTCATTGCCACCTGGCAGGATCGGTTGGCCTCGGTGCCGTGGGTCATCACCTTGCAACAGTACAACCAGCTAGACAGCCATGACGTGCCGCGCATCCGCACCATCGTGGGGGAAAACGACGCCCTTCACCGGCTGGCGGTTATTGTGCAATTTACCATGCCTGGCCTGCCTGCCCTCTACTACGGCAATGAGATTGGTCTGGTGAATGATGCTCATTTGGCCCAACGGGGCTGCATGGTATGGGATGAAAGTCGGTGGGATCAAGATTTGCTGGCCTTTCACCGGCAACTGATCACCCTGCGGCGGCAGTCGCCTGTCCTGCAAACGGGGGGGTTCCAGGTGTTGCTGGTAGAGCCAGATACTTTTGCTTATCAACGGGAAGGAGATCGCGGCCGCGTTCTGGTCATCGCCCATCGTCATGAAACACCCCGCCCGGCTGCCCCTCTAACCCTCGCCCACAGCAACATCCCCGATGGTACGGTATTCCGCGAATTTTTCACCGGCCAGACCATCACCGCCCAAAACGGCGAACTCCACTTGCCCACTCTACCCCAGGGAGCCACCCTCTGGATAGCGGCTGAATGAAATATCGGTGAAGGGGGCGGCGGGCCAAGAAACAAACAATCCCACCCCCCCCCCCCCCCCCCCCCCCACCCTCCCCCCCCCCTCCCCCCCCCCCCCCAAAAGGGGGGGGGCCACCCCAAAAAATTGCTCCCCCCCCCCCCCCCCCCCCCCCCCCCCCCCCCCCCCCCCCCCCCCGGTCCTGCAAATTGAGATTGAATATCGGTTGCAAGGCAAGGGGTATCTTGGTGTATTAGTGTATTGATTGAGTCTATAGACCAATACACGAATACACCTATCTCCACCATTGAGGGACTTCGTTATGAAAATTGCCCAAGAACAAGAAAAAAGCGTTCTTGAATTTAGCCTGTTGCATAAAATTATGCTGTTTTTTGATACCCCGGCGGAGTGGCCGGGATGGCTGGTGGGGTTCGCGGCCGCGTTGCTTTCCTTACTCGTCAGCCTTGTCTGGTGGTTGCTGGGCCAATCCACCCCGGTTGCCTTGTTCGCCGGGGGCCTAACCTGGGCCTTTATGCTCTTTGATAGCCTGGTTTTCGCCTCGCTACCCCGGCGTGGTCTTTCCTTTGGCAACTGGAAAACCCAGGCTTTTTTCCTGGGTGTGCCCCGGCTCCTGGCCGCCACTGCCCTGGCCTTCCTGGCCTGGCTGACAACCGGGCCGGTAGCTTTACTCGTTTTACTCCTGGGACAGGCGGTGGGCGCGGCCGCGTTGTGGTGGGGCACCACCCATGAACCATTCCGCCTGACCGTCTCCCATCTCAACCTGACCACCGACCGTCTGCCCGTGGGTTCTCCCCCCATTCGCCTGCTCCACCTGAGCGATTTTCACGTAGAACGGCTCACCCAACGGGAAGAGGCCGTCCTGGCCCACATCCAACAGTTGCAACCCGACCTCATTGTCATCTCTGGCGACTTCCTCAACCTCTCCTACGTGCATGACCCTCTGGCCCGTACCGAGGTGCAGAAACTCCTGCGCCAGATAACCGCGCCGCATGGCGTTTACGCCGTTCTGGGTAGTCCCACCGTAGATGACCGAAACTCAGTCCCGTCGTTGTTCGAGGGGCTACCGATTCGTTTGTTGCGTGATGAATGGGTTCAGGTGGAGATGGCCGAGGGGCAACAGTTAGCAATTTTGGGCATGGATTGTAGCCATGAGTTGGGGCCAGATGGGGAAAAATTAGCTCGACTTGTCCAGAAACCCGGCTTTTTGGACAAGCCGGGCTTCTCCATGCCGTCTCTCTTCCTCTACCACTCCCCCGAACTGATGCCTGAGGCCAGCCAGCATCAGTTTGACCTTTATTTGTGTGGGCACACCCACGGCGGGCAGATACGGTTGCCGCTGTTGGGGCCAGTGTTTACCAGCTCCCAGTTAGGGCGGGAATTTGTGATGGGGCATTATGTGCGCGGCCGCACCAACCTCTACATTAGTCGTGGCATTGGGCTGGAAGGGCTGAGCGCTCCCCGCATCCGCTTCCTGTGCCCCCCGGAAATTATTCTGGTAACGCTAACCAGCCGATAACTGTTGGTACCAGTGCCAAAACGCTTCCACACCCTCTTGTACCGAAACCTTGGGGCTGTAATCAAGGAGCCGACGGGCTTTGCTAATGTCGGCATAGGTGCGAAAAACATCAGCGGCAATTTTGGGCGCGGGAACGGTATTCGCTTTGCCCCCGGCTAACTGCTCCAGGATGCCGACAAAATCCTGGAGCAACACCGGCTCACCCCGCCCTATGTTGATAATTTCATAACCCAGTGGTCGATCCAGCGCGGCCGCGACGCCATCGGTAATATCTTCCACAAAGGTCCAATCGCGCCACATCTGCCCCCCTTCATACAGCGGAATCGTTATCCCTTTGGTGATACTTTCGGCCACCAGATAAGCCATCATGTCTGGGCGACCATACGGGCCGTACACGGTAAAGAAGCGAATGACGGTGAAATTCAGGCCAAACAGGTAATGGTAGGTAAACCCCAACATTTCGGCGGCTCGTTTCGCGGCCGCGTAAGGTTGCAATGGCCGATCACACGCATCCGTCTCCACAAAGGGAATCTGCTTGGTGTCGCCATACACGGAAGAAGTTGAGGCAAAAACAAAATTCCCTACCGCAAACGCCCGTGCCGCATCCATCAAATTTTGTGTGCCATTGTAATCCACCTGAATATACAGTTCCGGGTCTTGCACTGCTCTACGGACACCCGCCATAGCCGCCAGGTGAGCGACCGCCTCAAATTTTTCGGCCTCAAACAGGTTAAACATCGTGGCCCGATCCCGGATATCCGCTTCCACCATGCGGAAATTAGGATAAACCGAAAGGCGGTTTTCGTTAGCCCGTTTACGCGCCGGATCATAATAATCGTTGAAATTATCCAGCCCCACAACGTCATCACCGCGTCGGGCCAATTTTTCGGCCAGATTACTACCAATAAAACCCGCTGCTCCCGTCACCAGAATTTTCATAGGATTACCTCTTGTTTTGTTTTACTGGGCGGCGCGAATATCTTGCACCTGCAACTGCAATTTCCGCTGACCGCGAAACTCGTTAATACCAAGAGTATAAACAATATCCACCCGCTCTGGCATATGTCCTACCCAGGCCCCTTGCCGGAAGGCGATGCAACTCAGGACGTTTCGGCCCGTTGTACCTACGGCCAATTGCAGATGGGATTGATCACTACCTACGGCGCGATGGCTCTGCACAGGCACATTCCGGCTCATAAAAACGGGGGTGGCATTGGCATAACCGGTAGGTTCTAACCCCTGCAAATGCCCATGCAAGGCATGATCCACCTCGTCCAGGTCTAACTCCATATCAATGCTGATGGAGGGGATTAGCTCCAGCCCGGCTAATTTTTGCCGGGTGCTGGCGGTTAGCCGTTCCCGTAAAGCGGGTAAGTTTTCATTGCGCACGGTCAACCCGGCGGCCTGGGCATGGCCTCCATACCGGACTAACAGATCGGCACATTCATCTAGCAACTCAGTAATGTGTAATTCGGGGATGGAGCGGCAAGAACCCCGGCTTTCTTCTGGCCCCAGTTCGATGACGATGGCCGGGCGATAATATTGCTCGGCCAGGCGGCTGGCAACCAGGCCCACCACCCCACTGACAAAATTGTCCGCGGCCGCGAACAGCAACGGCGCATCTGGTTCAACCAACTGCTCCGCCTGTTCACTCAACCGACTGGTCAAAACCTGCCTCTGCCGGTTCAACTCATTCAACTCCTCAGCCAACTGAGTCGCTTGCCGGGGGTCCGCCAGTGAAAGTAACTTCGCGGCCGCGTACGCATGAGCCAACCGGCCCGCCGCATTAATGCGCGGCCCCAGGCCAAAACCAATGGATTCGGCCGACAATTGTCCCATCTGGTAGCCACATATCTGCACCAACGCCTGCACCCCCGCCCGCCGCGATTGATTCAGCGCATCTAGCCCCTGAATCACCAACCGCCGGTTTTCCCCCAGCAGAGGAGCCAGGTCCGCCACCGTGCCAATCGCCACCAGATCCAGCAAATCATGATCCGCATACATCGCTCGTTCGGGCAACGTCAGGCGTAACGCCTGGGCCAGCTTAAACGCAATGCCGACACCGGCCAACATCTTCTCCGGGTAATCCGAATCCGGGCGTTTGGGGTTAATCACGGCTACCGCCGGGGGCAATTCCGGCCCCAGGCTATGGTGATCGGTGATAATCATATCCAGGCCAATCTCGTTGGCATGAACCACTTCCGCCACCGAACGAATGCCACAATCCACCGAAATGACCAGCCCCACCCCTTTTTGTTTGAGGGCCGTCAGGGCTTCTTTATTCAGGCCATACCCCTCATCCACCCGGTCGGGAATGTACGGCTGCACCTGAGAGCGCGATAGCCCTAACCCACGGAGGGCCTCAACCAGTAACACGGTCGAGGTAACCCCATCGGCATCAAAGTCCCCATAAACAACGATAACTTCATTGTCGTGGATGGCCTGCTCAATGCGGGCGACCGCTTTATCCATATCGGTCAGGCGAAACGGATCATCCCCTTCCAGGTAGCGGCCTGAAAGAAAAGCCTGAATGTGCGCTTTGTCGGTCAGCCCCCGGTTATAAAGAATCTGGGCCAAAACCAGGGGGATGTCGGCCAAATTTTGTTTAAGTGAAGCGGGCATGGCAGGAGCAACCTGCCATCGTTTATAGGGAAGAGAGTCGGGGCGATTTGTCATGTAAGAGAAATAGAGCTTTCAAGAAAAAGATTTTGTTTGTAGTGACCGCTTTCGCGGGCTGGTGCTAGCCCGCTAAAGCGGTCACTACGAACTAAGACCCCAAATGGTTATCTGAATCTATAACAATGAACGGGGTCGGCTAAACCCTAACCCTGGAGTCAAGGCTTTAGCCGGTTCCTGGAACATACAAGACCTGACCAGTTTCCGAAAACCAGTCAGGTCTAAATCGGGAACCCGATTAGCGCGATTGTTGACGCAAAACCATAAAAATGAGGCCACCCAGTAAAACAACGGCCAATCCAATAACGGCCAAACCAGCAAAAGCTAAAGCCCCAGGGCCATCACTGTCGGCGTCCGAATCATTTGACCCATCCGTACCAGCATCCGGGGTGGGTTGGTTAACGGCTACTTCGGTGGCGGGCGCAGGTGGTTGGGCAGTGGCCTGAATACGGCTACCAAATTCTACACCGACAGTACTGCCTTCTTGCACGGTGACATTGGTGCTAGGAGCGGTGGTCGTTTCTAAACCAGCCGGGACAATTTGGGCCACTTCATATTCACCCACCGGAATCTCTTCAAAACAGACGGGCGCGTCCGTACCGTTGGAAAGGGCAGTTCCCAAAATGGTGTTGTTTTGGGCCAGGGTAAGGGTGACTCGCCCCATATACCCTTCGGTGGTGTCATGGAAGCCGTTGCCATTTTCATCAGCAAAGGCGTTTAGACACACCTTGCCCCCTTTGGGTGGTTCCGGAGTATTCGTCGGCGTTATGGTGGGTTCCGGCGTATTGGTAGGTGTGACTTCGGGGGTGAAGGTGGCCGTAGGCGGTACCGGTGTGTTGGTAACCGCCGGGGCTGGTGGTGAAGTGGGCACAGGGAGTGGCGTGTTGGTGGGCGGCGGGCCTACTTCCACGAGCTGGGCATTATCAAACCAGACATCCATATGACCGGTGCATTGTGAATTGGTAAAGTTAGCTGACACAAAAACGGTAATCTTATTGGCTGTAGCAGTGGCTTCTACCGAGAATTGTTGCCAGGTGTCGTGAGGGCTACCAATGCCTCCACCCACGATGCCCGCCGCGCTCCATAAACCACGCCCCTGAGGATCAATACGAGCCTGCACATTGATGGGAATGTTGGTGTATGAGGGGTCGGGGTACTGTTCGTTGGCCGTGCGGCCGCGAGCCCAAAAAGTGAGCCGATAAGTAGACCCGGGCGTCACCGTCACATCCTGAGCCACGCCAGCATGCCACTTATTAAACTGATTGCCAATGTGCTGGGAAACAGACCCCTGATGGATAAGCGCCGAGTTGGTCTCCTGTGACCAAAGGGGTCGGCCCGCCCAGGGTTCGTTACAAAGGGCATTGTTGCCACCGGCATTCTCATGCCAGGGGAACCAGGTACTGGCCGTACCATTGGAACCATAGGGTTGTTCAAAACCAGGGTTTTGCAGAAGGTTGGTCTGTTGCTGGGGCGCGGCCGCGGCTGGCATAACACGTCCGAGAAGCAAAAGCAGACAACCTAGAAAAAGGGTTTTCATTACTTGTCTCATAGATTTCCTACCCGATTGAAATAAACAGGGCCACTGGCCTGAGTCAGTGGCTCCGCCAATAAGAAACTCGACATTGACGTTTTTTGTGTTGACCTCTGGAAACTAAGAGACTGAGAGAATAAGAGATTTCCAGAGGTCGTCTAAATTTTCGCCAAAATCGAGTAAGAAAGATAGCAAAAAGTCGCAATCCTGGGGCGGTTCCCAGGCTTATACCGTACTCCGGCGGGCGCTCAAGATGACAGCCAGAACCCCAACCAGCAAAAGGATGGCCAGGGCCACGACGGCAATAACGATACCGGTGATAATACCGTTACTCCCTTCTTCAGCGGCGGGATCGTCTTCTGTAAGGGAGGTCGCGGCCGCGTTCGTGTCCTCTGTGTCGCTGGCCGCAACAGGTGTCGGGCTACTCAAATCCAGATAACTACCAAAAACCAGATTCATCGTCGCCCCATCTACCATTGCCACGGCCCAATTATCCGGTGTTGTCATCGCCTCATTTTCCGCTTTGGAGCGGGTAATGAGATAACTGCCAGAGGCCAACCCGGTGACACAATAGCTATCTGTTGTGGCATCGGTGATGTAATTGGTGGTTACCGATTGGGTATCCGCATTGGTAATGGTGAAGGCCACAGCCGGGCGCAACGGTTCACCGGCATCATGCAGCCCATTTCGGTTGGTATCATCAAACGCCTTCAGACAAATTGACCCACCGGTTTCACTCACGGCCACCGGTTCAGGGGTGGGCTGAGGAGTGGCGGTGGCTGGCGGCGTAGCCGTAGGCTGGGGGGTAACGGTTTGGCTGGGGTTTGCGGCCGCGGTAACGGTAACCGTTACTGCCGTCGCACTACCCCCACCCGGCCCCGAAGGTGGAGCAGAACCCTCGGCATACCCAATAATAAGCGGTTGCCCGGGCTGAATGAAAGAATCACGTGTCAAATCATTTAGCTCCAGCAACTCATCCAGGGTCAGACCCGCACGGGCGGCCACCGACCAAAGCGTATCACCCACCTGCACAATGACGATAATCACCCCATCCGCGTTCGGCGTGGGTGTGGGATCAAGCGGTTGAGCCAGCCCAATCGTATGGGCCAACACCGGTTTGGACAACAACATGGTTGCCAGAACAAACCCGGCCACCAGCATTGTCATCACGGTAAACAAACGGTTGTTAGACTTAACCTGTTTCATCAGTTTGGGTGAAGTTGCCAACCTTCATTACCAATGAGCGTGTTTTCAATTCTCATCGGCAGGCGTTCAAGCGTTTCGGCGTCATACACACCGATAAAAAGGGTGTGTTTGGTGGCGTCAAACGGCTCTTGTAAGGTCACAACAAAACGATCCTCTAGAAGCAGTCCCGGCGACCACCATTGATTTGACCAGTAACCTTGTCCGGGCAGAATATCACCTTGCCCTATAAAAGTCTCCCCTTCTAATATATGCACAAACAGTTTTAGCTGTTGGGAAATGGGAGCCGTAACTCCCCAGGTCAGATCAAACTGTAGATGCTGGGGATCTACAACGGTGTAGCCAGCTTCATGCAAAACCACCAGGTCACCAAATTGAGCCAAAATGGGCGGGTTTGCGGGGGCTGGTTGCACTTGGTAACGCACAACAAATGGCAGCGGCGTCGCGTCCAGATCGCCCCGGGCCAGACTGCCTACCTCAATGGTCAGCGTTGCCGTGGGGGGAATGGTGCGCTGCAAAAACTCCTGCGGGGCAAAAGGCCAAACATAGACAGCGAAGTTATCACCCGGTGCGAATGGTAAACCATTGTCTGGCTGAAATGGCTGAATAGGCCGCACACCATCTAAGAAAAAAGGAACCGAGGGCCACCCTTCCCATAATCGCTGATCAATAAAGATGAGTGTCTCCTGATTTTCAGCCAGAACCGCTTCGGCCATATCACGCGCGGCCGCTTCAAAAAGGTAAGCCGTCTCTGGTTGATTGGCGTATTGCCAGAAATAATCCCGTATGCTCACCAACATACTGGCCCCACACAAAAGCAGCGCCAGCCCCAGGCGCAAACGAGGGGTTAGTTTATTCCACGATGATAAATGCGACAAGCCGAGGGCGGGAATCAGGATGGCCGCGGGCAAAATGCCGACCGCCCGTAAAAAGTGCGGTGTATCATCAGAGAGGATGGTAGGCCAGAGCATGATGAGCAACCACAGCCATAAAACAACCACGGCACTCCGGTAACGCGTGCGCCAGCAAACCCATGTGCCCAACAGGAACGGGAGCAGCATAAAGAGGTCAAATAATGGGCGTCCGGGAGGATTATGGCGCAGGATGGTGTCGCCTTGCCAGAAGAACAGCCCCAAAGCCTGCATGATGTGGCGAAAGGTGGTTCCCCAGAGGTCGCCCTGGTTGATGGCGCTGTTGAGAATGGAAACTTGCCCCGTGCGGCCGCTAAGAATTTCCGGTTGTTGTAGGGCTACAACGAGCAGTGGCACTAAGGCCAGCCCCGTTCCCAGGCTAAACCAGGGTATGGCTAACCGCAAGATGCGGCCGCGGCCGCGCCAACTCAGGTAAATGACGATGGCTACCAACAAAACGGGCGTAAACCGCACAGCCAGATAGGTGTAAAAACTAAGGCCGTACACCAATCCGGTGAGTAACCAACGCCACCAGGTAGGTTGGCGGTAAGCCAGGGTCCCCAACCAAAAGATGAGAGAGAGATAAAAAGGAAGCAGCACGGCCCGAAAACCGATCCGCCCCAGGTGCATGGGCCAGACCGAGATGGCCCATAACCAGGCAGAAAACAGGCCAGTACGCCAGCCAAACCAACTTTTGCCCAATTGAAAGGTGGTTAAGGTTGTCAACGTGCTAATCGCGGCCGCGGCCAGACGCAACGAAAAAGTTGAGCGACCAAACAGCCAGATGGATAAAGCCACCAGGTAGATGTAGGTGGGTTCGCGGCCATTATTGGCCGGAAAAAAAAGCGCGTGTTCTCCCTGCAACACGTTTAGGGCGTCCAGGCCATTCCAGGCTTCGTCCCGGTAAAGGCCCGGTGGTAACTCCCCTAACTGCCAAAAACGAAGGCACGCGGCCGCAATGAGGGCTAACAGCAACAAAGCCCATCTCTGGTAAGGAGATGGGCCGACAGGGGTTATATGAAGGGGCTTTGTTTGTTGTTCAGTTGCCAAAGCGGGGCAAGTATAGCAAAATAGCCTCCTGTGTCAACTTCGACAGTCGCGCCCACTATGCTCAAGAACGTCTCAAACTCTGCCCATCCAGAACCGTCAAAGGTTGCTTTCCCCCCCAGCAAATGGCGCGTTCTTATGGTTTCTAAGGCCTGTCTGGTGGGTGCATATCAGACAAAGTTAGAAGCGATTGCCCAGCACGCAGACATTGAACTGACGGTTATTGTGCCCCCGGAATGGCGTGATCCAGCGGGCACGATTCCTTTAGAAAGGGTGCATACGCAAGGTTATCGCCTCATTGTTGACCCTATCCGCTGGAATGGGCATTTCCACATTCACTATTATCCCACTCTAAAGAAACGGCTGGCTCAACTGCGGCCGCACATCGTCCACCTGGATGAGGAGCCATATAACCTGGCTACCTGGCTAGGCTGGCGTCTGGCGCGAGCTACGGGAGCCAAAACGCTCTTTTTTTCCTGGCAAAATTTGTACAACCGTTACCCATTCCCTTTTAATCTCATGGAAAGGCAGGTGTTGGCCGGGGTGGATTATGCCATTCTCGGCAACGCGGCCGCGGCCGACGTGTGGCGGCGCAAAGGGTATACTGGCCCCTACGAAATTATTCCCCAGTTTGGCGTCCGGCCCGATCTTTTCCACCCGGCTCCTGGCCCACGCCCGGATCGCCCCTTTACGCTGGGCGTGGTGGGTCGCCGCATCGTGCCGGAGAAAGGGGTAGACCTGGTGCTGTACGCGGCCGCGAACCTGACCGGTAATTGGCTTATTCGTATTGCCGGTGAAGGGCCAGAACGGGAAAACCTGGAGACGTTGGCCAGACAATTGGGCATCCATGAGCGGGTTCGTTTTGATGGGGTCATTCCTTCCACCCAGATGTCTGCCTATCTTCGGGAAATGGATGTCGTCGTTTTGCCCTCACGCACGTTGACCCACTGGAAAGAGCAATACGGGCGGGTACTTCAAGAGGCCATGGCCTGTGGTTTACCCGTCGTTGGCTCTGATAGTGGGGAAATCCCTCATGTGATTGGCACAGCCGGGCTGGTTTTTGCCGAAGATTCGGTGAGCCAGTTACGATCCCATTTGCAGGCCCTGTTAGATGATCCGGCTTTGCGGCAACAGTTAGGGCACCGCGGCCGCGAACGTGTTCTACAACATTACACCCAAGAAAAAATCGCCGCCAAAACCGTGGCCGTCTATCGTAGTTTAATGTGCGCCCCTCACCCGGCCATGCAAATAGCTGTAGATTAAAAACCTCTGCATAATCTGCCCCCGCCCGCTCCTAAATCAGTTATAATCCCTGGCTGGTTAACCCCACCGGGTTAAAAGTCTGCCAAGTTGGCACAATAGTTACCAATCCCCTTTGATGTGAACGTGGATGAATAACAACGGAACAACCTCTTCTAAAAAACAGCAACTCTTTCGTGTGTTGGGCTATTTTTTTCTGGTTTTGGCGTTTGTGCTGGCGTTTTATGGTCTGATCATAGGTCTGGCGGTACGTCAGGGTAACAATCGGCGCCTGGAAACTCAACTCACTACCCAGGCAGACCAACTTGCCCGACAAATGGAGCTGGCCCAAGAGGATTATCGCCAGGGAAGTTACCAACTTGTTTTGACCCGGCTGGATTGGGTGCTGGAAAATGACCTGAACTATCCGGGCGCGGCCGCGTTGTATCAACAAACCCAGGCCGAACTGGCCCGGCAAAATGCCACTCCTACCCCCACGTTAACCCCAGCTCCCACAGCTACGATCACCCCTACTCCCAGACCCATTGCCAACCTGGCTCAAGAACTGACCGAGATACGTCAACTGATGCAGGATGAGGCATGGCGAGAAGTTGTTCCTCGTTTGGTGGCCTTTCAAACCCAATTTCCTAACGACAATCGCGAAGAGACGGATCGCTTACTCTATGAAGCCTATATCGGTTTAGGGCTGGAAACGCTCTATGATGAACAGGTGGAGTTGGGTATTTATTATCTGGATCAGGCGGAAACGCTAGGCAATCTTCCCATAGAGGTGCAAGATCAGCGAACCTGGGGGGAGTTATATGTGACTGGGATCGTCTTTTACCAGGTTAATTGGGATGTTTCGGTCTATTATTTTCGCCAACTGTGCGCGGCCGCGCCCTTTTTCCATGATGCTTGTGGCAAACTGTACACGTCATTACTGGGATACGGGGATCAGTTCGCGGCCGCGTTGGATTGGTGTCCGGCCGAATCAGCTTTTAGAGAAGCCCTTACCTATGGCAACACCCAAACCCTGCGTGATAAATTGAACACTTCCGTAGAAGGTTGTCTGCAAGCCACCCCCACTCCTTCAGCCCCCATCACCGGCACCCTACCCATCACCGAAACAATACCACTTACAGATACAATCCCCGCAGAGTAACCCGCCTCGTGCCGTTTTAACAAACGTGGCTCTTTGGGAATTCATGGGGGTAACAAGCCATGATGCATGACCAGAGAAGCATCACGTTTCACCCGACGAAATCCTAAAGACCCACAAAAGTCTATTTGTCTGCAACGTGAACGGTTGAACACAGAAATTAGATGAAAATCGGGGTGGAAAAAGGCAAAAAAATGAGGTGTTCTATAAGCGGGAGCCTATAAAACACCTCTGGGGGGGGAGCCAGGGGAAGTGTATCACAAATCAATTGCCGTGCAAATTACCTCAAGATATTAACAAACTCGCCTAACAGCGTACCGCAACTTATCTGTAGCCGGGTTATTCTCCTTGCTCAAATCGGCGTACCTCGGTGTCTATTTCATAGCGGTCAAACGAAGGGCCTCCCACCGAAGCAGGTGTATAGCGCACCCAAATATGCGCCACTTCATACCGGCCCCGCATAAACAAAGGCGTGATCGGTTCCAGACCATCTTCGGCGAAGAAAAGACGTTCGGCTTCCCGGTATAGTTGGGCTTGTTCGGTCAGGTCAGGCGACGCGGCCGCGTCGGTCAACACCGTATCTACCGCCGAGCAGGATCGGTTGGGGCGGTTTTCACTGTTATCACAATGGAGAAGGGTGTTCAGCCAGTTATACGCATCCGGGTAATAGGCTGACCAACCTAGAAGCCACATATCGGGCCGGTTCGCGGCCGCGTCCTGGCGCGTACGCGCTAACAACGTACCAAATTGTACTTGCTCAATGAAAATCGTTTCATCATTACAGCCCAACTCTAATCGCCACATATCCCGCAAAGCCTCTACCTGTTGCAGAGCCTCATCTGAGGTTGTCGTCAGCAACGTGATGGGTGTCATGGTCCGGCAAGAGGAAAAACCACCCGCCGCAAACTGGCGTCGGGCAAAATCAGGGCTATAACCATTACCCACAAGATCAAGCGGCAGCGCACCCGTTATGCCTGGGGGGGTCAGATGGCGCATCGGGAACCCCAGGCCATCATAAACCTCATCGAGCAAAATCATACGGTCAATGGCCGCCCCAAAAGCCCGGCGCATTTCCGGTATACGAAACACCGGGCTGTCAAAGTTATAGCCTAAATAGAAAACTTCTTGCACGGGCACATGTTTGAGTTTGCTCCCCAATAAAACCTGCTCCGACGCAGTTAGATTACCCGGTAGAGGCGCTATATCCAGGCTCATTTCCTGTCACAATGCATAAGCATCCGTGCGGTTCTCAAACTGGAAAAGGTTTACCACATCCACATTACCTAAGGCAGGCAAAGGCCAGGCCGGATTACGGGTAAGAATGAGCCGGGTACCGGGTAGGGATTGTTCACCCCAGAAGAATGGCCCATTGGTGATAATGTTTTCTGGCAAAGCCCACCCTTCAGCCAGGGATTGCACCTGCTCACGAGGAAGCGGCCGCATATACCACATGCTGGTCATCGCCAAAAAGTAGTTGGCTGGCCGGGTTAACTGCACCTGCAAAACATAGGGTTCGGGAACAGTAACCCCAATACCCTCTAAATCGGCTTCCGTCGGTTCCAGTTTGCTATAAGCTTGTTGGCAACCCTGGATGATAAAGAACAAAAAGGCATCTGGCATTTGGGTACGGCTATCACAGGCGCGGCGCAAAGCAAAAACAAAGTCTTGGGCTTCTACGGGACGCAAAGGGAGTACCGCATCGCCGTTGTTCTGGTTTCCATCTACCCAGAAGAAATCGGGCCGCAAATAAAAGAGCCAGGTAAGACCATCCGCACTTATTTGCCAGCTCCCGGCAATCTCTGGCTCAATAGCGCCCGTTTCGGCATTATGCTGGGTTAAGCCAGCAAATAAATTGTCAATAAGCATAATGGTGTTGTCATCCCTGGCCTGTTGTGGATCCAGGGTGAAGGCATCACGGCTATCAACGAAGGCCACATTAAGAGCGACCGGGTCGCGGCCGCTGGTAATAACGGGCACTTCTGGCAACGGGTTCACCGGCACCTCAACGGTTGTCTGGATAACTCGTGTTACCACAACCTCTTCACCGTCAATCATCACGACAGAGGTAACAACAGCATTTTCATTACCTGCGCAGCCATTTAAGCCCAATAACAACAGAATTAAAACCATCAATCGATGACGAAGTTGTACCATTGCCCTATCCTAATGCCACACCAATTAAGGGAAAAAGCGTATAATTGGTGAATTGTAGTGTGTTATATTCTCCATTGGCAGAAGCATCATTCGACAGTCTCAGGAAAACGATCATACAATTTGCCACACTATGCCGCGGCCGCATACCCAACCACATGAGTATAGTCCATGCGTGAACAAGAAAAAGTCCTCATAGCCGATGATTCGCGAGGAATCCGCGATTTTCTCATCGAATACATCCTCAAACCGAAAGGCTTCAAAGTCATCACCGCCACCAATGGTCGTGAAGGCTTAGAATTAGCCAAAAAACACCGGCCTCAGCTCATGATTGTAGACAATCAGATGCCCTTCCTGACCGGTTTAGAACTCCTGCAAACCCTCTACGAAAGTGGCATACGTATTCCCGCCATTTTAATGACAGCGCACGGCTCCGAGCAAATTGCCATAGACGCCTTTCGCCTCGGTATCCGAGACTATGTCATCAAACCCTTCGTCGTCGAAGAGATGAACGCGTCTATTGACCGCGCTTTGCGTGAAAGCCGACTCGAAAAAGAGCGTACCCAGCTCATCCAAGAACTCACCAATAGCAACAACGAACTCAAACAACGCTTACAAGAACTCAACACCGTCTACGCCACCGGCAAATCCGTCACCTCATCCCTAAACCTGGAAGATGTTCTACGACGGGTCGTTGAAGCGGCCGTCTACGTATCCGGGGCAGAAGAGGGTTCACTGATGTTATTAGACACAGAGAAGCAAAACGAACTTTACGTTCGCGCTTCTAAAAACATGGACTCAGACTCTAATTCCATGCGCTTGCGCGTTCAAGATAGTCTGGCCGGACAAGTAATCAAAACCCGCCAGCCCTTCGTATTGGACCATAACAACCAGGAAAAGAAAATTGCCACGTCCTATCTGGTAAAATCCTTGGCCTACGTGCCTATCATTTCTCAAGATGTGGCTATCGGCGTCCTGAATGTCGCCAATCGCATCCGCGAGCAACCATTTAACAACCGGGACACCCGAGTCTTATCTACACTGGCCGATTATGCCTCAATTGCCATTAAAAACGCCGAGCTATTTGCCAGTAGTGAACATGAACGCAACAAACTGGGTACCATTCTCGGCCAAACCAACGATCCCGTTATCGTGGTTGATGAACAACAACAACTGATCCTGGCCAACAAAGCCGCTCGTACCGTCTTCGCTTTAACCGACACTGGACTAACAGGTCGGCCTATCCATAGCCTCATCCAAAATAAAGATGTACTGACCTTCATCCTTCAACCCGCCGACACCAACCTCGAGCAAGTTATAGAATTGACCCTCGATAACAACCTTGTTTTCCGGGCCAATCTCTCCTTAATTGAAAATGTTGGTCGTTCCATTGTCTTACACGACATCACCCAACTCAAAAGAACTAGATAGGCTTAAGAGCGATTTTGTCTCCATTGTCTCACACGATCTGCGTTCGCCCCTGACCGCCATCCTGGGGTATGTGGAGTTATTAGAACGAGTTGGACCTCTCAATGAAGCTCAAACTAGTTTTGTCGGTCGCGTTAAACAAAGCGTAGATAATATCACCAACCTTATCTCCGATTTACTCGATATTGGCAGGCTAGAAGCTGGCATTGCTCTAGACATTAATCGAGCGGGCAACGTTGTGAATGGTTTTGAAGGGACGGGGCTGGGTTTATCCATCGTCAAATCAGTTATTGAGCGACATAATGGTCGTATATGGGTCAATAGCCAGGTGGGAAAAGGGACAGTTTTTAGTATTATTTTGCCCTTACAACAGAAAGCGGATAGTCGCGCCTCACAGCCAACCAAGAACACGAAACTCTTCACCAAAAACCGCTGAGGAACCAGAATTAAATAGCTCGATATTGGCGTTTTTGGGACTCACCGGATGAGAGAGGTGCAATTTTCAGGTTGAGTAAATAACTGACGGGACGAAACGAACCTCGTCCCGAAAGTCAGACTGGCGTTTTTTTACGCGTCACCCTCGTTTGCGGGACCCAAACCCGAACTTTCTGCGGTTTCAGGCGCCGGCGCGCTCGAAACCGGCCTTTTCCCTTCCCGGTAAGTTCAAAAGGGCTTCACCAATCCCAAGGCTTAGGTAAGGCGTTTTGCAGAACTCTTTTACTCCCGGTCGCGCAAATGGGGAAAGAAGCACTTCCCGAATGGTTGTGTTATCGGTGAAGAGCATGGTCACGAGATCTGCGGTGCCAAAACCACCATTGGGCGGCATCCCAAAACGCATCGCACGCAAGTAATCCTCATCAATGGGGTGAGCCTCATCCTCATCCGCCTGATAAAGCTGTTGCATATCTTCAAACCGCTGTTGCTGATCGAGCGGATCATTTAACTCTGTGAAGGCGTTGCCCATCTCCATACCGGCAATGAAATATTCAAACCGCTCTACATGAAAGGGATCACCGGGGATGCCTTTAGCCAGCGGTGAAATATCACGCGGGTATTCGGTGATGAAGGTGGGTTGGATGAGGCGGGGTTCGACATAGTCACCCAGGAGCACCTTGTCAATGAGCCGTCCCCAGGTGGCATCCTTGGGAGGGATGCCCACCAATCTTGCGGATGGCTTCGGCCAGGCTTTCGGCGGTGGGATAGTCCAGGTAATCTATTTCGGCGAACTGTTTGACGGCATCGCGCAGGGTGATGCGTTGCCAGGGTTGACCAAATTCAACAGTATGACCCTGGTAGGTGATGGTTGTGCCGCCGGTTAATTCCTGGCAAATGAAGCGGTACATGTTTTCTACAAAGGCCATGACGTCATGGTAATCCCAGTAGGCGGCGTAGAATTCCATTTGGGTGAACTCGGGGTTGTGGGTGGGGTCTACACCTTCGTTGCGGAAGTCACGACCAATTTCGTAAACACGTTCCAGGTTGCCCACGAGCAGGCGCTTGAGGTAAAGCTCAAAGGCGATGCGCAGGTAGAGGTCTTGTTTGAGCTGGTTGTGGTGGGTGACAAAGGGTTTCGCGGCCGCGCCGCCATACAGCGGTTGCATAATCGGCGTTTCCACTTCCAGGAAACCATTGTCATCCAGGAAACGGCGCATGAGCGAGACAATGCGGGCACGGGTGCGAAACACCTGCCGCACTTCCGGGTTTACCGCTAAATCGGCATACCGCTGACGATAGCGGTCTTCGATGTCGGCAAAGGCGCTATAACGGACAGTTTGACCGTCTACCTCTTGCTCTTTACCAGCAGGCAGGGGGTGTAATAGCTTTGCTGAGAAGCGTCCATTGGCTGACCTTGAGGGTAATTTCGCCCGCCCGGGTGCGGAATAGGACACCTGTGACCTGAACAAAGTCGCCCAGGTCCACCAGTTTGCGGATGATGCCGTGGGTTTCTTCGCCGATGAGATCGCGGTTGAGGAAAAGTTGGATGCGGCCGCTACCATCCTCAATGTGACTAAAGATAGTTTTGCCCATATCGCGCAGGCTGACGACGCGGCCGCAGAGTGTCACCGTCTGTTCTGGGGCATCAGGGCCACTTTCGGCTTCTATGCGGGTAAACAGGGCCAGAGCCTCAGCATTGGTATGGGACCGTTCGGCCCGCAGGGGATAAGGATCAACACCCGCAGCGCGCAGTTGCGCCAATTTATCCAGGCGGGCTTGTTCTAAACGAGTGGGTTCCCAGGTCATTTTTTACCCCTTATTACAAAAAAGCCCGTACTGAGAACGGGCTTCTTTTCTAAATTATCAAACTTATATTGGCAGTTCCCGTGCACGGGCACAACCGATAGCAGTTGACCCTCTGTGATTGAGGTTATTCGATTTTTGTTACACGGAAGGTGAGAATACCGTTAGGGGCGTTCACCTGCACCTGCCCGCCCACCTTCACGCCGACTAAAACGCGGCCCAGAGGACTCTCATTCGAGATGCGGCCGCTGACCGGATCGGCTTCTGCCGCGCCAACCAGATGATAACGCTCTGGTTCATCCGTGCCTTCTTCCATGATCGTTACCCACGAACCAATGCGCACGGTATCTTTAGCGCCGGACTTTTCATCAATCACTTCATAGTTGGACAAAATCGCTTCTAACTCTTGAATACGCCCCTCAAGAAACGACTGTTCATTACGAGCAGCTTCCAATTCCGCATTGTCTACGAAATCATCATCCTGGCCATCTTCAAAAGCACGGTGCAGACGGTCAGCAATTTCAGCCCGTTTGACCGAGGTGAGATGCTCCAGTTCCGCAGAGATGCGTGTAAAACCATCGGCAGTGATTAAATAGGGTTTTTTGAGAAGAGTTGCTGTTGTCATCTTTTCCTTCATATAAACGCAAAAACCGCTTTAATAGCGGTTGCGTCGAGATACATCGGTGAACGGGGCAGTAGTATAGCAGGTTCGTTGGCAATGTAAAGAGCCTGGGCTAAACTGAAGTCATGATCACAAAACGCCAGTTAGGACTCATTTGTATGACGATAGGTATCCTGGGAATATTAGGTTTGTTAGCCATTGATGTGGTACGAGTGGGCAATTACGGAGGCATTGGCCCTATGCAACGCCTGGGCCTTATCATCGCAGGGTTGATAACCTTGTTGGGCCTTACCCTCTTGCCCGGTGGCAACCGCCCAGCCTGATGATGATGTAGGCTATAGCCGAGAAAAATTTTTATCGCACATTTCACCGAGTCACGCCGATTTTTCTTAATCTGTGGGTTTATGGAAAAACCGCGCAAAGGTGCAAAGGTGCAAAGGCACCAAAGAGAAATTCGTGCTAATTCGGGCAATTCGTGGCTTCTTTCATGACTCATTCGTGTTAATCCACGCACCCATTTTCAGAGAAAGTGTACGGTCTTGTAGGGAACAGATTTTTATGAAACGATCCTGGATTCATTGGTTGGCTTATGGGCTTGTGGGGTTGGCGGTGCTGGCCTTTGGCTGGTATTTCGTTGTTTACAACATCTATGCCTCGGCTCTGTTCCGTTTTCCCTTTGATTATGAACAAGGGGAAGGGTTCGAGTTGATGAATGTGGTCTGGTATAGCCTGGGGGAAACACCTTATCGGGATACGGGGACTTACCCGTTTTTCTCCACCAACTATGCCCCCGTTTTTCACCTCGTTATTTTGCCCCTGGTTTTGCTGTTTGGCCCCCAATATTGGACCGGGCGGCTGGTTTCTTATGTGGGCACGCTGATAACCGCGGCCGCGATTGGGTATGCCGTGCAACGAGAAAGTAAACGGTGGTGGCTGGCAGTTATTAGTGGGCTGGCTTTTTTGGCCTCAAACTATGTGTACCATGTCGGCCCTCTGTTTCGTCAGCACATGTTTATGGTGATGTTTGAGACGGTGGCCGTGGTCTGGCTGGCGGTGACGGTGGACAAAGAGGAGCACCGCGGCCGCAACCTGAATCGCGCCTGGTTAGTCGGCATGGTGTTGCTCTTGCTGGCCGGTTACACCAAACAACTGGCCTATGCCACCATCGCGGCCGCGTTCATCTTCCTCTTCCTGCGCCAATGGAAACGGGCCATCATCTGGGCCATTGGTTTTGCCCTAGCCACCGGGCTGGTTTTTCTGCTTCTCAATTGGGTCACAGATGGCTATTGGTTCATTAGCACGGTGGCCTCTAACATTAACCGCTTCGTGCCGGGACAAACCATTGCCATTTTGCGCCAATTTGTCAACCTGCACCTGGTCATCGTCATTGTTTCGGCCCTGTTTGCCCTTTACCAGCTTTATTTTGAACGGCTCTCCATTTACAGCATCTGGTTTGTATTGGCGACCCTGAACGGGTTGACTGCGGGCAAATGGGGGGCGGGTGAATCGTATTACGCCACGGCGGTCGCGGCCGCGTGCCTCACGAGTGGCATCGCCTTTCATCGTTGGCTCACCTGGACGGAAGGGGCGGCGAGCCGCGAGCCGTTGGCCGCGAGCAAACTGGGGGTAGTTCGTCCCATGGTGTATCCCCTGATGTTGGCTCTGGTGGCCTTGCTTTACTTGTTCCAGGCGGAGCGGGTTTTCCACATGCCCACACACACCCCATTTTTGCGCGGCGTCGCGGCCGCGGTGGGCAAACCGACTTATGTGGAGATTGCGCCGCAGACGGGCTGTTCCGCCCCTCGCCCGCTAGAGCGTGTTTATTACGTAGACTCAGCCGGGGTTTCTCTGCTGGGTGTGCCCCCCACCCAACAAGACGCTGAAGCCGGACAGGCTATTGCCGCTCTTGTGGCCGCCACCGATACGCCATCCTTCAGTGAAGATGCCGGTTTTAACTTCTATACCAATCGGGATGTACTGACCAATCCACCTTATATCCTAAACCTGTTTGAAAATAATCTGATAGACTTGACCGAAATGTTAGACGCCCTGGATCAGCAGGCATTTGATACGGTAATTTTGCGCTCCCAATTTTACCCCTGGCCCGTCCTACAAATGATCGGCCAGCGGTATGAGACCCAGGAGCTTATTGAGATGAATGGTTTCGTCTATTGCATCATGTTCCCCCGCGAACAAATTGTGAGCAACGAACCATAACCAATCTCTCAGTCTCCCAGTCTCTCAATCTCCAGTCTCCGCTCCCGAGGTTCCCATGACCGATGACGACATTCTGCAAGAAATCCGTTGCCCCAACTGCCAAACGCCCATTCAGTTACAAGGGCATGGGCAGACCATCGCCTGTGAGGCATGTAACAGCCAATTTCTCTTGCAAGGCCACCTCTGCCCCAAATGCCAGACCTATCACCGCAAAGAAACATCGTTTTGCGGCCGCTGTGGCACAACCTTAAGCCGGGTTTGCGGCCGCTGTCATACCGCCAACTGGGCCGGTGACGAATATTGCCATAAGTGCGGTCAGGCGATGGACATTTTGGATGTGGTAACCCAACGGTACAAAGAAACGACTCAGGAAAATCAAGAGCACCGCCGCCGGGAAATTGCCCGCATGAAACAACAGGAAGAGGAATCCTCACGCAAACGTATGGCTGACCTGATGGAAATAGAGCGTTTACGCATCGAAGAATTAAAACGTCATCTGGTCAAAGAACGCGCTCGTCAACGCACCATGCTCACCATCACCTTTGGGGCCGTGATCCTTTTTCTCACGCTGATCGCCCTTTATGCCATTCTCAGCGCCGGGGGGTAACACCGCCATGAGCAAAAGCCAATACCAGATTGAACTACCCGTGTTCAATGGCCCCCTCGATTTATTGCTTCATCTCATTGAGCGGAATGAGTTGGATATTACGGCTATCTCTTTAGCCCGGGTAACCGAGCAATATCTGGCCCAGATTGAGCAGATGAAGCAAGAGCGTATTGATGAGTTGATGGATTTTTTGGTGATTGGGGCGCGGTTGGTGTTGATTAAGAGCCGGGCTTTGTTGCCCCAAACCCCGGTGCTGATTGAAGGAGAAGAAGAGGAAGACCCGGCAGAAGCGTTGATTCGTCAACTGAAACAGTACCGTCGCTTTAAGGTAGCGGCCGCGGCCCTCCATCAACGTGAGTTACAAGGCTACCGCACCTATCTGCGCGTCATCAGCCAACAGTCGCCCATTGCCTTTAATCAGGTTCTTTCCCGAGAAACCTCACGAGTGGAAATCTCTATCACGCTGTTGGCCGTGTTGGAACTCATGAAACGGCGCGAGCTAACCGCACACCAAGAAACCCTCTTCGGCCCCATCGAAATCCGCCGCCTCACCGATTCTCCCCAACTTGAAACCTGAAACTTGAAACCTGAAACTGAAACTCACCCCCGTTTCTCCCACCGCCTATAACCCCACAACCCCACCAATCCCCCCACCGTATCAATCAGCACATCCAACGGTTGCCCGTTCCGCCCAGCCACAAAAAGTTGATGGGTTTCATCGCTGATGGCATACAACACCGTAATCACCACCGCTTGCCAAACATTCCCTGTGGCCCGTCGCGCCAGCACGGCCAAAATGGCATAAGCCAGCGCGTGCCCCCCCTTTTTCACCACAAAATCCACCAGACCAAATGTGGGAATCTCATTCGCTGGTGTGCCAGATACCCAAAAGATCAGCCCCATCCAGGTGAAAAGAGCTAACCATCGCCATTGTGAAGAAGTCATAGAGAAAGAAGGTGAGTCAGGTATTGGCCTTGTGCTTTGTTCGGCTACAAAAAAAAGTGAGCGGCTTTAGCGGCTCTTTAGCCGTTGAGCGCTTCAAAGCGGTCACTACAAACGAAGAAGGGAGTCAGGCATTGTTCGTAGTAACGGCTTTAGCCGGCTGTGACTAGCCCGCCAAACGGTCACTACAAACGAAGAATCAGGATTGGCATTGTTCGTAGTGACGGCTTTAGCCGGTTGCGCTTCGCCCGCCAAAGCGGTCACTACAAACGAAGGGCAGGGGGTTCTGAAATTTAGCGGCGGGAAGTAGGCAACGCGGCAATGAGGGCGTTGAGGATGTTTTGGCGGTATTGGATAGCCAGAGAGACATTTTGACCATGCAAACTGAACATGGCATTGTCAATCTCCTCGCCACTATCCGTGGCACGTACAGGCACGATGGTGGTGCTATCCCCATCTATTTTAATGACCGTGCTGGCGACGGGCTTGGCCTGTTTGAAATCTACCGTTTTGCCGACATCTACGGATTGGGTAACAACCGACAAGGTGGCGGCGTCTTCTACATATTCCACCAACTTGCCCGCGATTTTGTTCAAAGCAGTTTCTATGTCCATGATTACTCTCCTTGGTTTTAGGTTTTAGCTTTCTTTTTTGATGGCTTCCAGCTCCCCTAATTCGGCTAACACCTGCCGAATATAATTCCAGGCGATGGGAACCGCGGCCGCGGCCGTAATGCCACCCCCCGCCAATGAAGCCGTTGTTTTGGCCGCGCTCTGCACTGTCAGAAACAGGAGCCGGATGGTCGTATCCTTGGAGGCCAGGGCCAGGCGCACCGTGCGCCGATGCATGTTGACCTGTCGTTTGCTTGATGCCGTGGCCCACACCGTATCCACATCCCCCAACCAACCAAAGGTCGTGTGACCTAACACTTGCCCCTGATGGGCTGTCTCCGCGGCCGCGTACTGTTTCACCGCCTGCCGTAACTTCTCCAACACCGCCCCCACATCATCGGTCAACCCAAAGCTGGGGGCAGCCTAACTATCTATCAACAAATTTTGTTCCGCCTGGGGCAAGGCCGCTACCGTCGTATCAAATGAGGTCGCTCCTAGTGCAGGCGACATGGCGATGAGATGGTCCAGACGAGGGGTTACATTGGCCAGCTTGGTTTTGGCCGCCGCCAGCCGGTTTTCCCCCTCCGTCAACCATTGCTCAGCCAGATCATCGTCATCAGGAATGTTGACCCGCCAGACAGGCACAGGCGGTTCTGTCTCGGCAACGGAAAAGGAGATCGGGTCAGGCGCGGCCGCGGACCACAACCCCAACAATACCGGGCTGTCTTCTGTTTCGGCCAGACCAACGAGTTCAAAGACAGGTTCAGACATGGATCAATTTACGATTGTAGATTGACAATTTACGATTCAATCGTAAATCCTACTTGATGGGATTAACCAGGCTCGCGCCGCGCTGGTCAGCAGTTCAATCATCCGGGCGCGATGTTCCAGGGCCTGCTCCACCATATCTTTGTGGATTTGCCACAGTTGGTCATCAATTTCGCTGGCACGGCGCGGAATCAGCACATCCATATCTCCATCCAGGCTGATATGGGTCATGGCTCGTAAGGAAGCGGTATCCCCAAACGGATCGGCGTTGTTGCGGTTATATTTGGTTCCGGCTCCTTTGACATCATCACTGACAAAGGTGCGAACTTCCAGGCTACTCACGTCTGCGGCCGCGTCTTTCAACGTATTGCCCAAACGGGTGCCAAACTCCTGGAGTGAGGCCACAAACCCTGATGACGCAGGGACACCCCCCTCTTTCACCTGACGAGGACTTTTGGGGTGTGACGGCACTAATCGTGGGACGTTCGGTGGTTGCGGCCGCGCCCGCTTCCGCCACCATCAACTTCACCGCCGGATCACCAATCACCGCCCAACCCCGCGCATCATTACTCGATGTCCACATCGTCGCCAGTTTACGCACATTGGGTGGTGCACCCGCATCCACATCCTCTAACTCCACCGACAAATCAGAGGCCATTTCCGCATACCGTTCATTAAACGGCTCAATCGCCGAGCCAACGGGATGTCCTTCCAGTAACCGCTTCAGGACGCTTTGGAAGGAATCTATAGAACGGCCCGCCCGTTCCCACATAAACGAATAACCCCAGGCCCGTTCCACGTGTCCCAGCACCGCCAACGCCCCACCCTTTGGCCGGTTTAGCAGTTGCCGGGGCAAGTTCGCCACAAACGGATGAGGGGCCACTGCGGCCCGGTTTTTGTTGGCAATCTTGTAAAATTCATCAAATTCTGGGGTACCACCGCCATAACAGGCAAAGAAAAAGGCAATCAGCCCCAACAAATTCAATGAACTATCCAGGTCTTCACCAGAGAAATAATGATCCCGCTCAATGCCTTTACCTGGACCCGGCCAATCCTGGCACAACAACGCCCCCTGGTGTGGCAACTGCAACGGATCATCTTTGGGGAAACCCATCCCATGAGAAGCCGAGAAGAGGAAAGCCGGTGTTTCCCCCCCACCCAACAAGGCGGCCAATTGACTCTTGGTGGCTTTACCTGGCCCCGCGTAGGTATCAAAAGCCCAAGATGGCTGATCGCCGGTGGCCCACTCATGCAAAGGGGCTATGAGATGTTCAGAACTTAACTCCGTGGCCCGATCCCCCTTGGTATTAACCCCCCAAAAAGCCCCCCGGCGCGGTAAGGCCAGCTTTTTTGTCTCCGCATCCACCACGCTTTGAGCATATTGAGCGTATTCGTCAATGGTGTCAAACCAGATGCGGCCTACGGCATATTGCACATCCAGTTGATATTGGAACCGGTAAGGGATGGTTTTGGGATCACCCGCGATAAGTAAGTAATAGGGAACTTTGTCCGGGTTGGCCGGGCCAGGAGCGGCCCCATGCCGGGCCAGGAACTCCTGTTTACCTTCTTTGCCGGGGCGATAAGCGGCCACATTGGTATATTCTTTGTAGCGCCGTTCATCAACCGATTGGGCCTGTTTCTTGCGATGCGCCAAAAGAGGCGAAAGGGCTTCCTTAATGGCTTCAGCTCGCTCATCCCCGTTAGCAAAAATAATCCCCCAACCCGCTTCTTCAACTTTCTTCTGGTCAATGCCTTCAATCGTGCCGTAATGAGCTTGATTACTGGCTCGATCCTGTAATTCTTCCAGGTGACTCTGATCGATCTCGTCCCTGAGCCACGTTAGCAAATCTTCGGCTGAAACCGGATCAAACAAATAGTTGCCGGTACGACCATCAATACCATTGTAGAAAAGCTTTTCTTTGGGATCGATACCATCTAATTCTTCATCGAAATCACTCATGGGTCACACTCCTTGGCGAATTAAGATCAGAGGTGGCAAACAACCATACCCATCATCATTTAGTTGTGGGAGAAACGCAGGAAAACGCCCTCTAAAGATACCATAGTTCCAGGCTCTCTCACAATAATTAAACGAACCCGCAGGGTAATTGCGTAATCGGGTTTTACCCCACCCCCTAACCTCCGTGGGGAGCTTTTGGAGACCGTTTTTCGCGGGCGTTGTCCGCGAAAAACGGCCCCAATGATTTTCCCCCTTCCGTGCCTTACTCCCCACACATGCGTTATAATCCTCTCATCTGGATATAAACCACAACTCAGCTAGGACTAGAGCTAGAGGAAAAGAACCTCTGGCGCTCGCTCTTCCTCTAGCTCCTAGCGCACGCTCTAGCTCTACAATTCACGAGGTGACAGAATGACCCAAAACTTAGACCATTTCAGGGCGCGGACTCGTTTGCCCGGTAGCGCCAACCAGGTTTATTACCGCCTGGGTAAGCTAACCGAGGATGGCATCGGCCATATTGACCGTCTGCCTTACTCCATCAAAGTCCTGCTTGAAGCCCTGCTCCGTAACTGTGACAACTACATCATTAACCCTGAAGATGTCGTTCGTATGGCCCATTGGAACGCCGAAACGCCAGAACCGGTGGAAATCGCTTTCACCCCAGCCCGCGTCATTTTGCAAGACTTCACCGGTGTGCCCGCCGTGGTAGACCTGGCGGCGATGCGTTCAGCTTTGGCCCGGTTAGGCGGCGACCCCAAGAAAATCAACCCGCTGGTACCCGTTGACCTGGTGATTGACCATTCCGTGCAGGTAGACCAATTTGGCTCGGCGTATGCCCTCATGTTCAACGCCGCACGAGAATTTGAGCGCAATCGGGAACGATATGAGTTCCTCAAATGGGGTCAAGACGCCTTCGATAATTTCAGCGTCGTGCCGCCAGCGACGGGCATTGTGCATCAGGTCAACCTGGAATATCTGGCCAGCGTGGTGATGAGCAAAATGGAAGGGGATGAACAGGTTCTCTTCCCCGATACGCTGGTGGGAACCGATTCCCACACCACCATGATTAACGGCCGGGGGGTCGTCGGCTGGGGCGCAGGCGGCATCGAAGCCGAAGCAGTGATGCTGGGTCAGCCAGTGTATATGCTCACCCCAGAGGTGGTTGGCTTTAAGCTGACGGGTGCTCTGCCAGAAGGGGCTACCGCCACCGATCTGGTACTAACCGTAACCCAAATGTTACGCCGCAAAGGGTGGTCAATAATTTGTCGAGTTCTACGGTGATGGCATCCGCCACATGAGCCTGCCTGACCGGGCCACCATCGCCAACATGGCCCCGGAATATGGGGCCACCATCGGCTTCTTCCCGGTAGATGAAGAGACACTGGCGTATATGCGCCGCACCGGGCGAGACGAAGCCCTGGTGCAAACGGTAGAACGTTACTGTAAGGCGCAAGGGCTGTTTTATGACGCCAGCCAGCCTGATCCGGCGTTTACGGATACGCTGGAACTGGATTTGACCAGTGTTGTACCCAGTCTGGCTGGCCCCAAGCGGCCGCAAGATCGTGTCCCTCTCGCCGATATGAAAGGCACATTCCAACAGGCCCTACAATCTCCGGTAGAGAAAGGGGGGTTTGGTCTGAGCACCGACACCCTGGGCAATACCGGGGTCGTCAGCAATGGCACGGATGTGTCCATTGGGCATGGGGCGGTGGTGATTGCCGCCATCACCAGTTGCACCAACACCAGCAACCCCAGTGTCATGATTGGCGCGGGACTGGTGGCTAAGAAAGCGGTCGAGGCCGGGCTGACGGTCAAACCGTATGTCAAAACCAGCCTGGCCCCTGGCTCCAAAGTGGTCAACGATTATTTGACCCATTCGGGCTTGTTACCCTACCTGGAGCAACTCGGTTTCCACATTGTCGGTTATGGTTGCACCACCTGCATCGGCAACTCCGGGCCGTTGCCAGAGCCGGTCGTGAGTGCCATTGACGAGGGCAACCTGGTGGCGGTATCGGTGCTGAGTGGCAACCGCAATTTTGAGGGGCGGGTTCATGCCAAAACACGGGCCAATTACCTGGCCTCGCCGCCGTTGGTGGTGGCCTATGCCCTGGCCGGAACCACCAACCTCGATCTGATAAATGATCCCATTGGCGAGGGCACGAATGGCCCGGTTTATCTGCGCGACATCTGGCCGACCAACGAGGAAGTAAAGCAGACAGTCCTCAGTTCACTCCACCCAGAGATGTTCTTGAAGCAGTATGGCAACACCTACACGGCCAACGAAACCTGGAACGCCATCCCCACCAGTGGTGGCGAACTGTATGATTGGGATGCTGCTTCGACCTATATTCAGGAACCGCCGTTTTTCACGGATCTGACCCTGGATGTGCAACCCATCAGCAATATCGAACGCGGCCGCGTCCTGGTCAAATGTGGCGACTCCATCACCACCGACCACATCTCCCCAGCCGGTTCTATTGCTAAGAATAGTCCCGCGGCCGCGTACCTGCTTGATCACGATGTTCAATACAACGATTTCAACTCCTACGGCTCGCGGCGGGGCAACGACCGGGTGATGACACGGGGAACCTTTGCCAACATCCGTTTCCGCAACCAGATGGCCCCCGGCACCGAGGGGGGCTGGACAACCTACCTGCCCACCGGGGAAGTCACCACCATTTACGATGCCTCGCTCCGTTACAAGGCCGATGGCACACCGCTGTTTATCTTTGCCGGTAACGATTATGGCATGGGTAGCTCCCGCGACTGGGCGGCCAAGGGGTTTTGCTGTTGGGGTAAAAGTGGTCATCGCCAAGAGTTACGAACGCATCCACCGCAGTAATCTGGTGGGGATGGGGTTCTGCCTTGCAGTTCAAAGCGGGCGAATCGCTGGAAACTTACGGCCTGGATGGGTCGGAGACGTTCTCGACGATCAATGTGGCGGATGATCTCAAGCCGCTTCAGGAAGTATTGGTGAAGGCGGTTCATGCGGATGGCAAGGAGACGATTTTTGCTACGTTGTGCCGGATTGATACCCCGGTGGAAGTGGATTACTACCGCAACGGGGGGATTTTGCATACGGTGTTGCGGAAGTTAGCCGCCTGATAGGTAGGAACTCATAGGAACTACGGGAACTCGTAGGAACTCTGACGCGGCCGCAGCCGCTGGCATTGCGTTGCTTTCGCAGGACCCTGGAAAGTAGCCTCTTTTTAAGCCATTGGGCGATCAACACAGGCTTGATCATCGTTACTGGAATTTTCACGTTATTGATCGTGCGTCCGGATAAAACAGAGTAGCGTTGGAGAGGACAGGCACAGCTTTGCCTAACCATTCATTCAAGCGGACGCGCCACGCGCCGCTTAATTTCACCGTTAGGTGTTTCTACTTGAGGCCGTAGATGATGATCTGGAACCCAAATGGCTACAGTGGGCAAGGAGTTAGGGCCATTGCTCAAATCGGGCCCGCTTATCCTTCGGGGAGCCACTTGACCAAGAAAGGTATGAGCGTATTCGTGAGATCGCAATGAGATGATGTCCGCTGGCGGTGTGATAAATGGTCACTGCTTGAGCTTTTGAGCGGGAGAGCGGATATGCTACTCCAAAGGTTGACGTCCGTGGAGTAGTCTTCGGGGCAAGATACTATTAGTCGGGAGAGGTGGGTGACGGCGGATGGACGCTCCGGTGGATGGGCTGATGGAATGAGTCCGCCAAAGAATCCGTCGCGAGAGGTGCGTGAGGAATGGGTACGAGACCAGCCCCGTGAAGATGTTGGCCGTCTACGACAGGAGTAAGCACGATCACGTACCGAATTTTCTTTACCACGTCTACAAGCTCTTTTATTCTTTGTGAACTGGTCGGCGGAGAGGCAAGGATTAGTCTGGAGACGAGTGAGATAGGATTTTTCGCTCTAGATGAGTTGCCTGAGTTATCGCTCTCGGGTGACGCCGAACCAGATCAGGCATTTCTTTGACCACAAAATCACCCTGAATGGCCGACTGATTTTGATTAAAAGCAGCTACCAAGGCGTACCTAACAACGGCATGCAGCGGACGCGCAATGAGCAACTCTTTTAAATTCAATCGCCCGCATGCGCCGCTCAAGCAAACGTTACACAAACAGTTTAGAATTCCCCAATATCCGCATAACGGAACCGTTTAATGGTGATGAAGCCGGTGGCGCAGACGAGAAGCAAGATGGTACTCATGTCCACCGCCTGCCCAATGTTGAGCGCACCGGGCTGGCTCAGATACCGTACGATAGCAACGGGAATAGTTAGAAAATTGCTGTCGGGCCAGATGATAAAGCTGGTGGCCCCAAACTCCCCCATGCTGACGGTAAACGCAAACACCGCCCCATCAACAAAGCCCGCCCCATCAACGGCAAATCTATCTCACGCCACACCTGCCAGGGAGATGCGACTAGCGTCGCGGCGCAATCCGTTTCCCGGTCGCGGCCGCGTTTTGTTGACCAACCCGCCTAACCCATAACTGGCTCCCCTAAATCCTCAGCGATCAGGCGGAACTGCTCCAGGGCAGCTTGCAAATCTTCCACAATTTCTACGGCAATCACATCCGGGTCGGGCAGATTGTCGCTGTCTTCCAGTGACTCATCCCGCAACCAGAAGATGTCCAGGTTGACCTTGTCACGAGCCATGATCTCTTCATACCGGTAAGCCCGCCAGCGACCATCCGGGTGGGTCTCGCTCCAGGTGGCGGTGCGTTCGTGCCGGTTGGCCGGGTTGAAACAGGCCACAAACTCATCCAGGTCGGGGCGGGCCAGCGGGTCTTGTTTGAGGGTGTGATGGACGTTGGTGCGGTAGTCGTAGAACCAGATGGTGTCGGTCCAGGCTTTTTCCCGGCCCGGTTTGCGGTCAAAGAAAAGCACGTTGGCCTTGACCCCTTGAGCGTAGAAGATGCCGGTGGGCAGGCGCAAGATGGTGTGTAAATCGCTCTCTTGCAACAGTTTGCGCCGCACCGTTTCGCCCGCGCCCCCTTCAAACAGCACATTATCGGGCACAACAACGGCGGCTTTGCCGTGTTGTTTGAGCAGTTTATGCACGTGCTGGACGAAGTTAAGCTGTTTGTTGCTGGTGGATGTCCAGAAATCATCACGCACGACCGTTTGCGCTTCCCGTTTGACTTCCCCTTCTTCGGTGATGAAGGTGACGCTGGATTTTTTGCCGAAGGGGGGATTGGTCAGCACCATGTCGTAGGTAATGGCTGGTTTGTTGGCCAGGGCGTCATCTACGTGGATGGGGCTTTGGTCGCGGTTATGGCCGATGCCGTGCAGGTACAGGTTCATGACGCACAGCCGGGCGGTGTTGTCTACGATTTCCCAACCGTGCAGGGCGTCGTGGCGCAGATGGAGCCATTGGTCGCGGTCGAGGGTGTGGCGTTGGCTCACATAATCGTAGGCCGCCAGCAGAAAACCGCCCGTGCCACAAGCCGGGTCGCTGAGGGTGTGCCCTGGTTTGGGTTGCATCACGTCTACGATAGCCTGAATCAGCGGCCGCGGCGTAAAATATTGCCCCGCCCCCGACTTCACATCCTGGGCGTTCTTCTCCAACAGCCCTTCGTAAATCTCCGCCTTCACATCCACATTGAGGCGGCTCCAATTTTCGCCGTCAATGAGACTCACCAGCCGTTTGAGTTTGGCCGGGTCCTGGATGCGGTTTTGGGCCTTGCGAAAGATGGTGGGGATGAGGCCGCGCCCCTGCCCCAGTTGGGTCAAGATGTCGCGGTAATGCCCTTCCAGGTCGTTGCCATCCAGCGTGACCAGGCTGGCCCAACTGTAACTATCAGGAATGGTGGACGGATCACCGATGCGCCGCCGTTCGTCGTCCATTTTGAGGAAGAGCAGATAGGTCAGTTGTTCGACGTAATCGCCGTAGGAGAGGCCATCGTCACGCAGGACGGTGCAGTAGTTCCAGAGGCGTTGCACGATGGCGGATGATTGGGTGGACATAGACTTCAATTCTCCAATTCGGCTTCTAATTCATTTATGCGATTTTCAATTGCTTCTCGTTGAGGTGATTGTGAATTGAGATCGAGATAAGTCCTCAGATCAATTAGAGCCTCAGCATTTTGCCCTAATTCCAGCAAAGCAAGCGCTCTATTTAAATAGGGTGCGGCATCTTCCGGGTTGAAGGCAATGGCCTGGTCAAAATCAGTGATGGCCTGTGCATAATCTCCCTGGTCGGCGTAAGCAATGCCGCGATTGTAGAACGCTTCGGCAATTTCCGGGTTGAGGGCAATGGCCTGGTCATAATCAGTGATGGCCTGCGCATAATCTCCCTGGGCAGCGTAAGCAGCGCCGCGATTGATGAACGCTTCGGCAAATTCCGGGTTGAGGGCAATGGCCTGGTCATAATCAGTGATGGCCTGTGCATAATCTCCCAGATTTCGGTAAGCAAAGCCGCGATTGTTGAACGCTTCGGCAAATTCCGGGTTGAGGGCAATGGCCTGGTCATAATCAGTGATGGCCTGCGCATACTCTCCCTGTTGGCGTGGGCAAGGCCGCGATTGTTGAACGCTGCGGCATATTCCGGGTTGAGGGCAATGGCCTGGTCAAAATCAGCGATAGCCTGCGCATAATCTCCCTGGTCGGCGTAAGCATTGCCGCGATTGTTGAACGCTTCGGCAAATTCCCGGTTGAGGGCAATGGCCTGGTCATAATCAGCGATAGCCTGTGCATAATCTCCCTGGACGGCGTAAGCATTGCCGCGATTATTGAACACTGCGGCATATTCCGGGTGAGGGCAATGGCCTGGTCATAATCAGTGATGGCCTGCGCATAATCTCCCTGGTCGGCGTAAGCATTGCCGCGATTGTAGAACGCTGCGGCATATTCCGGGTTGAGGGCAATGGCCTGGTCAAAATCAGTGATGGCCTGCGCATAATCTCCCTCGCCGACAGGCATTCGAGGCCGCGATTGTTGAACGCTCGGCCAATTCCCCGGCTGAGGGCAATGGCCTGGTCGAAAGCCGCTGGCAGTTGACCGATGACTTGATAAAGCCAGCCCAAACGAAAATAGGCAGCCTCTAACTCTAAGGAATATCTATCCATTTCGGTCAAGTTGGGGAGGGCAGCCACGGCCGTTTCAATCAGCTTAATTGCTTGTCCGTAATTTTCCTGACTATACTCCGTTTGCCCTAAAGCAAATAAAGAGAGATAGGTTAATTGCCCCGGCAGTTCGTTAATAACAAATTGACTGTATGCTTCCGGATTTGCCAATTGAGTCTTAGCCGTTTCTGAAATGTTTGCATTGGCAGCGTCAAAGTCTGGTTCTTTAATATTGAGGAAGTTGATTTCAAGTCGGATCCCAGTGTCTGAGCCCCAGATGATGAGGGTAGCATTGTATCGGTTGCCTAAAGCTTCTGCTTGCTTACGGTTGATAGATTCGATTACGGTGGGTTCAACAGCAACGCGTACGTTTTCCAGGTTGAGTTTATTGATGTGTTCTTGGATAGCGCGACGGATTTCATCGTGAGCAGCAACATCAACAACGCCTTCGGAATGATGGAAGGTGGCGATAATGATGAGAGCTTCACCTTCTTTTGCAGGGGGGAATGGGAGAATCAAATGGTTTATGATCTGTTGGGGGAGTTGAAATTGAAAAATTAGTAAGGCAAATATACCTATCAAAACCAGGGTAGCACTAAGGCCAGTAAACCACGATTGTTTGTAAAAAGGTAGTTCGGGAAAAGCAACCCCTACAGCCTTTGGTTGATGGTGAGGTACGGCAGGTACATCAGGCCAGGTTTCTTGAGGCCGTTCCTTCACCAATAAGTCTCTCAATTCCGTTAATCTCCCCCTATTACCCAGATATATGATTAGTTCGCGGATACGAGAAGAAATTCGACGACCCGGAATTTCATCCCAGTTCACCGCAAGAGTGAAGAAAAGCGTCCGAAGCTCATCCATATCGAAAGTCTCAACCATTTGTTGCTGTAACTTTCTTAAGTCATTCTCCTCTTCTTTGTACATTGCCGCTTTCCTTAACGATTTTAAATGGAACAATAGCTTTGTGTCGTACTCTCAATTCTTATTTTCTGTAACAAGTTGGCCGGTGAAGGCGCGGTGCAGGATGGATTGACGCAGGCGGTTGGCACGAGCCAGGTTGGTGGTGATGGCTTGCTCGGTGGCGGTGATGACGGACAGCCGCCGCTCCACCTGATTTTCTCCAAGATTGTAGGACGATTTTGTAAATCGTCCGTGCTGGGCGATTTACAAAATCGCCCTACAGCTACACAAGCTGGCCGGTGAAGGCGCGGTGCAGGATGGATTGGCGCAGGCGTTCGGCACGGGCCAGGTTGGTGGTGATGGCTTGCTCGGTGGCGGTGATGACGGACAGCCGCCGCTCCACCTCAGCGACGATGCGGTGTTGTTCGGCGAGGGGTGGAAGTGGAACTGGCATTTGCTTTAAGGTCTCAATATTGATTCCAGTATAAGCAATTCCGCGTGTACGCCGATTCAGCCAATTCTGAATCGGTTGTGCAGCCACAAAATATTGAATTGCTGGCCCAATTTGAGGATTTACCAAAGCGATCATTGCGACTTCACGCGAAATGTTGTAACCTTTACATTCCTCTGGAACAACAACAATGCCCCCTAGTGTTCCTCGAACAGTTATGAGCACTTCTCCACCTTGAAGGCATGTCCGCCGGTAATTATCTGCAATCTGCGGCGAAATTCTTTTCACAAACGATGAGGCTTTGTAGCGGGACAGGTTCGTTTGCAGGCGGCGCAACGACACCACCGCCTGATCCAGCCGGGTAAACTGCTTCTCAATTTCCGCCACAATGCGCTCTTGTTCTAGAAGGGGCGGAAGATAAATCGGTGTAGACCGAAAATTCCTCGAAGAGATTCCCGCAACAACCGTTCCTGACTCTCTTGCTTTGATACCATTTTGAAACCTTTGGCTCATGATTTGAAACATCAAAAACTTATGATCTAGCAACTTCTTGTTAGGTCGCAGAATCATTATTCTTTGAGCCAGAGAAAATCGAATATTCTTAGGGATAGGGGCCACTTCTCCCAGCGGTGCTTCAGTGCAAAGCGCATCACCCTGTTGAGGAATTCCTCTTGTCATATATTTTTGATAAGTGGCATCAGTAACAAATTTCAAGCCTTCCCATTTAACTTCTCCATTTCGAATGTTTGAAGACCGTAAATGTGGAATACCCTCTTCAACATAAGGGGGTGTTCGTCCTCTATAATCGATGATTGTTATACATTCATCAACAGTCACCTCAATCCAGCTATTAGGTAGCGGCCGCGTTCCCATTCCATTCGTCGTCATTGTTGTTCATCCATTTAGCCATTCTCTTTATGGGGTGAATTATACGTAGGGGCGGGACAGGTGGGCCAGATTCAGGTCAAACGGGCGATTTCGCTTCCCACCTGTCTCGCCCGGTTTGGGCCATAAGAGGGTGAGACAGGCGGGAACTACCTTAAACCGCTTGACCAAGACGGTTGCCCGCCTGTCCCACCCCTACCAGAAACCTCAACCAGGATGGGGTCGCCATCGGTCAGGGCTGTCTCGATCCAGGTACGTAGCGCATCATCCAGCATCTCCGCCAGTTCCGCGAATGAATCACCCTGCGTCATACAACCGGGCACCCACCACCCGCGCCACCCAACCTGACGTATCATCCGTCTCATCACGGAAAATCTCAATCGTGTAGGGCAGTTTCAAATAATCATTTACTGTTTTCGCCA
>JADJUV010000071.1 GCA_016716885.1 Candidatus Trichofilum aggregatum | reverse complement strand
CAGTTGTTTGACGTTGCCACTGTAATCCTGCCAGTCCAGTTCCTGTTGGGCAATTTTGAGAAGAATATCGGTAAAGGCGGTGTTAACTGGCGTGGCGATACCAGCTTCGCGCCCGATTTTGGCAACTGCGCCATTGTGGTAAAGCACTTCGCTTTGTTTTTTGCCCGCCGTTAAGTCCACTGCAAACGAAGGCATTTTCTCGCCGCGGCCGCTGCTGACCAGCCGCGTCAAAATCGGTTTGAGCAAACTAGGGGGCAGGTTTTGCACCGCAAAAGCCAGCCATGCGGCCGGTGCGCCAGGCAAATTGACCACCTTGATCTTGAGCCGCGCCATCACCTTTAAGGTTTCGCGCAAAGCCGCCATCTCCACGGCAAACATCGCCTCACTCTGGTAAACGACACCGGGATGGCGGCTCAGGATGGCAGAACTGGCATTACCGACGATGTTCAGCAATACCTTTGACCATTTCAGGCTTTTATAATCCTTCACCACCACCGTTTTGATACCCGCTGTGGCAAACAATTGCTGCCAGGGTTTCATGGGCTGTTTCCGCTCGGTGGGCGCTAACCCGACACCGCGGCCGCTTTTCTCCACGACTATCTCATTTTCGCTCTTGAGCGTGACCGGGGTTGTCACCGAACCGGCAATCACAGGCGTCTCAGGGAACTGTTGTTTGAACTGCTCCTCAATGCCGATGCCGTTCTGCAAAGTGATGAGAGGGGGCGGGGTGGGGCAAAAGGCGATCAATTCATCAATGGCCTGGTTGATGGAGTACGCCTTCATGGTGATGAGCATGGCGTCGTAGGTGCTGTTGTTGAGCATGGCCTGGCGTATAGAGGGGACAACATGCGGCCGCGACATCACCTGCCCTGCATTGTCACTGATCACCAGCCCTTCCGCCTGAATCAACGCGGCCCCTTCCGGCTTCCGCACAATCAGCGTGACATCATTGCCTGCCTGAGCCAACATGCCACCCAGATACCGTCCTACCGCACCTGCACCGTAAACGAGTAGTTTCATGGTTTAGTTATTGGTGTATTGGTTATTGGTTATTCGTTCTGGCCTAGGCGTAGCCAATAACTAATAACTTCCCTGGCTTAATTGCGCCGTCAGAAAATCACCGCGGCCGCGCACAAATTCTCGTGCTTCCATCATCTTTTTCCCGGCTAACTGGAGTTGGTCCAGGATGATGCCGCCGTCACCGGTTAGCACCATCGCCCCATCCGCGTGGGACATGACCTGGCCTGGTTCACCCGCGGAGAGAATGGGGGTGGTTTGCGGCCGCGCCCGCAAAATCTTCACCAGTTGCCCATCCCAAAAGGTATACGCCCCCGGCCACGGCGTCATCGCCCGGATGTGCCGGTCAATTTCCACCGCCGTCTTGCCCCAATCAATCTGCCCCGCCTCTTTCTCGATCAACGGCGCGTAGGTCATAAATGTGCTGTTTTGCGGTTGCGGCCGCAACGTCCCGGCCAAAATATCAGCCAGGTATTCCCCAATCATCCCTGCGCCCAGTTCCGCCAGCCGGTTATGGAGCGTTGCGGCGGTGTCGTCCGGCCCGATGGTGGTGGCTTTCTGCACATACATTGGCCCGGTGTCCAGCCCCACATCCATCTGCATCAGCGTAATGCCCGTTTCGGCATCCCCGGCCAGGATGGCGTGGTGGATAGGGGAAGCCCCCCGCCAACGGGGAAGTAAGGATGCGTGGACGTTGACGCAGCCATGAGGGGGTAGGTTGAGGAGATGCGGCCGCAAAATCTGCCCAAACGCCGCCACCACAATCACATCGGGGTTCCAGGCACGGATGGGTTCAATGGATTCCGGGGCCTTGAGCGATTTGGGTTGGTAGAGGGGGATGTGGTGGGACGCGGCCGCGATCTTCACCGGCGACGGGCGCAATTCCTGCCCCCGACCCGCCGGGCGATCCGGCTGCGTCACAACCCCTACCACCTCTTGCGTTTCAATTAATTTCAGCAGTGTGGGTACGGCAAACTCTGGCGTCCCCATAAAAACAATTCGGCTCATAGTAAGGCATTCTAACATGCCCCCTTCCCCCCTGACAAGTAGCGCCCTCTGGAAAACGACGCGGCGAAAAAATTCACCACTCCCTCATCTCAATTCCCCCATTCTCCTCAAATCAGCGATAATTTGCCCTTGCACCTTTTTCACTCCAATCCGCGGTCCCGCCCCATCTCGCTGTTTCCCCCAGGATTTCCCATGCACACCACCCAATTCGTCCCCCAGTGGGCCAAAGGCATCATCTGGTATCAAATTTTCCCGGAGCGGTTCCGCAACGGCGACCCCCACAACGACCCCACCCTCGACAGCATCGCCGGTTCCTGGCCCCACAACCAGACACCCCCCTGGCAGGTTCACCCCTGGACATCCGACTGGTACAAGCTCCAGCCTTATGAACAAACTACCGGCCTCAACCTCTGGCACAACATCCAGCGGCGGCGCTACGGCGGCGACATTCAGGGCATTCTCGACTCCCTCGACTACCTGCAAGAGCTGGGCGTCGAAGCGCTCTACCTCAACCCCGTCTTCATGGCCCCATCCGCCCACAAATACGATGGGGCCACCTACCACCACATTGACCCGTATTTCGGCCCCGATCCGGCAGGCGATCTGGCCCTCATGGCCCAGGAAAACCCGGCCGACCCATCCACCTGGCTCTGGACAGCCGCCGATAAGCTCATGCTGAAACTCATCGCTGAGGTACACGAGCGCGGCCTGCGGATTGTCTTCGATGGGGTGTTTAACCACATGGGGATCAACAGTTGGGCCTTCCGCGACGTGGTAGCACAAGGGTTGGCCTCGCCTTATGCCGATTGGTTCAAGGTGCAGCGTTGGGAGCCGTTCACCTACGAAGGCTGGTTTGGTGTGCCCGATTTGCCGGAAATACGCCAGGATGAAAATGGCACGGTGGCTGGCCCGCGTGATTATGTGTTTGCCGCCACCCGCCGCTGGCTCGACCCCGATGGGGATGGCGATCCCCGTGATGGCATTGATGGCTGGCGGCTGGATGTGGCCTTCTGTGTGCGCCATCCCTTCTGGAAAGCGTGGCGGCAATTCGTCCGCAGTATCAACCCCGAAGCGTATCTGGTGGCGGAGATGATTGGCACACTGGAAGAGCAAGGGACGTATCTGCAAGGGGATGAGTTTGACGCCATTATGCACTACGACTTTGCCTATGCCTGCGCCGATTTCTTCATCAGCCAGCCACGACGTATCACCGCCAGCCAGTTTGAGGCCCAATTACGCGACCTGCGCGACGCTTATCCGACGGAAGTGGCCTACGTGATGCAAAATCTGTTTGGTAGTCACGATACACAACGGCTGCCTTCTCACGTGGTCAACCGGAACCTGCCTTATCGCCACTGGGGGGATGATTGCCACTGGCACAAGGTAGAGAATAATGCGGCCTATGACACGCGCCAGCCAACACCGGCTGAGCGACAAATACAAAAGTTGGTGGTCCTCATGCAAATGACCTACCCGGGTGCGCCCATGATTTATTATGGTGACGAGGCTGGCATGTGGGGGGCCAATGATCCCTGTTGCCGCAAACCAATGGTCTGGCGCGACCTGGCCTACGAGCCGGAAACCACCCTGCCCGATGGCTCACCTCGCCCCACGCCGGATGAAGTCACCTTCGATGAAGCGCTGTTTGCCAGTTACCAGCAACTCATCCGCCTGCGCCGCCAATCGCCCGCCCTGCGCCTGGGGGATTACCAGACCCTCCTGACGGACGATGCGCGTTGCCTCTTTGCTTTTGCCCGGCGGTACGAAGAGGAAGAGGTGCTGGTCGTTTTGAATGCGGATGAGCGGGGCGCATACCGTAGAATTACCGACTGGTGGGGAAAGTTGGGTGGAACTGCTGAGTGGGGACGGGTACGAAGTGGCAGAGGGTAAGCTGAAGGTGACGGTGGGAGAAAAGTGGGGGGTGGTGTTGCGGCCGCGCTAACAACAACAGATTTGCGCCAGGAGCGGTTTTTACCGTTCCTGGCCCTGATATAGGTGAGATGATGAAGCGAATCTTGCTTGCCTTGTTTGCCCTGATCGGATTGGGCCTATTAGCGGCTTGTGCCACCCCAGATGTGCTCCCCCTTACGCCTACCATTGGGGAAATACCTGTGACTCAAAATACGGTGCTTGTCCCGTCCGCGGCCGCGCCTACCCACACCAGGATAACAACTGTGTCACCCACAACCCCGCCAGAACTCCCATTACCCACACTCCTGCCGGGCTGGGCCTGGTATCAAAGTGGTGATGGCGTGTATACCATTGCTTACCCTCAGCCGTGGCAAGTACAAAATAGCGGTGCGGGTGGCATCATTTTCAGTTCGCCGGAAACCGCTTCACAAATACGGCTAAGCCGACGTACCGTGTCTGAGGCGAGTGGAACTGAGGGGGGCGCGGCCGCACTCCCTGACACTCCCGCCGCTACCGCCACCCCAGCCCCACCCACCTGCACCGACTGGTTAGCCAACGTCAGAGCCAACCAGAGTTCTTTCCCCGGACTACCAGCGACGATGACGATGGACATTGCTTACAATGCTACCTTTAGCGGACAACCCGCCTTCTTTCATTTTAGTCCGCCGCCAGGTGGCGGTGGTGGCGGTAGTGCCCTTTTGCTCTTCTGCGAGGCCGGTGCCATTGTGAGTCTCTATTATCAGAATGCCACCGACACACGTTTGCCCGATGAAGCGGCCATTTATCTACAGATGGTGGAAAGTTTGATATGGCGCGGCCGCGCGGCCGCGCCTCTGGACATCCCTACCGCCTGGGCCACTGGGGAAACGTTGGTCATCCGCTGGCCACAATTAGAACCGGTTCCCCTGTCGGCTGAGGAGCGGCTTTTTTACCAGACAGGCATTGTTGCCACTGTGACAGAAGTGGATGTAGGAAAGTTTGAGGTAATGACGGATGAGGGTGAAATATTGAGGGTACGCGGCCGCAGCTACACCTTCAGTGGTGGTCTGCCTCTCGGTCAGGAAAATCCCTTGGCACCCACGTTCACAGAGCCAGGTGATCGTGTCTTTCTGGTAGGGTATCCGGTAACATCATCAACCGATGAACCCTTCTTTACTGCTCATTATCTGGCTGTGGAACGAGATGGGCAGTGGCAAACGGTTGGTTTCCAAACCACTTTCGACCTGGCCCATGAGTTACCCGACCCAAGTTTGTTTAGGCAGTACCCACAAGATCAACCCATCCGCCTGCGCTTCATAGGCACGCTGGCACAACTCATACCCTATCTGGTTGATGAAGCAGGCAATTCATTAACCGAAAATATGGTGTCAGAACTTGAGGCCACCCAACAGACGATCGCTGAAGGCATTCTACTCACTCCAGAGAATCCCCAACTCCGGTTAGAATCGCTCTACGTATTGGTAGGTGAGTGTTACCCCATCGCCGATATCGAACTGGATTGTTACCCCTGGCAACGTCTTTATCCCGTTACTTTGCCCCAATGAAACAAAAAAAGCCGCTTTGTGTGATACAAAGCGGCTTCTCCTCATAACTAATAGACGAATACACCAATAACCCACTACACCTCGCCCGTTGTCAGGGCCACCTTCACCTCAGCAATCGCCCGTGTCACCTCAATGTCACGCGGGCAGGCATTGGTGCAGTTAAAGGCTGTGCGGCAACGCCATACGCCAAACGTATCACCCACCACCTGAAGCCGTTCAGCCGTCGCCTGATCACGGGTGTCAAAGATGAAACGATGGGCCTGGACAATGGCCGCCGGGCCGACATATTTATCGTTGGCCCAGAAGCTAGGGCAAGAGGTGGTACAGGCGGCACAGAGAATACATTTGGTCGTATCATCAAACCGCGCCCGGTCTTCCGGCGATTGTAGTCGTTCCCGTCCATCGGCTGGTACGGGATCATTGTTGACCATGTAGGGCAATACTGAGCGATAATGCTCGAAAAACGGCTCCATGTTGACGATTAAATCCTTCTGCACGGCCAAACCCAGGAGTGGTTCTACCTGAATCTTGATCGTTTGTGCGCCTGCGTCAGCCAGCCGGGAAACCAACGTTTTGCAGGCCAGCGCATTCGCGCCATTGATGCGCATGGCATCAGAGCCGCATACCCCATGCCCACAAGAACGACGCAAGGCCAGCGTACCATCAATTTCCCACTTCACCCGATGGAGCAGGTCAAGTACGGTGTCCGTGCGATTGACATTTTGTAACGTATATTCGCCCCACCAGGGTTTACTCTGTTTTTCTGGGTTATAGCGGCGGACGCGCATTTGTACTTGCATGAGGTTCTCCTTGAAGAAGGAGACTAAGCGATTGAGAGACTGAGAGATTATATCGTTGGTCTCTTAGTCTCTTGGTCTCTTAGTCTCTTAATAGACGCGCTCCTTCGGCTGATAGCGCAGAATCGTGACAGGTTTGTAATCCAGATGGAAACGGTCACCTTCTTTGCGGCAGAAGGTGTGTTTGAGCCAATTCTGATCATCCCGGTTGGGATAATCTTCACGGGCATGACCGCCCCGGCTTTCGGTGCGGTTTTGGGCCGAGAAGGCGGTTACTTCAGCCAGCTCCAACAAACAACCCAACTCCCAGGCTTCGAGCAGGTCGGTATTGAATTTACTGCCCTTGTCATCAATGGCAATGTTGGTCATATATTCTTGACGCAGTTGTTTTAGCTCTTCTTGCGCCATCACCATGCTTTCGGCGGTACGGAAAACACCGACGTTGTCGGTCATGGTCTTTTGCATCCGGTTACGGAGTTCATAGGGTTTGGCCTGGCCCTTATTGGTGCGGATGCGTTCAAATTCGGCGATAACCGGCGCGGCCGCGTCCTTGGGCAACGCTGGCAACGTCATATTGGCGACATTGGCGGCAATATGCATCCCCGCCCGGCGACCAAACACCACCAGGTCCACCAGCGAGTTTGTGCCCAACCGGTTGGCCCCATGCACAGAAACACAGGCCACCTCCCCGGCCGCATACAACCCGGTGATCACATTCCCCTGTGCATCAGCCAAAACCTGCGCATCCACATTGGTGGGAATACCGCCCATAGCATAATGGGCCGTCGGCTGGATGGGCATCGGCTCTTCCACCGGATCAACCCCCAGGTATGTGCGCGTAAAGTCAGCAATATCGGGCAACTTCTGCTCAATATCCTCCCGAGTGATGCGGCGCGTCTCCCCAGCCAGTTCAAAATATTTATTGACTGTGGCCGGTGTCACATCCAGATGAACATAATTCTGTCCATTCACTCCGTTGCCATCGCGCAATTCCAGGAAAATAGCCCGGCTGACCACATCTCGGCTAGCCAAATCTTTGATGGTTGGGGCGTACTTTTCCATGAAACGCTCACCCTTCCCATTCAACAAAATACCACCCTCGCCGCGCACCCCTTCCGTAATCAGGATGCCCAGCTTGTAAATGCCCGGTGGGATGGAATTGGAAAAACTCCATGTCTTCCATCGGTACGCCCTGGCGGAAACAAATCGCCGCGCCATCACCGGTAAGCGAATGGGCGTTAGAGGTGACTTCCCAGCAACGACCCCATCCACCGGTAGCAAACATCACCGCCTTACCGTGGAAAATATGGAAATCGCCCGTGGCAATTTCCAGGGCAACCACCCCCGCCACCGCATCACCCACGCGGATTAAGTCAACCACATGAAACTCGTCAAAAAAGTTGACTTTGTTCTTGATGCACTGCTGATAAAGGGTCTGCAAAATCATATGACCAGTGCGGTCAGCGGCGTGGCAGGCCCGTTGCACGGGTTTTTTGGTTTCATTATTGGTGTGTCCACCAAAGCGACGTTGGGAAATTTTGCCGTTGGGGAAGCGGTCAAAGGGCAGACCCATGTGTTCCAGTTCAATGACCGCGTCAATGGCTTCTTTACAAAGCACATCAACCGCATCCTGATCGGCCAGGTAGTCAGAACCTTTGACGGTATCAAAGGCGTGCCACTCCCAGCGGTCTTCCTCTACATTACCCAGGGCAGCACTGATTCCGCCCTGAGCCGCGCCGGTGTGAGAGCGGGTAGGATACAGTTTGGACACAACAGCGACGTTGGCGTTCTTGCTGGCATAAAGAGCAGCCATCAGCCCAGCGCCGCCGGCGCCGACAATAATGGCATCATGTTGATGGATGTGTACTTGGGGCATAAGGAATTCTCGTGGTGCGTATGGCGTAAGCGAAATACGTCAGACGAAATAGGGAAATTATTGACCGAGTGATTGGTTTAAGGCATCTTGGGCCGCACGAGCCGCTTCGGAGTCAAACGAGGCAATGCCGATGCCCGCCCAAATAATGGTAATGATGCAAAACACGACCAGAAAACGGGTAATCCAGCGAGTTGTGGTGGGGTTGTGGATGAAATCTTCCAGGACGTTACGCAGGCCATTGAGACCATGAACAACGGCAAAGATTAATAAAAGCATGTCATAGGCTTTCCAACCCCAGGAATTCCATTGTTCGGCGACAAATACCAGAGTTAGATTGCCGCTACTATTCAGAACGTGTTGGATAAGCATGTGGCCGACGGCCAGGACGAGCAAGGCCACGCCGGACATACGCATGAAGAGGTAGGCATAACGTTCCATGTTGGCCTGGACGCGTACCTGGCGAATGGTTATTTTGTGTTTGGCGGTTCCCACGACAGTGGTCATAACATTTCTCTCGTGTTACGTGTTGCGTGTTGCGTCAAAACAATCCTGTAAATGACACCCTACGAACGACGCATCCATAAATTAACGCAAATAAGAGGCGAGTGACGGAATTGTCCAACAAGTTGCCCCTTCGGCGGCCAGTTCATTGCAACGACCAATCAGTTCGATAACCATAAAGAGGCCGATGGGGGTAAAGATGAGGAAGAACAGTCCCCAGGAGATGGTGGCACTTTTGGCCTGGTGTTTCCACCATTCGGGTTTGAAGTCGAGCAGGGTGATGCGAATGCCGTTGAAGGCGTGGTAAAGCACGGCCGCCATCAGGCCAATTTCGCCGAGAGCAAAGAGGGGAAATTTGAATAGTTCAAGGGACCAGGCATACAGCGGCGGGTAGAAATGGGCGTTGGCGGTGTCCCAGACATGCATAACGAGGAAAAAGAGGATAGCCAGGCCGGACACCCGATGGGCCAGCCAACTATAGTGACCGCTGCGGCCGCGATAACGCATGCTTTCGCGAACCGTGAGGAGAAGGGATGACATAAGAACCTCCTGCAAAGAGAGTGACCCGTTGTCAATAACAGGTAACAAATAGGTGTTACAGGCTGGTTACGGCACAGGTCTTGAAGAGTTATGCGACCAGGGTAAAGGTCATTGGCAACAATCTATGTGAATTATAACACAACTGCGGGAAGCGCCAGTTTCCAGTCCAAATATAGACCTAATATAGACCCAGCCCCGCGTTAAATCCTCGTTAGAGCTATTGCTTTCCCCTCTGCCTCTTGCTACACTTTCTCACAAATGATCAGACCTTTTGATCTGCGCGATCTGGCTTTGATCCGTCGGTTAAACGACCAGGTCGTCACCCTCCACACGGAGTTTGCCTTAACCAACAACCGCCATCCTTTGCGGGGGGCCATTACCAGCATGTTGGTTGGGGGGCAGTTCCCCACGTATGTCTGGAAAGCTGAAGAACGGGATGCGGAAGGGTTTGTCCAACTCTACCTGGATGAAGCGGGTGTTCATGCCCACATGGTGCGGACAGCGCTTCAGGCTGAAGACGCGGCCGCAGTAGACGGTCTCTGGCTCAACTTACTAGACCAACTTGTTGTTGAATTGGGGAGCCGTGGTGTTCAAAGTATCATCGCTGAAGTAAACGAAAGCGGTGACGAGCTGATCTGGCTGAGACAGGCGGGGTTTGCTGTTTATACCCGCCAGGATATTTGGATCAGCCAGCAGGCAGGAGAAAGTAATCATGCTGATTTATTCCGCCCCCGGCAAAGCCTAGACGATTGGGACATCCAACTCCTGTATGCCCATACTGTACCACCCATGGTACAACTGGTGGAGCCATTACCCCCCCTGGATCGGGGTGAAAGCTGGGTATTCCGCGAAGGGCATGAGTTAGCGGCTTTTGTCCATCTCCATTATGGCCCTACGGCTACCTGGTTGCGTTTTTTTATTCATCCCAACGCCGACACCAAAATCGAGACCATCGTCGCGGCCGCGCTCCGGCTCAAACGGCCCCACCCCGACCATCCGGTATACTGTTGTGTCCGCCGCTACCAAAGTTGGCTACAAAACGGTCTGGAAACCAATGGCTTTCGCTTCTGGAATAACCAGGCGGTGATGGTCAAACACACCGTTCACCGTGCCCAGGCTGTCCAGACTGATCTAGCTACCCTGGTTAAAGGGAAAACCGTTCCCAACTCCAGCCCATTAATGCAACGGTACGAACAACCCACGAACAGCAAATCGTAATAAGTCATTTCTGACTTTTTACATTTCATCTGACTGCATCACTTAACTATGTCACAAGAAACACATCACGAACTTTCACAAAAACACGCTCACGAAGATTTACAAACGCTCCTGGCCGTATTGCCGGGATCCATTCAAATGGCTATTCGCCAGGCAGGTAGAGAGGACGACCTTCTAGAAATCGTCATGGATTTGGGTCGTCTGCCCACCGCTCGTTATGTAGATGGTGAAGTCGCCCTCCGCGCCGATGAAGTGACCGCCGAAGAGATTGAACAGGTAGTCAACAACATCGGCGATTTTGATGATGATAACCGGGCTGGTATTGCCCGTACCTTGCATCGCATCTCCGGTATTCGTAACCGCAAGGGGCATGTAGTGGGGCTAACCTGCCGCGTGGCGCGGGCCGTTTATGGCACAATTGACATCATCACCGACATCGTAGAAGAAGGGCATAGCATTCTCCTGTTGGGTCGCCCAGGTGTGGGTAAAACGACCATGCTCCGGGAAATGGCCCGCATTCTGGCCGAAAAGAAGCGGGTGGTCATCGTAGACACATCCAACGAAATTGGCGGCGATGGCGACATTCCGCACCCGGCGGTAGGCAAAGCCCGACGAATGCAGGTTCCTCGCCCCTCTCATCAAGATGAAACGATGATCGAGGCGGTAGAGAATCACAATCCCGAAGTCATTGTCATTGACGAGATCGGGCGGGAAAAGGAAGCGGCCGCGGCCCGCACCATTAACGAACGAGGTGTACAACTCATCGGCACGGCTCATGGGCGTACCCTGGAGAACCTGCTTCTCAACCCTACCCTCTCGGACTTGATTGGTGGCATTGAAAGTGTAACCTTGTCGGACGAAGAAGCCCGACGGCGCGGAACCCAGAAAACCGTACTGGAACGACGCGCCCCACCCACCTTTGATGTGCTGATCGAGATTCAAGACCGGCAGAAGTTAGCCGTTCATCGCGATGTGGCCGGGGCGGTAGACGAAATGTTGCGCCAGCGGCCGCTAACCGTGGAATTGCGCTCCCGGGATGAGCAAGGGCAGATTCAGATTGAGCAACAGCAAGCTTATTACTGGACACCAGGCGCAACCAGCCGCCGTGAAAGCCGGGAGAGCCGGGAATCACGCGGGCAACGGGAAACCCGGGAACGGGGCGGTAATGGCAATGGCAGTAGTTCCGCAGGCAACGGACGTCTTACAGTGCCCGCGAGTAGTGACGCCAGCAGTGGTAGAAGCTACGCGGCCGCGCCATCACCCACCCCCAAAGGTGAATCGTCCGTGTCCTCTGACAAGCCCACCGTTAAGCTGTACGCTTACGGCGTGGCCCGTAACCGGCTCATCCAGGTAGCGCGACGGCTCCGGGTGCCGCTAGAAATTGTCGAAGATTTGTCCCAGGCTACCATGCTCGTTACTTTGAAGAGCCTGTACCGCAAACGGCGTCAGCTTATCAGTGATGCCGAACGGCGACGCGTTTCTATCTATGTGTTGCGGGCCAACACCAACAGCCAGATTGAAGCCTTCCTGGCAGACGCGTTTAACCTGGAGCATGTGTCCAGCGAAGACCCGTTTGAGTCGGCGATTGCCGAAGCGCAGCGGGCCATCGAAATGGTGCATTCTGGACAGCAAAGTGTTGATCTGGCCCCGGTTAGCCCATCATTGCGGCGTTACCAGCACCAGATGGCTCGCCAGGCCAATCTGGTTTCCCACAGCTACGGGCGTGAACCGAACCGCCATGTGCGGATATTTAGTACCCCCCGTAATGGGGTGGATATGGGCATGGCTCAGTAACCCTGCGCCCCAATTAGAGGGGCGGGCATATTCTGCCGCTGATTTACTCGACTAAGAAAACATCCGATTTCGTTATGAAGTCGGATGTTTTTTTATCGGGGGGACGATATAAGGCGCACCGGGGTGGTGTGCTGGTAGAGGGATTTGCCCAATCGTTCTACAATTTGTAAAGTCCTGCGGAAGGTAGGTGGCGGCAGGGCCATTGCCTACTCGATTTCGTCGGCTTGACGCGAGGCGTTAAAACGCCCCGCTGGTAACAAAAACACGTTGGAAACGTGTTGGCTGAAAGGATTGAGTGCGTTTTCAACGCACTTTTTCTATCAGCCGTGGATTGAAATCCACGGCCCAGGTGGCAACAATTTAGTATGCAATTGCCCTGTGGGCGGCGGGCAAAACAACGAGTTTCGAGGAGAAAGGGTTATACTTTAGGCGAAAAACTGGTGTGGGCTGATTTGTGGCCCAAGTGAGAGGCAAACATGAACAAAAATAGTGACAAGAATATCTTGTTAATTGCGGCTATCGTGATTGTGGTTTTGATGTGTTGTTGTGTCGTTGTGGTGGCAGCTCTTGTTCTTTTGGGCGTTCCGGCGTTTGTGACCGCCGGGACAACCATAGCCACGCCCGTTATTGTGCCGCTACCCTGACCCTGAAGGTGCTCTATCATGTTTATTACTTTTGAAGGGCCTGAGGGGAGTGGTAAGACGACCCAGATCAAGTTGCTGACGACTTATTTGTTGGCACAGGGGTGGGCTGTGGTGGCAACTCGTGAGCCGGGTGGCACGGTGATTGGGGATCAGATTCGTGGCTGTTTGCATGATGTGAACAATACGGCCATGACCGCGGCCGCAGAACTTCTCCTCTACTCCGCTTCTCGTGCCCAGCTCGTGGGGGAACTCATCCGTCCGGCCCTGGCCCAAGGGCACATTGTACTTTGTGACCGCTACGCCGACAGCACCCTCGCTTACCAGGGGTATGGGCGTGGTTTAGACCTGACCGCTTTGCGGCAAATTACCCAGTTCGCCACCGGCGGCTTACAACCGGACCTGACACTGTTCCTGGATGTAGACGTGGAAGCCGGGTTGGCGCGGCGGCAACAGGGCGGCGATGAAATGAATCGTCTTGATCGGGAAGCGGTGGCCTTTCATCAGAAAGTACGAGCCGGTTACTTCCAACTCATTGCCGCGGATGCGGCGCGTTGGGTGATGATTAACGCCGAACGGCCGGTCGCCGTGATCCAGTCAGAAATAAGGGAAATTGTCCGCGGCCGCATCCGGCAAACCCGTGTCTGTGAAGGGTGAGGAGGGGATGGGAACTCTGGGAACTCTGGGAACTCTGGGAACTCGCCACTCTGCCACTCTGCCACTCTGCCACTCTGCCATCTCATCTTCGTAGGAGAAACTTATGTCAACTAACTTGCCCAATTTACAACCACTTGTAGATAACATCCGCGCCCTGGCCATGGATGGCGTGCAAAAGGCCGAAAGTGGTCACCCCGGCTTGCCGTTGGGCATGGCCGACGCGGCCGCGACGCTGTGGTCCACCTTTCTCGCCTTCAACCCCCAAGACCCGGCCTGGCCGAACCGTGATCGCTTCGTTTTGTCTGCCGGGCACGGCAGCATGTTGCTCTACAGCCTGCTCCATTTGAGCGGCTACGATTTGCCCCTTGAGGCGCTGAAAAACTTTCGTCAATGGGGGAGCCAAACACCCGGCCATCCTGAATATGGTCACACGCCCGGTGTGGAAACCACCACCGGCCCGCTAGGCCAAGGCATCAGCAACGCCGTAGGCATGGCCATTGCCGAACGATGGCTGGCGGCCCGTTTTAATCGGCCCGATTTCCCGGTGGTTGATCATCACACCTTTGTCATTGCCAGCGATGGTGACCTGATGGAAGGGGTGTCCCACGAGACCTGTTCGCTGGCGGGGCATCTCAGTTTGGGGCGGCTGATTGTTTTATATGACGACAACAAGATTACGATTGATGGTTCGACCGATCTTTCGTTCACGGAAGATGTGTTGATGCGGTACCAGGCGTATGGCTGGCAAACTTTGCGGGCGGATGGGCACAATAGGGCGGATGTCGCGGCCGCGCTCGAACAGGCGCTGGCCGACAAATCCCGCCCCACCATCATCGCCTGCCGCACCGTGATCGGCTACGGTAGCCCCAATCGGCAAGGCACATCCAAAGCCCACGGCGAGCCGCTGGGCGTGGACGAGATAAAACTTGCCAAAGAGGGAATGGGTTGGCCGACAGACGAGTTGTTTAGGGTGATCCCGGAAGCGACAGAGATTTTGGCCGCGGCCGCACGCCGGGGACAAGCCCGTCAGGCCGAATGGCAAGCCCTGCTCCATCAGTATGAGACCGTCTATCCCGACTTACATGCCGAATTTTCGCGCCTGATGCGTGGCGAACTGCCAGCGGGCTGGGATTCGTTCACCCCTGACTTTGGCGATAAAGGTCTTGCCACCCGCGCCGCCTCCGGCAAAGTTTTAGAATACCTCATTGAACGCATCCCTGAACTGCTCGGTGGTTCCGCCGACCTGACCCCATCTAACAATACCCGCGTCAGTTCGATGACGGATGTGCAGGATGGCTCGTTCGCAGGGCGGTATGTACGCTTCGGCATTCGGGAACACGGCATGGGCGCCGTGATGAACGGGCTGGCCGTACACGGCGGCGTGCTTCCGTATGGGGGCACTTTCCTGGTGTTCTCCGACTACATGCGCCCCACCCTGCGCCTGGCCGCGCTAATGGGGTTGCCGGTCATTCATGTGTTCACGCACGATTCGGTGGGGCTGGGCGAAGATGGACCTACGCATCAGCCCATCGAGCACCTGGCCGCGTTGCGGGCGATTCCCAATTACGTAGTGTTTCGTCCGGCAGATGCCTGGGAAACGTGGGCGGGTTGGCAGGCGGCCCTGCAACGTCAACATGCGCCCACCGCTCTCATCCTGACCCGGCAGAAGTTGCCCTTGCTTGATCCAGCTCAGGCGGCGGGGGCGATCAACGGCGGTTACATCCTTTCAGATCGGCCCGAGCCAGTGGCAATTCTTTTGGCTACCGGTTCAGAAGTATACATCGCCCTGGCCGCGCAGAAGCTCCTGGATGAACAAAACATAGCCGCACGGGTAGTCTCTTTGCCCAGTTGGGAGCTATTCCGGGCAATGTCGCATGAATACCAAGAGACGGTGCTGCCACCAAACTTAAAAGTGCGGGTAGCGATGGAAGCGGCCGCGACCTTTGGTTGGGAACGGTTCGTGGGGTCAGAGGGCATCATCATCGGCCTGGATCGCTTTGGGGCCTCGGCTCCGTACGAAACGATCTACCAGGAATTAGGGCTGACAGCCGAAGCGATGGCGGCCGCCGTTCAGGAACTGCTCACAGACTAAGCCGGGCATCAACCCTGAAGCAAACATCGCCAACCCGGCGTTGCGCCTGGCTAGGGAGAGGATGATTCGTTCTCCGGCAATTGAACCAGTCTGAAACATCTGCTGCGGCAGAAACGAGTCCTTGTTTTGAGACAAAGGTGTTAGATCAGCGTGATCTAACACCTTTTTTGATCACGTTACCCCTCATTCCACGCTCTGCGTGGAATGCTCATCTGACGCTCTGCGTCGGGTTTGACCGGTTGTAGTTTAAAAAATAGTCAGGTAACCCGGTTTCCCCACTAACCCGCCCCAGGGGTGTGCGGTTTTCGAGTGCGCGGCGCGAGCGCGCGCAACCCCCCCCTGTTACCTCCCCGGGGGGAGGATGGGCGAATCCACTCATTACCCGATTAATAATTTAATCAACAAGAGCGTGGGAACACGGGCCGATGGTGGTTCAGGGCGTCAGATCATGGGGTTGTAGTAAGGGGGGAGCTTACGAGGCCGTGCCGATGGTGATGGGAATGGTGTGCGGCTCACCCACGTAGTTACCATCCCATAACACGACGATGAGCCGTAAGAAGTAACTGCCAGCAGGGAAGGCATCGGCATGAAATGTTTCTAGCGTGCCGTTGACGACGGGCGTGTTATGGGTTTCACCTAAGGTGACCCACTGCACATCATTGCCGTTGGGAATGCCTAATTCCACTTTGTAGAATTGCACTTCTTGCGGATTAAAGTTGGCTACGCCCACGATGGGCAGGATGCCGCTGACTGATTGGCTTTGTAGAGGGCTGGTAATTCGCCACACGGCGGGCGCATTGGGGTCTATGGCGAGTGCCAGGAGTTCTTCCGTGCAGGTGGCGCTGGGTAGAATGAGGACATTGTTGGCCTGTGCCCATTCGTGGGCGGCTTTCAGGCTTTCCGGGTTGCGGGGGGGAGAGAGGAAAAGTGTCGCGGCCGCGCCCGGTGGCAGCACCAGCACATCCGTCCCCTGCACGAAGTGACAATACAGTTGCGCGGGTGGGGCCTTCGGATCAGGCGTCTGACCCAGCAAAATCTCGGCTGGTAAAGGTGGGAGCGTTACCGCCGGGATGCGCCAGACTGCCGGTTCAATCTGCTGCCAGGCCACAAAGTTCGGGTCAGGCGCGGGGGTTGGGATCATGTTGCTGGCGGTCAGGAACCACTCCGAACCAGAGCGCACACAATCTACAGCCCCTACGGTGACAGAACCAATGTCACAGAGTGGCCGCTCTTCCAGGCCGGGCGGTGGCACGAATTCGCTGGGCGGTTGGGCACCATTGCTGGCTAAAACAGAGACCAGTTCAGGGTTGGCGTAAACGGCTTGCATGTAGGTTGACCAGAGGGGAGCCGCCCCGGTCAGGCCGCTCACGTCAATCATTTCGCTGTTGTCGGTGTTGCCCGTCCAGACGCCCACGACGAGGCCGGGAGTGTAGCCCATGGTCCAGTTGTCACGGAAATCGTTGGTGGTGCCGGTTTTCGCGGCCGCGGGGAACGGCACATTCAACGGATTCTCGCGCCCCATCGCCGGGATGCGGGCCACATCATCATCCAGAATATCACTAATCAAAAACGCCACGCGGGGGTCTAGCACCGGTTGTGGGGCGGGTGTTTCGTAATTGAACAGCACCGTCCCGTCGCTTTTCTCCACCCGCAGAATGGCAACCGGGGGAATACGGTAGCCACCATTGGCAAAAACGGAGTACGCCGAAGTCAACTCCAACGGAGTCACATCGCCACCGCCAAGGGTCAACGACAAGCCGTAGTTGTTGGGGTTGGTGTCCCAACTTTCGATGCCCATCTGCCGGGCAAAGGTGAGGAAGTCGGGCACACCGAGGTCTTGCAGGAGCAGGATGGCGGGGATGTTGTAACTATTCGCCAGAGCCGTCCGCAGACGCACCGGGCCATGAAAACGGCCATCGTAGTTGACAGGCGTGTATTCACTGCCATCGAACTGGGGATAATCTACAGGCACATCCCAGAGAATATCGGCGGCGGACCAGGCTGGTTGGCCGGTGGTGGGATCGGGGGAGAGCGCGGCCGCGTAGGTCAACGGCTTAATCGAGCTACCAGGCTGTTGCGGGGAGAGGGCGATATTAACATGGCCGTCAATCCCCTCATTCCGGTAATCCACACTGCCCAACATGGCAATGACTTCGCCCGTGCCTGGCTTGAGCGCAACAATGGCGGCATTTGTCAGATTGTTGGTAACAGCCAAAGCCGAGACGTGCTGACGAGCTACATTCTCCGCCAATTCCTGATACCGCAAATCAATCGTCGTTGTTACCTTCAAGCCGCCGTTGGCTACCATTTCTGCGCCATACTGCTGTTCAAGCTGTTGGCGTACCCACACTGAAAAATGGGGTGCTTGTAAGCTCACTTCCTGCGGCGCGAAGACGAGCGGCGTCTGGTACGCGGCTTCGGCTTCGGGCATGGTGGTGTAGCCTTCATCCACCATCAGCATAAGCACCAGCCACTGCCGATCTTTGGCTCCTTGCAGATTTGTGAGGGGGTCTAGATCAACGGGGCTTTGCGGCAGTGCGGTCAGCAAGGAAATTTCCGCCAGGGTAAGCTCGGTAACAGATTTAGCGAAGTACGTTTGTGCGGCCGCTTCCACGCCGTAGGCCAGATTGCCATAATAGATCTCATTGAGATACATCGCCAAGATTTCATCTTTGCTGTACTCCCGGTTCATCAGCCAGGCCAGGACGATCTCCTTGATTTTGCGGTCGTAACTCACCGTCACCCGTTCTTCATAATCGAAGGCGATATGGCGCACGATCTGTTGGGTGATGGTGCTCCCGCCAACGGGTCGACCTTCCGGGTCGCGCAGGTTGGCGATGAGGGCCGCCACCAGCGAAGGGGCGTCCAGGCCGATGTTTTCGTAGAAGGTATCGTCTTCCACGGCGATGGTGGCGTTGATCAATTCTTGGGGAATTGCACTCAAATCGACCTGGGTGCGGTTGCCCTCGCCGAAGATTTCCCAGAGGAGTTCGCCGTTGCGGTCGTAGATGCGGGTGGTTTGGAAGGTTTCGCGGCCGCGGGCGGCATCCAGCGCGGCAATACTATCCTGGAGTTCAGCTTCATAACGGGCATACACCAGCGTGCCGGATACCAGCGCGACGCCTGCTCCCAGCACAAGCACCATCAGCAAGGTGAACCAGAAAACTCGGCCCAAACAACCGCGTCGTTTGGGGGGATTGGTGTTACGTTTGAAGCGAACGGTTTCAGCTTCGGCTGGGGAAAAATCGGATTGGGCGGACATGATAGCAACTCCTCAACAACAAATCAGACGTGAATGATGGTTTAACCAGGCAGATTGGTTTTACATCATTCAGTTTAGCAGATGATGAGGAGGTACTACTTGGCGGCAAGTAGACGGAAAGGGCACGGGAAGGGCACGCTAAAGAAAAAAAGCGGGGTTTCGCTACGAAACCCCGCTTTTTTTAGTGATCTAAGGGCAAATAGTTTATTTATTCGACAGTTTTGGTGGGTTGCGGCCGCGAACCGCCATTTTCCTTTAGCAACTGTCCACCCTGCACCTGGCTACGCAGGGTCACACCCAGCAGGCTTTCCACCAGGCCACCCCCTTCATTACCCGTCACCGACACATCCGGGACAATCCGCACCTGCCGATCACCCACGATCTGCATCATTTGCAGCGACGTGTAGCCCTGAACACCTAACGCTTCCACACCGACCAGATACGATTCGGCGCGTGCCTTACCGGTGGTACGAATGGCTTCCGCTTCACCTAGCGCCTTCAGCCGCGTGGCTTCAGCGTCACCCTTCGCTTCTTTGATAACCGCCTGAGCCTTCAGCTCCGCGATTTGCACCCCTTGTTCTGAGGTGACCATCTCATGCTGAATATCGGCCAACGACATAGCCCGAACCAGCTCTTGCCGCTGATCTTGGGCTAACTTCTGCACATCATACGTCTTACGCTCTTCCTCAGCGATCTTGCGGTCCGTTTGCGTCTTCATCAACTCATCAGGCGGGGTAATGTCGCCAATGAGTGTATCCAACGCCTGCACATCATAGGCACTGATGGCCCGGCGGATGTGCTCGGTGGCTTCCCGCTGCCGTTCACTGCGAGCACTCAGGAAATCCAGCACCGTGTACTCCTGGGCTGAGTTGCGGAAATAGTTACCCACAATGGGTTGCAAAACATGATCCACCAGATTTTGCACCGCCCCCACCCGAGAAATCACCTTCGGCGCATCTTCGGCCCCGATGTGAATGATTTGGGACACATCCAGGTTAAAGGCAAACCCGTCCTTTGACCGTACTGTCACCGGAGCCAGTTTGGCATCCAGGTTGTGAGATTCAGTGCGGGTGGCCCAGTTCAACACAATGTTGGTTGTAGGAACAAGTTCCACCTTCATCACGCGGGAGTTCAGCGGATGTTTACCGGGATAGAGGGGTGTAACCCATACGCCTTTGTGGCCTGGCTCGACCAGATTACCATGCTTAAACCCTTTACCGCTCACATCTTCATGCGCCTTGCCCACGAAGGCAATCACGATGCCCACATGGCCGATGGGAATTTGGGTCATGGGCACTTGCTCAACGCTGACAAACCAGGGGTTGAGGTTCCAGGAGCCGGAAAGCAAAACCTGCTCCTGTAAACCGCGCCGTCCGCCTTCGTTGAGGAAGACCTGGGCGTTTTGAAAGTTATTGTGGCCGTAAATGATAGGGCCAGCGATTTCCCCTTCATCAATGGACTTACCGTCTAGCGTAGTAACAATCCCTACCCTGTCTGATTGCACGGAGTAGACCTGAAGCTGTTCCGGGGTCATACCGTGTTGGGCGGCATTGGCGGCGGTAATTACGTTGAACAAAGCGGTGTTAATACGGTAGGTCCCGGCGGTGAGGATGCTCATTTGCCGCCCCTTTTCGCCCCCGTTCAACAGGAATTTGCGAGCATCCTGGTAATTGTCGCAGAGCACAATTTTACCCATGATGCGTTCGGAAGGGATGGATGTGCCCGCGGCCGCGACCACCAGCCCAATCTGCCCCTGAGGAATAAGCGCCATGGGAACTTTTCGTACCGAATATTGCCAGGGAAAATAGAAAAAGTGCCAGCCAGGGGGCAGTGTGTCCGCCTGATAACCCGCTTCTCCCTTGAGCGCGATCAATTGGCCCGCCGCCAGCCGTGGTCCAAACTTCTTGATCACGATACCAACTTCTCGTTCGTTGATAATGACCAGGCCTAATAATTGTTTGGCAAAAATCAAACCTAGCCCCAGACCTAAAACTCCAATCAGTACAACAAAAACTAACGTAGGCATTTCCTTACCCTCAAAGCGCAATAGAACAAAAAATAGCCTGCCAGGTTGCGCCTAAACGCTGGCCGACAAACAAAAAGGCTATCCACATGGGGGTAGACAGGCATAAGGTATGGCAAGCAAAAAACATGCCATACCAACAATACTCAGTTGAGTCGAAAAAGAATGATGGGTTTAGCTTACGCTACAGGGGGGGAACTATTGTGAATCATAGACAACTTCCGCCGATGTGCTTAAAAAAATGGGTCTGGCTGCACATCATAAGTCAAACACGTACAGCATCATAAATCTAATTATTTCCCCTGTCAAATTAGGTGAAAATTTTCACAAATCCCTACGGCTGTCACCTGATCAAACCCAAAATTGGTTTGTTCTTGGAGATTGAACCCCTCTTCACCACCCCAAAGGGTGTATTTACTGGTTGGCGAGTAAGCACAGGGGCGAAAAACCTCGGATTATGCCTTCCTTGCCAGTATACTTTTAAGAAAAGTGCCCTTTACAACCCAAAGCGGTCACTACGAACCAAAACCCCCAAATGATTATCTGAACATCTATCATTTGCCTCGTGTTGAAGGAGACATTTACTTTGGCAGGGAATTGCGGTTGAACCTTTCTGTATTGTTCGTTATAATCCCCTTCGCTTAGGGCCATTAGCTCAGCTGGCAGAGCAGTTGACTTTTAATCAATTGGTCGAGGGTTCGAATCCCCCATGGCCCACTCATAAAAAAAGGTGTCTTCGGACACCTTTTTTTATTTTTAGCCCCAATATTACGAATCTCTAATCCTCAGCCGTTAAGCTCCCTAAAGAGTAGCGTAAGTTGTTTTAAAGGTTCGCTCGTTTTTAACGGACAAAGTCTGACGTTATGGACAAGTGAATCACAAGGAGAACGGATGATGAGTAAGATTATCGCTTTGTTTGGTTCACAGAAAGAGGCGACAAAGGTGTTAGACGGGATAGCCGGTTGGGATGTGGAGACGACGGTGATTGAAGGTGCCAATGATGGGGAATTGTTAGGCCAAGGGGGTTCAATCGCGGCCGCGCCACCCTCTGTTTCCAGCGCCCCAGCCCCAAACCTTTACCCGGTTGCTTCTTATAACCCTTTCACCGACGTAGACCTGGGTGGCCTGGACGAAGAAGCCCAGCATTATCTGGCGGAGCGTGTACAACGGGGTAGCGTTGTGGTCGTAGCAGAAGCGGATGATGATGTGGCGGACAAGGTACGGACGGTTTTGAATCAAGGTGGGGGGCAGGTTTACGACGCCCGCTAAGGGAGAGCCAGGGCCAGGAGTTGCATGGTGTGATAAACGGGAAGGGGATGGCCCGCGGCCGCAAGCCCTCTCTCCACCTGCACCATACAACCAATATTCCCCATCACCACTGCATCCGGCTGGGTACTGAGAATATTGCCCGCTTTACGCTGACCCAATTGGTGGGCAATGGCTGGTTGGTCGATGTTGTACGTCCCTGCCGAGCCACAACATAAATCACTTTCCGGGATTTCTAACAGGGTCAGGTTAGGAATCTGGCGCAGCAGGGTACGGGGGGCGGAACGGATGCCCTGCGCGTGGGCCAGGTGACAGGCGTCGTGGTAGGCCACTTTAAGGGGTAAAGGCAGGGGATTCAGCGGCCGCAACCCCAGTTCCACCAAAAACTCACTCACATCCCTGGCCTTTTCGGCAAACGACCGGGCCAACGCTTCATCCGGCTCCCCCGGCAAAGAGTAGGCCATACTCCTTGATACCAGAGCCACAACCGGCGGCGTTGATGATAATGGCATCCACGTCCATTGGGAAAGCGGTGAGATTGTGCCGGGCCAGTTGCCGTGCTGACGAGGCTTGCCCCGTGTGCATCCCCAAGGCCCCACAACACCCCTGCCCCGCCGGAATCACCACTTCAACCCCATTAGCCGCCAAAACCTGTAACGTCGCCCAATTGATATCGGGGTTGAGTACCTGCTGGACACACCCGGCCAATAAAGCCACCCGTGCCCGCCGTTCTCCCTGCGCCGGATAAATGCCAGGTAGCGGTTGGCTAGGCGGCAACTGGCCCGGTAGCAGGTCAAGCATGGGTTGGAAAGGGCGAGGGAGCAGGGGATGGATGGGTTTGGTGAGGCGACCGGTCGCGGCCGCAACCCGAAACCGCTTCGGGTAAGGTAACGTCTGCGCCACCAGGGTACGTTTAACCCTCTCCACCAGGGGACGACTCCGTTTGTCTTCAGACCAGGCCCGGAAACTCGTCACCAACTCGCCGTATGGCACTCCGGATGGGCAGGCGGTGACACAGCCCAAACAGCCCAGGCAACGGTCAATATAAGGTAGGGCTGGCTCCATCTCCAGGTTGCCTTCTAGCATCTCTTTCATTAAGACGATGCGGCCGCGGGGCGAATCCATCTCCTCACCCAACACGGCATACGTGGGACAGGCCGCCAGACAAAAACCGCAATGCACACAGGCACTCACGGCCTCTGCCATTGCGGTTCCTTGGGGGCCAAGTTGGTCAACGGGAATGTTATGTTTCATAGGGCAAAGGGGCAGAGTGGTAAAGTTGCAAAGTGGCAGGGTGGCAGGGTAACGTGTTATCAATGTGACCTTACGCGCACACTCGCTCACTCGCTCACTCACACACGCATCAAAACTTTCCTGTTGGGTCAAGGGCTTGCCGGACACGCTGCGCAAAAATGGCATCCGGTGGTACGCCGATCAACGGTTGCGGCCGCGGTTCGCCTAACAAAACCAGACCACGCAAGCCTTGTTTTTTCAACAGGCCATCGAGAATGTCCAGGCTGGTGGGCCAGGCGATCCAGGCGACATTGCCCCCAGCACTGTACCGGACAACCGGATCATACGCAGCAAGGGCGATGTGTAGGGCCGGGATGCGTTTGGGGGTGAGAGGCACTTTCACCAGTGTGGTCTGCGTCGGAACCCATGCCAGTTCGCGGGCGGTGTGCCAGATGGCCGCATCCTCGTCTCCGCTAAGGATGTCGCCACAGCCCACAAATTGACGGAGTTGGTCGAGCCGCGGCCGCAACGTCCCCTCGATTCCCCCTTGCCTCAGCCACAGCGTACCCGGCGGCGTCAAATCCAGCGCATCCAGTTCCAACGGCGACGTAAACAGCCGGTAGATTGTCTCCAGAGCCGTATTCAAATCAGGCAAATCAGCTTTTAGGGTGGCATACGCCGGGGGTTGCGGGAACACCTTAAACGTGAGTTCCACCAAAATGCCCAACTGCCCCAGACTGCCGACCATCAGTTTGGGCAGATCAAACCCGGCGGCATTTTTGACCACCTTGCCGCCGCCCCGCACCAACTGCCCGCGCCCATCTACAAACTGCACCCCCAGGATAAAATCGCGCACCCCACCATAACGATACCGTCCGGGGCCATTACTGTTCGCCGCCACCGTGCCACCCAACGTCGCGCCTTTGTCCACCAGCAACGGATCAAAGGGCAAATATTGACCATGTTGGGCCAGCAGGGTGTTGATCTCCCGGATGGGTGTGCCCGCCAGGGCCGTGAAGGTGAACTCATCCGGTTCGTACTCCAGCACCCCACGCAAGCCGGACATATCCAGCACCACCGGGGCAGCCCTAACCAGCGCGGTTTTACTCCCCCCGCCTTTGATGGCGAGGGATGGGTGTTGGGTCGCGGCCGCGATGACGGTCTCTTTATCGTTCACTTGAATAAACATGATGGTTATGGTTTATCCACCCCCATGCAGTTTGGCAAACTCTTTAGCCGTAATACCAAACATCAAGTGATCAATATATCTTCCCTGAGTAAATCCCATCTGGCGCAACCGACCCTCAAGCTGGAAACCAAGCCGTTCGTGGAATTTCATGGAAACGGGATTGAAGTCATAGACAATGGCATTGCATTTGTTGTAATGCAATTCTTGAAAGTAGAAACGGAGCATCAGATAGATGGCCTCTGAGGCTAGACCTTTGCGGCGGTGTTCGGGTAGGATGGCAATGCCATAATAGAACGTTCCTTTGCGACGATCCGCCTGAAAAGCATTGAGTACGCCTGCTTTATCTCCTACGGCTGTTTCAATCACCCAGGTAAACCACTCTTCGCTATTCTTGGTGCTACGTTCTTGGGTCCATTTTTGGGCACTCAGCGCAGATGGGGGAAAATCTACCGTGTCGAAATAACGGATCAATTCCGTATCGCTCATAATGGCAAATTCTAATTCCCAATCGTCTGGTTCAATGGGGCGTAGACAGACTTTATCTGTGCGCCATTCGTTTGCCATTGTGTTCTTCTCCTTAGAACTTACGGGATTGATCGAGCCGGCCGCTGTGGCCGGGGACACCGCCAGCGCGTAAGTCCTATCCTTATGGATTGTGAGCTGACAAAGCCTTTCGTTGGACGTGAGTCCGTTTCATATAAGCGTATGGCGTCAGGCCGATAACCGCCCCGAACTCATGAATGAAATGGGATTGATCATAATAACCCAACGCGGCCGCGAGGCTTGTCGTCGTTTGCCCGTTCATCTGTTTAAGGGCAAGGCGGGCCGTCTCCACTCTTAATAACTGAGCATATTGCTTGGGTGACATACCCACCTGACTCTGATAGAGACGTTCCAATTGTCTTTGACTGATAGCCAATTCTTGAGCCAGTTCAGGAATGGGCCATTGGCCTCTGGCATTACGCAACATCGTCAGAGATGCGGGAATGATCCCGTTGCGCTCTTTGCCACGCAAGAGACGTTCCACAAGCCATTCTTCAAGCAGGTTAATGCGGGCCGAGAGTGATTTTGCTTCATGGAGACGTGCCTGAAGCGTTAACAGACCGGGTCTTTCCAGAATATCCAGTAGGGTCATCTCATTCCGCAGTTCATTGAGCGGTACACCCAAAAAAGGATACGCGCCCCCTTCATAAAAGCGAACCCCCATTAACTCCACATGGCCTAGAAAACCCAACTTGCGGGAAACCGTATTGACGCCGTCTAAAAATACCGGTTCGATTACAGTCTGGGCGTCCAATCGCAACGTGTCGCCAAAATTGAAGACAAGCCCAAACCCGCCCGTCGGGTGCATAAATTCCTCGTGGTAGGCACTCAGGGGTATTTCACGACGAAAGTACCAGTACGACCGGACATACGGGCGCAATAATTCGCTAGGTGAAATAAGTTGGAAGCCAAGATAGGCTAGTTGAGCTTCTGGCGTTTGCGGCATGTTGTTCGCCAAGATGTCGAAATTTTACAATTATTTTGTGAGCACTCAGCCTATTATATAAGAAAATAGAAAGAGGAGTTCACACCATGTCAAAAGCTTATACGATTGGGATTATTGTTTTCGATGGGGTATTAACCTCTGAAGTGATTGGCCCGGCCGAAGTGTTTGTTAGTGCCAGCCAACAGGATTGGTTCAAAGGGGGGAAGGTGTTGTTGATCGGCATTGAGCCACAGCCCACCATTAGCACAGAAGAAGGCATTCGTCTGACAGTAGACGCCACCATTGCCGATGATTTAATGTTGGATGTGTTGTTGGTTCCTGGGGGCAATGATATGAGCCACCTCTTACAACACGAAAACCTGAACGCCTTTATCCAAAAGCAGGAAGAAAGCGTGCAATGGCTGGGCAGTTTCTGTGCTGGGGCCTTTCTTTTGGGAAATGCCGGTGTATTGGACGGCAAACAAGCCACGACCTGGTTTGGCGGTGAAACGAGTTTGCAAGCCCAATTCCCGGCGATTCAGGTGGTGCATGATAAACCAGTGGTGCTGGATAACCGCCGCATCACGGCCAATGGTGGGCTGGTGAGTTATCAGGCCGCACTGGTCTTACTGGGGCAGTTGAGTAGCGCGGAACACGCCAAAGAGGTGTACCAGAGTCTGGGTCTGGGCCGCCTCAATAGCTGGGCGGAGATTGAAGCAACGATTGTCAACGGCTAACCTGGATAAGCCAGAATCGAAGAGGTTTTTGCCACGAATTACACGAATTAGAACGAATGAAGAAATTTCGTGTAATTCGTGGCCGATATTCTTGCCGACTGAACAAGAAACTGACTTGAAAGGTACGATAAACCACTTCGGAAGACCAGCTAATCCCCTGATAAGGAGCGATTTCATGTATAAGATCATTCGGTCCGCTGACCTACAGCGCACTCCAAGCGGCACAGTGAGATTTGAGGGTGCGTCTTATGGTTCCGGAGCCTCATTTTTCCATGTCAACAACGAACCGGGCATGGGATCATCCCTGCATCAACACCCCTACCCCGAAACCTGGATCGTCCGCGCTGGGAAGGTGCGGTTTACGGTGGGCAGTGAGGAAATTGAGGCTGGTGCAGGCGATGTGGTCGTCGCGGCCGCGGAAATCCCCCATAAATTCCTCAACATTGGAACCGGGCGACTGGAGCTCATCTGCATTCATCCTTCGCCTCAGATCATCCAGAAAGACCGGGAATAATAATTAATGGGCGAATTGGTGAATTGGTGAATGGTTAATGAACCTGATGCGGTGTTGTCATTAACCATTCAACCATTCCGCAATTAATTATTTTTTCATCACTCTCGCGAAATAATCCCGGCTTTCTCTAGCGGATGGGCCCCACGATGGGACAGGGCTGGGGCTTCGGCCCCAGGGAACATCTTGCCCGGATTGGCCAGGGCCTGCGGATCAATGGCCTGGCGAATGCCCCACATCACATCCATATCCGTTTCGCTAAACATGGCGGGCAAATAATTGCGCTTTTCCATGCCCACGCCATGCTCCCCGGTAATGGAACCACCCAACCGGATACACAAGCGAATGATATGCCCCGCCAACTCTTCGGCCCGCTCCAATGCGCCTTCTATCCGCCCATCGTACAGAATCAGGGGGTGCAAGTTGCCATCGCCAGCGTGAAACACATTGGCGACGCGGATGTCATAAACCTGGCTGAGCCGCTCAATTTCGGCCAGGGCTTCCCCCAAGCGGCCGCGTGGCACCACCCCATCCTGCACAATGTAATCAGGACTGAGCCGCCCCACCGCCGAAAACGCCCCCTTGCGCCCCTTCCAGATACGCGCCCGTTGGTCGGCATCCTGGGCCACCCGGATTTCCGTGGCCCCGGACGCTTCGATGAGGCGCATCAGGTGTTCAAACTCGGCGTCCACCTGGATTTTTTCCCCTTCTAGCTCAACGATGAGGATCGCGGCCGCGTCCGGATACCCCGCCTTCACCGTTTCCGCCGCCTTAATCGCCAGCCGGTCCATCATCTCGATTGCACCCGGCAGCAGCCCCGACGCTACCACCTGGGCCACCGCTTCCCCCGCCTGCGCCAGACTGTTGTAAGCCGCCAAAACGGTGCGATACAGTTCCGGCTTCGGCAGAAGACGCAAAGTAATTTCCAGGGCAATACCAAATAACCCTTCCGAACCGATGAACAGCCCCAGATAATCCGGCCCCACGCTTTCCAGGCTATCGCCGCCCAGGGTGATGACCTCGCCATCGGGCAAAACGGCCTTGATGCCCAAAACGTGGTTGCTGGTCATGCCGTATTTGAGGCAGTGTGCCCCGCCGGAGTTGAAGGCGATGTTGCCGCCGATGGTGCAGATGCTTTGGCTGGATGGGTCGGGGGCGTAGTAGAGGTTGTACGCGGCCGCGGCCGCGCTCACATGCAAATTCACCACCCCCGGCTCCACCACCACAATCCGTTGCTCCGGGTCCAGGTGTAGGATGTGGTTCATCCGGTTCAGGGCGATGGTGATGCCATCTTCCACAGGTAAGGAACCACCGGACAGGCTGGTGCCGCTGCCTCGGGCCACGAAGGGCACGCCGTACTGGTGGCACAGGCGCACGGTTTCGATTATTTCGGTTTGGGTTTCAGGGAGAACGACGGCTCGCGGCCGCGCCCGGAACGCCGTCAGCGCATCCGATTCATACGCCGTCAGGGCGGCAGGGGCTGTCAACAACCGAGATGGGGGATAAATCTGGCCTAAGGCAGCAAGGAGATGAGAGGCAGACATGGCAAATCTCCCATTGTAACTCTCTTAACCAACCAGGTTTTTGTATCCCCCCCACCTCTTTTTTCTAGAACAAAAAACAACCCCCCAAGGCCCCCAAATTTCCCACAAAAAAAAAAACCAAATCCGTTTCTCCCCCGCAAAATTTGGAAAAATCTTTTCTGGTTTATCCAGGTTAGGGTCTGACCAAGAAAGCCTACCCCGAATCAAGCCATAAAAATTCGTGTTAATTCGTCTAATTCGTGGCAAAAATCTTCTGGTTCTGATCAGGGTCGCAAAACAATATTCAGCTTACGGCAATAATAATCTACCCACCAGTTTGACCAGCCCCACATGGTCGAGTCGCGCACGATTTTCTTCACTTCTTCCCGTTGCATTTTGGCTTCACTGTACAGCACACTTTGGCTGTTGCGGCAGATAGCCAGGGTACGCACGGCAAAAAGCAGGGGGAACATGCAAGCCAGGCGGATAGAATGTTGCCAGGGGGGTAGCGATTTCAGATACGTTTTGGCGACTTCCAGGTGGCGCTCTGCCTTTTGGATAAGCATATCTACCACCACCATCGCTTCCTGCTCATGGGCCGGATCAAACAACGCTTCGCGGGACAGGTTAACGGCCGCGCAGAAGCTTTCCGGCACAAAAATCCAACCCCGATCAAAATCATCGCGCAGGCCACGGATAACATTCACGGTTTGTAAGGCCAGCCCAAACTCTCGCGCCAGGGGGATGAGTTGATCCAGGTGTTGGCGGATGGTGTAGGAGTACCAGGCAAATAGTTCCGTGACCAGATAACCAACCCGCCCAGCGACTTCGTGCATGTAGTCGTCCATGTCGGCTTCGTTGTTGACGAGGGGGCCACGGGCCACCCAACGGGCCATACCTATGGTGGAATCGCGCACGTGTTTGAGGATAGGTTGGCGCATCCCTTCAGGCAGGGTTGCTAGTTCCGCCAGCAAAAAACCAGCGTGCCGGGCTACCGTGGAGTCGGCCGTCTCTTCTGGGGGATAGGTCATTTCGCTCATCAACTCGGCTACGGGAATTTCTTCACCTAGCGCTTTGTCCCACAGGTAGAGCAGACGCACTTTTTGCTGCGGCGGCATCTCGGCGTTGTCTTCCAGGTAATCGGAGACACGCAAAAGCAGGTAGGCCACGGTTAGCGCGTGGCTTAACTCTTGGGGCAGACGTTCAATACCAATGGCAAATGTTCGGCTAGAGAGGCGTAACATCTCTTTCAAATCCATGGGACTCTCCTTTTGTGGATTTAGACCACAGGGACCGGATAGATGGATGGATGATGAGGGAAGAAGGAAGGCAACGCGGCCGCGATCCATCTGTCAACATTATAGCACAGGTACAAAGCCATTTATGCGGACTGAAGGGTGAAGGGGGAAAGGACTATCATTACCGGGTCAGGCCAGGCGCGTAAAGCGATACGACACCCCATCAAACCCCTGCCCCAGGTATTGCGACCCCTCTACTCCCTGAAGCGTAATCGCCAGCGTGAACGGATTTGTCTGGTTGACAAACCCCTGCAACTGAAACAGTTGATTCTGCGGGTTGTACCCCCAAAACCCATTGGCCTGAACCTGAAACCCAACCCCGCTCTGCACCGCCTGGAACTGCCCGTTGGCATATAAGTCAATCACCATCACACTCCCCGCCTGATCCGCAATATCTACCCGCCAGCGGCCACCTGCTGGCTGGAATACAAATTGGGCCGTGGGAATAGATTGCAACAGATTGTCACATTGCTGCACCCAATCCGGTTGGTTCAATTGGGAAAAAATGACGCGAGCCATCTGTAACGGTTCGCTATCTGGGGGCAGTTTGATAGACGCCAACATAAGCAGCGCCTGCGCCCGTTGAAACCATTCATCCGGGGTGTTGGGGTTTTTCAGTAGTTCCACGGCATGATTTAAAATTTTGACTTCATCGCTCAGGTCGCTGGGCGAGATCCAGATCAGGGCACGGGCCATTTGTAAGAGGATGGCCGGGTTGGTCGGCTCCAACTCATTGGCGGTGAGCAAAAGGTCGTGAGCATCATTTACTTGGGCCTGGGTCGTGGTGAAGTCGTAATCGGCCAGGGTAAAGTTGGCGATGGTTTGCGCAAATGTCTCCAGATCGGCCGGGTTATCAAATTGATGCTGTAGCAAGGGCTGGGTATTTTTGTAAACGCGCTGCCAGATTTGCCCTTTGTAACTATCCAACGCAGGTAGTGGGGGCAAAGCCGACCAATCCACGTTGCCCTGCTGGTATTCCAGTATCTTCTTTTGCAGGTGTTCGTTGAAGGTGTAATCCACGTTGGTGAGGAGCAGGATCGCTTTGCGGAGCAACAGTTCAGCGCGGGAGACAGTCTGGTTGCCGAGTTGGATAGTATTGGTTTGGGCGGCGGGATCATCGGTTGCCCTCTTGTCCACCGCCTGCAACAGTGAATCCAACTGGTCGCCTAACTGCTGTGTCGCGGCCGCGGTCGTGGGATCGGTTCCGGCGACCGTCTGCGGCGGCACATCCGCCGACAGGTTCAGAATCTGGTTGACGCGGGCCAACTGTTCCGGCGTGAGAACCACCTGAATCTGCCCATCTTGCACCTTCGTTTCCGTCACGGTGAGTGCCGGTGCGGTTTCGTCTATCAGTAGCAGACGACCATCGGGTAGGCGGCTGAACAAGACCGGCACATTCCAGCCTGAAGGTAAATTTTCCGAGAGTACCTGGGCGCGGGCTTCGTTGCAGGCCAGGTCTACCCGCCCATGCGCCATGAGCCGCCGGTAGAACGCACCCTCAAGCACCTGCGCGGCCGCGACCCCCACCAAATCTTGCATTGCCACCACCGCCGGAACCCCGGCCATCACCAGTTTGGGCGCAAACCCCCGGAAGGCATCGGCAGGGTTGCGCACGGCGGTCTGGCAACTGGTCAGGAACACCAACTGCGGAACCTGCACCTGCCGCCCCATCATCTCGGCAAACTTATCTTCATTAACCGGCTGAACCTTGTTCTCTTTGTCGGCCATGTAGAAAAAGCCGGTGCCTTTGTCTTTGTTGAAAAAGCCATGCCCCACCATGTGCAGAATGTGGTAGCCCTTCTGCAATTCGGCCTCAATACGGCTGAGGGTGACGGGGGTCTCCAGGTAGGTAATCTGCAAGGCCTGGGGGCTAATCCCGGCCAACGCCTCACGGATGATACTTTGCTCCAGTTCCACATCTACCGGTTGCAGGTTGAACCGCTCCAGCCCGGTGGGGTTGGCCACGGCGACCAGGATTTTTAGCGGCCGCGCCCGCACGGGCTGTCCCGGTTCCCACGGCCCGGCCAGGTAGCGAGAGAACGGAGTCCGGCTGTCGGCGGCGACGGTTTTGGTGATGACACCAGCCGTCTTTTCGCGCATGATTTCCCAGGGGAGCGTGTGCAGTTCGGGGGCGTCCTCGTCTATGCGGACACGGATGCGGCGGTTGGCGTTGCGGCCGCGGGACTCCACCCAGGCATCCCGTACCGCCCCATCTGCCAGAAGCATCTGGTACAACTGCTCCCCATCTCGTTCCGGGTTCTTACTCGCCAGCCACGCCTCAATCTCCAGCGGCAAATATCCTTTCGGAAACTCGCGGCCTTCGTTGCGAATCTGCACCGGATACCCTTTGGCTGTTTTGGGCATAATATAAATTTCCAAATCCGCATACACGGGACCGCTCATAAAGAACTCCTTGAGAAATGAAGGGGTGGCAATCAAGACCGTTAAATTCTAAGGCCAAAGGGGAGAAGCGGTCAAACGTAAATCTATGACGTGGTATAATCGGCTCCTACTTCATTGTCAGGAGCTAAAACGTGGTTGACATCTATTTTGATCGGTATTATCGCTATGCTGAATTAACACAGATTTTGCAGGGGTGGGCGGAGCAATATCCCCAGTTGTGCCGGTTGGATAAGATCGGCGAGAGTTATGAAGGGCGGGACATCTGGTTGATGGTGGTGACGAATTTTGCCACCGGGCCAGATGCGGAAAAACCAGCCATGTGGGTGGATGGCAACATTCACGCCACTGAGGTTTCCGCTTCAACCGCCAGCCTTTATTTACTCCATAAACTTCTGACCCAATACGGCCAGGATGACAAAGTGACCTACGCCCTGGATAGCCGCGTCTTCTATGTGGTACCCCGCCTGAACCCGGACGGGGCGGAGTGGGCCTTGGCGGACATCCCCCGATGGATTCGCAGTAGCACCAAACCATACCCACGCACGGATCAGCTCGATGGGTTGATTCAGGAAGATATTGACGGCAACGGTCGTCTGCTCCAGATGCGCCTGAAAGACCCGCATGGCGCCTGGAAAATTCACCCCGACGAACCCCGGCTGATGATTCCCCGCGAGCCGGATGACCCGCCAGGGGGAGCGTATTACCGGATGTTGTTGGAGGGGAGCATCCAGAATTACGATGGGGTGACGATTAAACACGCGGCCGCGCTCCAGGGCCTCGATCTCAACCGCCAGTTCCCCGTCTTCTGGCAACCCGACCAGGCCGGGGCGGGCCATTACCCCGGCTACGAACCAGAGCCTGCGGCCGCGATGCGTTTCATCACCGACCATCCCAACATCACCGGGGGCATCTCCTTCCACACCTACAGCGGCGTCCATTTGCGGCCGCCCACCAAAGGGCCCGAAACAGAACTGCCCACCCAGGACTTACGCACCTTCAAGAAAATCGGCAAAAAGGCCACCGAACTCACCGGTTATCCCGCCGTTTCCGTTTACCACGACTTCGCCTACGACCCCAAGAATTACATTCGCGGCACGTTTGATGATTGGTTGTACGAACACCTGGGCGTTTACGCCTGGACAACGGAAATCTGGTCTATGCAAAAAGCCGCCGGGGTAGATCACAGCAAAATCCTCGACTGGTTCCGCGATCATCCCATCGAAGATGATTTCAAAATTTTCAAGTGGATTGACGAAGAACTGAACGGCGAAGGGTACGTGGATTGGTACGAGTTTGATCACCCGCAACTAGGCAAAGTCGAGTTAGGCGGTTGGGATTTGTTTATCACCATCCGCAACCCCCCCTACAAATATCTGGAAAAAGAGGTTGCGCCGCTGGCCGATTGGGCCATCTTCCACGGCCTCATTTCCCCCAAGCTGGAACTGCTCAAGGTCGAAGTTGAATCACACGGCGACCTGCATCACATCTTGTTTGCGGTGCAAAACACCGGCTGGCTACCCACGAATGTGAGTGAGCAGGCGTTGAAGATGAAGGTGGTGCGGCCGCTGGAGTTTGACATCGTTCTGCCAGAGGGAGCGGCCCTGGTGAGTGGTGATAAGAAGGTGATGGCGGGGCAACTGCGCGGCCGCGATGACAAAATCCAAACCCCCACCTGGGGCGGCGACGATTCCGACGAGCGGGCCAAAGTGGAATGGGTGGTCAAGGCCCCCGCCGGAACCCAGGTTGAACTGGTCGCCACGCATAAGCGGGCGGGGGTTGTGCGGGCGATGGTGACGTTGGGAGATTAAGAGATTAAGAGACTGAGAGACTGGGAGATAATGAGTTCACTTTTACACGGATTAAACCAACCGCAACAAGATGCCGTCGCCGCCGGGCCGGGGCCGATTTTGGTCCTGGCCGGGCCGGGGAGCGGCAAAACCCGCGTACTCACCAACCGCATCGTTTACCTGATCCAGGAAGCGGGGCTGGCCCCCTGGCACATTCTGGCCGTCACCTTTACCAACAAAGCAGCCAAAGAGATGCTCCATCGCATTGAGAAGATGCTGGATGGCCGCCCCAACGGGCTGCTGATGGGCACGTTTCACTCCACCTGCGCCCGCATTTTGCGCCGGGAAGCGGAGAATCTGAGCCAATACAGTCGGGATTTTGTCATTTTTGACACCGATGACCAGAAGCAGGTGATCAAAAAGGCCCTGGCGGATCTGAACCTGGACGAAAAACGGTTCACGCCGGGCAAAATGTTGGCGGGCATTGGCGCGGCGAAGAATGAGATGATCACGCCGGAGCTTTATGCGGCCACGAACTATGTCAGTGAAGTCATTAAGCGGGTCTATACGCAATATCAGGCCCTTTTGCGGGCCAACAATGCCATGGATTTTGATGATCTTATTGATGAATGTGGTGCTTCTTTGGGATGAGCGGCCCGATATTCTGCACAAGTACCAACAGCAGTACCAATATGTTCTGGTGGATGAGTTCCAGGACACCAATACAACCCAGTACGCGTTGCTGCAACGGCTCGCGGCCGCGCACCAAAACATCTTCGTCGTGGGTGATGCCGACCAATCCATCTACAAATGGCGCGGGGCCGACATCCGCAACATCCAGCGGTTCCGCGAGCAGTACCCCACCGCCCAGATGATCCTGCTGGAGCAAAATTACCGCTCCACCCAATTGATCCTGGACGCCGCCAAAGCCGTTATCCGCCAGGACAAAACCCGCATTGATAAAGATTTGTTTACCGAGCGCAGTGGCGGGGCCAAAATCCAGATCAGCGAAGCCTACAACGACACCGAAGAGGCCGAAATGGTCGTCGGCACCATTCAAGAAATGCTCCTCAGAGGCTACGCACCGGGCGATTTTGCCGTTATGTACCGCACCAACGCCCAATCCCGCGCCCTGGAAGAGGCGTTTCTACGCCGTAACCTGCCTTACCGGCTCGTCGGGGCGTTGCGTTTCTATGGCCGCAAAGAGGTCAAGGATGTCATCGCCTACCTGCGTCTGGTTAACAATCTGGCCGATTCCATCAGTTTTGCCCGCATCATCAACGTGCCCACACGGGGCATCGGCGATAAAACCCAGCAGGAGTTACGGCTGTGGGGGGAAAAGCAAGGCTGGCAACCTGGCGAAGCTCTGATCCATCTGGCCACGGAACGGGATATTCAGCACCCGTTTAACGGGCGGTCGCTGAATGCCCTGTTGCCTTTTGCCCACAAACTAGCCGAATGGGCCGCTCTGCGTGAACAGATCAGTGTGGGTGAGTTGCTGGATAAGATGCTGAGTGATGTGAATTATCGGGGATATATTGATGATGACACGGACGAAGGTCGGGATCGCTGGGCCAACGTGAACGAGTTGAGAAACGTCGCGGCCGCGGACCCATCCCTCTCTTTGACCCAGTTTCTGGAGCAAGTGGCCCTCGTGGCCGATGTAGACAACCTGGAAGAAAGCACCAGTACCCCCACCATGCTCACCCTGCACGCCGCCAAAGGGCTGGAATTCCCTATCGTTTTCATCACCGGGCTGGAAGAAGGCATTCTGCCCCACAGCCGCTCCATCGAAGACGGTGACCTGGACGAAGAGCGACGCCTCTTTTACGTGGGCATCACTCGCGCCAAAGACCGGCTTTACCTTTATTACGCCTTCCGTCGCTCCTCTTTTGGCGAATCTGAAGCCAACAACCCGTCCCGCTTCCTCAACGACATTCCCGACGAGCTGACGAACGGGGGCAACAGTTCTCTACGCCGCAAACAGACAGTGGCCAATGCCACCACCTGGAACTGGACCAGCAACACCCAATCGGCGTATGGCTCACGCCCCACCACCACGCCTAAATCCTACAATTGGGCCGAATCAGCCGGGCGAACGAATAGCCAGCGACCCGCGGCCAACCGCCCGCAGTCAACTGCCAGCAGCCAACCGCCCGCGGCCAACCGCCCGCGACCTCTGCCCACCCCCCATGATGACGACTACGACGAACCGGAACGCCCCAGCCGCGCCATTGCTCGTTTCAAAAGTGGGCAAAAAGTGCGCCACGCCAAATTTGGCGAAGGCATGGTTATTGAGAGTAAACTCACGGGGAGTGATGAAGAAGTGAGTGTGGCTTTCCCGGTCAGGGGGTCAAAAATTGGCTGCCAGCTTTGCCAAACTTGAGCTGGTCGAATAGTCCGACCTGAAACCTGAAACCTGGAAACTTGAAACTCAGAACTCGAAACTATCCTTGCTGTAACTCAATCTCCCGGCAAAGCTCTAAGCCAAACTCGGCGTCCAGGTAGAAGGCGGTGTCTTCGGGTAAATTAGCCATCACCGCCTCAAACAGCGGCCGCGCCTGGTCACATTTGTTGTCCGTGTACACATAGGCCAGCCCCAGCATATTGAAGTAAATCCCATTGCTAAAATTGGGCAAATCATATTTCTCTACAGCATATTCCAGATAAGGAATGGCTCCCGTTTGGCGATCATAAAAACTTTGCCGGAACAAGGCCGCGCCCAGATGCGCCCGCGCCCGCACCATCTCCGGGTCTAACTCCACCGCCTGTCGGCCATTGGTTTCTGCCTGGGGATAGGCCCCAATCAAAAAATACATGTAGGACAAACCATCAAACGCATCCGCATTGTTTGGGTCATAGGAGAGGGCGTCGTTGAAATAGTTGATGGCGCCCGGTGTGTTTTGGAGGGCAAAGTTGCTGTAGGCAATGGCAATATGCAACCTGGCCCGTTCAATATCATTGTTGGCTCTGGCAATGAGTTCACCGTAAATTCTGATGGATTCTTCGTACTCGCCTCGATATTCAAAGAGGATGGCATGGCTACGCAATACAATCGGGTCATCAGGGGCCAGTTCCAGAGCGGCGGCTACCATTTCTTCGGCTTCAAACAGGTTGTCAATGTCTTGAAAGAGGAGAGCCTGCGCACGGTAACTGTACGCGGCCGCGTTGTTGGCATTCACGGCAATGGCATCACGGGCCGCCCGGTTGGCCAGGTCATAATTCTGCAACGCCTCGGTGAGAAACCCCGTCTCTTCCAACCGATTGCCATAAGCCAGGTACGCGGCCGCGGTGGCTACCAACACCTGCTCATCCCCTGGGACCAGCCCGATGGCTTGTTCCGCCAGTTCCACCGCCTCTTCACCCCGTTCCAACAAACCTAACAACTCAATAAGGGGGGGATAAAAGCGCACATTGGTGACATCCTGAGCCACGGCCGCCTGATACAGGTCAATGGCCTCTGCAATTTGCCCATCACGGCGCAACCGATCCGCCCTGGCAGCCAGGTCTACCGCGTTGCGCGTGGGTTCGGCCGTAGGTGTGGGCACAATGGCATTACGCACTTCATCGGCATTAACAATGAGCGTCAACAAAGCCCCAATAAAGAAGAGGAGTAACAAAACTCCCAGACAAGAGGGGCCTTGACGGGGATACCGAACTTTAGGGCGTTTGTTAATAATCATGACTGCATCCTGGGGGCGGGCGGGCGGGGGGGGGGCGGCCGGCTTTCCCCGGGCCCGGCCTCTCGCTCTAAAAAAGCCGACGGGCAGGCACGTCGGCTGGGAACTAAAAAAATATAACATTGGCCTTGATGAGCGTCAAGGAACACCCATCAAGTTCACAGACTGGGAAGTAAGTCGTAAATGATGCCCCAGATGCCAATAAGAACGAGCAGAGCACCGGAGAGGCGGGTGAGCAGACCATAATGTTGGGTCATCCACCGGGTGAAGCGGCGTTGCAGGGGCGCGGCCGCGAACGGCAACAATACCAGCGGCCAACCAAACCCCAACCCAAAAGCAAAAAAGTACGCCAGACTGCTGGCCAGGCCACCAAAGCTGCCTGCCCCCAATAAAAAGGCACTCACCACGATTGGCCCGGCGCAAGGAAGGGTCATTGGCCCCAGGAGTAGACCGTACACATAAGCCCCGGCATACGGGTTGCTCAACACGGGGGTTTGAGATGTGGTGAGCCGGGCAAAGGGATTGCGGCCGCTGAGCATCAACAGGCCCAATAGAATCACCACGGCATAAATAACGGGCAATAACACGGGCAAAATCGCCCCAAACGATTGTTGGAACAGATACAAAATCAGCCCCACGAAGGTCATGAGGGTGAGAATACCGGCCAGAACCAGAATGCCCAGCCAGCGGGTGGCCTTCTGTGCTTTTTCGTTGTTGGCCTGCCCGGCCAAAAACGCCATCAGCCCCGGATAAAGCGGCAAAATACAGACATTGGTCAAGATGGCACTGTTGCCGAGGAGAAAGGCTTCGAGGAGTTGACTCATTGTTTAGTTACCAGTTATCATTTGGGTGAGCAGTTAATCGGTGAATCGTGAGCAGTCAGCAGGACACTACTTAACATCAACAAACCTGCCCTGGCGCTCACCGTTAACACCTCAGCCCTGGGCGTCTTGAATTTGGGTGATAATTGCCTCAACTCCTTCAATCCCTGTGACCAGATCGGTGGTTGAACCATCGGGGCGGATGATGAAGTGGGGGGTGGATGGCGGATTGGTGATGGTCTGGCCGTAGAGGGTGGCTAATTCCCGCAACAGTTCGGGGGTAGCCACGGCAAAAACCCAATCAAAGCCGGTGCTTTCGGTGTACTGCTTCAGGTCGTCGTTAGAGATGTTGGTCTCCACGCTGAGGGCCACAAAAACGACGCTGTCATCCAGTTGAGCGCGGGCTGAACTGACATTGGTGAGTTGGCGACGGCAGTTGGTACACCAGGTCGCCATCGGTTCGACAAATACGGTTTTACCGGCAAAGTCGGCCAGGGTGAAGGTTTCGCCGGTACGCACGTCGGTCAGGGCGATTTGTTGCCAGGCCGGGCTGTCCATATTGTCGGCCATTGTTTCATCCATCATGGCTTCGTCATTGGGCATAGACTCATCGGCCATTGGTTCATCGCTCATGGCCGACTCATCGTTCATGGCTTCGTCGTTCATGTCGTCAGCCATCATGTCTTCGTTTTCGTTGTTGGGCATGGCACTGTTGTTGGCCGCGGCCGCGTTCTCCGCCATCGGCTCATTGGTCGTGGCTGAACCACCGCAGGCCACCAACAAGAGCAGGGCCAGCAGGGTAAATAAGGTTAGGGGTAATTTTTTCATCGTTTGGACTCCTTGTGGACGGTTAGGTGGGCCGCGCTTACTTGGACACGCGGCCGCAACCATACCTTATCCTTCACTGGTTAAATCCCCCTTGAGCAACCGTTACAACTTTCTTACCAGGTGACGGTTTTAGTTTCTGACCCGCCGGTATGAAAGGTGGGAATTAAATCGGTCGATGCACCACCGGGTCTCTGGGATGCCTGACGTCCGATTCGAAGAATCCTCGGCTTTGACAATTTTAGGTCTACTTGTCGGGATTCTTCCCGAAGACTCCAGTGCGTCCGAATGACAGTCAAGCCCAGGTTTAGTTAAGTTAATCAGGCAAATCAGAATGTCACGACAAACAAACCCTTGTCCCCTATCGAATGATTGAATCACCAGAGGTACAATAAGCTAACTGACCAGTAGTGGCTTACTGTAAATGAGGTTCACCATGGCTCATCAAACATCTGAACACGGGGGACAACAAGTTGTCAACGTCTTACAAAAACACGGGGTGCGCTTTTTGTTTACCTTGTGTGGCGGGCACATCTCGCCCATTTTGGTGGCGGGCGAAGCGGCGGGTTTGCGGGTGGTGGATGTGCGCCACGAGGCCACGGCTGTCTTTGCCGCCGATGCCGTCTCCCGGTTGAGTGGTGTACCGGGCGTGGCTGTCGTCACCGCTGGCCCGGGCCTGACCAACACCATCACGGCGGTGAAGAACGCCCAGATGGCCCAATCGCCGGTCATTTTGTTGGGTGGGGCCACAGCTACCATTTTGAAGGGGCGGGGGTCGTTGCAGGATATTGACCAGATGGCCTTGATGCGGCCGCATGTCAAACTGTGCGCCGCTGTCAAAACGGTCAAACAAATCGTGCCCACTCTGGAAAAGGCCTTCGCCGTGGCCCAATCCGGTGTGCCCGGCCCTGTTTTCGTCGAACTGCCCATTGATTTGCTCTACCCCGAAGCTACCATCCGCGAATGGTATGCCGCCGACATGCCCAAAGGGAGTAGCCTCTCCAGCCGGGCGATTCGTTGGTACATGCAACGCCACCTGGATCGCCTCTTTGCTGGAGCTGAGGGGGTGCGAGCCGGTTCGCCGTTGCCGGTATCGCGGCCGCAACACACCCCGTCTCAGGTTTCCCAGGTCGTCGCCCAGTTGCAAAAGGCCAAACGGCCCGTGTTGGTGCTGGGCAGTCAGGTGGTGCAGATGGCTCAGGACGCGGCCGCGACCCAACAAGCCATCCTCTCCCTCGGCATTCCTACCTACCTCTCCGGCATGGCGCGGGGCCTTCTCGGCCACCATCCCCTTCACAGCCGCCACAAACGGAAAGAAGCTTTGCGCGAAGCCGATCTGGTCATCCTGGCGGGTGTGCCTTGTGATTTCCGGCTGGGGTATGGCAACCACATCAGCCGCCAAGCAACGTTTATCAGCATCAACCGGAGCCGCCACGATTTGCGCCAGAACCGCCAGCCGGATATCGGCATTTTGGCCGAGCCGGGGGCGTTTTTGCGGGCCGTGGCGGCCCAGGCCGGGCAAAGTCAGGTGGCCGAATGGCACGACACCTTGCGCCAGCGGGACGCGGCCCGCGATGCCGATATCCAACAACAGGCCGAACAAGCGACGGCCCACCTCAACCCGATCAAATTATGTTTGGCTTTGGAGCAGACCATCGGTGAAAACAGCGTTTTGATTGGTGATGGTGGGGATTTTGTGGCCACGGTGTCGTACACGGTGCGGCCGCGGGGGCCACTGTCCTGGCTCGATCCGGGGCCGTTTGGCACGTTGGGGGCGGGGGCGGGCTTTGCCATCGGGGCCAAACTGTGCCGCCCGGACGCCGAGGTGTGGCTGCTGTACGGCGACGGCTCCTGTGCTTACTCGCTGGCCGAGTTTGACACCTTCAGCCGCCACCACCTGCCCATCATCGCTGTGGTGGGCAACGATGCCTCGTGGTCGCAGATTGCGCGGGATCAGGTGGAATGGTTTGGCACGGCGGTGGGGACGGAGTTGGCGCATACGAATTATGACGCGGCCGCTATCGGCTACGGTGGCCTCGGTTATAAACTGGACAACCCGGCGGAGTTGTTTTCCTGTTTGCAAGCGGCTAAAGACGCGGCCGCGCAGGGCCGCCCCGTTCTGCTCAACGCCATCCTGGGCAAAACCGAATTCCGCAAAGGCTCGATCTCCATTTAAGGGCGCGGGTTAAGAGGATTGGCAAGAGAATAATTAATCGGAATCTGAATTGTGAATGATAACAGGAGATACGTCTAGCTTCCTTAGCCATTCAACCATTCAACTGTTCAACAATTAATTATTCAACTCATTTGAAACGCACCACCATGTCCCATATCCTGGTTTCTGGTCTCATCAACGTGGAAACCACCGTCCGGGTGGATGGTTTTCCCATTGTGTACAGCCCGGTGCGGTATCCGTTTTTTGGCGTGCAGAGCCGGGTGTCGGGGGTGGGGTACAACGTCAGCAAGGCGTTGACCACGCTGGGGGATGAGGTGGATTTTTTGTCACTGGTGGGGCGGGACGCGGCCGCGTTGCAAGTCCGCCACGCCCTGGAGCAAGACCACATCCCGGCCCGGTATGTGCTGAGTGAGGGGGAACAGACGGCGCAATCGGTGATTTTGTATGATGATCGCGGCCGCAGGCAGATCAACGTTGACCTCAAAGACATTCAAGAGCGGGCCTATCCGCTGGAACGGTTTGCCGAAGCCATGCCCCAGGCCGATCTACTCGTCTTGTGCAATATCAACTTCTCTCGCCCTTTCCTGGCGCAGGGGCAACAGGCCGGGAAACCCATCGCCACCGACGTTCACACCATCGCCGATTTGCACGATGCCTACAACAGCGACTTCATGCGCCACGCCACCATCCTGTTCATGAGCGACGAACATCTGCCCACCACGCCAGAGAACTGGGTGCGGGAGTTGTGGCGAGTGTATGGCACGGAGATCGCCGTGGTGGGTTTGGGGGCGCAGGGGGCGTTGTTGGGGGTGCGGCGGGATAACTTTCCTGGAGCGGTTCCCGGCGGTGGTGACACGCCCCATCGTCAACACCATCGGCGCGGGGGATGCCCTGTTCTCCGCCTTCATCCACACCTACACCCAGACCGGCGACCCGATCCTGGCCCTGCGTAAAGCCATCGTTTTTGCCTCGTACAAAATTGGTGCTGTTGCGGCCGCGGATGGGTTTTTGGATGAGGCGGAGCTTGAGGAATGGTATGTCAAAACCAGATAATTTCCCCACCATTGTTTTGATTGAGGACGATGAGAGAATACGGCAAGCGGTTGTGGATGTATTGCGGCCGCAACCCTTTCACATTTTGAGCATAAGTAATTGGCCTGATTGCCTGCCTCAGATTGAGCAAATCAACCCTAACTTGATTATTCTGGATTTCAACCTGCCTGATAATGCCAGTTACGATCTTTACCGTGGCATTCGAGCCTCGAAAGCGTTAGCCAATGTAGCGATTATTGCCTGGGTGCGGCGTTTCCCCGCGTGGTGGGATGGATACATACAAAATCGCACACGCCTGGAAGATTTTATAATTTTACCGGCTGAAGATGGTGAGATTGTTGGGCGAATGCATACACTTCTGGGGCGGA
>JADJUV010000070.1 GCA_016716885.1 Candidatus Trichofilum aggregatum | reverse complement strand
GCGGAGTTGATGGTCTTGAATCAGATTGCCCGTGAACTGTTAGCCCAAATTTCCCCGGACAACCGATTCCCAAATTATTCAAACTATTTTTATTTGGGGCAGTTTGTTGAGGCTGATTTAGCCACTTATTTTCCTGATGGCTTCCCCGAAGCGATAAACTTGCTAGATGATGAATCGTACATTGTGCCATACCCAAGTTGGTATATGCCCACAATGGCCCACGCCCACATTTTGCAGGATGGGTTTGTCCAATATTTACAGCAGAATCAATATCAACTAAAGGCTGACGAAACAGTGGAAACGGAAACATTGCGGTTCACAGCTATCCCTGTGGAACTAGATGGTGATCTTTTACCGGAATGGGTGGTGAAAATTGATTTTCGCCTCTGGCAGACAACGACATTGGTTTTGTTGGAGGAAATTTCCCCTGGTAATTATGTTCGTCTGCCCGCTTCGTTTCCTCTTCTTAGTGAACGTTTTTATGCGGATGGTCAAACAACCGTTGATGTCCATTATGATTTCACAGGTGATGGTATCTCAGAGATTATGATTCACAACGATACTTATCTTGGTGGTGGTGGTAGAAGTGAAAGCTTGTGGATTTCAACCTGGCAGACAGATCGACTCATGAGATTACAAGTTATTAATTTAGAGTATGCAAGTTACGAAAGACCCGTTTATGATTTTGTCGATCATACCGGGGATGGCATAGCAGATATACGGATAGTTTCGCCTTATAATCGCAATTTGGGCTGTAAATGGGATGAGACGGATCTTTATAGTTGGAGTGGTTTGACAACACAGTTTGTTTTAGAAACAGATGATTACCCTGATATTCCGGTCTGTAACGTGTACCGGGGTGCATGGCCGTTTCACGGCAGGCTGACCGTAGCCGAACGAGCGGTTTTGCTAGAAAGAGCCATAGAACAATTTGCCGTTGAACCTGCCCCTTCGGCCGATTATCTGGCGTTTGTTTATTTTCATCTGGCTATGCTGTATGCGACAGAAGGGCGAGATGATCTGGCCCGGCAAACACTGGATTTGTTGTACCAACTACCGCAAGATGCCCGTCTGGTGATTTTGTACACCGAGATTTACGAGTCGGTCAATCATTCGCCATTAGCTTCGTGCCGTCAGTTGTTGCAACGCGCCCCAGAGATGATGGAGAGTGAGATGGCTGATTACATTTCGGAATTGGCTATTCTAGGGATTGGGGTGATGAAAACTGACCCTGATGCTCGACTTGTGTGCCCATTGGTTGAGGTAGTTCGCGGCCGCGTTGCCACCCTCTCCCCTCTGTCAACAACGCAACCCCGTTACGGCCATGACCGAACTGGGTTATTCCCTGGCCTTCACCCAAACCGCTAACCTGGACACCGATCCCGAACTGGAGTGGATAGGTATTTTGGAGCCTATCGCCCCATCCCTGGTGATTTTCGATCAAACACCAGCTGGCTGGACGATTCACCCAACCAGGATTATACCCGTTTGATGAGATGGTTCAGTTTGACCTGGTTATTGCGTGATATGACAGATGATGGGGTGGATGATTTGTTGGTATTACTGGAGATAGGGGAAACGGCGTTGGCTGATTTATGGCCTCTCATATCGGGACTTTTGTTTGATACAGCATTAGCCGGTTATGATTTGGTGCGTAGTGTATCTTCTTATGAGGATGAGGTTGTTTGGCCGAATTGCCGCTTGATTTTTCCCCATCCAGCGACCGGTTACCGCGGCCGCGTGGAAACAATTTGAAGGGTTCAATACCGAGGCCACCTCTACCTATGACTACATTCGGGAACTCGTTACCACTGTGCTTTCTCCAGAACACTCTACCACCCTGCCCGAAGATCTAATCGCCCTCATCAACTACCTGCCCCCGGACGATCCCGAAGCGCACTACCTGATTCTGCAACTCACCTACATGCTGGGTTACACTTACGAGCAAGAAGGACGAGAAGAAGAAGCGATTGCCACCTATCTCGCCCTCATCCAACAAGCCCCGGAATCCCCCTGGAGTTGGCTGGCCTGGGCACGGATTGAACCGGGGGAATAGCTTGTCAGCCTGTCAGCTAGTCAGCTTGTCAGCCAGCGGCTAACCGCCAGCCGCTGAAATGCTGAAATGCTGACTAGCTGAAGTGCTGAAACGCTATCTTGGAGCTGCCATGACCTTACACACCGCTGGCCTCAAAATCGGGCATGTCACCGATGCCGAACATCACACCGGCTGTACCGTGTTTCTCTGCCCGGCGGGCACGTTGGGGAGTGTGGATGTGCGTGGCCCGGCCCCCGGCGGCCGCGAAACCACCCTGCTCCAACCCGATAAACACGTCACCACCCTCAACGCCGTCGTCCTGGCTGGTGGTAGTGCCTTCGGCCTGGCTACCGCCGATGGCGTCATGCGTTACCTCAAAGAGCGCAACATCGGCCATGTGACCCCTATCCGACCCATTCCCATTGTGCCAGCGGCGATTGTGTATGACCTGTTCCTGGGGGGTGGTCAGGTGTTGCCCGATGCCGAGATGGGGTATCAAGCCTGCCTGAATGCCAGCGAAACGAACACGGTTCAAGGCAATGTGGGCGCGGGAACCGGGGTGACGGTGGGCAAGTGGGGTGGGTTCAAAGCCATGATGAAGGGGGGATTCGGTCTGGCGAGTGGGCAAGAGGGGGAGTTGGTGGTGTTCGCGGCCGCGGTGGTCAACAGTGTTGGTGATGTGCTAGCCGAAGATGGTTCCGTGTTAGCCGGGGCGCGGGCTGAGGACGGTTCCTGGTTGGTTCAGCGGGATCCCTGGCGGCGTTTCCCGGAAATGCCCCCGGTGGCGGGAACCAACACCACCCTGGTGGTGGTGGCGACCAATGCTCGTCTGACCAAGGCCCAGGCCCAGATTCTGGCCCAACGGGCACAAGATGGGGTCGCGATTGCGGTGCGGCCGCGGACCATCCACGATGGTGATACCGCCTTTGCCCTTTCCACTGGCCCACTTGAGGCATCCTTTGATCTCATCTCCAATATGGCCCTGGAGATGACCGTTGAAGCCATTCGTAATGGCGTGCGCCAGGCCCAAACAGTAGTCGGTGTGCCCGGTCTGGCTTGAGCGAACTTTAGCCAGTCAATCAAGCGTCCACGCTTTCCGATCAAAGTCTCCTTTCATCCCAATAAACCTGATAGAGCCGAGATGTTACCCCATGGTGGTGGCGGCAACCGGTGAATCCATAGAACAGCTACTAGTGTATCTTACGAAGTAGGATCATATTTTTATGAAAAGTCTCTGTATCAGTTTGTCTCCGGAACCCCCACCCTAACCCCCCCAGGGCGACTTTTAGGGGTGTTTTCGGGGCGAAGGCCCCGAAAAACCACGGATAGTCCCCCTTCCGCCGGGAAGGGGTAGGGGATGGTCTTCGACCAATCACCCAAGTTTCTGCGACTTTATACAATTACTAAAGTGTCCTTCACACCTCGTTCACCTCAATAGGGGCCTAATGTGCCATGCCTGATTACGTAGACTGGTTTGTCAACCGCGAAAAACAGTACCAGGGCTTTCAGAAAATGTTAGCCGGGGAGACTTCGCGTTCCATTATGCTGGTAGAAGCGCCATCTGATATGGGCAAAACCTGGCTTATTCAACGTATGCGGCATCTTTGCGAAGAGCAAAAAATAGCCAGCGTATACGTCAATTTTCGTGATCGGCGGGCGCATGATTACCTCTCTCTCGTCCGCGTTGCCCGGGACCAACTGGGTGCCGAGCTATTCAACCATCTCACCCAAACCATCAACAATTTCACCAATGTCAATATAAATATCGTCGGTGGTAGCCCAAGCCGTGGTGTAAACGTGGGTGATATGAATGCGGCCCAGGGGAATGTCAATCTCAACCTGCAAGAAGTGGCTGGGGGCCACATCATCAAGGATAACGTTATCCGTGACAACCAGTTCTACATCCAGGGAGATAGTGATGTGGCCCGCCGGGCGGCTGAAATCCAGATCAATGATGCGTTTTTCTCTTGTTTGAGCGAGGTGCTAAAACAAGGCCCCATTGTTTTCTTGTTCGATTCCTACGAAGACGTGACCAAAGAAGCCGATCAGTGGATACGTGATTATTGCTTACCCGCCTGAGCGATGGAGCGTTGGGTCAAACGTTGGTCATTATTGCCGGACGAACCGCCCCGGAGCTTTCTGGTGATTTGAAGCAGTTAATTGCTAAAACGGGCCTCACTTTGTTTACGGAAGATCATGTAAAAGAGTATATCCAGACCAAAAGAAAGCTGTCCGGGCTTGATCTAGGCACTATTTTCAAGACATCGGGGGGTTATCCTGGATTGTTAGCCAAAATGGCTGATGTAGCAGCGATGGATGATGAAGAAGATGAGGATTGGTTATAAACCGCTGACCGGCTACCATTGGTTTGATGAACCGCCACAGCTGGGAAGTAACGACGACGACGATTACTGACCTGGTATTGGATAAGACGATGGTGAAATCGGCTGATGAAGGCGCGATTGCCTTCATCATGGGCCAGATTTTAGCGAAAGCCCACCCTGTAGTAGCGGAAGGGTTATTCCTGGCTTCTACGGTTCATAGCTATACGTTAGCCAAATTTAATTTTCTGCGGCCGCAAAATAGCGAACAAAACGAAAAACTTCTCCAACGTCTGGCTAAATTCTCATTTGTTATTGCCCTGGAGCGGAAGGGCAGACCACACAATACAATATCACCGAGTTAGAGCGTGAATGGCTGCAATTACACTGGATCGAGGAAGATGCTCAAGCGTTTTGCCATGCTCACCAACTGGCTTTGGGGTTTCACCAGGCAAACCCCGACCCCGATGATTTTGTGCAGCGGCAACATATTTTGTACCATCAGTTGATAGTAGACTACGCGGCCGCGCGCATCCTCTTCGCCGATTCTTTTCGTACCTACATTAATGATCGCCGCTATGCCGCCGTGGAACGGCTCATCGCCACGGCCAAAGAAGTTCGCCCCTTCCTGGTAGCCCTTCAGGCTCCGTACCTGGCCGAATTTGATGGTTGGTTGAGTCTACGCCATCCTGCGTTTCCGTCAGTTCCGGGGGTGAATGGGAACAGACCCGAGAGGAACTGGGGCAACTCCTGGCCGATCCGGCAATCCCCTGAGACCTTGTTCCTTTTGTACAGCGGGCCTATGGCGAAGGGCTAGAACGCACCGGCCAGTATGTCGAAGCTATTGAACAATTTGAGAAAGCGCTGGCTTTTTTTCGCTCCCAACCCAACAGCGAAATTGAAGAAGGCTACACCATGTTTGCCCTGGGTGAAGCCCATGTCAGCCTGGCGACCTCGGCCCGGGGATATCGCGAAGTCATCCCCCTGCGTACCCAAAACCTGGGGCAACGCTTACGGGGTTTGTTAAGCTACCCCCCCTTTCCTCTCCTTCTTTACCTCAGTTTTTATTTTGGCTGGTGGATATGGCTACCGCGCTCCTGGGCCATCTTCAAAGGGCAGGATTGGATTATTGCCCGCCTCTTTGCCGTGGGCGCGAACTGGTATAACCAGGCGGAAACCCTCTACAAAAAAATCGAGTTCCAGGCCGGTTTACAGAGTGTGCAGGAACATCTTTCCAACCTGTACCTTACTTTGGGGGATGCCCACCGAGCCGAACCTATTCTGCGTAACTTGTTGAAGGCAGACGAAGCCTCTTTAGGAACCTATCGGCAGGCCACTGTACAGATAGCTCTTGGTCATGCTCTGGTACGCTTGCGACGGGATGCCGAAGCCATTGAACAGCTAGAGCAAGCCATTCCTATCATTCAAATTTATGATGATAAGGAAACGGAAGCCCGTGCTCATGCCCTTGTGGCTGAAGCGTTATTTGAGGTTGGTCAACGTTCGGAAGGGCTAGAGCGGTTTGACCGGGCATTACGCCTGTACCAAAAAGCGGGTGATGTGGTAGCGGCGACCGAAGTGGCGGAACGAGTTCATTTATTTGGTCGTGATGGCCGGTTGACGAAAAAGGAACGGGAGTATGCCTCATCGACAACCAGTATCATGTCGCGGCGACAATACCTGGTGCGTTTTGAGCATCCGGTTTTAAGCGCATTCCAGCGGGTCATGTATTTGACGTTGGCCGTGGTTCTGTTTGCTATTCCGGCGATGGTGATTAACCTGGATACGGCGGTTACACTTACGCCTAACATCAACTTTTTTGCCTTTCCCTTTTTAGAAGCCCAACTCTCGGCCAATACCCTGAATTATGGCCCTTCTCTCAGCCAGGCAATTGTCCTGGTGCTGAAGCCATCTACCGATGCCAATGTCTTTGGCTGGATTGCGGCGGTGGCTTTGATTGTCTATTTTCTGCTTTACACCATCTTGGGGTTGTTGGTGATTATTCGCACCCCCTTAAAGGCAGTCCAAGGGGCAACCCGAACCGAAATGATCCGCTTTGATCTAAATGGGTTTACAGTTGGCCTGGAAGATGCAGGTCGTGGGATTCTGTGGCATGAGATTTCGCGGATGACGCGGGGTGATGTCTATTTGTTGGGTCAAATGATAGGCGATCATTCGTTGATGGTGGTTGAATCACCTTTAAGGCGGGTGGCGATTCGGGGCACGGCGGCCTGGTATGAATCGTTGACCCGGCAGATAGAACGGTATGCACCCGCGGCCGCGAAGCAGGAGAACCTCAGCTATCATATTGGCTGGGGGAAACTTAGCCTGGCTTATGCGCTCAGCACTTGTATCCTGCTCATTTTTGCGATAATGGTAAAAGCCGCCCCCCGGCTGTTGTTTACCTATATTCCCTTCACCCCCTACTCCTTCGCTGATTTATACCCCTTGTTTTATATGGGTTTGTTTTTAGGGCCGATGTATTGGGGGGTATTGCGGCCGCTACGTATTGAGGTGCGGGCCAAGGCACGTAACGATCTACCCTGGATTGTTCTGGCATTGGCTGTGGGTTTTGGTTTGTTTCGCTTTTTCATTTACCGCCGCCCCATGCTCACTATTCCGGATATTTACCCCCCACTGTTTATCATTATGGTCACCTGGGCCGCCTTGAAAGCTATTTTGGGGGCCAGGTCTGTGATGGGTCAACCGACATTTGCCAATTGGTCCCGGCATGGGGCCAGGTTCGCGGCCGCGATCACCATCTTGCTCATGCTTATTCAAGGGGGGCGTGATGTGCTGAGTCGCCATTTTTACATCGTGGCGAACGGGCACCGGGATACCGGCCTGCAACTGAGTGATGCTGACCAGGATGCCGAATATTGGCGAGCCATCGAAAACTATAACCGGGCCATCACTTTAAATCCGCCACGATTGTATTCCCGGATAGGGCTACCTTCCTCACGAACCTTTACCTGGGTGCAGGCGACGAATAATCGCGCCACCTTATACGCCCAATTGGGTGACTTCGCGGCCGCGGCCGCTGATTACGCCACCATTACCCGCTATCTATCGCCCCGTTATACCACCCCCTATCACGCCAGCCAGGCTGTGGCCTATGTCAGTTGGGCCGCGCAACTGGCTGATGAAGGCCAGGATGATAAGGCGCTTGAGCGCTATCAGCAGGCGCAAGATGCCTTTGATGCCGCCATTGAGCAAGAACCGGAACACAGTGATTTTTATGTCTGGCGCGGTGTAGCCGATCATAATATTTTGGGTGATTTAGATAAGGCGGCCGAAAATTACACCACGGCTTTGCTCCAAGACCCGGAGCATGTGGATGCTTTGTTGGGGTTGGGTTGGGTGTTCTATCAGGAAGCTGAAAACCTGCGTAAAGAGATCGCGGCCGCGCCCGTGGATAGCCTTCAACAAACCAGTCTGCAAACCGAGGCCCGGCTCAAATATCAGGCCGCCCTCCAATATTTCCGTCTGGCCGCTCTGTATGATCCGCAACAAGCCAACATTCAACTGGCTATCGGTTATGCTTACTACGCCCTGGAAGAGTACCAGTCGGCTTTAACCGCCTGGCAACTCGCCGCCGATATGGCTCCCAATGATCCGGTGATGATTGTCTCCCGAGGCACAGGTTACTGGCGCGTTGGCACTTTACCTGCCTGTAGCAACAGCCGGGCTACCGATGAGGAAAAAGCCCGTTCGGCTGAATACCTCAAACTGGCCATTGAAGATTTGAACCTGGCTCTGACGCTCAACCCCACCGATGCCTTTACCTACCGCACGCGTGCCCAAATTGAGTTTATTCTGAGAGGGTGTACCAGCCAGGGTTATGACACCATCACCCAGTTACGCAAGGCCGTCGAATCTTATACCCAGGCCGCCGCCTTAGAACCGCAAAATGACCTCTATTTGATTTTCCGCGGCCGCATCGGTTGGAGCCTGGCCCTGGAACTTTTCCTGGCTGGGCCACAAAATAATGACGAAGCCCGGACCACCCTCGATCAGGTTATTGCCGACATTAGTGCCGCCTACGCCATTGATCCCACGGATGATCCTGTTAAGCTAAATCTAACCTGGTACAACTTTGTTGTTGGCCCTACCGGTGATGCGGCCTGGCCTGATTTCCATCGCCGCCGGGGGCAAACTGCCCTCACCGCCGGTGATTATGCCCAGGCCTATCGTGACCTCAGTTATGCCGCTCCCCTCATCACCGACAATCTGGATATTGCCTTTCAGGCCGGGTTGGCCGCCTTGGCTGAGGGCGAGGTAACGGACGCGGCCGCGTTCTATGATATGGCTATCGAGCGCATCGCCCTGGCTCAAGATGCCACCAACCTGACAGCGTCTCTGGATGCCCTCAGTGCCCTGGTGCAAAGCAATCCCGACCTGAATCTGCCTGAATTTGCTACCCAGTTCCAAAACGCACCCGCCTTACAGCGTAACCCGGAATTACAGCAAAATGATTGGTACTGGCATTACCGCGCCCGTTTCGGCTTCACCCTTGTGCGCCGTCTCTTTGAAGCGGGCCAGGAAAATGATGCCCGTACCGCTCTGGCTGGTGTTACCGTAGATATTGAAAAGGCTTATTCCCTGGCCCCAACGGCCAACCGCAATGACGTCTGGCAACAGTTTTACACGGAGGGCGCCTGGGGCTGGCTCTATCTGCGTCGGGGAGATACCTGGTTAGAAGCGGAGCAGGTGGCCGAAGCCTGGGCGGATTATGAAACAGCCGTTGCCCTCATTCCCTCTGACAACGAGATCACGGCTGCCGATTATGCCGAAGCCAGTCAGCAATTTAACCGGGCGACATTCAAACTGGCTTTGCAGATGTTACAGGAAAACAATGTGGCCCGGGCTACGACCTTGTATGAAGACGGGCTGGCCCTGGCTCAAGAACGAGAGGATGAGACGGTGGTCAATGAAGCGATAGCTGATCTTCAATCAGCGCTTATTCAAACGCCACAACTTTCCGCGGCCGCGCAGCCTTTCCTGGAACAACTGCAAACCGCCTTTGGCTCCCCGGCAGATTCGCCCGATAATAATGCCGATGACGACTAAACGTCCCTTCTCGTTACTTCTTGTGGTTGGGGTATGGCTACTGCTAACCCTGGCTTGCAATGCACCTATGGGTGGGGCCACCATCCCTGCGGCTCCTACCCTCGTTACCCCATCGCAATCAACGCCCGCTCCTGATTCCGCTCCGGCTACAGGTGTACCCCTGGAAACCCTGGCCCCTGATGTGTTGCCGACCTTCACCCCCATTATCTCAGGCGAAGGAACCGTTGCGGCCGCGCCCTCGCTAGAGGCCACGGCGTTGACGCCTATAGCGGTAACACCACTGGCAACCGTGTCCCCTAGCACAACGACAACCCCGCCCGTTCAGCAAGGCATTCTCTCCTTCACCTATACCATTAGTTGGTCCATTTCCGAACAGAACCCGTTTCTTGCGGTGGCTTTTGTCACCATGAATGCCCAGGGCGGTGATGGTGTTTACACCTATTACCATGACGACCTGAGGCAAGACGGGTCGGTTTTCACCTATCAGTGGGCGACCTGCCGAGGGAATCCCGGTAGCTTGCGCGTTGATTCCGGCGATGGGCAGTCGGTGCGGACGGACTACTTTGAGACCCCCCCCTGTCCCCAAACACCCTAAAAGAGCCTGTTAGAAGAGTACAGGCTCTTAGTGCCAACTTTCTGTTCATCTGAAAAGGCATCGCCCCTTGGCGATGCCTTTTTTAGTTCAGCGGGGGCAGGAGTCGGGCGGTGACTTCACCAAAGCCGATTCTGTAATCATGGCCCTGACACCAGCCGGTCATTGTTACCTGATCGCCATCGACCAGGAATTTGCGCTGTTCGCCGGTGGGTAGTTCCAGCGGGTTTTCACCGCGCCAGGTCAGTTCCAGCATACTGCCACAGCTATCTGGCTCTGGGCCGCTAATCGTGCCGGAGGCCAGCAGATCGCCGGGGCGCAAATTACAGCCGGTGACGGTGTGATGGGCCAGTTGTTGGGGCATGTTCCAGTACAAATGACGAAAGTTGGAGCGGCTAATGGTGATGGGGCTGTTCATCTGTTCGCTCTGTAACCGGACTTCTAGATGAATGTCGTAAGCCCAATCACCGATGCTTTGCAGGTAGGACAGGGGTTGCGGCTCCTGGGTGGGGCCGGGGCTGCGGAAAGGCTCTAGCGCTTCCAGGGGCACGATCCAGGGGGAGATGGATGTGCCCAGGTTTTTCGCCAGGAAGGGGCCAAGGGGCTGATATTCCCAGCGTTGAATGTCGCGGGCGCTCCAATCGTTGACCAGTACCAGGCCAAAAATATGGTCGGGGCTTGATCGACGCCGATGGGACGGCCTAGCTCATTTCCTGGGCCAACGAAGAAACCAACTTCTAGCTCGAAATCCATCTGGCGGCTGGGGGTGAAGATGGGGGTGGTGCTTTCGCCTTCGATAATTTGGCCGTAGGGGCGGTGGATGTCTACACCGCTGGGGATGATGGAGCTGGCCCGGCCATGATAGGCCACGGGCAGGTGGAGCCAGTTGGGCATGAGGGCATTTTCGCGGCCGCGAAACATCACCCCCACATTCGTCGCATGTTCACGGGAGGAGTAAAAGTCGGTGTAATCACCAATGTGAGCGGGGAGGTGCATCTGGACTTTGGCGAGGGGGTGCAGGGCGCGGCCGCGGAGTTCCCCATCGTCCCGCAAAACCGGGTTGTCCGCACTCAACATATCCTGAATGATGCGCCGGGCTACCTGCCAGGCCGGTTTGCCCAACGACATAAACGTGTTGAGCGTGGTTTGGGAGAAAGGCGCAAAACCACGGAGCAACGGGTGGTCAAAAAAACCACCAAACTCCAACACCGCTAAATCCAACACCCAATCGCCAATCGCCACCCCCGCACGCGGCAGCTCGCCAGGGCGCGAGAAGATGCCATAAGGCAGGTTTTGTAAGGGGAAATGGGAATCGGGATCAATATCAATAAACGATTTCATGGTTGGGGTCATCGGTTTGTTTTTTCCTCGTTAGTATGTGAATAGGATTGTTACCAGTGTAGTTTTGAGTGGCCTGATTGTCCACCGATTTGTTTAATTGGGGTCTGTTTCATTTCGGTGGGTGCTTTCCATGCAGTGCCTGGCACGGGGCAGACGAAGCTGGGCTGAATACAACTCGCGCCCCGTGCCAGGCACTCATTGCTCAACTCATTTGAAGCATACCCTTTGCTTTGTCGGAAGGTCTCCGGCTAAAGCCTCGACTCCGTAGTTATCCTGTTGAGCCCAAGGACAAGAACTCAATAATGGACGAACTGAGATGAGGCTAGACAGCTTTTCACTGGTTAAGCCCTTTGAGTCGGAAGACCCATGGCCTAACGACCCTTCCGGGGGGAAGGGTTTGGTGGCGCCTTTTCGGGTGGCAGGCCCTTGTCGAGAAAGACCGCGCCGGGAACCTTCCCCCCCTGGGGGCGGGGCTAGGGGGATGGGTTTATGGATGGAAATAGGCAATTGCCTTACCCACAGTGGCAGAATGGCGTTCATCTTAGTTACAATTAGACATGCGTGCTCGAAAATAAACCGTAAAGGGCAGAGCCTTTTTGGCTCGCAGATGACCTCTTGGCCGGTATAGTCGTAACAAAAGGTGACAAAATATGAAACGTGGACTTTCCTTTTGGTTGGTTTTGCTGATGAGCTGGGGTTGGTGGCAGGTAGGGTATGCCCAAAGCAACTACCCCGTCTGGGAAGATTTGTATGTAAACGATTTTGCGGACGTCATAGACGCCTCTCATGAGAGCGAGATTCGTACCTTGCTGACCGAGGCTTATGAGACCCAAGATGTGGAAATAACTGTTCTGACCGTTCGCTCTATTTTTGAATATGATACCGGTGACGAGACCATTGAATCGTTTGCCACCAACCTGTTTAACGAGTGGGGCATTGGGGATGCCGAACGCAACGATGGCATTTTGCTCCTGGTAGCCATTGAGGATCGAGAGTTGCGAATTGAACTGGGGGCGGGTTATGGCCCGGCGGATGAGGATGGTCTAGGTTCCATTATTGACCGGGTGATCATCCCCTATTTTCAGGAGGGTGATTTTAGCCAGGGAATTGTTGCCGGGACTGAGGCGATTGTGGCCCGCGTGCAGGGAAATGGAGATACCAGCCTGCCCCTGGCCTCAGATGAGGGTGTCGTTGAGTCTTCACCCCCTTCCACCGCAGTCTCGTCAACCCCATCGGTTTTTTCTGGCGTGGACAAGGACGCCATTCCCTGGCTGGCCGGTGGGGGAACGGCGGGTATCTTGGGGGCCAGTTGGGCCGGATTGTCCCGGTTTCGGCGTTACCGGCGGCGTACCTGCTCGGCCTGTAACATGACAGACATGGTACGCCTGGATGAGTCGGCCGATGATGCTTTTTTGCAGGAAGGGCAACGGTTGGAAGAGTCGTTGCAATCGGTGGATTATGATGTATGGCAATGTCCCAACTGCCAGCACCATGAGATTGTGCCTTATGTGGCCTGGTTCTCCCGCTACAAAAAGTGCCCGCAGTGTGATCACCGGGCGATGGAAGTGGATTCTACGGTGGTGAGCCAGCCCACTTACACGAGTACTGGCTTGCGCCGTACAACCTATGATTGCCGTAGCTGTACTTACCATGACACGAAGGAAAGCACCATTCCGCGAAAAGTGCAGAGCACGAGTTCCAGCAGTAGTTTTGGTAGTCGTTCCAGCAGTTCGAGCCGGAGTTCGTTTGGGGGTGGACGGTCGTCGGGGGGCGGCCGGAGTGGGAAGTGGTAGGGGAGGGGGAGATTGAGAGACTGGGGACTGAGAGACTGAGAGACTGGGGACTGAGAGACTGAGAGACTGGAGACTGAGAGACTGAGAGACTGAGAGCATTTGGCTGGCCTTGTGCCCCAACAGGGCAACCACAGCTCCATGTCAACTCCCTGAATTCCCAATGAGCCAAATCTCTCAGTCTCTCAATCTCTCAGTCTCCTTTTTTTCTTAGAGCCAGCCGAGTGCCCGCATATCGTTAAGGGGGTCGTCGAAGCTGCAACTGCCGAAGGAGATGAAGAGGGATTGGCGCGCGGCCGCGACCTGGTCGGCCTTCACCTCATATACCTGCCAGTGGAAACCTCGCTCGTCAAAAACAAAATGATCGGCGTGTTCGTCGCTGATAACCAGATTTAGCTGAGACGAACTCAAATTGTCGTCGTAGACGAGCATGCCCGCGCCAAACACGTTGATGAACCCATGCATTTTAGCCTGCACCTCATCCCGATAGTGACGGATGGGGTGGTGCAATCCGGCTGTACATTTGAGAGGGATTTTGGCATCCAGGCAGGCGGTGAGTACGGCGGCTACCTGGGAAACGGAAGGAAAGGCCTCAGGCACGAGGCCACCGGTGCGTAGTTTCAAACCGGCCCCGGGGCCAAATTCGGCGATGCCGGTCGCGGCCGCATCCAGTTGTTCCTCCCAATTTTCACCCAGGCTGAGTTCATAATAAATGGGCAGACTAAAGACGGCTTTGGTGTTTTGTAGGAGTTGGGTGACCGCGGCCGCGGCCGTTTGTGCGGGCGGTTTGAGTTCTACCTGAGCCACGTGTACCCGGTTGGGGTGGGCTTCAAGAAATGCTTGGATTGCGGCCGCGTCCTCCCGGCAATTGTCCAAAAAATCCTCTTCCGTGGCTCCACCCTGCCCCACCACCGCCAAAGACAACGGCTCCACATCCAGCAAATACGGATGTTCATTGAGAATGGCGGTCAAGGGGGCTAACTGCCCCACACCTATCACAAAATGCCCCAGCATCCAACGATCCGGTGAGCGCAAATAGTCATAATAATGTTTCATGGCTTCGTGCAGTGGTAGTTGAGCTGGGGGATAGAGTCCGGCGTAATCAATCAGGCCAGACAAAAAGGAATGTAGAGCGGGGACAACAAGGGGTTCTGTGTTTGTGCGCATGGGGTGACTCCTTTAACCAGACAAGAATATATTTTATCCTTACTCTATAGTGTAGCAGGGAATTGGGTGGATGGAGTCAGTGAATTGTGGTGATTTTCTTCAGTTATGCTTTTGCGTCGGTCAGTGGAGTGGTTTTGGCTATGAGGATAATGGAAGAACGGGGTTGGGCGATATAGGTGAAGAGGGGATGCGGCCGCGTTTCGTCTTCTGGTGTGTAATCATCAGGCGCGGGCAATGAGGTGTCCACTACCCGGTGCCAACGTTCGTTGTCCGGTAAGGCGGGGAGTTCAAAAATGAGCGGTTGCCAGAACGCATTCAAAATGACGTGAATCAACTCACCCTGGAGTGTATGGCTCAGGGTAAAGGCCAGCGTGCGCGAATCATAACGCCAATCCGGTTGGTGCAAATGAATACCATGCCACTCGATGTACGGCTCACCCCATTCCCGCCGACCCGTCAGATATTGCATCTGGTGAAAAATCCGATACTGCTGGTGAATCCGGATCAGCCCCTGGGTAAACCGTAACAGCCCGGCATGTTGCTCCACCAATTGCCAGTCAAACCAACTAATTTCATTGTCCTGGCAGTAGGCATTGTTATTGCCCAACTGCGTCCGCCGTACCTCATCACCCATCAGGATCATCGGTGTGCCCTGGGAGACAAACAGAATGGTAAGCAGGTTTTTGATCTGGCGCAGGCGCAACGCTTCAATAGCCGGATCGCTGGTTGGCCCTTCAACACCGCAGTTCCAACTAAGATTATCATTGTGCCCATCCCGATTGCCTTCCCGATTTATTTCGTTGTGCTTTTCGTTGTAAGACACCAGATCATTCAGCGTAAAACCATCGTGGCAGGTGATGAGATGCACACTGCGTTTGGTGTGGCGGTCGGGTTGGGGATAGATGTCCGGGCTACTGAGCAGGCGCATGGACAGGTGATTCAGCGTGCCCGGATCGCTCTTGACGAAGCGGCGCACATCATCCCGATATTGCCCATTCCACTCCCGAAAACGGTCGCCAATGAAGGAGCCAACCTGGTATAAACCACCGGCATCCCAGGCTTCGGCAATGATTTCGGCCCCGGCCAAAATGGGGTCTGATTCGATGGACCAGAGGATGGGGGGGCTAAGTAGAGGTTCACCAAATTCGCCCCGCGCCATGGTTGAAGCCAGGTCAAAGCGGAAACCATCCACATGCATCTCCGTGACCCAATATTGTAAACATTGCAGAATCATGCGCCGGACGATGGAGTGGTTGGCGTTGACGGTGTTGCCACAACCGGTGTAGTTGAGGTAGCGGCCGCGATTGGCCGGATCCAAAATGTAATAACCTTCGTTTTCCAGCCCCCGAAAAGACAAAACAGGCCCTTTTTCATCTACCTCGGCCGTGTGATTAAAAACCACATCCAAAATGACCTTGATACCTGCCTGGTGTAAGGCTTTGACCATGTCACGGAATTCATCTACTGGGCCAACGGGGTCTTGGCGTGAGCTATAACCACTGTGCGGGGCGAAAAAGGCGATGGGACTGTAACCCCAGTAGTTGGTTAAACCACCGTGGGCATCTTGTTCGTCAAACTCATGCACTGGCAGAAGTTCCACCGCCGTAATGCCCAGGCTTTTGAGGTAGGGTATCTTTTCGATGAGACCGGCGTAGGTTCCCTGTTTTTCTGGGGCCAGCCCAGATGAGGGGTGACGGGTGAACCCTTTGACGTGCATCTCGTAGATCACCAGGTCGGAGCCGTTGTGCAGCCGTTTGTCCCCCTGCCAATCGTAGGTGTGGGTGTCTACGACAACCCCTTTGAGGGCGGTGGCGCAATTATCACCAGGGGCCGCGGCCGCGCCTCGGTCATAGTTGCTCTTGCCCACCACCGCTCGGGTGTACGGGTCTAACAGCACCTTTTTGCCATCAAACCGGTATCCTTTCTCCGGGGCGTAAGGGCCATAGGCCCGATAAGCATACACCTGCCCCGAACCAATGCCGGGCACGAAGGCGTGCCAATAGTAAAAGGTCTTGTTGGTTTTGGGATCGAGGGGGATGACGTGAGTGGGCCGGGTGAGATCGCTGGGGTCAAACAAGAGGAGTTCGATTGCGGCCGCGTGCTGGCTGAAAAGGGCAAAATTAACCCCATCGGGGTAAACCGTGGCCCCTAAGGGGTAACTTTGTCCGGGCAAAATGTCCTGGCTCATAAGCATACTGGGTTAAACCTTAGCGGTTTGTAGGGTAACAGTTAACTTTGTCGAGGGCGGAGCTTATCGAAGCACGGCTTTTCCACAGTCCAATTTCTTAGGGCTAGGCCATTTTATCAGGCATTTTCATCCACCCCTAACCCCGCCCCCAGGGGCGGGGAACTTTTCTGGGTTTTTCGGGGCGAATGCCCCGAAAAACCGCGCCGCTATGGTTCCCCCTTCCCGAGGGAAGGGGGTCAGGGGGATGGGTCTTCCGACTCAATCTACCAAAGACTTGGATAAAGTTGGTTGAGCCTTTCATCTCAGTTCCGCAGGTTATTTCATCCTTGATCCTAAATACGATCCAAGAACCGGCTAAAGCCTCGATTCCGGAGTGGACGCTTTAGCGGGCATTTGAACGCGAAACCAATTTACGCCCTGCTGTAATTAAGCCACGCATGAGCTAAGGTTGGGCGAAAACGGCCTCGCTGCTCCGCAAGATAGCGTGCGTTAAATGAAAGGTGCGCCCCTGGGGCATACGCGGATGGCTTACATCCACATCGAACATAGAGGTAAACTCATCACGGTTCACATCTAGATATTGTCGCAAATTGGCTGACGTAGCCATGCGCAAAGTCCCCCGATACTGGAGCAGTCCCAATGAGACGACCACCGATTCCATCTTCCGATTCGGTTCCTGAGGATCATAAAATTGCTGTTCTTGCACACTGGGCATGGGGTGAAAACCAATAACAAGTTTGATGGGAACGGCCACATGGCTATAAGCCACCGGTCGAGATGGTACATCACCGCTCAGATTAAGAATGTGCGCGCCATACAGGTTCACAATACTGGGGGCCATGTCCGTTTTGAGCCAGATACCGATACGGATGGCTTTGGGCGTGATCACATCACCCCAAATCATCTCTGTTTTTGTGTACACCATCACCGGTGTTACTTTATCGTCTTCAGTGGTGTTATAAGATTTGCTCATGAGTTTTATCCTGAAAATTGGGCCTACAATGCCTCACCTGGCACAGTTTGTGGGCAGGAGCAAGGGGGTGATTCTCTCATGTCTAAACTGGCAATGGATTATAATTTGAGTATAACTACCCTCAAACAGCCATAAGCATACTTGGGCTGGTCAAATGTGCAATGTGAAAGAGGTCATGATGAGTCAACTAGAACAAAGTAATCCCGCCAACGAAAACGCCATGACCGGATTCATTCGTGGGGCTGGCACAATTTTAGCCATTTCTTACCCGGTACTCGCCCTTTCCACCGGCGTGCGAGCTGTTTATCAGGGGTTTTTTAAGGACGATATTACCAATTACGTGGGTGTAGCGCTGAGTGGTATCGCTGCCCTGTGTTACCTCATCGCGACCATTGGTTTTGCCTACCGGCGCAAATGGGCCTGGCAACTTTCGGTAGCTGTGCTGGTGTTTGAAACGGTGATGACATTTATTGTGGGTGGGCTTAGCCTGATGCCCGCATATGCGGAGGCGATTGGTGGCACCGTCTGGCGAAATTTTGGCGCCGATTATGGGTATTTTCCGCTGATACAGCCGCTCTTGGGGCTGCTTTGGCTTTTTCACCCGCAAACATTGCTGGCTTATGGTCTGCGGCGGAGTAAGGCGTGATGATGATCCCGGATGTTTCACGCCGTTTGCTTTTGCCGGGCACCGTCAATTTACGCCATGTCGGCGGGTATGCCACCACCGATGGGCGTTTTACCCGCCCCTTTGCCCTGTTCCGCTCTGATAGTTTACATGCCTTGACGCCCGAAGGTCAGAAAACGTTGTTGGCTTATGATTTAAACACGGTTATTGATTTGCGTCGCCAGGCGGAAATCAATGAAGAGCCGAATGTTTTGGCTTTGTTGCCGCAGGTGCAATACCGGCATATGCCCCTGTATGATTATGTGGCCTGGCGGGAAATGTTGCCCGGCGGTGGCCCGCCGCGAAATTTGCTCCATCTCTACCAGATTATTGTTGATGGGTGTCATGGCACGTTGGGGGCGGTGCTGAACGCGGCCGCGACGCCTGACGCTTTCCCTCTCCTGGTACACTGCAAAGTGGGCAAAGATCGCACCGGCATTGTTATTGCCCTGCTGTTAGCGGCGGTGGGTGTGCCCGTGCCCACCATCGCTGAGGATTATGCCCAAAGCCGGGCCAACCTGGAACCACTTATTCCTGGCCTGCTCGCGGCCGCGACGCGTGACGGGGTTAATCTGGAGCGGTACCAGCAAATTCTGCAATCCCCCCCAGAGGTCATGGTAGATTTGTTTGCTTATTTTGATGAACGGTACGGTGGTGTGTTGGCTTATCTAGACCAGATTGGGGTTGATGAAACCCGCCGGGCTACGCTACGGGCACAACTGTTGGAACCCTCACCTTCTCGTTGATTCTCCCCTGGTAAAAATGATGCACCGACACCACTGGCTGGCCTGGTTATTGAGCGCCTTGTTTCTCTATGGGTTGGCAACCCGTTCGCCAGTGAGCAACAGCAACTCCGACCCGGAATTGACGCTGGTGGTGAGCCAGGCCATATTGGAGCAGGGCACGATTTATCTCGATGCTTACCAGGATCGCCTGGCCCTTTCCCGTGATTTCGCCGGTTATCGGGCCACGAACAATATCCTGGAACAAAACGGCCATTACCTGAACTATTTTCCGGTTGGGCCTTCGCTGCTCCTGGTGCCTTTTGTTGCGGCCGCGCGCAGTCTCGATCTGGATATGACCCAGTATGCAGACAACGATGCCACCCAAAATGTGTTGTCTGGGCTGACGGTTGTGGCGGTGTTTGGCTTATTGTTTGTTTTGGCCCGATGTTATGTAGACGAGTGGGCGAGTCTGGTTCTGGCCCTGGTTTTTGTGCTGGGCACGAGCTTCATTAGCACTCTGGGCACGGCGTTGTGGAGCCATAACCTGTCTGTGCCCATCTTTTTGCTGGTGCTATGGCTGTTGGCTCGCCATGAAGCCGGGTATACGGCGACGATTCACCCTTACCTGGTAGGGTTGCTGATTTTTTTAGCCTATATTTGTCGAGCATCCGCGGCCGCGTTCATTCTGCCGCTCTTCTTTTACCTTGTCCTTCGTGTAGTTACACCCGTGTTTTCCCTGCCTGCTTTCCCCACCAGACTATCTCATCTCAAGCAAACCTGGCCTACCCTCTGGCCCCCCCTGGCCGATCTGCTCAAAGTGGCGCTGAGTGCCGGTTTATGCCTGATCCTCTTTTTCTTCTGGTCGTGGTTGGAGACCGGTCGCTGGTTGCCAACTTATTTCTCCGTGGCCCGGTTCCAGGTAGAGCGAGCGGCCCCACTCACGGCCCTGGCCGGTTTATTCGTGAGTCCGGGACGGGGTTTGTTCGTGTACAGCCCGTTTCTTTTGGTGGTTTTAGGGGCAGCGCTGTGGCTGGCCCCGATCATGAAACGGCAACGCTTACTCATTTTGATACTGTTGTGGATGGGATTCCATCTGTTCATCAGTATCCGGGCCGCTGGTTGGTGGGGAGGGGCCAGTTATGGTGCTCGTTTGTTGGGGGATGTGTTGCCAGTTTGGTTTTTGTTGGCTACGTGGGGATGGCAAGCGGGACAGATGGGTTTGCGGCCGCGGCCGCAACAGGCCCTTCTTCTCCTCACCTTGCCACTGATCGCCTGGAGTATTTACCTCAACAGCTACCAGGGTTTGTTTAACACCTACCTGGGGCAATGGGAAATCGAAATGGTAGATCAGCCAGGGCAGCAAGAGCTATTTGACTGGCGTTATCCCCCTTTTCGGGCTTCACCCCAGCTGTTTTGTCAGCGGGATGAAGATTTGTTGGCCCAATGGCTCAGGCAGGCGGACCCAGCCTTAGGAACCTACCGTTTGGGCGACCTGATGCAGCCTCAACAAGGTGTGGACCTTACCTTACCCCCCGGATTCACAACCCCATTGCTTGAGATTAGCCCCTCGGCTTACACCATTTACCTGCCCTTCTAAACCAATCTCCTGGCCTACTTCTCACTGGCTGGTCACCCCTTAGCGGCCGTTATAGCTGGAGCAAATGCCCCCAGGCAACCGTTTACCTGAATCTGGGCGAGGTTGATTCGGCTCAGAGTTATCAGCTTTTCTGGCAAGGTGCGACCTTGGGACAGCAAACGCTTACCTTACGGATAAACGATGTGCCAGTTGAAACATTCGTTTGGGATGTTTCTGTTGACCAACCAGAAGAACGTACCTGGCTGATTTCTGGGGCGCTTTTGCAGGCGCATCAACTTAACCGCATCACCTTCGATCTGCCCGATGCCCGTTCCCCTAACGAGATTGATAATCGTGCTCTGGCCCTGGCCTTTTTTGCCCTGCGACTAGAGGCGGTTGCGGACACGCGGCCGCGGAACCCTCTCCCACCCTCCGCTTACCCCTAGTCCGTTGGAGAATTGCGGCTGGTTTGAAATTGCGCTTGCACCCGCTTTTTCTTCCGCTACAATTTGCTCTTGCAATATTTCGCAATAACACCCATAATGTCCCACGATAGATTAAATTACTTGCAACAGATTCGTGCGCTTGGCTACCGCCTGACACCTCAACGTGAATTAATTCTGGACACGCTCTGTAGTATGAACGGTCATGCCACTGTCAACCAGATTTATGAACGAGTACGTAGCCAGGCTCCGGCCGTTAACCGCGCCACCATTTACCGCACCCTGGCCTTTTTTCACCAGTTACAGATGGTAAGTGAATCCCAGATCAACGGCACCACCGTTTATGAGATTGCTCAGGAGCATCCGCACCACCATCTCGTGTGTCGCTGTTGTGGGTATGTTGCCGTTTTAGATAATCATCATTTCCAGGCCCTGACCGAACACCTTCTTGGTGAACACGGTTTCAAGCCGCAGCTCGATCATCTGACGATTTCGGGTGTTTGCGCTGCTTGCCAGACGACGGGGAACTGTTTTCCCTGAGCTACCAGTCAAAACCAAAAACAAGAATCATTCTTATATTGGCGTTCTCTCGGAACAATTTTGGACTTACGTTGGTTCAATCACTGAAGATCGAACCAATTGTGTCTGGTTAATAATGAGCGAACCCATAGAACATTTAGGAGGAACCGATGCCCATATTTGCTTCGCTTGCCCAGTTACACATTCCTGATGGTTTTTTGAGTGTGGTTATTTCTGTGATCAGTTGGGTGGTCACACTTGCTATCCTCTACTTTGCAGTGCAAAAGGCGCAGAACAAATTTGACGAGCGGCTCGTGCCCCTGGCAGGCATCATGGCTGCTTTCATCTTTGCCGCGCAAATGCTTAACTTCCCGGTGGCGGGTGGAACCTCAGGCCACTTCATTGGGGCGGCCTTAGCCACAATTGTTTTAGGCCCCTGGTTAGGTATTCTCGTGATGGCGGCTGTTATTATTCTCCAGGCGCTGCTTTTCCAGGATGGTGGTCTGGTGGTCATGGGGGCCAATGTTCTGGTGATGGGGGTTGTACCCGCCTTTGTGGGTTATGGTCTTACCCGCTCATTTCTGAACCGGCCCAAAGGACAGCGGTTAGCCGTGATTGGGGTGGCTTCGTGGCTGTCTATTATGGCGGCCGCGTTTATTACCGCCCTCTTGTTGTGGCTAAGTGGCACATCAACACTGGCGGTGGTGGTCCCCACCATGTTGGGTATCCACGCCCTCATTGGTGTGGGCGAGGCGTTGATTACGGTGGCCGCTTACACCTTCATCATGCAGACCCGGCCCGAACTGGTCGAGAAGGGGAAAACGAGTGGCGGCCGCAACTGGGTTGTAGGCGGCGTGCTGATTGCCCTGTTTGTTGTCTTCTTTGCCCCGCTGGCATCCGGCTCGCCTGATGGTTTGGAGTGGGTAGCGGGCGAAACAGGGTTTTTGCAGACTGCTCAAGATGCTCCGTTTGAAATTTTGCCTGATTACACCGTGCCCTTCCTGGGAGATGGCGCCTTCTCAACCATCGCCGCCGGTATCATTGGGGCATTGGTGGTGTTTGCTATCGCCTTTGTGGTTGTACGTGCCCTGCGCCGCCCGGTCTGAGAGGGTAGAGTTTCAGGTTTCAGGTTTCGAGTTTCAAAGCCCAGCGTGCCAATCTCTTAATCTCTCAGTCTCTCAATCTCTTCTCTTCTTTTCTTTATGAACAGCCATACCTTTGAACGCTACCAACGCCGCGACAGCCTGATTCACCATCTTGACCCACGGGTGAAGGTGGTGCTGACGGTTTTGTTTATTCTCTCTAACGCTTTGCTTCGGGATGGGGCCTGGTTGGCGTTTGGGTTGGCCTGGGGGGTGGTCATCGCGGCCGCGAACCTGTCCAAAATTAACCTGGGTTTTGTGGTGAAGCGCTCCTTCATTGTGTTGCCGTTTACCGCGGCCGCGATCACCATCATGTTTACCCTACCCGGCGAACCCCTCACTTCGTTTCGCCTGTTTAGTTGGGACCTCACCATCAGTGATACCGGGTTGATCCGTTTCCTCAGCATCGTCCTGCGAAGTTGGCTCTCGGTGCAGATGGCGATTCTGCTCACCGTCACCACCACCTTCTTTGACCTCATGCACGCCTTACGCCACTTGCGTGTGCCCCCCATTCTCGTGTCTATCATCTCCTTCATGTACCGCTACCTGTTTGTCATGGTAGATGAAGTGCAACGCCTGCTGCGGGCGCGGACGGCCCGTAGTGCCATCCTGCCCGGCCAACGGGGTGGGGGCACGGTCATCTGGCGGGCCAAAGTGACGGGGCATATGGCCGGTCAGTTGATGGTACGCAGTTTTGAGCGCAGTGACCGGGTTTACAATGCCATGTTGGCCCGTGGCTTTCGCGGTGAACTGCTCACCCTCAATCCCCATGTAATGAAACAGAAGGATTGGCTGGTTGCGGGTGTCGTCGTAACCATGCTGGTGGCTGTGCAAATTATTAGCCGCTTTTGACCCATTACGGATGACAAGAATACCGGCCACGAATTTCACGAATTGATACGAGTTTTTATTTTCCCATTCGTGCTGATTCGTTTAATTCGTGGCAAACCTCTTCAGGTCCTGGCTCGTCCAGGTTAATAGCTTACGAGTCAACTTCTTGTACAGTCAGCAAGAAAACAGTTACACAGAGAACACAGAGGTGAAGACACAGAGATTCACAGAGAAAATCCAGGCTTTTCTTAAAACTCGGTGTATCTCTGTGCCCTCTATGTCCTTCTTTTTGGTTCTGGCTTGTCCAGGTTATGGATTAACACCAATATTTTAATCTGCGAAAATCAGCGTTAATCTGCGGACAAATCTTTTGGTTCTGGCTCGGCCAGGTTTGGAGATTTACCTTATGCCTATTACCCACTCAACCAATGGTCTGGCCCCCCACCTACCGGAATTTGCCGGGCCGACCTTACACGTTACCGATTTACACTACCATTACCCAGACGGCCATACCGCTCTGCGTGGTGTGACCTTTGCCATTGCCCAGGGAGAAAAAGTGGCGCTGGTAGGACCCAACGGCGCGGGCAAAAGCACCCTCATGCTTCACCTAAACGGCTTGTTAAGCGGGGAAAAAGGCACGGTCGTTGTTGCCGGTTTGCCGGTCGCTGATCCTCATTTGCCTTTGATTCGGGCCAAAGTGGGGCTGGTTTTCCAGAACCCGGATGATCAGCTTTTTTCGCCGACGGTGTTTGAGGATGTGGCGTTTGGGCCTCTGCACATGGGATTGCCAGAAGCCGAGGTGCGAGAGAGAGTGGCCTGGGCCTTAGCTCAGGTGGGCATGAGTGAGTTTACCGAGCGCAGCCCGTTTCACATGAGCGTGGGGCAGAAGAAGCGGGTGGCTATTGCCACCGTGTTGGCTATGAAGCCTGATATTTTGGTCTTTGATGAACCATCGGCGGGGTTAGACCCACGCGCCCGGCGCAATCTCATCAACTTATTGCGTGAGTTGCCTTATACCATGCTGGTTTCAACCCATGACATGCAACTGGTGGAAGAGCTATTTGACCGCATGATCATTATGGATGAAGGGGTGGTGGTGGCCGATGGGCCTACAGGTGAGTTGTTGGCCGATGGCAATTTGTTGGAGCAACATGGCCTGGAGCGGCCGCGTTTAACCGTTCTTTAGACAGCTTCACGCCAGGACTGGCGTTGGGTGTCGATCGGTGAGTCAGGTGAAACAGGAGGGCTAAAATGGATTTAGGATTACGTGATAAGGTTGCGTTAGTGACGGCGGCAACGGCGGGGTTGGGGTTTGCCACGGCTTATGAGTTGGTGCAAGAAGGGGCGAAGGTGATGATCTGCGGCCGCAACCCGGAGCGTCTGGCCGAAGCCCTGCAAAAGTTGGCTGAAGTGGGGGGGACGGAGCAGGTTCGCGGCCGCATGGCCGATGTAGCGCACCCCGCCGATGTCGAAGCGCTTATACAGGACACCCTTGAACAGTTTGGCTCCCTGGATATTCTCGTGACCAATGCCGGAGGGCCACCGGCGGGCACGTTTGAGAGCCTGGACCTGGATGCCTGGGATAAAGCCGTTCAGCTAACGTTGCTGAGCAATGTGCGCCTGATCAAAGCGGCCCTGCCATACCTAAAACAGAGCGCGGCCGCGAGCATCCTCACCATCACCAGCGTCTCCGCCAAACAGCCCATGAGCGGTCTGCTGCTGTCCAATGTGTTGCGCCCGGCGGTGTTGGGACTGACCAAAACGTTGTCTCAGGAACTGGCCCCCGGCATACGGGTCAACTCCATCCTGCCCGGTTGGACGGAGACGGAGCGGGTTATCTCGTTGCTAACCTATCGCTCCGAGCAGAACCAGACGACGGTTGAACAGGAACGTGCCGCCCGCGCCCAGAATATTCCCTTGGGGCGTATTGCCCAGCCGGAAGAGTTTGGTAAGGTGGCGGCATTTATGGTCAGCGCGGCCGCGTCTTATCTCAATGGGGTCATGCTCCAGGTAGATGGGGGCAGTTACAACGGATTGTATTAGTGAGTTTATCGCCGCACGGCACTAAAAAAGCCTAGCACCGCTCCAATAACCGCGAACACAAGCGAACTCAGGCTCTCCCCGTCCTCGGTAATGGCGGCCTGGATGAAATAACTGGCTACCCATTCCATGGCTCGTAACGGGTCTAGCCCCCGCGCATACATCGCCGACAGGGTATAAAAAACATAATCGCCCCACAACACCGCCACAATGGTCAGGGCAATGGCGGGCAAGAGCAGCAACAAGGCTAATAAAAATGGCACCCGCTTAAACGGAAAGGTGAGGGCATAGGTGACGCCAATGCCAATGACAATGGCGACCATAAAGTAGATGCTCTCCGTAAGATAAGCCAGAACCCCCCATAACAAACCACTCACTACCACAATAATGCCACCGAGAATAAAGGCCACCGGTAAGCGAAACAAAAACGACAATAACGAAGATTCGGAGGGGGTTTGTGAAACCTGAACCTGGGATTCAAACGGTAAGGGGGTTGGGGAAAGATCGGCCATTTAATTTACTCCTTATTGGGTGGTGATGGGTAGGAAAGCACGATAACCGCCGACGAGCAGATGGATCAGTTCGGTGTCTGTTTCGCCGTCGCCAGAGGCTTCAACGGTAATGTCGTACCAGAGGCCGGGCAGGATAGGGCCAGGGGAATGTGTGTCGGTCAGCGTGAGGGTGACGGTGGCGGGTAAATTGACGTTATTGGCCGATAAGTTCACGGTGAGATCCGGATCAGCCGTTACGGTGAGGGCGATGGGATCGGTGATGGAACCGATTAAATCTAAACTGAAGAGGGCCTGTTGACTGGCCTGTATGGCCCTGGCTGAGGGGGTGATGGTCATGGCAAGAGGGGGGAGAAGTTCCGCGGCCGCGACGCCCGTGCGCTCATAACTGCCCCGACCCGTACTCCACAACACCCGTGCCCCGGCACTGCCCGGCAAATCATACACCACCACACCACTGTGACTCGTGCCAATCACTAGTTCCCAATCTGCATCTCCATCCACATTAGCAATCGTCGGTGCGCCCAGACCACCGTTCCAATCATCACTAAACGGGGCGGGCAGGTTAATAGCGTGTAGCTGATTGCCCTGATTATCCAGCACATGCAACTGCCCCACCAGATTATCCCGCTTCTCCGGCCATGAGGTGAAGATAATCTCGGCCTGACCGTCATTATCCCAGTCCATCACCACCGGTTCGCTGGCAAAACGAATGCCACTACCCGGCACATCATATGGCCAGCTACCATGCTCGGTTTTGTCTAACCAGTAGGCGTGCATCTTGCCATCATACGAGGGGTAGATGATCTCGTTCAAGCCATCATCATCCAGATCAACCACCACCGCATTGGTAACACTATTCTCAATCACGTTGTAATCCTGCGACAGCGGCCCACTGTTGGGGCTGGGGTTGGGGATGGTGGTCCAGTTGTAGCCGTTGCCGCTCCAACGGGTGCGATCCAGCTTGAAAATCCAGGGTAGGTAATACAAATCGCCGTCCGGGTCGCCGATGCCGCAGTTGTACACATCACCCACCACGATTAGCTCCATAACCCCGTCGCCGTTGACATCACTAATGGTTGGGGCGGCGTTGGCGAAGTTAGGCCGGTGCTCCGTGCCGCAGTTGGCATAACCACGCACATCGGCCACATGATCCACATGCACCCCCACTTCGGCCCAATAATCCCGGTTGGTGTAGATGGCGTTGACAGTCAATTGATTGCCGTCGTCATCCAGGGCGGTGATGTAATGGGTGTCGGTGGGGGCGAATATCTCTTTGTCGTTGTCACCGTCCATGTCGGCGATGGCGATATTTTCGTTGTACATGCCCCAGCCATAACCGGGTTCACCGTCACGGCGGGCGGGCCAGCCGGGGCGGACGGAGCCATTGGCGTTGTAGACATTGACCTGTTTGGTAGCCCCGCCACTGGCCCGACCCACAATAATTTCTAGCTGACCATCATTGTCCAGGTCGGTGACGGCCAGGGTGCGAATTTCACCGCCGCCAAAGGGGTTGCGTTGCCATTCGATGCCGCCCTGATGACTGTAAACGGTCAGGCTGTCACTGCCTCGACCGACGATTATTTCCAGGTCGCCATTGCCGGTCAGGTCCGCCACGGCGATGCCCGGCCAGATGCGGCTCCCACTTTCGGCCCGCCATTCCTCATTGCCGTTGCTCCCATTCAGAGCCACCAAATCGTAGGCTCCCCCAGAGAATTTCTTGTTGGCCGTCGTTGTCAATATCGGCCACGGCGGGGGAAGCGTACCAGCCTGTCTCACACCAGGAGCTAAAACAGCCACCCTTTTGCCATTTCAGGACGGGGGCGGGAATGCCCCCGGTGGGGGTGGCGTTGAGGTGGAAGGATGGGCCGAGCAGAAGGAGAAAAAGGAAGGGGAAAAGTCGTTTCATGGTGAAATATATACAGCCCCTCACCTAACCTGGACAAGCCAGAAACAAGAGTGGAACACAGAGGACGCAGAGAAGACACAGAGATACACAGAGTTTTAAGAAAAGCCTGGATTTTCTCTGTGAATCTCTGTGTCTTCACCTCTGTGTTCTCTGTGTAACTGTTTTCTTGCTAACTGGTCAAGAAGTTAACTCGTAAGGTGCGAACCCTCTCCCCGCTGGGGCGAGGGGACAGACTCCCTTCTCCCTACGGGGGAGAAGGGCTGGGGATGAGGGGACGGCTTATTGGTTTAAGCTGTAAACGACGATTTGGTTGCCGTTGCGATCCATGTAGATGAGTTGGTTGGTGTCGTTGAACACCATATCGAAGGCCACACCAGGGGTGTCAATGAGATCGATGAAGCGGCCATTGCTCTCGAAAACGGACACGCCTTTGAAGCTTTGTACGAAGATGCGGCCGCGGCCGTCCACAGCAATGGCGTTGATACTTCCCTGGAACTGGTCCGGGGCGTCGCCCATGCTACCGAAGCGGTTGAGGAAGTTCCCCTGGTTGTCGAAGCGGGCAATCTCGTTGTTGCCAGGGAAATAAAGATTACCACTGCCATCTACGGCTACTGATTCGATTTTGAGAAAGGCTTCTTCCAGGGCGGGGTTGTTGAACGGGTCGGCGATGTCCAGGGTGATGGTTCCCTCAGCATCGAAGCGCACAATGCGGTCCTGGGCGACGGCGATGATAGACCCATCTACCGCGGCCGCGACACCCCGGAATATCGTCCGCCCGCCATAGGTGAAGGGGGGCAATGCCTCTCCCGTCAGCCCCTCAAAACGGAGCAACTGACCCGCCGTGTCAGGAATGTAAACCACCCCAGCCCGGTCTACGGCCATCGAAATCATGTAAACATCGCCCGCATTCCAGGTGGTGACGAACTCGCCACTGGCGTTGAAAACCTGAATGCGCCCATCCTGATAATCACCCGCATACATATTCCCTTCAGCATCCACGCCAATCTGGCGCGTGTCATCAAAGAAACCTGGCCCCGTGCCTTCCTGACCACCAATTTGTAGTGCGATTGCGGCAAAACCGGGCGTGGGGGAGGCCGGTGGGACTGTGGGGTTGGCCGGATTGGTGCTGGTGGTGGTGGATGAACTTTCACTGCTGGTGGTGGTGGAGAAGCCTGAAACCTCAAAACTCGATTCCACCGTACTGATAATATCCCCGGCTTCTTGCACCCCCCAGATGGCAAACCCGCCCCCTAAAACCAGGGGTATGATGGTCACCAGGGCGATAAAAAGGAAAATGGCAACGATGAAACAGCCGATGGTGCGGCCATAAGAAGAACCCGTACTGACCGGCTGACCCAGCGCATCGGTGAGTACCGGGTTGTAGCCACCGGCCGACATACTGCTAGAGCCGAAGGTCTGTACGCTGGTCATGCCCACGCGCACGGCTTCATTCCGTTCCATTTGATCGACAATGTCTTTGGCTTCTTTGAGGCCCACGTGGAAGGTTTCACGGAACAATTTGATGGCTTCGATTTTGCGGCCGCTACGCACCATCTGCACCACTTCAGCCAGCCGTGCCGCCTGAGTTGTGGGGTCTAAGGTGGGGGTGTTGGGTACATCACTGGCGTAATTACCCGTTCCACCCACGCGCAACGTTTCCGGTACGATGACCGTGCTTTTACAGAATTCGCAGCGCACCGTGACCGCACGTGTTTGCGGTTCAAAATCAAGTGAAGCATGGCAATTGGGGCATTCAAATGTTTGGGTCATGTTGTCTCTCTCTTTAAGGGTATAAAACGGCTTGGCGCACGATGATGGGTGATTCGTCTGGTGTGGCGTTCTCGGCGGCCTCTTTCATCAGACCGGCAATGAGATAATAGGCGGTTTCCCAGGCTTGATGGTGCTCCGGGGTAAACTGTTTACCCAACAATTCCTGGAGCGCCCACAGGAAGGCCTGGGCCACGGTATGATAATGCTCTGAGTGCACGCCTATGCGGGCGTGGTGTTGGCCCAGCAATTTGGTGGAGTAAAAGAACTGTTGCGGTTGTCCGAGATTGGCGACGATGTAGTTGATACTGTGGGTGAATTTTTGCTGTTGCCGGTGAATATCTTGTTTGAACAGCGGCCGCAACGAGCCATCCAATTCAAACAAGCGCCAATAGAACAGCGTTCCCAACGTATCTAGCCGATCCGTTAATTTGCTCCAGCTTTCTTGAACCAGCACGATCTGCCGAAAATCCATACGAGGGTCCTTTGCTTTCATAGCGTGATGGCCCCTATCATACGGTTCCGGCGTCCGAAATCCGTCCGAATCGGTTAGCATATTAACGGTTTTGCGGGGATTTGGGAATGGGGAAAACGTAAAGAATGGTAAATGGTGAATGGTGAAGGGTAAATGACGCGGCCGCGTTGTTGAATGTTATCAGGAAAAGGAAAATGGGGGTCGCGGCCGCTTGAGGACACCATTCACAACTCAGGTGGAGAATTCATTATGAGCACTGTATCACAAGAACAACTCAAAAAGATTGTCAGTTTACAGGGGTATGAATATAGGCTTTGGCATTACCAAGCCAGTCATTCGGTATTAACGTTACGAGCTTATCAGCCGATCAATCCAGGGCATAATTTGCATATTATCTTCGAAACGGTCTTTTATATACAGATGCCTATATCTTGGAAAATGGGGGATTAGATTAGGAACGCAGGATGAACACAAAGGACTTCCGCCCAAATCGGGCTTGATGATTTCAAAGCCGGAAATTAACCTTGTTCGTAGCAGAGCCTCTCAATATGCAGAAGATCTATTTGTTGTGCCATAGTGCTTACGTTGAGTATGATGTTTCACCTCTTTACTAGAGACTCGTGCACAGGTGAGATTTGCAAATTGTAAGTCCGCCCGGCGGTCGAACCGCCGGGCTAAGCATAGCAAGCCCTACGGGCTAAAACGCCAGGTCAACGGCCTTCGTGCCATAGCCCGGTCCGTTTTACGGCTGGCGGTCTGGACAATGGGGATCGCGGCCGCTGGCCGCGTGAGGACACCATTTATAATAGAGAGGGTGGTACAGAAGGAGTACCCATGACGACAAACCAGCACCAAACAGTTACGACGACGATGCGCTTCATATTACTAACGGTTTGGTTAATATCGGCGATAGGTTGTAAATCATCCAATGATGTCAACTGGAGAGAGGTAACGATACCAGCATCTGAACCCAGACCAGAAATTATTATGCGTGTCAGTCCCGCTGAATCCGCAAGCATTCCTCTGAATGTTTATCAGGCTGAGGTGGAGAATGCGATAGGATTTACCGATTCATTAGGGGTCTATAACGCCAATGTGTGTGTTATGTTAGCGGATGGCAGGCTGGCCCGACAAGGGGAGAGTTTCACCGATAAAGATTCCTTGCTGGAAAGGAATAGCATGTTTGTAGATGATCAACAACTTGAAGTACATTCTGTCGTCTTTATAGGATTCTCTGATGAATCCGATGATGGTCAGAAAAAATTCAGCTTCGTAGAACCACCTATAATTTGTTGGCGAGCGCCGTTGGATGTAGGTTTGCATGAAGCGGAATTTCAATTCCGACAGACTTCCGGGGATATTCAAAGCTATAGCTGGTTCTTTTTACTAACGACTGAAACCGGAGTTGTTGCACCGACTGAACCACCAGAGCAGGTAATAATTATCACGGCCATAATACCATCATCAACTGAACGACCATCGCCGCCACCTATATCTACGCAGTCGCCTATAAAAACTTCAACACCACATCCAAGATAATAACTATCTTCATCATTTATCCCTCATAATTGCGCTCAGCCTACCCAATAGCCGTTGACAAACAAGGCCGTAAACAAGGCCAGCCCCATCAGCGAGAAGGTGGTGATGAGACGGTCTACCCAGGGGTTTTCGCCCCAACGGGCCAACAGAATGAAAACGGGAAACAACACCCACATATAACGCCGCTGGCTCATCAGCAGACCGGAGCTAAACGGAATGATCACACCCGCCAGCACAAACAACCCTTCGCCCCAACGCCGCCGGTAGAGCAGGATCAAGGCAAATACCAGGAATAACAGGACAAAACCGAAATCGAGCCAATCATTGAGGGGCAACTGCCCGGAGAAAAAAGCGGCTGACCAGCCTTGCGCCGGGCGGGTAAAGAGCCAACTGATGGCATCCAGCGGCGACTGCGGGGTGCGGCCCCAGGCTTCGGCCGAGGCGTGGGCAAAGATGAGGGGATCGCCAAAGGCGCGTTGCAGGTAGAACATGTAGCTGAGGGTTCCGGCGACGGGGGCAGCCCCCGCCACCAACCCTAACCAGGATGGCCGCTGGCCCGATTGTCGCCATTGTTGCCACCATTCCAGCACCAGCAAGGCGGCCACGGTAACACCCATGAGACGAGTGAGCGCGGCCGCGAAGCCCAACAGCGCCGCACTTTCCCAATACCCCCGCCGGGCCAGGTAGAGCGCCCCAATGGCACAAAACAAAAACAGTGATTCACTGTACAAGGCCGTGCCAAAAAAGGCCGTCGGAAAGATGAGGAAATACCAGACCGCCCGGTTCGCCACCCCTTCGCCCCATTCACGTTCGACCAACAGATAAAACAGAATCGTCGCCCCTAACAAAGCCAGATTGGTGATGAGCAGTCCCGCCACCACGGCGTCCCCCACCAGAGGTGTCAACAGGCGCATCATCAGCGGCAACAAGGGGAAAAAGGGCACGTTAGGAAACTGCACTCCTGAGGCGATGTACCCTTCTTCGGCAATGCTCACAAAAAAGCCAGTATCCCAACGGCTCCCAAAGGCATCCACAAAAAAATTTTCCGTGCCGCGCAGGTGATAGATGGTATCGCCAGCGTCGGTGATGAGGGGCAGGGCGAAGTAGGCCACGAAAATGACACCGACCCGGGTGAGGGTAAACACCAGGAGCGGCAACCAAAACCAACGCGCGGCCGCGAACGAGGCCAACCAACTCGTCTTTTCTTGCGGGGGGAATTTTGTAGATGTCACCATAAAGGCTACCGGGGGGATGGGAGAGGCGTGGGTTTGCGGCCGCGCCTCCCGCATCATATAAAAAGGTAAGAAGTTGGTAGTGACGACTTTAGTCGGCTAGCCCGCTAAAGCGGTCACTACCAACGGCAGAGGTAACGATGCCTCATTGCCCAATTATTTATTTGACCATGATGGGCAAGTAGATCAACTCCACAACCGTAAAGATTGGCCCTGGCCCTTCTAACTCGCGCAACGGTGCATTCGCCGCCAACGTAAAGCTATCCGTGCCAGAGGCATTGCTGTTGACCACAGCCGTGACCGTGTACGAGCCAACTGGAGCCTGGTTTGTCCCCAAATTAAAATTCAGTTGTCCCAGGCCATCAGTCATTTGACGGCCTACTTCATCCCCATTCACATAGATAATCGCTTCCTGATTGGCCGGTAAATTGCTTCCGGCAAAATGGAAATAACTACCCGGCTTGCCGTCATCATAATTCACCACCAGTTGCCCCTCATACACCCCGGCGAACTGTTGCCAGCCCAGGCGCAACTTCGGTAAATCCACAAACGGCGACATGGCTACCCCGGCCAACAAAATGAGCAGGGCAATTAAGGCACGTACAAGTAATTCAGAACGAAATCTTTTCATCTGTTTCTCCTTCAGGTTTGAGGCCCCTTGTTGTTGATGAAGCGATTATTCCGAACGTGGGCACAAGTTGTTGAGGTTGGTAGTAACGACTTGTGCCGTTTCATCCGCTTAAGCGGTTACCACAAACCCCGCGCAACTTCATCCCTAGCCCGGCATATCCCTGGCCAACAACAGGCAACCCCTTATTTTGGATAGAGTCGGTACACCGTTCCCACAGGTTCTACACGCATCGTTTGCAAAAACTCCGCCGGCGGATTGTTGATGTAGATAGGACGGTGGGCGACATTTTGTTCTATCAGTTGGGACATATCATCCCCACTGATGAGAAAACGATTGATAGCCAGTACATCGGGGCGTTGATCTTCAACCAGTTGCAGGTACTGAATACCCGGCACGGTATCCCACCAGCCCAGAATGATGGCGTTCGGTTCAGCCAGAGCCAGAATGGTTTCACTCCGTTTCCGGGTGCTCCAGTCATGTGATTGATCCACCTGCCCCCAGTTCCACACCAGGGCCAACCCCACAATGCCGAGCATCAGCCCCCGCCACAACCAGGCCAGGCGGTTGGCCATAACGGCTTCGTTGGTTGACTGGGTGAACCAATCCAGGAATTGCTGGTAACCCACCCCTAGCCAGATGGCCCAGATGACATAGGTGGGCAGGAACATCGTATCTTTGTCCACGACACGGTAGTTGGCATAAAAGAGGACGTTGGTGACGAAGATGAGGAGCAGGAATAGGGTGACTGTTTTGTCACGCCGCCACAAGACGAACAGACCCAGTATGGCCGGGCCGATGCCCAAACCAAAGAAGGCTTGCCATAGTTGTTCGCCGAAGTGCTGCAACTCATGGCCGAAGGCGGCCAGGGTGTAACCACCCATCTGCCCGGCAAACGCTTTGCCGGAGATAAGCCACCATAAACCGTCCCAGGTTTGTAGATTGACTGGTTCAAAAACCCCGGCGGCATTGTAGGTTCCGGCATAGTTGAAGATGGGGTTGGCCCCATAGCGCCAGGGCAGGTAAAGGTAGAGGCTGAGGCCCAGGAGTAAGGCGATGAGGGCAGGGATGAAAGTCCGCGGCCGCAATACATCCCCCTTCGCCACTATCAGCACAAACAGCACACAACCGGGAGCCAATAACACCGTCGCCATGTGGTTGCCCAGGCTGATAGCTGTCAGCCCCACCGCCAGGGCCAGCCGCCAGGGTGTGGGCTGTTCCCGCCAGGCCAGCAAAGCCAGAATCACCCCGGCCATGAGCGCGGTGTGTAAGGTGTAAACCTCAGCAATCAGAGAGAGAGTCCAGAAGTAGGGAGCCGTGCCCAACAGGCCAACGGCCGCCAGCCGTGCCCAACCGGTCACCTTGAGCCGGTACAGGATACGCTCAGTCAGCAGCAGGGTAACGGCCCCACTCACCGCCGACATCAGGTTCATGCGGTAGCCCACATCACCAATAGGCAGTTGGCTCCACAAGCCACCCAGGATGAGGTAGAGGGGATAACCGGTGGCCCGAATGATGCCCCCGGTCGCGGCCGCGGTCGTTAGTTCCGCACTATCCAGGTTATAAATCGTGGGTGCCAGCGTCAGCAGGTACACCACCATCGGCAAAAAGAAGGCCAATACCGCCGTAACCTCTCCTTTCGCCAACCAGCTCAGCCCCTTGCTTTCTTGATGAAGGAACCCCTCTTTTTTCAGACTATCCCGTAATACCATGATCCACCTTGTTTATTCCCTGTGATGCGGCCTTGAGTCACACTTCAGGTCGTGACCTTTTGGGAAAAGTAACGGGCTTATTCTAGAAAATCGGAAATTCGGACAAAATGCCCAAAAGTCATCAATTTTGTCCGACTCAGGGCTGTTAATCGTCCGACTATTGGCCCTTATATTTCAGACTTTAGTCCATACAAGCCAGAGGTGAACGGGCTTATAATCCAGGTACATCTTGTCTTCAATCGGGTACGTTACAATGCTATTTCTGGTACCGATGACAAGAAGCGGCATATGAATTTCCCCACTTGCCCCCATTCTTTTAAGTCGTAGCTCATTTGGGGACAAACAATTCAGGTTCCTGGCTACCCCGGCAAAAGAAACCAGCAAAGGAAAATCCCATGATCAACAAATGGCATAAGCTGACTCTTTCCCAGCAATTCAAACTGGCCTGTTTAGTCGTCTTTTTAGTCGGTTCGTTGATCATTGGCATTTGGGTAGGCCAACAAATCGAGATGGGTGTGACCAATCGCACCGCCGCCATCACCGCCCTTTATGTGGATAGTTTCGTCTCACCCGTTCTGCAACCCCTCACCAACTCATCCACCCTGTCAGCCAGCGCCATAGCTGAACTCACCCGCCTGCTTGAGGAAACACCCTGGGCCAACAAATTGTCTCGTTTAAGGTTTGGCTACCCGATGGAACCGTGATTTACGCCACCGATAACAACCTCATGGGCCACTCTTTTCCGGTGGGCAACAGCCTGAGCCAGGCCCTCACTGGTCAGGTAACGGCTGAGTTGACGGCACTGGATGAAGCCGAACAGGCATCGGAGCGGCAGTTTGGTCAGCAACTCATCGAAATCTATGCGCCGGTGCGTGCCCAGGGCAGCGGCCAGATCATTGCCGTCTCTGAGTTTTATCAATGGCCGGATGCCCTCATCACGGAAATCCGCACCGCTCAACTTACCTCCGGTCTGGTTGTGGGTTTAAGTACTTTGTTCATGTACCTGGTGCTGTCGGGGCTGGCTAGCCGGGCCGGTCACACCATCGCCCATCAGCAGCAACAGCTAGAAGCCAAAGTGACGCAAAACGCCCATTTGCGGGATCGCATTCGTCAGGCTGGCGGCCGCACCACCACCCTCAACGAACGATTCCTGCGCCGCATCTCCGCCGACCTGCATGATGGCCCGGCCCAGGACTTGGCCCTGGCCCTGCTCCGTCGGGCCGCCATAACCGAAAATTTGAATCGTTTTCTGCCTGACGGCCCGGAGAAAACTCGTACGCTAGAAGATTGGCAGATGGTGCAGGCCGCTTTAGAATCCGCCTTAGGCGAATTGCGGACGATTTCGGCAGGGTTGCGTTTGCCGGAGATTGAACGGCTTTCGGGGAGTGATATTGTGCGCCGGGCCTTGCGGGACTATGAGCGCAAAACGGGCAGTCAGGTGGAAGCGAACGTAGATGAGATTCCCGCCGGTTTACCTTTGCCCGTAAAGATGACGCTGTACCGCATTTTGCAGGAAGCCCTTTCCAATGGCTATCGCCATGCGGGAGGGCTGGGGCAGCGGGTGACGGTGCAGGTCGAAGGGGTTGAGTTACGGGTTGAGGTGTCTGATAAAGGGCCGGGTTTTGATCCCCAGGCCATTTTCCGTGAAGGGCATTTGGGGTTAGCCACGATGCACGAACGGGCTGAGGTGTTGGGGGGCTGTTTTAATATTGAGAGTGCGCCGGGTAAAGGCACAACGATCTGGTCTTATTTGCCGTTACAAATTCCAGAGATTCCTTTGCCGCTTATGCTGACGGAGATGGCTCATGAGTGAACCGATTCGTATTCTGATTGTGGATGATCATCCGCTGTTTCGTGATGGGGTAGCGGCTTCGCTCTCACGGGAGGAAGATTGTTTGATTGTGGGGCAGGGTAGTACGGGGGAAGAAGCGTTTGATCTGGCGGGGGAGTTACTGCCAGATGTGTTGTTGTTGGATATTAGTATGCCCGGGGAGGGGGGAATCGCGGCCGCGCACCGGATTGCGGCCGCGTACCCTATCATTCGTATCATGATGCTCACCGTCTCCGAGGACGAAGACGACCTGATGAACGCGCTACGAGCCGGGGCCAGAGGTTACGTCCTCAAAGGCATCTCCGCCGGGCAACTCGCCACCGCCATTCGCCTGGTAGCCGATGGCGGGGTCTACATTTCACCCACCCTGGCGGGCAGTGTCCTCTTTGAAATGACCCATTCCCCCGCCGAGCCAGACCCTTTTAACGAACTCACCAGCCGCGAAAAAGAGATTCTACAGCGGGTGGCCCAAGGATTAACCAACCGCGAAATCGGCGACCAACTCAGCCTGGCCGAAAAAACCATCAAACATTACATGACCAACGTCCTGCAAAAACTCCACGTCCGTAGCCGGGTGCAGGCGGTACTGTTGGCCCAGAAACATGGTTTTCAATAAGGGCCGCTAGGCCGTTGGCCGCTGGCCGTTAGCAAAGAGCCAACCGCCAGCGGCCAGCCGCTAACGGCTAACTAACCGCTATACCCATCACTAAAAATATCAATCATCAACTTCGCATCCCCCAACGGATACAAAATCGGGCAAGTCGCGCCGTATTCGATGTATTCGCGCACCTTGGCCTTTACCTCAGATGGAGAGCCGCTGGCCGTACACATCTGCACCACATCATCCGGCACCAGATGCATGGCATTCTCAATTTGTTCCTCAGTGGCGGGCCACGTCAGCACCTGATGAATCTCATCCAGTAATTCCTGCTTCACCCCACTGGCCTTCATCAAATGGGGCTGTTGCCCCAAATATTGCGTAATCATCTTACGCGCCGCATCCAGCGCCTTCTTACGATCTTCATCCACCGAACAGATCACCAACTGGGGCCGGTCAATCTCATCAATGGAGCGGCCTGCCCGTTTGGCGCCCGTTTCCAGAGCATCCATCGCTTCCAGGTTATATTTGGGATTGACCAGGTAATTCAAACAAGCCCCATCGGCGATTTCACCCGTTAGCTCCATCATCTTCATACCCGTAGCGCCGATATAAATGGGTACGTTGCGCGGCGTTTTGCGCCCATGCACCACATCCAGTTGAATACCATCCACATAATGAAACTCACCGTGATAAGTGACATTCTCCATGTTGAGCAGGCGGCGCAGCACCTCAATGGTTTCGCGCATCGCCTGGAGCGGTTTGCGCCGGGTTATGCCCACCTTCTGCGCCAACGGATCCCACCACGCGCCAATCCCACAGATGATGCGATCTGGGGCCAGGTCGTCCAGGGTGAGGAAAGTGGCCGCCAGCAAACCAATATTGCGCGTCCAATTGTTGATCACGCCGCTGGCAACCTTAAGTTTCGTGGTGTGAGCGGCAAAGGCAGCCATCGGCACAATGGCATCCCGCACCAGGCGGCTTTCTGCTTGCCAGACGGCTTCAAAACCGTTGGCTTCAGCATATTTGGCGAGTTCAATGCCTTCGCTGAGTTCGTGGGCATCTTGTAAATAGAGGGCAACGCGATCTTGGGACATGGGGATTCTCCTTGCAAAAGTTACACAATGAAGCGTGTCTAGGATGGGGGATAGTGCCCGGTATTATACCGCCTTTATGGGGGAGTGGTGGCGATTGAACGCGGCCGCAAAAGGTGATTTTTCTCGTCCCTTCCTTTCCCACCATCCGTGTTCCCGGTGTCTTGTGGTATACTGGTAACACTTTTTCCAACCCGTTACCCACACCTGAAACAACATGAACACACTCATCACCAACTCGCGAATTATTACGCAGGAAACGCCAAACCGGGTGCTGACCGGTCAGGCGGTGGCTATTGAAGGGGCGTGGATTAAAGCCATGGGGCCAGAGGCAGACCTGCGCCAACAGTTTAGTGATTATGAGGTGTTGGATGGCCGCGGCCGCGTTCTCATGCCCGGTCTCATCAACGCCCACAACCATTTTTATGGTCTCTATGCTCGTGGCCTGGCCCTCACCCGGCCCATGGCTAACTTCCACGAAATTTTGCAATACCTCTGGTGGGCACTCGATAAAACCCTGGATGAGCAGGCGGTTTACTATAGTGCGCTTCTGCCCGCCATCCAATCCCTCAAACAAGGCGTTACCACAGTCATTGATCATCACGCCAGCCCCAACGCTGTAGATGGCAGTCTCGATCAGATTGAACAGGCTATGCGGCAGGTGGGCTTGCGGGGTCTGTTATGTTATGAAGTGTCTGACCGGGACGGCAAAGCGATTCGGGATGCCGGTTTGCGGGAGAATGAGCGGTTCATGCAGAAATGCCGGGCCGCTCGCCAGACCGACCCAGCACCCCTCTTTGACGGGTTGATGGGGTTACACGCCTCGTTTACGGTGGATGATGAGACATTGGCGCACGCGGCCGCGATCTGCCAAAATCTAGATCGGGGTGTCCATGTTCACGTGCAGGAAGATTGGGTAGACAACGATCTATCCGAGACCCGTTATGGGCATGGGCCGTTAGCCCGCCTGTTCAAACACAATTTACTGGGCGAAAAAAGCATCTGTGCCCACGTCATCCACAGCGATGATGTAGACCTGCGCCTGCTAGAACATACCAACACCAACGTTACCCACCAACCCCAATCCAACATGAATAACGCTGTGGGCCGCGCCGACATCTTCAAAATGATGGAGAAAGGGATTTTGGTGGGTGTGGGCACAGACGGCATGACCCCCGACATCAAAGCGGAGACACGCACCGGTTATCTGCTGCACAAACACGTGTTGCGTGACAACAATGTTGGCTGGAATGAATGGCAAAATATCCTGCTGCAAAACAACCCGGCCATTGTGCGCCGCATCACCGGGCAAAAAATCGGCCAGATCATTCCCGGTTTCCTGGCTGATCTGATTCTGGTGGATTATTTCCCGCCCACACCGCTCACCGGAGACACCGGGGATCGGTGATGATAACATTTCCTAAAGTGGTGCTGGTGGACAGCGCCGTCGGTGCGGATACGGTGATCATTAAAGCGTCATGCTGAGGTGGTTACTGAGTGGAAAACACAACAGCGGTGCTGGGCGTGGATGAGGCAAGTTGTGAGGTTTTACCGGTAAATCGGTCACAGGTTGAGACGGCTCTTCAGGCGATGCCAGGGTGTGGCAACGCTTGCATCAAAACAGACTTAACTTATGCTGAGGCGGAAAGCCCCCCCCCCCCCCCCCCCCCCCCCCCCCCCTGGGCGGGGCTCGCGGGTTCTTTGGACGACCTCTGGAAATCTCTTAATCTCTCAAGGTCTCTGGGTCCAGTCTCTTATCTCACTGCTCCAGGCGAGTTCAGCCCAAAAATCCACCAATGTCGGCCACAGGACATAAAATCTATGATTACTTTTACCCTCAACGGACAAACACGAACCTACGACGGCGACCCTGAATTGCCGTTGTTAACTTACCTGCGCGATGTCGAAGGCATCACCTCGCCCAAAGATGGCTGTGCTCCCCAGGCCGCCTGCGGCTGTTGCGCCGTGGAACACAACCACAAGGCCGTCCTCAGTTGCGTCACCCCCATGAATAAAGTTGCCGAGGGGGAGGTTATAACCACCGAAGGGCTGGGCGAATACCGGCAAAACGTATTCGCCAACGCCTTCGTAACCGAAGGTGGGGTGCAATGTGGCTTCTGCATTCCCGGTATTGTCATGCAGGCCAACACCCTCATTGACCAAAACCCCGAACCCAGCCGCGCCGACATCGAAAAGGCGTTGACGCCCCATCTGTGCCGTTGCACCGGGTACAAAAAGATCGTGGACGCCATCGAAGTCGCCGCCCATGCCATCCGCCACGAGGAAGAAGTGCCGCGCCCGGTCAGCGATGGCAAGGTCGGGTCGCGCCAGCCCAAGTATGACGCCTACCGGCTGGTGCTGGGTCAACGCCCCTACGTGGCCGACCTGAAAATGCCCGGAATGCTGTTTGGGGCCTTGCGCTTTAGCGACCACCCACGGGCGGTGATTAAGAAGATAGATGTGACCGCGGCCGCGGCCTACCCCGGCGTCATTCGCATCTTTACCGCTGAGGACATCCCCGGCAACCGCTTCATCGGCCTCATCAAACAGGACTGGCCCCTCATGCTTAAGGTGGGCGACACCACCCGCTACGTGGGCGACGTGTTGGCCGGAGTGGTGGCCGAGAGCGAAGCCATCGCCCGGCAGGCCGTAGGATTGATCACGGTGGAGTATGAGGTGTTGGAACCCATCGTGGACATGCACGCGGCCCTGAAAGCGGACTCACCCACCGTGCATCCGCCCGAGGTGTGGCCGGGGAACAAGTTGTCGCAAACGGTGGTGAATCGGGGGGATTTCGCGGCCGCGCACGCGCCAAACCGCCTTCGTCTCCCGTGGTGTTTACCAGACCCAAACCATCGAACACGGTTACATGGAACCCGAATGCGCCATCGGCCTGCCCGATGAGGACGGCGTTTTTGTCTACTCCCAATCCCAAGGCGTCTTTGAAGATCAAATCCAGATCGCCAAATTGCTGGGTCTGCCCCTGGAAAAAGTCAAAGTGGAACTGGTGCCCAACGGGGGTGGTTTTGGCGGCAAAGAAGATTTGTCGGTGCAGGGACACGCCGCCCTGTTCGCCTACCACCTGCAATCCCCGGTGCGCGTCCTACTCACCCGCGACGAATCCATCCTGATGCACCCCAAACGGCATCCGCTGTGGCTGGATTATGAGGTTGGTTGTTCGGCTGAGGGGAAGTTGACCTATCTCAAGGCCAACATTGTCGGCGATACGGGGGCCTATGCCTCGGTGGGGATGAAGGTGCTAGAACGGGCTGCCGGTCATGCCACGGGTGCGTATTATGTGCCCGTCGTGGATATTGTCGGCACGGCCGTTTACACCAACAACATTCCCAACGGGGCCATGCGCGGCTTCGGCGTCAACCAATCCGCCTTCGCCATCGAAGGCTGTCTGGATGATCTGTGTGAGCAGGGCGGCTTTGACCGCTGGCAGTTCCGTTACGACAACGCCCTGGTGGAAGGGTTAGCCACCTCAACCGGGCAGGTGCTCGAAGGGGGTGTGGGAGTGCGGGAGACGCTCCTGGCGGTGAAAGATCAGTTTTACGCCGCCAAATATGCGGGCATCGCCTGCGGCATCAAAAACACCGGCATCGGTAACGGTATGCCCGACACCGCCAAAGTGAAAATCACCATTGTTGGGCCGGATCATATCATTATTGATCATGGCTGGACGGAGATGGGGCAGGGGGTGCATACGATGGCTGTCCAGGCGTTGTGTCAGGAGACCGACCTGCCGCCGGACATCATCGAAGTGCGGGTCAACACGGCCGAAGGGGCGTACAGCGGCATGACCACCGCCTCGCGGGCCACCTCGTTGGTCGGCAACGCCATCATTGATGCCGCCAAAGCCTTGCGTACCGACTTGCAAACCCATTCTCTGGCCGATCTGGTGGGCAAGGTATATCACGGCGAATGGATTTGCGATTGGACGACCAAACCGGGGGCGAAAGTCGAGAATATTTACACCCATTATTCGTATAGCTACGCCACCCAGGTTGTCATCCTGAACGAGCAGGGGCAAATCCAGAAAATCGTCGCCGCCCACGACGCGGGTAAGATTTTCAATCCCACCCTGTTTGAAGGGCAGTTGGAAGGGTCACTGCACATGGGGTTGGGGTATGCCATCAGCGAGGAGTTGGTGCTGGAAGGCGGCCGCCCTAAGAGCACCCGCCTGCGCAATGTCGGTATTCTCCGCGCCAAAGAGATGCCGGATATGGAGATTATCGGTGTGGAAGTGCCCGACCCGCATGGGCCATATGGAGCCAAAGGGGTGGGCGAGATTGGACTAGTTCCTACAGCGGGCGCGGTTGCCAACGCCCTGTACCAGTTTGATCATGTGAAACGATATACCCTGCCCATGAAACTGGACCGAAAGCAGAGACAACCAGCGAAGAATGGACACAACGCATAACCAGTCTCTTAATCTCTCAGTCTCTCAGTCTCCCCTAAGGAGATTAAGAGACTGAGAGACTGGGAGATTGAGAGATTTGAGCAATGAACCTTACACAACTGCTACAAGATAAACGAGAGGAGATAGTAGGTGCGGCCGCGGCCAGCCTCAACCGCTCCCATTTACCCCATTACGAAAAGGCTGGGCCACAGGAGAGCCACGAGCGTCTGGCCCGGCTTTACGATCTCATTCGGCAAAGTATTGAACAACGACACCTGGAAGCGATCATTGCCCATGCTGAACGGATAGCCCAAGAGCGATTTGCCGCCGGGTATGATTTATTGGAAGTGCAAACAGCCTTCAATGCCCTGGAAGTTGCCATCTGGCAGAAGGTCGCTCAGGAATGCCCCCCGGATGAGTTGGTTGAGGCGATTGGGCTGGTCAGCACCGTGCAAGGCGCGGCCAAAGATGCCCTGGCCCGGCGATACGTCTCCCTTGCCAGCCAGACCAAGGTGACAACACTGAATTTGGGGGCTTTGTTTGGGAGAGCGTGAACCGTAAGCCCGATCAGACTTGATTGTTCATGTCAGCGAGGATTTTTTGCAGGTCGGGCTTGATTTGCGGCAGACGTTCTTGCACGGTACGCCACACCAGCCGATTGTCTACCCTAAAAAATAGAAATGGATCAACTTATCATGCGTCCCCGCCATTTCTTTCCAGGGTAGGTGGGGATTTTGTTGTCGTATCTCATCGGGTATCTGCTTGGTGGCCTCACCGATGATTTCCAGTTTGCGGATCACGGCACTGCTGGTTTTGTCATCGGCCTGAAAGGTATCCAGTTCAAGTCCCACGACAAATTCCTCAATGCTGTCTATGGCTGAGAGGATGTCCTTCAGGTAGAGCTGATGATCCCTCATAC
>JADJUV010000069.1 GCA_016716885.1 Candidatus Trichofilum aggregatum | reverse complement strand
ATTGAACATCGTTGGTTATTACTGTTGGTGCTGGGTGCATTCGTGCTCCTCTTTGAAATCCTCGAAAATATCAATGCCCATAATCCGTTAGATATTCATGTTGTGCGTGAACTACTGTTCTTTGGTGGCCTCTATCCACTGGTTACATTTTGGTTAATGAACGGTTTATTGGCCGCGCAGTCCGAGCGCAATAGCCTGGCCTGGCAACAAAAACAGGAGCGCCAACTCAGCCAGAAGCTAGGACAGGCCCAAAATTCTCGGGAACTGTATGAAACCATTATGGGCTTCCCTGAATCGGTAGCTCCGGTGGTGGGTGTCTTGCTGTACCGACCCGTTCCCAAGAGTGACGGAATGAAAATGGTCGCCGAACATTGGCTGGGTCAGGGGAACCGCCCTCACAGGCTTTTACTGCCCTGGGCCGCAACTTTTGCGACGCGGCCGCGCACCTGCCCGGTCGTGGTCTCCATCCCCTGCTCTCCCGCCCCTTCATGACCCAGGCCGCCGTCAAAGGATATTGTCTACCCCTGTTTCATCACCAGACGATAATCGCCGTGATTCATTTGTATCTCCCCCTGGCCCATAATTTAACGGCCGACCAGATGGCCCTACTCAATTTCGCCGCTCCCACAATAGCCCTGGCCCTGGATACAACCATTTCCCAAGATGCCGCTTCTGTGCACGCGGCCGCGACCCGCCAGGAGCGCGAGCGAATTGCCCGCCATTTGCACGATACCCTGGGACATCAACTGGCCTATTTGCAGGTCAAAGTCGCCCAATTGACCACCGACGATACTTTGATTGGCATTACTACTACCCAACAGGACTTAGCCCGCATCCGCGACATAGCCAATGAGTCGTATGAACAAGTGCGGCAAACCATCTTGACCATGCAAGCCGCCAGCCTGCCTGAACTGACGGAAGCCATGTTGACTCAAGCTGAAACCGTGGCCCAACAGGCCAATATGGAGTTGCGGTTCCTGGTGGATGGTGAGCCTGAACCTATACCCCCCTTGGATCATCGTAAAATCCTCTTTATTATTCGGGAAGCCTTAAACAATGTGCAACGCCATGCTCAGGCCACAATTCTAGACTTGGGCATAACATGGGCCAAAGATTGTCTGCTGATTAGCCTGAAAGATAATGGGGTTGGTTTTGATCCCCGCCTTGAACCTGATTTCGGTCATTTTGGCCTGGCGATTATGACGCAACGGGCGGTAGAGATTAAATCCGATCTGGCTATTACTTCGGCCCCCGGTCAAGGAACGCAAGTTTGTTTGCGTTATCGCCTGGCCTACCCTCTGGCGGGCTGATTGTTGTGTCTCTCCTCACTCTGCTATAACATCTGCTTTTTTGTTCAAACAGGTCATTGCGCCATGTTTCGTGCCTCACCACGCTTGTTGGTAGCTATTTATAGCCCAGCCTTTGTTTTGCTTACTGTATTGGTGGGTATCAGTTTTTTCTATGCTATACCGATCGAGACGTTTACCCGCGACGCGGCCGCGATCCACAATTTTCACCCCTTTGTTGGTATCTTATCCAACCTGGGCATACTGGTCTGGTGCGCGGCCGCGAGCATCTGCTTCTTCACTGCTTTCGTCCTCTGGCAAACCCACCCACGGCAACCGGCCCAGTTTTTGTTCGCCTCTGGTCTTCTGACGCTGGCCCTACTGCTAGATGATCTGTTTTTGTTCCACGAACTGCTGGCCCAACAATTTTTTTCTCTCAGCGAAAGGAGTATTTACCTGGTTTATGGCCTGGTTACTCTCACCTACCTCTATCTTTTTCGCCGTTTGATCTTACAAACGGCCTTGACCATTCTCGGCCTGGCCTTCTTCTTTTTCGCCGTCTCCATTGTCATAGATGAGATTCTTTTCCATTGGCTGCAACCATTGCGGGCCTGGGTCTACCTTTTTGAAGATGGCACCAAATTTCTGGGTCTTATCAGTTGGTGCGGCTATTTTGCCCATTACGCCTACCACGCCCTATACGCCACTGCCGCCACACCCCACCAACCATAGCCCCAACTCCAGAACAGACGTAACGGAAACATAAAACGACCTCTATTCGCGTTCATGACTTATAGACCAACACACTCGTTTCCAGAAAATAAAACAGAGGCGAATCTTCACCCTCATCCCCGATCCGTCTCCCTGCGCGGGACAAGGGAGTCTGCCCCCTCTCCCTGTTTTTTGATTAAATTTTTAATCGGGTAATGAGTTGATTCGCCCATCCCTACCCCTTCCCGGCGGAAAGGGGAAATACCGGCACTTTAAAAGTTCCCCGCCCCTGAGAGCGGGGTTAGGGTGGGGAAACCGTGTTACCTGACTGTTTTTAAACTACAGTGAGGGAGAAGGTAAGGGTGTGGGGCTGTATACCTACAAATAGAAAGCACCAACATCCGGTAAGCCGATTTGTAAGCCACCTCTGCTAGCCTATTCGTGTTCCAGTCACTCTTTTGCCACCCAGTCGGCGTTTGACATCCATTGGTTTCATCATGACCAATCATCAATATACCCATACAGCAGTAAACATCCCCCAAGGGCTGCATGCTCGTTCCTTTCCCTTGTCACCTATGCGTATCTTACTCGTTGACGACCAGATATTATTTCAGGAAGGATTATCCCGACTCATTGACGGTCAACCAGATATGACCGTCGTGGGGGGTGCCTGTTCCGTTCAAGAGGCCATCACCAAAGCTCGTACTCTCAGACCCGATTTGATCCTGATGGATTTCTCCTTACCCGATGGCTCGGGACTAGATGCCACCAGCATCATTCTGGCTGAACAGCCTTCGATCAAGATTGTTTTTCTGACCATTCATGAAGAGGATGATCGTCTATTCGAAGCCATCCGTTATGGGGCCAAAGGGTATCTACTGAAGAACATACCCGCCACCGAGTTAGTGACCCATTTGCGTGGACTGGAACGGGGCGAACCCGCTATCCTACCCCACCTGACCCAACAGATTCTCCGGGAGTTTGCCCAAACACCCTCCCGTAAAGACCCTGTTCCCGAAGTCGTTGCCCAACTTACAACCCGCCAGCGCGAGATACTCCATGAGTTAAAAATGGGGGCCAGCAATCGCCAGATTGCTCTAAACCTTGTCCTCAGTGAGCAAACAGTCAAAAACCATGTCAGCCGCATCCTGGATCATCTCAACCTCAGCAGTCGCCACGAAGCCGCCGATTTTGCGCGCCGTCACAATCTGTAATTTCTACCCCGGCAATTCACCCGTTATTGGAAATTCGCAAATTAACGCCAGACTGGCGTTTCCCCCGCTCCTAACCCCGCCCAGCACTCCTGGCATTTCCCCCTTCCCGCCGAGAAGGGGGTAGTGGATGGGTCTTCAGACTCAACCTACCAAAGACTTCCGAATTAACGCACTCGTACCAACCTTTTTTGCCAGGTACTTAAAAAGTACCTATTTACACCTCAAAAACAGTACGTCTGTTAGTACCCAGTGGGTACGTTCAGGTGTACGCAATCACCCCCCCCGTACACTCATTCTATTGTTGATCACTGTGCCTGTGATCGGCGTTAAACCCTTATCCCCGCTTATAAAACCGGTGTTTCGTCAAACACGGCTTATATCATATGACCCCTTATGTGGACACCGAAGAGGCAAAAGTGCGCGTATTAGCCGTTATCCGCAACAGCTTATTGGGTGATATTTTGGATGACCTGCTTTCCACGATGTTCAATTTGCATCTTTGTCGGGTGCGCTGTGTCAGCCCGGAAAGTCTGTGGCAGGGCATTAACCAGTATCAACCAGAAGTGATCGTTTTAGAAGAGGGATTGGTAAACGATACAGCCCTTTCATTTGCCGGTCAGGCTCTCGTTCGCGGCCGCGTGCGCATCATCCTCATCAGTCCCGCCGAAAACCGAGTCCAGGTCTACGACCGATTCCAAATTTCTCTCACCCAAACCGCCGATTTTGTAGCCCTCATTGAGGACTATCCACGTTATCAGGTGTGAAACAGACAGTAGAAGCCATGTTAGAAAACAAGTTGGAGGGTATCGCAATGAAATTCTTTCGTACAACACGCAGACGGTTCGTAGTCAGTTTCTTTTTCTTCTTGTTCCTTTTTATACTGGCCCAGAGGTCACCGGCCAACGCCGCCTCTTTCGCCATTTCCAGCGCGGCTGATGCCGCTGATGTGAACCCTGGTGATGGCGTTTGTATCACGAGCGGCGGGGCGTGTACCTTACGGGCCGCCCTCCAGGAAGCCAATGCCACCGCCGGTAGTGATACCATCCAACTCGGGGCTGGGGTCTACACCATGACCATTCCCCCTGGCAGTGGCGATGATATTCTGAGCGGCGACCTGGATATCACCGCTCCCCTCACCATCATAGGGGCTGGGCCTGGCTCTACGATCCTTGAGGCCACTGCCCTTGACCGTGTCTTGGAAATTGCGGAGATAGCTGGCAATGTCACCCTTTCCAACCTGACCATCCGCAATGGCTTCAGTGCCGACTATGGGGGAGCTATCTACAGCGCCTCGCCGGGCACATTACGCCTGGAGAATGTCGTCATCAGCAACAACAACACGGTCATGGAAGGGGGGGGCATTTACCTCACAAATGGCCGTCTCATCATCACCAACAGCACCATCTCCGGCAACACCGCCCGCAGTGGTGGCGGCCTCTACAATGCCGGTGAACTCAGCCCGCTAGGCATCCCCAGCCGCGTCGAGATCAGCGACAGCACCATCAGCGGCAACAGTGCCGACAGCGGCGGTGGCATCTACAACACCCACGAAGGGACATTAACGCTCACCGATGTCACTTTCTCCGAAAACAGTTCTGGTGATTATGGCGGTGGCATAGCCAACACGGGCCGGACTGCCCTCACCATTGTGCGCGGCACGTTTACCGACAACCACGCCCTGGGGGATGGCGGCGGTGTGTACTCGGCTTCCGAGCGGCCGCTAACCATCACCGACACCACCTTCACCACCAACCTGGCCGGTGATCCGAATGCCAGCGATGGCGGCGAAGGGGGCGGCCTCTACACCGATGGCAGTGGCACGGTCACTGTCACCAGTTCTACCTTTTCCTACAATGAAGCCCTCGGCGAAGGCGGGGCCGTTACCTTTAGCTCCTTTGGCTCCGTCACCTTCACCGACAGCACCGTCAGCCATAACAGCGCCGAAAACGGCGGTGGTATCAACAACAGTGCGGCCACCGTCAACTTCACCCGTCTCACCATCCACAACAACCACGCTCACCTCGAAGGTGGTGGCCTCATCAACCAGGGTAGTGGTAGCTTCACCCTGGAAGACAGCAACATCTACAGCAACATCGCCGAAAACGGTGGTGGCATGACCAACGATGCCGATGGCACAGTCTATGTCAGCCGCACCACCTTTTGGGATAACCGTGCCCTGGTGGGTTTTGGCGAAGAAAGTGGTCTGGGTGGTGGCATCTACAGCCTGGGCGACGCGGGCGCTGTGTACGAAAATGTCACCATCTCCGGCAATCTGGCTCAGGTTCGCGGTGGTGCGCTTTACATTGATGCCGATGCAGGCGTGAATGTCATCAACAGCACCCTCTCCCACAACACGGCTCCCATCGGTAGTGGTGTCTCTGATGAAGGCACCAATCTCAATACGCCCTATCCCAGCACTTCCGTTATCTTCCGCAATACCATCGTGGCGGGCAATTTTGGCGGCCATGATTGTAACTTCCCCCTCGGCTCAGAGGGGGGCAACATTGATGGCGGCACATCCTGCGGCTTCATCGGCCTGCGTGACCGTCACAACGCCAACCCGATGCTGGATGCTGTGGCCGACAACGGCGGCTTCCCTCTGACGATGGCTACACAGCCCGGTAGCCTGGTTATTGACGGCGGCGTGGCGCTTGCCCCATGACGGATGCGCGTGGTGTAACGCGGCCGCAAAACAACCGTTGCGACTCTGGTGCCTTTGAATACACCGGCCCCTTCCCCCCGCCCGATGACGAAGACCCCGAAACCTTCTTCGTCGCTGGCCCACTGGACGACACCGAAGCCACGTCTCTCTTCCTCTTCAACGGCACAGACAACGTCACCGCCCCTGAAGATTTACTCTTTGAATGCCGTTTGCTGGAATTTGATCCCACCCAACCCCCCGAACCGCCCGATCCCACCCAACCCCTGCCACCAGAACTGGCCTTTGTCTCTTGTAGCAGTCCCTGGATCGTGCCGGTTATCGAAGAAGGCGCTTTCTCCTTTGAAGTGCGGGCCATTGACCGTGACGACAACACCGATGACACGCCCGCAGTCCATCACTTTACCATTGAAATTGACACCCAACCCCCGGACACCTACTTCCTGGAAACCCCACCCAACCCCAGCGCCAGCAACGTTGTTTTCACCTTCACCGCGGTTGATAACGCCACGCCGGAGCGGTTCCTGGAGTTTGAATGTCGCCTTGACAGTAACGACCCGCTCGCCTGGCTGGAGTGCCCCGGTCTCGCCGTCTTTTCCAATCTAACGCCCGGCCAGCACACCTTCCAGGTTCGTGCCGCCGACGGCTGGGACAACATAGACCCCACTCCGGCCACCTACACCTGGACAGTCGGCACGCCGACCAACTGCGACGAAGCCAACATCACCCTCTACGCGGTAGAAGACAGCCACGTCAATGAGGCGTTTCCGTTGACGAACTTTGGCATTTCCGCGGCCATGTTGGTTAGCTCCGGTGTGCCGGGAGCCAATGCCCGCTCCTTCTATCTGTTTGATTTCCCCGCCAGCCTGTCCGACTGTGTTCTGGAATCGGCCACCTTGCGCCTTTACGGCGATGGCGATCCCGGCCGCACGTTGCAGGCTATTCCCGTCGCGGCCGCGTGGCAACAAAGCCAGATCACCTGGAATAACCAACCGGCCACGGCCGGCGTTCCGGCCGTTACCAATTCCGGCGGCGGCTACCGCGAATGGAGCGTGACCGACCACGTAGACGCCATCCTGGGCGGCGCGCCCAATTACGGCTGGCTCATCCGTGATGCCGTAGAAGAAGACCCCGAAGGTGGTACGCAGACATTCCGCGGCCGCGAAGCCGTTTACATCCCACCCACACCTCCCCAACTCGTGCTCCGTTTTGCCGATGCGGGCCTGCCCCCACCCCCCCCCCCCACCTGCCCCCACCCCCGCCTACCTCTTCTGCGGCCAAACCATTTACGAAAGCACCCTGATGCAAAATGATTTGCTCGGCTGTCCCGGTGAAGGGTTGATCATAGGCGCGTCCAATATTATCTTGGATATGAACGGACACACCCTTTCCAGTGGGATGATTGTTGAGCCAGGCGAAGAAGATGGGCTACTGGCCGGTATTCGCAACGTCAACAACGACAACGTCATCATCCGCAACGGCACGGTGACGAAATATGGTTACGGTGTACGCCTGATGGCTGGCGCAACCTACAATGTTGTCGAAAACATGAACTTCGTCGGCAACGTAAACGCCGGTGTGGAACTGTATGATGCAGACAATGGCCGCATCGGTAACATCATTCGCCACAACGTTTTTGACTCCAACGGCTATGGCATTGTCATCACCAGCCACTCCGAAAACAGCGTCATCGAAAACAATGATTTCCTGGGCAACGGCAACCTGGCTATCTACCTCTATGACGCCAGCGGCCACCGCCTCGAAGACAACTTCATCAGCGGCCTGGTCAGCAACCCCCTGCTAGACAGCGACGGCGGCATCACCCTGGAATCATCCAGCGACAACGAAATTATCAACAACTACCTGTCTGATACAGGCGACGCGGGTATCTCACTGCGTGAAGGCTCACACCGCAACCTGATCCAGGGCAATATCGGCTCCCACACCAGTGACGGAAGCATCAGCCTGGACGACGCCGATTACAATCAGGTGCTGAATAATGTCATGCACCTGGCGGGCGGCGCGGCGATGGGTCTGGGCAATGCCCACCACAACATCATTCAGGGCAACGATTTCCGTTTCAATCCCGGCGGCATCGAATTGGGGGGTGGCTCCAGCCACAACCTCATCGAAAACAACAATGTTTCCTACTCAACGGCGGGTGGTATTTCCATTGAAGGCGGCGTGGACAACCAGATAATCAACAATCTGGCCAACAACACCAACGCCGAAGGCATCTCCGTCGAAGCGGAAAACCTCGACATCAATGGCAACCCCTACGGGGGCAGTCTCATTCAGGGCAACCAGGCCAACTATAACCTGGGCAGTGGTATCTCCGTCAACGGGGAAGACCACACCATCGCCGACAATGTGGCCTATAACAATGCCGGTTTTGGCATTTCCGCCAGTGCGGGCAACAGTGACGGCGGCGGCAACACCGGCGCGGGCAATGCCGAACCGGTGCAATGTGTGGGCGTGGTTTGTAACCCCGGCGCAGGCGCGCCAGCCAACACCACCGATCTGACGCCACCAGACACGGCGTTGCTCACCTTCCCCATTGATGGCAGTAGTACGGCGGAAACGGCTGTCTTCACCTTCACCGGTAGCGACAACCTGGCCCCACCCACCGCTCTGCGCTTTGAATGCCGCCTCGATGCACCGCCCGATCCCGCGCCAGAACCGCCAGAACCGGGCGAACCCCCCCAACCTCCCAACGTGGACAACTGGGTGGAATGTTCCAGCCCCATGCGCTTTGAATATCTCCTGGCTGGCGAACACACCTTTGAAGTCCGCACCCGTGATCCCGGCGCGAATGTAGACCTGACCCCAGCCACCTACACCTGGACCGTCGTGGCCGCTCCCCCCGGCGCCGACAGCACTGCGCCCAACACCACCATTTTGGACGCGCCCGACGATCCCAGCACCGATACGACCGTCACCTTCGATTTCAGTGGTAGTGACAACAAAACCCCTGGCCCATACCTGACCTACGAATGCCGGTTGGATGGCGGCGCTTACACAGCCTGCACCAGCCCCATCACCTACACCGGTCTGAGCCTGGGCACACACACGTTCAATGTGCGTACCACCGATGCACAAGGCAACACCGATACCACCCCAGCCTCCCATAGCTGGACGACCGAAGCCCCACCGCCAGACTTTGAAGACCCGGATACCACCATTACGTCCGGGCCAGACCTGATGACGGTTAACACCGACGCTACCTTTACTTTTACGGCCAATGAAGCGGCCGCATTTGAATGCTCATTAGACGGTGATCCGTTTGTCGCCTGCACCACTCCCACCAGCTACACCGGTCTCTCCGTGGGTGTCCACACCTTTGCCGTCCGCGCCGTTGACCTGGCTGGCAACGACGATGATTCCGAAGCCACCTACACCTGGGAGATTACACCACCACCAGTTCCCGGTAGCGTCAACTGCGGTGACGTTATCACCCAAAGCGTCATTCTCACGGGGATGTGCTGGGCTGTCTCGGCGATGGCCTGATTATTGGGGCCGATGGACTCACCATTGACCTGGGCGGCTATACCCTGACAGGCACAGGGCTGGGGGCTGGTATTCTCAACGATGGCTACAACTTTGTCACCGTGCGTAACGGCACGATCCAGGGTTTTAACTACGGCGTGCAACTCAATCCCGGCACCGCGCTCAACATCCTCGAATTACTGACCGTTTCCATCAACCTGGGTTCCGGGATTATTCTGCAAGATGCCGACGATGGCCTGAACGGCAACATCGTTCGGAACAACGAACTGGTGGGCAACGGGGCGGCCCTGGAACTGATTGATAGCAGTTACAGCCACTTTGTGGGCAATCTGATAGCGGCCAATATGGATTTCGGCCTGCACATGATCGGCTCCGATTACAACCACCTGGAAGACAACTTCATGACCGGCTCCAGCGACCTGGCCGTCATCATAGAAGGCTCCAGCCACAACACCCTGCTCAACAACAACATCACCGAAAACCCGGATGGTGGGTTGGAACTGCTAGATGGTTCTAACAACAACCGCATCGAGGGCAACTACATTGCCGCCAGTGGTGACTCCGGCGTGATTGTTAGCAACGCTATCGAGAATGAAATCGTCGGCAACACCATCCGTGAGATGAACGACAGCGCGATTGTTCTGGAAGATGCCCATTTCAATCTTGTGTATGGCAATGATGTGCGCTTTAACACCGGCGGCATTGCCCTGTCTGCGGCTTCCAACAACCAGATTGAGGCCAACAATGCCAGCTCGGGCGGACTGGGCATTGAAACGGGTGATTCAGCCTACAACAATGACATCGTTCTGAACATGGTCAGCAACAATGATGCGGGCGGTATTGCCATCGAAGGCACTGCCCCCGCTGGTTACGGCAACCTGATTGACCGCAACACGGCCCACAACAACGGCGGCGACGGTATCTTTCGATTCGGCTACCTTTACCTTTAGCGGCTTTGATAATGCCACCGCCGTTACTTTTGAATGTAGTCTGGATGGCGCACCGTACACCGCCTGTGTTTCACCCTATACCGTGACCGGCCTCAGCCTGGGTACACACAGCTTTGCCGTCCGCGGCCGCGACTGGTCTAGCAACGTTGATCCCACCCCGGCCACCGCCACCTGGACAGTCATCGCGGCCGCGCCCGGTGTTCCCCCCGAAACAACTATCGTTTCCGGGCCAGACGGGGCCACCCCCAGCAGTTCCGCCACCTTCACCTTTGCGGCCAATGAACCTGGCGTCACCTTCATGTGCTCACTGGATGGGGCCGCGGCCGCCGTCTGCACCTCGCCCCAAACCTATATCGGCCTGTTACCCGGCGCTCATACCTTTGAGGTGTACGCCGTAGACAGCGAAAACCTGGCCGACACCACCCCGGCGACCTATGCCTGGACGATTACCCCTGCGCCTGCGGCCGCTACCGTTAGCTGTGGTCAAACCCTCACCCAAAGTACGCTGGTCAGCAACGACCTGCTCGACTGCCTGGGGGACGGCCTGATCATTGGCGCGGACGGGATTACGCTGGATTTGAACGGCCATATCATTGACGGTACGGGCCTGGGTGTGGGTATCCTCAATAATGGCTTTGAGCATGTGGTCATCACCAATGGCACCGTGCAGGAATTTGATTACGGGGTACAGCTTAACGCCGGAGCCGATGGGAATGTGGTCTCTGTGCTTACTCTGCAAAATAACCAGGTGGGGGCGGTCCAGCTTGCGGCCGCGGACAATGCCGTTGTCCGCCACAATATCATCACCCTCAACACGCAGGGCCTGGAACTCAGCGGTAGCACCACCGGCGCATTGGTGAAGGACAACACCTTCATTGACAACCCCGGCAACGCCATCTACCTGCTGGGCGTCAGCGGCAACCGCGTGGAAGGCAACTACGCCACCGGTTCCAGTGGTTCCGGTGTGGCTCTGGAAGGGCCAGCAATAACACGATTATTGGCAATACGGCTGTTGCCAGCAGTGACGGGGGTGTTACCCTCATCCTCGCTTCCAACAACAACCGCATCGAAGCCAACATCGCCCTGGACGGCGGCTCGGCGGGCATCACGGTCTCCGAATCAACCGGCAACGAGTTGGTGGGCAACACGGCCCAGAACAACGGCGGCGGCGGTATTGGCCTGGAACTGTCCAACAACAACCTGCTACTCTCCAACGATGTGCGCTTCAACGCGGGCGGCATCAACCTTACCGGCTCCAGCGGCAACCGCCTCGAGGCCAACTACGCCAGCGGCGCGGGTGGCAGTGGTATCGAACTGGCCGACCTCTCGCTGGACAACGAGATCATCGCCAACACCATCATCGGCAACAGCGGCGAAGGCATCTACATCGGCGATGTGGCCCCGGTCGGTCAGGGTAATCTGATCGAAGGTAACGTTGTCAGTAGCAACGGCGGTGACGGCATCTCCGTCAACGGCGGCGGCCATACCATCACCGACAACACGGCCGATCTCAACGGCGGCTGGGGTATCTATGCCGCTGTCACCGGCATGGACGGCGGCAATAACCGCGCTCTGGGCAACAGCGAACCGGAACAATGTTTCAATGTGGTCTGTGAGATTGGCACCTGGTCAGGACAACCGGACACCATCATTGTCCTGACCCCGCCCAACCCGACCGACAGCAGTTCGGCCCTCTTCACCTTCACCGGCGTTGACGACGTTACTGAACCCTTTGACCTTGAGCTTCGAGTGCCGCCTGGACAGCACTGATCCGCTGGCCTGGGATTGAGTGTGACAACCCCTGGGTTTACACCGCCTGAGCGAAGGCGAACATACTGCTGAAGTACGCGCCATTGACGCTGATGCCAACATTGACCCCACGCCAGACAGCTTTACCTGGCTCTATACCGCCCTTCCCTTGGTGTGCCGCCCGACACCTTCATTGACCAGGCCCCACCGCTGGAATCGCCGTTGTTTGAAGGTTTCTTCATCTTCTCCGCCAACGAGCCGGATGTGACCTATGAATGTTCGTTGGATGGCGCTCCGTTTACCGCCTGCGGCTTCGAGAATCCCGAATTCCCGGTCAGCACCGGTGTCTTTGAATTCGCCTTTGAAGAGTTTGAAGTAGGGGCCGCATACCTTTGCCGTCCGCGCCATTGACATTGAAGGGCTGACCGACCCCACCCCGGCGACGTACAACTGGAACATTGCTGGGCTGATCGTGACCATCACGGCTGGCCCGTACATCGCGCCCGGGGGACCTGGCGAACCGGCCCTGGGTGGCGAAACCACTGATTCGTTTGCCACGTTCGAGTTTGTTTCCAACCTACCGGACACCACCTATGAATGTTCGCTCGACCTGGGGACATTTGTGCCCTGCGTCTCCGGCGTAACGTACACGGGTTTGGCTGTGGGTGAACATCTCTTCTATGTACATGGCACGGATGCCGATGGCCGTACTTCCCTGGAACCCACCGGAATACAGTTGGGAAATCCTGCCACCGCTGGACACCACGCCACCCAACGCCGTGATCCTCACCGGCCCGGCCAATCCCAGCACAGCCAGTGGCGCTGTCTTCACCTTCACCGGGACAGACAACGTGTACTCTCCGGCCACATTGATGTTTGAATGCCGCCTGGACAGCACGCTGGAAGCCGACTTCGCTTCTTGCCTTAGCCCGTTTGAAATCCTGCCTGGTCTGACTGCCGGTACACACACGCTTGACGTGCGAGCCATTGATCCGGAAGACAACATTGACCCGACACCAGACAGCTATACCTGGACGATTGCCCCGCTGACAGGCAACACCGATGCGCCGCTCACCACCATTGACATTGCGCCAGTATCGGGCATTAGCACAACCGTAACCTTTGCCTTCTCTGCCAATGAAGCGGGGGTGACGTTTGAATGTTCGTTGGACAATGGGGCCTGGCTGTCTTGCGCTTCGCCCCATGAGGTCAGTGGCTTAACGGTAGGGGAACACACCTTCAGTGTGCGGGCCACCGACCCCGATGGCAACCGGGAAATTGAGCCGCCCTTCCATGAATGGGTCACGGAAGAAGCTCCGCCACCGCCTGATACCGAAGCACCGACAACCAGCGTCATCGTTGGCCCGGCGGATCCCAGCGCCAGCAGTCTGGCAACCTTCATCTTCACGGGTAGCGACAACGAAACCCTACTGACCGAACTGCAATTCCAATGCCGTCTGGACAGCAGTGACCCCAATGCCTGGGCTGATTGCGAAAGTCCGGTCACTTACACGGGCCTGGGTCTGGGTGCTCACCTGTTTGAAGTGCGAGCGGTTGACGTGGCCGGTAATGTGGACGAAACACCTGCCAGCCACCCCTGGAGTGTCATCCTGCCGCCTGTTACCACGGAGCCACAAACGGGTGTACTCACCACAATCACATCAGCCCCGATATCACCACTATTAGCACCAGTGCCACCTTCGCCTTCACCGCGACCGAAGCCGGGGCTACCCTGGAATGTTCGCTGGACGGCGCACCGTTTGCCACCTGCACCTCACCCGTAACCTACACCGGGTTGAGTGTGGATGAGCATGTCTTCACCGTGCGCGCGGCCGCGGCCGATCCTCAGCCTTCCGTTTATGTGTGGCATATCGTCCCTGCGCCCGTACCCACAACCGTTACCTGTGGTCAGGTGCTCAATTACAGCGTGCAACTGCTGAACAGCCTGAGCAACTGCCCTGCGGGTGGTCTGTACATTGGCGCGGCCAATATCGCCGTAGACCTGAACGGTCAAACGATTGACGGTCTCAACTACAGTGAGACGGGTCAGAGCAGTGGCCTGCCTGCCGGTATCACCAACATCGGCTTCGACAACGTACTCATCTACGGCGGCACGGTACAGGAGTTTGGTTATGGCCTCCTGCTGATGACCGAAACGACCAACAACACCATCCGCAATACCAGTTTGCTGACCAACGCCATCGCCGGAGCGATGCTGGCCGATACCAGCAACAGCCTGGTACGTGACAATAACCTGCGGGAATTTGAAGGCATCTGGCTGTTGAATGCCGATAACAATGTCGTGCTTAACAACGGCCTGATGGCAACGTTGGCGTTCCGATTATGCTAGAAAATGCTAACAGCAACCGGATTGCGACCAACGTCGTTAATGGCGCGACCTACAATCCGTTGCTGGGCAGTGATGCCGGGATTATGCTGGTTGGCTCCAGCCAGAACACAGTTGTTGGCAACATTGTCAACAACGCCGGTGATGGCGGTATCCTGCTGACGGCGTTGTCCAATAACAACCGGGTCGAAAATAACGTCGCTAACTGGACGGGAGACGCCGGGATTGTGATCGGTGATTCTGAAGCCAATCTGATCATCGGCAACACGGCTCAGAACAACTCGGACGCCGGTATTGGTCTGAACAATGCCAACCTCAACATCATCTTCGGCAATGATTTCCGCTTCAACCCCACCGGGATTGAACTGGAAGATTCTAGCGGCAACCTGATTCAGGAGAATAATGCCAGCAACTCTGGCGCGTCCGGTATCTGGTTAGGGGCCGGGTCATTACAAAACCACATCTTGGACAATGAGGCCAATGACAACGCCGCCAACGGCATTGCCATTAAGGCCCCAGCCCTTGATCCCCTGGGTAATCCGGTGGCGGGCAACACGGTTGAAGGCAACACCGCCAACAACAACCTGGGTCGTGGTATCTATGTTCCGAACCCGGCCACACGCTCTTGAACAATAGTGCCAATGACAACGCCCAATGGGGAATCTTCGCGGCCGCGGGAACCATAAACGGCGGCGGTAACAATGCCCTGAGCAACGGGTTTGCTGGTCAATGTGTGGGCGTGCCCTGTAATGTGCCGCCGCCCAACACCCTGACAGGCAGTAACGTGACCGTCGTGGTGACAGCCAGCGTCAGCAGTGCTTCTCTGACCTTCGACACCGTGAACAGTGCCGGACTGACGACGTTGACCGTAGATGAAACCCCACCCGCCCTGCCCAATGGCTACTTGCAATTAGGGTCGGCGTTCTATGATGTGGATACCACCGCTGTTTTCGCTGGCCCCATCGTTGTCTGCCTGACCTATACCCCCGGCTCACTGCCTGAACCGGTACAACTACTCCATTATGAAGGTAGCGCCTGGACAGATGTCACTACCTTCAATGACCCCCTCGGTGGGCAGGTTTGTGGGCAGGTCAGTAGTTTGTCACCCTTTGCCGTGACCGCCATTGCCCCGCCGGAGACAACTATCCAGTCCGGGCCAGCGAACCCCAGCACGGCTACTACCGCTTCCTTCGTCTTTGTGGCCGACAAACCGGATGCGACTTTCCACTGTTCGTTGGATGGTGCGCCGTTTGCCGCTTGTGTCTCACCCGCCTCGTATCCCAACCTGGCGTTAGGGGCGCATGAGTTCCAGGTACGAGCCACAGATGGGAATGGCCTGGTTGAGCCGGTTCCCGCCAGCTACATCTGGACGATTCTGCCGCCCGTAGATTGTGGTGCCCCGGTGGTCTTTGCCGTGAGTACGGATGCCTGGATTGACCAGAACAGTGCCAGCACCAACAAGGGCACCGATTCTATCGTCAAAGTGCAGGCCAAAAGCCCCACCGATAACAATCGGGTGTTGGTGCGCTTTAACCTGCCCACCAGCCTGCCCCCTGGTTGCCAGATTCAGACAGCGACCCTGCGTATGTTTGCGCCATCGGCCACCAATGGCCGCACTTTGCAAGCGTTACGGCTCACCGGCCCGTGGACAGAAAATGGGGTCACCTGGAGTAACCAACCCGGTACAACGGGCGCGGCCGCGACGACCAGTTCCGGTCAAGGTTGGCGTGAGTGGGATGTGGCCGCCCAGGTCACAACGATGGTGGAAACCGGTCTCAACTACGGTTTCCTCATCCGCGATGCCAGCGAAGGCGGCAACGGCTTTGAACAACAGTTCCACGCCAAAGAGAAGAACGAAAACGTGCCCGTGTTGATCATCACCTACGTGGCGGGTGGCAACAATGGTCAGGACATCATCCCCCCGCAAACAGCGATTAACAGCGGGCCAGCCATCACCACGATGGACACCGGGGCGACCTTCACCTTCGCGGCCAATGAGCCAACCATCGGCTTTGAATGTTCGCTCAACGGAGCCGCATTCGGCGAATGTGACTCCCCAGCCGAACTCACAGGTCTGGCGGTTGGCAATCAGACGTTTGCGGTGCGGGCCGTTGACCTGTCTGGCCTGGTGGACCCGACTCCGGCGACTTATGCCTGGACGGTGGAGCCGACACCAGACACCACCTCGCCCCAAACGAACATCGAAGGTGGGCCAGCCGTCTCAACCATCAACAGCAGTGCCGTCTTCCTCTTCTCGGCGGATGAACCCGGCTCTACCTTTGAATGTTCGCTGGATGGAGCCGCGTTTACGGCTTGTGCGCCGCCGCGTGAATATACCGGGCTGGCCCTGGGTACACATATCTTCACAGTACGGGCCACGGACGCGGCCGCGAACACCGACCCCACCCCCGCCAGCACCACCTGGACGATCCAGTCGCCGCCAGAAACGACGATTGGAAGCGGGCCAGAGGCGACCACCATCGAAACAGGGGCCACCTTCACCTTCAGCGCTGACACGCCTGGTTCAACCTTCGCCTGTGATCTGGATGGGGCCGGGTTTACGGCCTGTACCTCACCGATAACGACCACGAGTTTGAGCCTGGGTACACACGTCTTCACGGTGCAGGCGACTGATCCGGACGGCCACAGTGAACTCACACCACCGAGCTACACCTGGGTGATCCAGGCTCCGCCGGACACCACGCCGCCGGAAACGACCATCAACTCCGGGCCGGATGCAACCACCCTGGACACATCGGCACAATTCACCTTCTCGGCCAATGAGCCAGATACCACCTTTGCATGTGCTTTGGATAGTGCGTCTTTTGTGGCCTGTGTCTCACCAGCCAGCTACACCAATCTGAGCCAGGGGGCACACACCTTCGAGGTGCGCGCCATTGACCTGGCGGGCAACGTAGACGCGACACCCGCCAGCTTTAGCTGGACAGTCGAAGAACCACCGCCCGCCGACACCACGCCACCGGAAACGATGATCAACGCCGGGCCGGAAGCCGCCACCAGCGAGACAACCGCTGGGTTCACCTTCTCCGCTAACGAGGCGGCTACCTTTGCCTGCTCGCTCAACGGCGTACCGCTCACAACCTGTGATTCACCTATCAGTTACAGCGGCTTGGCGGTGGGGTCACACACCTTTGCCGTGCAAGCGATTGATACAGCCGGTAATGTGGATCCCACCCCCGCCAGCTACAACTGGGTGATCAATGAACCACCGGATACCACCCCACCGCACACAACCATTAACTCCGGGCCGCCAGCCAGCACGTCTGACACCAGCGCCACCTTCACCTTCGCGGCGGATGAACCTGGTGTGACCTTTGAGTGTGCCCTGGATGGGGTTGCCTTTACAGCTTGTACCACCCCGGCAACGGTCAATGGCTTGAGTGTGGGTGAACATACCGTTACCGTGCGGGCCACGGATCAGGCGGGTAACGTTGATCCCGTGCCCGCCAGCTACACCTGGACGGTACTGCCGCCGCCAGACACCACCCCACCCCAGACCATGATAGGGTCTGGGCCAATTGCTACCACCCCGGACACCAGTGCCGTCTTCACCTTCACTGCTAATGAGTCTGGCTCAACCTTTGAATGTGCGTTGGACGGCGGGGCCTTCACAGCCTGTGCCTCACCCCGGACATACACGGGATTGAATGCGGGTTCGCATACGTTTGCGGTGCGGGCAACGGACCCGGCCGGTAATCTAGACACGACCCCGGCCACCTATAGCTGGACAGTCTCACCACCGCCGGATTGTGGGCCACAGATTACGGTCTCAGCGGTAGCCGATGCCTGGGTTGATCGAGGTAGCACCTCCAATAACAACGGACGGGACTCCATCCTCAAAGTGCAGGGTAAAAACTCGAATAGCAGTATGCGCGGCATGGTGCGGTTTGCTTTGCCGACGAACATCCCGGCAGGGTGTGTGATTGAGTCGGCCACGCTCCGGCTGTATGCGGCATCGTGGAAGAATGGCCGCACGCTACAGGTTTTCCGCCTGAATGGTAGTTGGACGGAGACGGGTGTGACCTGGAACAACCAACCGGCTACAACCGGCGCGGCCGCGACCACCAGTTCCGGCAGTGGCTGGCGGCAGTGGGATGTGGCGACCATGGTGCAAACGATGTTAGACACGGGTGTCAATAACGGCTTCCTCATCCGGGATGCCAGCGAAACGGGCAGTGGCGCGGAACAGCAGTTCCACGCCAGAGAAAAGGGGAACAATATACCGGTGTTGGTCATCACGCTGGTTCCCGCTTCGAGTGCCTCGGCGGCCCCATCCAGCCCGATGGTAAACCACACCCCTGACGGGAATGGCATAGGCGGTTATCTCTATTCCCTGGCGATGTTTGCCCTGCGGCCTACGGTGATGCGGTTCGTTTCGAGTTTTTAGTTTCGAGTTTCGAGTGGCAGAGTGGCAGGTAACTTGCCACTCTGCCACTCTGCACCTTTTCATACAGGAGCTTGCCAGTGAAGATTCATGGGCCGGGGATTGCCATTCTTGTCCTTTTGTTGCTTGTTCTGCTGGTCAGCCTGGGGGCACAGCCGATGGGGGCGGAGCCGGTTTACACAACAATGATCCAACCGGCCTTTCAGGATGAATGGGGCGAGGTCCCTACCGATCAGATCATCGTGCAGTACCGGGCTGAGGCGGATTTGAGCGGGGGAAGGCGGCGGATGGGGAGAGAATGGCGGCGTTGAGCGCGGCCGCTGTCATCCCCCTCACCTACCTTCGCCCCATGTCCGGGGATGCCCACGTTCTGCAACTGCCAACCCCCTTGCCGGTAGCGCAAGTGGAAACCATCAGCCAGGAGTTGGCCCGCCTGCCCGATGTGGCCTACGCCGAACCCGACCGCCGCATGTTCCCGGCCCTGACGCCCAATGATCCGCAGTACACCAACCAATGGCATTACTTTGAAACCTACGGCATCAACCTGCCCCCTGCCTGGGACATCACCACCGGCTCCGGTGGGGTGCGGATTGCGGTTATTGATTCGGGCATCACGGATCACCCCGATCTGGATGGGCGATGGCTGGGGGGGTATGACTTCATCACCAATGTGGCGATGGCTAATGATGGTGATGGGCGGGATGGTGATCCCCATGATCCGGGGGATTGGACGGTGAGTGGGGAATGTTACCCCGGCTCGCCACCCAGAAATAGTAGCTGGCACGGCACACATGTGGCGGGAACGATTGGGGCATCCGGTAACAATGGTGTGGGTGTGGCAGGGGTCAACTGGATGTCGCCCCTCGTGCCGGTGCGTGTGACCGGGAAGTGCGGCGGTTTTATCTCCGATATTGCCGAAGGAATACGCTGGGCAGCTGGACTAACAGTTACCGGTGTCCCAGCCAATCCCTACCCGGCGAAGGTGTTGAATTTGAGCCTGGGCGGGCCGGGCGTGTGCAGTACGACCTACCAGAATGCGATTAACGCGGTGAATAACGTGGGGGGGATTATTGTCGCGGCCGCGGGCAACAATAGTTTCAATCTCAACACAAACAGCTACCAACCAGCCAACTGCACTGGGGTCATCACCGTAGCGGCCACCGACCGGGGGGGGCATAAAGCGTTGTACAGCAACTATGGCACGACGGTGGAAATCAGTGCTCCCGGCGGAGAAAATGTCCCCATCATGACAGATGGGGTGTTGTCTACCCTCAACACTGGTTTGACGGTTCCGGTGGCTGGAACCTATGGCTATTACCAGGGTACAAGCATGGCCGCGCCCCATGTATCTGGGGTTTTGTCCCTCATGGTTTCGATTAGCTCAACCTTGAACCTGACGCAAAGTTTGCAGATTCTCCAGGACACGGCCCTGCCTTTTCCGGGGGGGAGTAGTTGTCATACGGCTATTTGTGGCAGTGGGATTGTGAACGCGGCCGCGGCTCTGGCCCTTCTCCCCACGCCAACACCCACCCCGACGAACACGCCAACCGCTACGGCTACCCCAACCTCAACCCCTACCAGCACGCCCACATTGACCCCTACACCGACTAACACAGCAACAGCAACCTCTACACCAACCCGTACTCCTTCGGCAACCCCAACACCCACGCCTACATCTACCACCACGCCCAGCCACACCCCTACACCTACCAGTACGGCAACGGCGACTGCCAGCGCCACCCCAACCAGAACACCCTCACCTACCAGCACAGCGACGGCTACCAGTACGCCTACAGCCACAGCTACCAGTACGCCGACCCCGCTACCCACTCATACCGCGACGGCAATCGCATCAGCAACGGCTACGGTTACAGCCACACCTAGCCCAACGCCAACCACTACAGCGACATCAACGCCAACACCCACTCGCACCCCAACCATGACGGCCACACTCACCCCCATGCCAACGGCGACGGCCACCGTCACATCATCGCCAACGTCGAGTCCAACATCTACCGGAACGGCCACGCCAACACCCAGCCGCACACCGACCATGACGACAACGTCAACATCTCAGGCTACCCATACCCCAACGTCAACGCCTTCCGCGACGCCTAGCCGAACACCTACGGCCACTGCCTCGGCGACAGTAACACCATCACCAACATCCAGCCCAACACCAACCGGAACATCAACCCCGACTCCCAGCCGTACCCCAACCCTTACAGCTACACCAACGGCCACACCTACAAAAACAGCAACGCCTACACCAAGCCGCACGCCAACTTTGACAGCGACGACAACACCGACACCAAGCCGGACACCAACGGCCACGGCAACTCCCATAGCCACGGCCACACCTACAAAAACGCCAACGCCAACACCCAGTCGTACCCCAACACCTACACCATCAGCTACGCCTGTACCGGGTTACCGCATTTTCTTGCCCTTTATAACATGACAGAGAATGGCCATAAACGCCGTTGTGTACCAATCGCATCATTCTGGTACGAGATGAACCGGATAAATAGTGGCCAATAGATCACTGACAGTGGTTATATGGGCTTGATAACTGGCGTATATTTGTTGTTCATTGCTCTCTGATGAAAACATGATGATTTGCAGATGGGTGTACTCAGTTAATAAGTACACCAGCTCAACCAGTTTCCCGTCAAACGTCTCTTTTTCCACGATGATCACGACCGGGTCATGCCGATAAATTTGTTTTAACAGGTTTGGGTATTCTGATAGCGTGGCGCGCTCCAGATCCAAATGGTTTTCGTCAACCAGCAATTTTTCCAGGCCGTCGCTCAAAAGGGAATGTTCGGCGACCAAAAGAACTTTTAGCTTTTGGCTCATTGAACAATCCTGTAGCGATTCTGTGAAGCTAAGTGATGGCATTGTTCCCTCTCTAAAGGCAGTGTATGGTCAAACGTTGGCAATGAGGCACGATTGTGGGGTTTCATGACAGACGTTTAACGGGTGCTGATCTTCTGCCAGTGGTCATCGGTCATCAGGGATGTGGGGGTTATCCAGACATGGGCGATGTCGGTGGCCTGGATCATAGAAACAGCCAATGCCAACGTCTCCGGTTCCATCACGGCTCCATTCGGTCCCCAAAGCCCGACGGAGAGAATGATTTGATCAGGGTGGTAATGTTCGGCCAGATAATCGGCGATCTCGGCGGCATAATCAGGAGGGTAACCAGCCAGGTCGGTGTAGGCCCAGACGATAATCCGGTCTACGGCCCGCAATATTTTGGCGTAATCATGGCCGTATTCTCGTCCTTCATTGGCTAAATCACCCCAACTCACAGCCACATCAAAGAACAGTTCCTTACCATGCGCCTGGGCTACCGCGGCCGCATCGGCCAGGAATCCCGCCACCGCCGCCGAACGCCATCTACCAATCGAAGGATGTTCAAACAGAATGACCCCATCCCGATCCCTCGGCCAATCTTCTCGGCCAGTGTGAGCCTGGTACAAAGCCAGGTCATCTGGCCCATAACCGTAGAGGCGGTAGGAAAGTTCGGTGATGGAAATGGAGTCAACCGCATAATTGGCGGCAATGGTAGCGATCATCTCTAACACGAGATCATGAAAGGGGCCGGCTGTGAGCGCGGCCGTGCTGACCAGGAGAGGGCTGGGTTCACCCCAATAACTGATCGCGGCCGCGTCCGGGTGTGCCTCAAGGTAATTTGGGGCATAAATATCCACCATGGCGTTAATGTGGTGGTCGGCAAATTGGATGCTATCTTCAGCCAGGAAATCAATCCCCGTGTCCCGAACCGCACTCGACCAATATTCTGGCCGTGCCTCCCAGCGGAAGTAAACCCAATCAGGCCGACCCGCGTTTAGACCAACCATGTTGACATCGGCCATCGCCGCATAATTTTGCAGATCGGGCAATTCGGAGCGGCTGGCAGAAACATCTTCGTAACTGATACCAATGGCGCGGATGGGTGTGGGGGTAGTGGTAGGGATCACGTGCGCCGTTTCAGGGGGATGATTGACCCCCTCGTCTTCGACGCTGCTAGCGCGGACGGACGTGGGGGTCGGACTCGTTTCGGTGGGGGGATTGACCGAATCATTGAAGGGAAGGGCTGTTGGGGTTGTCGCGGCCGCGGGTTTGGTTGGTGGTGTAGTTCTACAGCCTGCAACCAGGCCCACGACCATCACGATTAAGAGGATGAAGCCACCGAGGACAGAACGGCTAGTTGGTAAATGGTGTGAATTCATGAGAGGGCTGTGTCCCGGCGGCTCATCACGCCGGTGCGATCAAGTTTGTTCCATTTGGCCTCAACACCGCGCAGTTCCAAAACAAACGCCCAGAACATGACGAGGTTGAGAAAAATGGCATACGGTATCCACAAAGGCAGAACATAGAGGTATTTCAGATCGGACCAGGCCCGGTCCAGGGCGATAGCAAAGATCGTCGCAAAACTGGTGGCGCCAAAACCAAGCCAGCCGAAGAAACTAAAAAACCCACCCGTCAGGGGATTGGCCCCCGCCAGTGCCAGCAGAAGTAACAAAAATAGGAGTAAAAGCTGAAGGATAGGAACGATGGCCAGGCTGAATATGTTCAGCGGCAGATACAGGGCCATAAGGCCATAACGCGGGTTAAAGAACATGTCGCGATGTAACATGGCTGTTTGGAGTAGACCACGCCCCCAACGTACCCGCTGTTTCCACAAGGCGGTCACGGTTGAGGGGGATTCCGCATAGACGATGGCCTTTGGCTGAAAGGCGACGCGATACCCGGCCCGATGGACTCGCCAGGTTAGCTCCAGGTCTTCACCGATGAAACCAGGACGGAAATAGCCGGTTTTTTGTAACACATCGCGCCGAAAGGCCCCGATGTTGCCGGAGACAATGGGTAAGCAGTTAATGGCGGCCAGGGCACGACGCACCAGACCGGTGGTGACGTGAGTTTGCATGACAAGCAGGCGTGTTTGTAAACGGTCTAAATTCACCGGGCAATCGGTGCCACAGACGGCGCCCACATCCGGGCTGTCAAAGCTATTGACCATCTGACGGATGGTGTCGCGACGAAATACACCGTCGGCGTCTACAAACAAGAGAATGTCGCCGCGTGCCCGCTGGATACCCAGATTAAGAGCTGAGGCTTTGCCGCCATTGTTTTTGTTGATGACGTGGACGCGGGGATGGCTGGCAAATTGTTGCATCTGAGCCAGCGTATCATCGCTAGAGCCATCGTTGACCAGAATTAACTCGTAGTAGTCGTGGTCTGACCGCAGAATGGAGCGAACACAATTCCCGATGACGGCCCCCTCATTATAGGCGGGCACGATAATGGAAACGGCCCACCGTTTCTGCGTGGGCTTTTTTCGCTGACCGTAGCGAAATTGGTGCCACAGGGATAGGGGGAAAAAGAGTAGAACGTGCCCACCCATGATCAAGACCAACAGGCTGAGTACCAGATAAATGGCTTCCATGAGCATTAACATGGGGCGGGGTTCCTTGAAGCTAACGCGGCCGCGAACACTTCCGGCGCGTGGGTGATATTGGCCCCAAAACGGGCGTTAATCTCCAAAACCACCGGCTCGCCACTGGCCCGGCGGCGAATGTCCATATCCAACGGGCCGGTCAGACCCAAAGCGCGTGCGGCCGCGACCGCCGTCCAGGCGACATCAGGAACTTCTACGCGCCGTACCTGCTCGGCGTTACCGGTACGCCCTTCGCGTAAAACGGTTTTTTCCAAAACGATAACGGTTTCCCTCTTATCGTCTAAAAACAGATTGACAGCATATTCTGTACCGGGCACAAACTCCTGTACGATGTATTGGTCATCAAGCGTGCTCAGGGCCGGAAAATCGGCTGGGGTGTCATAGATGGTTACGCCCCGCCCGCCGCGTCCCATACGTGGTTTGCTCAAGCAGGGCCAGCCCAGGGCTGTTTCTACGACCGATGCTGTGGTCAGTTGGCTAGGGCGGGAGAAGCAAGGCACGGGCAAGTGCGCGGCCGCGAGGCTGCGGGCCGTCTCATATTTATCGTGGGCAATCGCCACCGCCAGGGCCGGAGCAATTAAAACAGGTCGCGGTAATCTATTCTGCGCCCTAGCGAGAATGGGCAGTTCCTCTTGCACCGTAGGGATAATCAGGTCAGCGTGCTGTGCTACAGCCGCCAACCAGGCCACGTATTCCGGATCACCCACCGCCGGGGCCTCATAAAAAGCACACAATCCCGGCACAGTCACAGCTCGCATATCCACCCCAATCACCTGATGACCACTTTGCCACAATAATTGACTCACATGGCGACCCGCCGGGCCGCCAACACCGGTTACTAATACTTTCATAAGATACCCCCTTCCATCATCAAGGCTCGCCGCACTTCAAATCCCTCGGCATAACTGGTCTTTGTCTGTTCACCACGGACTCGTGCCTGAGAACGCACCAAAACCGCATCCATATAAACCTTACGGGCCTGATTATGGTGCTCCCGAATACTCTCTATCTTGATATCCACATAATCGCCAATATCAAAAAACAGGCTCGGCTTAAAATCCAATGTCGTCGAAGGGCTTTCATAGCAGAGGATGGTGTTCACCCGCCGCCCGGCTTGGAGTGTGGCCCGATGGATGATCTGGTGATCTTGATGCTGATCATGTTCCGAATGGGTGAAAATAATATCCGGGCCAAAAGATTGCACCTTTTCCTCAATGGCCTGCCGCACCGCATCCAGGTCCAGGTTGGTGTCTGGTAAGTTAAGCAAGGTGAAATCATGCAAACCGAGGAAATTAGCCCCATTCCTGGCTTCCAACTGACGCACCAGGGCATCCCCCCCCTGACTCCCATGTGTCAGAATCAACCCGGCCACCAGATGGCCTTCATCACACAAACGGGCCAATGTACCACCACAAGCAATTTCCAAATCATCAGGATGCGCCCCAATAGCCAAAATACGGCGTGTTTTTCCGGCTCGTGTACTCGCCAATTTGAAGCGCACCAGTACGGTCATAACAAAAATCATCAAGAGAATGCTTACATGGGTAAATAGACTTAACCACCAACTCAAGGCCGGGTTTGGCTCTCTGTTAGCCGCAAAATAAACCAGCCAAACGATGTTGGCCAGGCAACTAAATGTGGCTACGACCAGAATGGCTCCATAAAGCCAGCGACCGCGCTTGGTTGTCCGGTATAACTGACGTTGGTTACGCCTGATGTCTACCACCAGGGCCACAAAAGCCAGAATAATCAGCACATGTCCAAAAGCGTTAAAATGCTCTGTCATTGGGTTTCCTCCAAATTCGTCATTACCGTAATGAAGCTACCGGTTGGGGTAGCCTGAAGCAGGTTACGATCAAACAGAGGGTGTGGGAGCGAAAAAAATACATGGCATTCCGAACGAATTTCAGAATTGGTTAAAAAGTCAGGCTAAAAAGCATGGAGCACAGGAGTTCCCCATAGGCCGCCTGCGGCGCACCAAGGGGGATGAAAACAGCAGGCTTGCGAGTAGCGAGTTGGCGAGTAGCGAGTGGACGTTCACTCAGCCCTCAGTACTCAGATGGGGGCACGCCTAGGTTAAGTTTTGATCAAGGCTTCTTGCCTGCTACAATTTTTCAGGGTTGCCAAAACGTATGATTGATTACACTCTGTTATCCCCCAGCCATTTAATTGAATCATGCCGTCAACAAGATCCGCTTGCCTGGAATGAACTGGTAACGCGGTATGAACGTCTGGTTTATACAGTGCCGCTCCGCTATGGTTTGACCAAAGCGGAAGCGGACGACGTTTTTCAGTCCGTCTGGCTGGCCTTATTCGATCATTTACCATCATTGGAACAGCCGGAGCGCGTATCGGCCTGGCTGGTGACGACGGCCCGGCGGGCCTGTTGGGATAGACGGCGTGGGGCGGATTACGAGAAGGAAGCCGGGGTTGCGGTTGATACGTTGGTAGATACGCCGTGGGAAGAAGAAACCGGGGAAGAGATGATCGTGCAATATGAACAGCAATCAGCGGTTCGTCGGGCGTTGGCCCGCTTAGAGGATCGTTGTCGGCAACTTCTGGACTTTCTTTATTACGCAGTGGAAAAACCGGACTATGTGACAATTGCGGAACAGATAGGCATTCCGGTTGGTTCTATTGGTCCCATTCGGGCACGGTGTTTGGAGAAATTACGTCGGGAAATGACTGATTGAATAATGGCTGTATTTTTCGGTTGTGCTGTTACTCTGTAAAGGTGAGGATCAGAATTAGTGATGACACATGTCAAGTTTGAGCAATTGGTAGATTATTCAGAGGGTCGGCTGGACCCGATGGGTGTGGCTGAAGTAGAGTCGCACCTTTCTACCGGTTGTGCCAGTTGTCAGGCTGATCTTGATTGGTTGCGGCAAACATTAGGCTTAATGGTGGCCGATACCTGGGTAGCACCTTCAACCGAGGTTAGCGAAGCGGCGCGACAGATTTTCCCGTTGCCGCCAGCCCCGTTACCAATTCCGACCCCTTCAGGGCGCACATCTCTTTGGATATGGGGGGGAGCCGGTCTGTTCTTGCTGGCCCTGTTCATGTTGATGGCCCTGTTATGTTACTCGCTGATACGTTTTGTTGAGTCCGATGTTACCCCATCACCTACGGCTACCCCAACCCTATATGTTGAGCCAACACGTGTAAACAGCACGGCAACAGCCGTTCCCACGGCAACAGCCACAATGACCTCAGTACCACCTACGGCAACACCAACACCAACGATGACGCCCATACCTTCGGCAACGACGACGGCGACGGCAACGATGACCGCAACGACTACAGCTACAGCGATAACGGTGACGGTGCTACCCAGTGCGACGCTCCCTTCCCTACCCCCAAGCACGCCTGTCCAACCACCTGACGACGATGACGATGATGACGATGACGATGATGATGACGGCGATGACTAAAGGTTAATCGGTCCCTTTTCGTTTTGTGAAGCAAATGGTAACCATTCAGTTGTGGGTTAAACGCGATGAAAGGATGCCAGTTGAGGCGCAGGCAACAAAGAAGGTATGGGCAATCCAGAACCAAAGGCCCGACAGGCTTCTGTCAAAAAATCAAGGGCATGACGTTGCTGGTGGCGGCTCTAACGGCCACGTCACACCTGTTTTTCCATGCGAATATCCTGCCACATTCGGCCCTGCCAGAAGGTAAATCCTTCAACCCGGCCAATTTCCTGATAACCTAACTTCTGGTACAACCGAATGGCGTTGGTGTTAAATTCAAAAACACCCAACTCAATCCGCTTCAACCCCTCCAGCTTAATCTGCTCCTCTAAATATTGCATGGCCAGAGCACCAATCCCTTTGCCACGGCCAACCGGCTCACCAATGGTGATACCTATCCAGGCGGTTCCTGGCTCTTTTTTGTACAGATGACCAGGATCAACCTGATAATTCATTTCACCGATGAGCTGGCCGTCCAGGTAAATTAAAAAGGTTCGATTGTGTTCCAATCGCCCTTCCAGGCTCTCAAGGGTAATCGTTTCTTGCCGTTCTAAATCCTCTTGACTCTGGTTCGGTCGAATCCTCGGCACAAGGTCAGGATTGTTTTCCCAACGGTTCAGGGTCAACACAATTTCAGGGGTAGGTTCGGTTAGTTTGGCAAACGTGATGTCCATCTTTTTCTCCCAGGAAAATAAGGAACCGCAGAGACGCAGAGCACACAGAGAAAAGAAAAATCAGTTCTTTGGAAATCTATGTTAGTCGGTGAGTCTGCGGAAAAAACGCACGCAAATGCGCAGAGGACGCCAACTCACCAGAGAAACTTCGTGTTAATTCGTGCAATTCGTGGCTTCTTTCAGCGGTCTCATCGGCAACATCTGTGGTTCATCCTATTTCGGAGCCATACGGATAGCTCCATCCAGGCGGATGACTTCGCCGTTGAGCATGGGGTTTTCGATGATGTGTTGGGCCAGGGCGGCATATTCGTCCGGGCGGCCCAGGCGTGAGGGGAAAGGAACCTGTTGTCCCAATGAAAGACGGGCCGCTTCGGGTAGCCCGGCCAACATGGGGGTGTCGAATATGCCGGGGGCAATGGTCATCACCCGGATGCCGGAGCGGGCTAATTCGCGGGCAATGGGCAAGGTCATGCCTACGATTCCCCCTTTGGAAGCGGAGTAGGCGGCCTGACCGATTTGCCCATCAAAGGCGGCTACGGAGGCGGTATTGATGATGACGCCCCGTTCGCCGTCTTCATTGGGGTCGTTTTGGGACATCGCGGCCGCGGCCAGCCGTATCACATTGAATGACCCCGTTAGATTCACCGCAATCACTTTGGCAAAAGCATCCAACTCATGGGGGCGCTCTTTGCCTAACACCTTTTTGGCAATCGCCACACCGGCACAATTAATCACCCCATGAAGATGACCAAAACGCTCAATCGCCACAGCGATGGCCGACAAGACGTTGGCTTCTTCAACCACATTCATGGGGGCAAAAATGACCGCGCCACCCAATTCATCAGCCAACGCCTGGCCGACTTCCTGGTTAATATCAGCGATGACCACATTGGCCTGCAATGCGGCCAACCGCCGCACACAAGCCGCCCCCAACCCGGAACTACCGCCACTGACTAAAAATGTACAACCTTGAATTTGCATGGTTAACTCCTGTGGAAATAATGAACCGCAGAGACGCAGAGAACGCAGAGAAAAGAAAAATCTGTGTCAATCTGTGAAATCTGTGGTTTAAATTCTTCTTCCTTCGCGAAACAGGTTTGGTGTAATCGTAAAGCGTCAGCACCCAATCGTCAATTTTGGGCTATAATCTAGCTTATGTGCGGCCGCTTTGCCTTACTGGCTACCCCCGAAGAAATCGTCCAGCAGTTCGATCTGAACGCTGTGTCCTCACTGGCTCCCCGGTTCAATATTGCCCCCAGCCAACCCGTTGCGGCTGTCCGCCTGAATCGAGACACAAAGCAACGTGAGTTCGTTCATTTCCATTGGGGCCTTATTCCCAGTTGGGCCAAAGACCCGGCCATTGGTTATAAAATGATCAACGCCCGCTCTGAAACAGTGACAGAAAAACCGTCGTTTCGGCAGGCGTTTAAGTATCGCCGCTGCCTGATTCCGGTATCCGGGTTTTATGAATGGCAAAAGGTGGGTAAAACCAAACAACCTTATTTCATTCATTCATCCGAAGGGCAACTTTTCGCGGTGGCTGGCCTGTGGGAGCATTGGCACTCGGCCGACGGCTCAGAGATTGAATCGTGTACCTTGTTGACAACAGCGGCCAATGATCTGATGCGGCCGCTCCACGACCGAATGCCTGTGATTCTCCATCCCGAAGATTATGCCCTCTGGCTTGATCCCCAAGAAACGAAACCCGATCAACTTCTTCCTCTGTTACGCCCCTTCCCCACGGAACAGATGGCGGCTTACCCCGTCAGTACCATCGTCAACAGCCCCTTCAACGAAATCCCCGCCTGTATTGAACCAGCATACAACAACCCCGGCTAAGAATGCACGTCAGATACTCTTGTGACGGCGCAGGGCCAGCAACACAAAAAGGAACCCGATTACCTTGGCCCCGGCTTTGGCCGCAATCATGCCCAGCGGACCGTAGAGGGGAATGAGCCACGCGGCCGCGGCCAGTAACACCACCACCCGTAACGCATCCGCCATCGCCAGCAAGTACGGTTTGTTAATGGGAAAAACCAGCCAGGTAATCGGTAAGGTAAACACACATCAAAAGCAAAATCAACAACATCCACTGAAACAGCGGTCTGGCTGGAATAAACCGCTAGCCCAATAGGCCAACAATAAAAGGGCCAACAATACCAACAGCGGCAACAAAACCAGCGTCATCCATAACCCCCGTTTGCCGCTTTGTTTAATATAAGCCGCATAATCCGCCCTGGTTTTGAGCGAAGAGACGGTGGGCAAAAGAACCGTGTACAAGCTATGATTCAGAATGTTCGTTTTACTTATCAGGTTCAAAGCCAGAAAATATACCCCCAACGTCGCCGTGGTTCCCCACTGATTAAGCAGAATCACATCAAGCTGGGCTGTGAGAACAATAAAAATATTAGATAGACCCACCCACCCGGTAAAACGGATTAACTGAAGACCCTGCACTTGCCAGGCCGAGCGGGCAGGCCAGGCCAGGTCAAACGGGGCGGGCAGAAAATACCGGGCCAGCAGGAAACTAACCAGCGAAGTACCAATACCCAATATCGCCAGGGCCGTAATCAGGTTAAGCTGACCCACCAGGAAAAGCGCCCCCGCCAATAGCGCCGTTAATCCGGCATTGGTCAGAATAACCTGGGTGATTTGCCGGAAACGGCGGCTGGCCTGGAGCAAACCGGTAACAGTTCCGCTGAGGGTGGTCGCCCCCACACCTAGCAAGGCCAAACGCAATACCAGAACCGCCTGCACTGTCTCCAACCGTAATAGGTGCGCCAATGGGCCAGCCAACCCCAGACCAGTCCCTAACAACACAAGGGCCAGGATCATCCGGGTCCAGAAAAACACCCGGCCCCACTGCTGGGCTTCCCCGGTGGCTTCAGGTAAAACGGCATTGATTTGCCGGGAAGCGGTGGCTGTGAGACCAGCGTCGGTGATGACACTGGCAATACCAGAAACTGAGGCTAAAATGCCATACACACCAAAATCGGCCAGGCCCAAGGAGCGGGCAATGAGGACGCTGGGAATAAGCCCCAGGGCCATACGAAGGACATGACCCCCGCTCACCAGTAACCAATCACGGGTTACTCTATCCAGCGAGGCTACAATGTATTGGCTGATTTTGTTCTGGATAGTGCTCAATGGCTGATAGAGCAAGTATGTGTCCCGAGTGACAATTCCGCACGGAATTCTTTCTCCTCGAACCCGACTCTGGGTTCGTTAGGTTCGGCGATGGTTTTACCAAATTTTTTACTCATGGGGCCTTCGTCCGGTACGCTTTCGCCTTATCACTATCTACAACAGCACCCCGACATTTTTATGTGCCCGGTGAATGAGTGTAACTTCTTTGCCCTGGAGGGGGTAAATCTGGATAGTGCCTTCAAGGGGCCAGTGGATCGCGAAACGGTGGGCTGGCTTTGTGTCTCGTGGAGCAAGTCCGTCATGAATGCGCTGTTTGCTGGGAAGCCACTTCCCCCCAAAGATAGGTGAAATCGTCGTCACCATACCTATGGCCCTGCACCCCAGAACATCCAGCTCCACATCCCCAGGCCCGAATCACCGCTGTTTTGCGCCAACCGGCCGCTCGTGCCTACTCCAATTTTTTGCATTACCGCCGGGCAGGTATTGAACCCCTACCTGATTTTGGGCAAGCATTGGCCGCGGAAGCGGAACGCATGGCCCGACGTTGGGGGCCGTGGCCTTTCTGGTATTATCGGGAGTTGGGGTTTTATACGGCCCAGGTGCAACGATATTATGATACGTTTGGTCGGGATCAGGTGATGGTCTGCCTGTATGACGATTTGCGGGCCGATCCGGTGGCGTTGTTGCCGAAGATGTTTGCCTTCATTGGCGTAGATGATACGTTTACCCCGAATACAGCGGTACAAATACAAGCAATATTGGCTGCCAACCACAAAACCAGACGCTGTATCAACTAATGACACAGGCCAATCCGCT
>JADJUV010000068.1 GCA_016716885.1 Candidatus Trichofilum aggregatum | reverse complement strand
AATACCTTCGCCAACTTAGGTGAGGAACATCTGGATTGGGGGCATGAATCCTGCCCAAGCCAGAAATTCGGTTAAAAATCGCGCTCAATAAATTGGCTCTGGTTTTGCCGTGGAAGCAATTTAACGTTTCCACTACATATTTGTGACCACGATAGAGGGCTTTCAAATCCAGCACATTAACATTTGAATCCTCTTGCCGCAGGTCGCGCAGTAAGCGTTGAGACGCTGACCATAAACAGGGACAGGTTGATGGCGTTGGTTACGGGCGCTTTCAATGTTCATGAAATCTTCCAGACCCCAGTATTGTTTGGCATCGCGGAAATTGAATTCGATTTGAAAGCGGAGCCGATAGTAGTCAATCAGGTTGCCCCAGGCTCAGCTCAAGGTCGCTGGAAAACAAGATGACATGACCCCGTCGCCCCGGTTGACAGCTTCGTTTTGACGATAATGCCCACGTTAAGCCGTTGGCCAACTCTTTGTGCCGGGCATGTCGTCTGGTAGATATCGGTGCGAATGCCGTCCTTAATCGTTCTCTCTTAGAGGCAGTTGGCGGGGATGTGGGCGTAGTCAATTCTGCCCCCATATTTCGCCGTTGGTCAGAACCTTGGTAGTCAAAAAGAGCGCCGAATCCCAGCGTAACTTGATACGAGATGAAGACCGGTTGACAAAACCATTTGCAGCGCGTTGTTGTGACCAAAATGACCATCCATGACCAGGTAGGTCAAAGGAACGGCTAGGCCAGCGAGAAGCAGAAATTGCTTGACCATGTCTTGAATCCGTTGCAACTCCGGTGTCAGGCAAACTTCCTTTTTTCCGATTCTTGCTGCCTGGGGACGCCCTGGTTTTCTTGGCTTGCCCTTCTTTCTGTTTCGCTTGACGTTGTTGGGCTTTTTCTTGGCTGCGGCTTTTTCTTCGGCACTCCGCACGACTTGTTCAACCATGACTGGGTAAGAACGCCGGGCTTGGTGTCAATGAGGGATAAGGCAAAGATAGCGATACCGGGTATGGGCTTCCCATATAGGGACGAGAAAAGCGGTCTAACCCGCTGGTCAGTGCCCGATTTTAGTGGATGACACTTTCATCACCGGCTAACACATAAACCACATCAGGTTCCTGAAGTTGGCTATGAAAGAACGACCATAGCACTTGCGCCCAGGGAATGGTCGTCTGGAAGAATCGTTGCACTGTCCGATAACTTCCCCCTTTGTCACTCCAGCGCGAGATACCTAACATGGTCACCCGCCCTGTCATAGCTAATACGGCGCAGATGATGAGACTCATCTGCCTTAAGGTGGTCTTCGAGAGAATAGGGGTCAAATGTTGTAAAAGAGCTAAAATATCCATATTGAGCGGTTGTGTGGTTACGGAACTTTTCCTTGGTCGGTAAGAATCCGTATCATACACAATCGCTCAACTCATGCTATTTTTGGCGAAGGTATTGGAATGACGCGGCACTATTTATCGAATTTTTGCGAGCAACCATATGGCTGACTTAACCGGACAATTTCTTGGGTAAATACAAAGTTGTGGCCCGGCTGGACAAAGGGCAATGGGTGAGGTGTACCAAGGCTATCACACCTCGCTGAATCGGAACGTAGCCATCAAAGTACTCCATCCACACCTGGCTACCGCCCTGATTTTGTGGAGCGATTTGAGCGTGAAGCCTCTATCGTCGCCCGGCTGCGCCACACCAATATCGTCAGGTCTATGATTTTGATGTGTTGAATGGTCTCTACTACATGGTAATGGAGTTCGTTGATGGGCAAACCTCAGTGCGGAAATCAAACAACGCCAGAGTAAATCCCGCCCCTTAACCTTGTTGGAAATTGGTTACATCACCCATGCCCTCGCGGCCGCGCTCGATTACGCCCATGTGCGTGGCGTCATTCACCGTGTCATCAAACCAGCCAACATCATGTTCAATGCCGAAGGCCAAATCGTCCTCACCGATTTTGGCATCGTACACATCATGGGTGATACCGTGGTGCAACCCACCGGCACGGTACTCCGGACCCCGCCTACATGGCCCCGGAACAGGCCCTGGCGAATCTGTAGGCCACGCCAGCGACATCTATGCCCTGGGCGTTGTCTTGTTTGAACTGGTCACCGGCCAACTCCCGTTCAAGGGTAACAACGCCTGGAAGTCATCCAGCACCACCTGAACACCCCAGCACCTCCGCCAATATCGCAAAGATATTCCCATCGAACTGGAACAGGCTATCCTGAAAGCCTTGCACAAAGACCCGCTCCATCGCCAGCAAAAAGCCGGGCAACTCGCCCGTGACATTCGCTGGGCCGTCGGCATGTCCGCCGAACAAGCCCTCGCTTATGTCAATATAACCGCCGTACCCACCCCTACCCCAACGCCCTTGTGAACGAGGCCACCTGCTTGAAGCCGATGCCAATGTCACCATGATCCTTGCCGTCACCGGTCATACCGAAGCGATTTATGGGGCTGGCCTGTATCGGGGTCTCTTTGCCTTTCGAAGAAGATGCCAAATTTTTCTTTGGCCGTGAAGAATTCACCGAACAACTGCTGGAATTGGTAAAAGTTCAACCTCTGGTAGCCGTAGTCGGCTCTTCAGGTAGTGGCAAATCTTCGGTGGTATTTGCCGGTTTGGTAGCCACCTTACGCCAGGAAGGCAACTGGATTATTGAGGATTTTCGGCCCGGCCAGGATCCTTTTCAAACGATAGCCGGGGCGCTTGTGCCTTTGCTTTATGCCAATTAACCGCACCGCAAAGCCCCAGGCCGTGAAACAGTTGTCGCAGGCCATGAAAAATGGCGAGCGTCGGCTCCACGAAATCGTTGAGCAAATCGTGAACGCACAACCCGCAGGAACCCGCCTGCTCCTGGTAGCCGATCAGTTTGAAGAAATGTTCACGCTGTGTGATGACGTGGCCTTGCGCCATCGTTTTATGGATCAACTGGTTGAAGCCGTAGACATTCAGAAGTTCCGTGACGAACAGCGGTTTTCTCTGGTGCTCACATTGCGGGCAGATTTTTTGGGGCAGGCGTTGGGTTATCGGCCTTTTGCCACCGCTTTGCAGGATGCCGACGTTAAACTTGGCCCCATGTCTCGTCAGGACCTGGTACGAGCTATCGCCAATCCGGCCAAACGTCTAGCCGTAACCTTTGAATCAGGTCTGGTGATGCGTATTGTGAGTGATGTGGGGGATGAGCCGGGTAATTTGCCCTTGCTGGAGTTTGCCTTGTCGGCCTTGTGGGGTCAACGTAAGGGCAACCAGATGACCCATGAGGCTTATGTGGAAATTGGCGTGGCGGGTGCCCTGGCGTCATGCCAACGAAGTGTACGCCAATCTTTCGCCTAACGAGCAAAGGCTGGCCCGGCGGGCCTTTGCCCAGATGGTGCAACCGGGTGAAGGCACGGAAGATACCCGCCGGGTAGCTAACCGTCACGAGTTAACCGCTGAAGAATGGCAATTGGTGCAAAACTAGCCAATGAGCGACTAGTAGTGACAGGGGTCAATGAGAGCGGATTGGAAACGGTTGAAGTCGTTCATGAAGCGCTGATTCGCAGTTGGGAATTGCTCCGGGAATGGATGGCGGGGGATCGTTCGTATCGCGCCTGGCAGGAGCGTTTTACGGTCGTCTATGAGCCAATGGCAATCCAGCGGCCGCGACGAAGGCGCATTATTACGGGGCACACCTTTACAACAGGCTTTGGAGTGGGCCAGCAGCGAAACCCTCATTCTCTCCACCCAAGAGCAAGATTTCATTAAGATGAGCCGAACGGCGGTCGAGCGGGCCGAACAAGAGAAAGAAGCCCAACGGCAACGGGAGTTGGAACAAGCCAGAGCTTTAAGTGAATCACGACGACGACAAGTGACCGTGGTGCGTTTTGCTTCTCTTGGGTTGGGGCTACTCCTGGTTCTGTCCCTGTGCGCGGCCGCGTTCGCTTTCTGGCAACGGGGTCTGGCTCAGGCCAATGCCACCGAGGCCGAAACCCAGGCGACCGTCGCCTTTTTGGCCCAGGAGACCGCCATCGCCAACGAACATATCGCCGCGACACGGGCCGTCGAAGCGGAAGTTGCCAGGGCGACAGCGGACGGCGAGCGGGTGGAAGCGGAGAATCAACGGACGCTGGCCGAGGCCGCACGAGTGGAAGCCGAGCAAGAACGGGCCGAAGCCGTGCGACAGGGGCAGATTGCCCTCTCCCAATCCCTGGTCTCGCTATCCATAAACACCGTGGAGCAGAATAATGACCGAGAGTTAGCCACGCTGTTGGCCTTAGAAGCCGCCCGACTCAATGAGCTGGCTCAAGGCAATATTAACTGGTACGTGGATAACGCGTTGCGGCCGCTGATTTCTCAACCCTATTTCAACGTGACTATTCGTGGGCAGGGCAGTAGCGTGCGGGCCGTCGCCTTCTCCCCGGATGGCCGCTGGTTGGCGTCTGGCGGAGCCGACAACACCGTGCGGCTCTGGTCGCTAGATGATCTTCTGGCCGAACCCCTCATTTTAAGTGGACATACCGCCCCGTTTTGGCCGTTGCCTTCACGGCTGATGGACAAACCATCGTTTCCGCGGGCGAAGACGACACCATCTCCATCTGGTCGCTGGCCGATCTGGATCAGCCCCCGATTCTCTTTTTGGGACACACCAACGATGTCTTAGCCCTGATCATTACCCCGGACGGCCAACTCATTTCGTCCAGCCTGGACAATACCGTGCGCTCATGGGATTTGCCCAACCTGCGGGCCGAACCCACAACCCTACTTGAACAAGAGCGGCCCGTGTTGGGGATGGCGCTCAGTGGCGACGGCCAAACGCCGGCCCTGGGGGGATGATGGCACGGTGCAGTTATACGATTTGGACAACAACGCGGCCGCGATAATTGGTCGGCATGAGTCGAGCGTGATCGGTGTGGCCTTTTCGCCTGACCAAACCAGGGTTGCCTCTACCGGTGTAGACAACACCGTGCAGGTGTGGAATCTAACCGAACCAGGCAGCCCACCCCTGGTGTTTCAGGGCACAGTTCGCCGCGTGCGGGCGGCCGTTTTTCTGCCCGATGGGCAACGGCTCATCTCTGGGGGTGATGATAAAACGTTAATTGTTTGGGACCTGGCGAACCCCACGGCTGAAGGGTTGATTTTGCCCGGCCATGAGTCACGCGTGCGTGCCCTGGCCCTGTCGCCGGATGGCCTGTTTGTGGCCTCGGCCAACGATGATCAGACGATTCGTTTGTGGCGAGTTGATTCTTTGCCCGCCGCCGACCGTGTACTGACGGGGCATGGGGCCAGTGTGCTGGCAGTTCTGTTTTCGCCGGACGGGGGCACGATGTTTACCTCGGGGGCGGATAACAATGTGCGATTATGGGATACAGTGGCTTACACAGAGACGGGCGTCCTGAGTGGGCACACAGGCCGGGTACGGGCGTTGGTTATGGCGGCAGAGTCCAATGTATTGGCCTCGGCAGGGGACGACAGCACCATTCGGTTGTGGGATTTGGGCAATGTCGCGGCCGCGGCCACCATTCTGGAAGGGCATGAAGGGTCGGTGCGTGCCCTGCGCTTCAGCACCGATGAACAAACCCTCTACTCAGCGGGGGATGATGGTTTGATCAGGGCCTGGGATATGAACAATCTCACGGCTGAACCGACGGTTGTCGCTACCGTCAACGGGGCCATCTTTTCTCTCATCCTGACCCCGGATGGCGAACAGATGGTCGCAGGCAGCGCCGATGGCCGGATTCTCATCTGGTCGCTGGCCGAGCCTGAGGCAGAACCGACCGTGCTGGCTCGTCACAGTGACCGGGTGAATGACCTGGCCTTCTCCCCAGATGGACAGGTTTTGGCCTCGGCGGGTGAAGATCGGGCAATTTTGTTGTGGGATTGGGCCAATCCTGCCGCCGAGCCACGGCTGTTGGCCGGGCATCAGGCCGGTGTACGCGGTTTGGCCTTTGCCCCAGACGGAACCCAGTTGGTTTCGGCCGGGCAGGATTTGACTGTACTTATTTGGAATCCACAGGACGCGGCCGCGCCCCCGGCCATCCTCAACGGGCATACCGCAGCCGTGATCAAAGTGGCCTTTGCCCCGGATCAATCCCTCTTCGCCACCGTGAGCGATGATGCCACCGTTCGCTTGTGGCGGCCGCTAGAAACCCTGGTGGGGTTGGGTTGCCAACTTGTGCAGCGCAACCTGACGGAGCAGGAGTGGAGCACATTCCTGGCTGGAGAGCCATACCACGCCACTTGTCCCTGATATGTCCATAGAACACGTTTGTAGTGACGACTTTAGTCGGCTGGCCCGCTAATAAAAGTTAAAAAACTAATTCGATAATACGGGATAATCACCTGCGCACAGAACTGAAACCACCGTACTAGGAACGATGCCCGGTGAAGCGGGCTTTAAAACCGGTTTCAACCGGTGTTGTTAGGTAGCCCGCTCCGTTTACGGGCGGGCGGGTCGGATTACCGATCTATTTTCTTAATGTTCATAAGCGGTCACTACAAACGGGGGACTACTTTTTCTTCACCACCGCCATCTTTATTTTGAGCAGTCCCCATTCTTTGCGAAACACGTCCGTGGGTTCCAAAATGCGAACCTCATATTGCTGCCGATCCAGTTGATCAATCAGGGTCTGGCAACCCAATCCCTCTAATTCCGGCGTGGTATCCACATAATAATCATCAAAAATGACGTGGGTGCGGCGGTTCATCAACTCCTTCACATAGCCCCAATCCGACTGAATCGTCTCCAGGGAATGCCCCCCATCAATAAAAACAAAATCGGCCTCGCCAATGAGGGGTAACGCCTGGGGCAGCGTTTCTTTGGTGTTGCCCATGAATAGTTGAATGTGGGCGCCCGTTTTTTCTAGCTTTTGCTGAACCCGGGTATAAGGAGACGCTTTTTTCGACAACTCACTTTGTAACAAGGCTTCGGTCAAATCTTCAAACAGATCAAAGCCAAAATAGTGGATGGCGTGGGCAGGATGATGGTGGGTAGCGGTTTGAATCATTTGCCGGGCATGAACGCCATGCAAAACGCCAATTTCAACCAAACGATGGTGGTGGTGTTGATGAATTGTTTCAAACAACGCCCGATAACGGCGCGGACGATTGAGACGGGTGAGAAATAAAAAACGCAGACGGTTAATAAGGTTCATTTTGTTGTTCCCTCCTACGAAAAAAAGTGGCGAGTGGCGAGTGGCAAAGTGGCAAAGTGGCGAGTGGCAAGTGGCAAGTGGCAAAGTGGCAAAGTGGCAAAGTGGCAAAGTGGCGAGAGTTCCTACGAGTTCCCAGAGTTCCTAGAGTTCCTAGAGTTCCTAGAGTTCCTAGAGTTCCTAGAGTTCCTAGAGTTCCTAGAGTTCCCCGATTTTCTCCATCTTGATGTCCCCACTCATGAAGAATACCTGCGAAAATGAGTGGTGAGTTGGCAGGTGAACGCCTACTCGCCACTCGCTACTCCCTACTCCCCACCCGCTGATAACAGGTCAGGGTTTCTTGAGCGCATTGGGTCCAGGTAAATGTTTGGGCGTGGGCCAGCCCTTTTTGGCGCAGGGCCTCGCGGCCGCGTCGGTCATCTAGCAGGCTCAGGATCGCGGCCGCAATCGCCTCTACCGACAATGGATCCACACACACCGCGGCCGCGGCCGCTAACTCTGCCAACGACGACGTCGCCGAAGTCACTACCGGGGTCCCACAGGCCATCGCCTCCAGCACGGGAAAACCAAACCCCTCATATAACGAAGGAAAAACCAACATTTCGGCCAGATTGTAAAAAGCGGGCAGATCCTCATCCGCCACAAAACCGGTGCTATGCACCACCTGGGTAAGATCAAGTTGCTCCAGGGTAGCATCTAGCTCCTCGTTCATCCAGCCCCGTGATCCGGCCAGCACCAGATGCACCTCAGGATGGGTTTGGCGTACCTGATGAAAAGCGTGCAAGAGGCGGGTCAGGTTCTTGCGGGGTTGAATTTTGCCTACGTAGAGGAGAAAACTGTCTGGTAGGTGATACGTTTGGGCCAGATACGCCCGCCGTTCGGGCGTTACTTCTTGGGGCCGGAACTGCTCGTGGTCAATACCAGGGTAAATTACCTGGATTTTGCCCTCATCGACACCCAGAAAACGGACGATGTCGCGTTTGGTGCTGAACGAAGTGGTGATGATGGTATCGGCGCGCCGGGCCGCCAGCCAGTTAGCCAGACGGCGGTAGCCGTGTCGCCCTTTTTCGTAAACCCGCTGCGGTAAAGCAAACTCCGTCAGATCATACAGCGTCACGATGGTGGGCCGGTAGGGAAACAGCAGCGGCATGGTGTTCGGAATGTGCAGAACGTCGAGGTGATGCCGGGCCGCCAGCCGGGGTAGTTGCACCGCCTGATAAAGATGGTTGCGGCCGCGTGATGCCACCGTGACCGGCACAGGATACCCCCGGAAATGAGCCGCCGGAGCCAAAAATTCATCCTGCGCCGCATGATAGAGCCAATACTCATTGGCCTGATCGATAAGCGACAGGCCACCGAGTAAACCAACCAGTTGGCGGCCCACACCGGTGTGCGGGCCAGGAGTAACCAGGGTGTAAATGCCAATACGCATCAGGGTTTAACCGTTGGAGAATCAGACATACGGAATAAGGATTAAATAACCTGCGGAACTGAGGTGAGAGACACGACCAGCTTTACCCAACTCCTTGGTAGATTGAGTCGGAAGACCCATCCCCCTGACCCCTTCCCGGGGAAGGAGGGAATTTAACGGCGCGGTTTTTCGGGGCCTTCGCCCCGAAAAACCGCGCCCAGAAAAGTTCCCCGCCCCTGGGGGCGGGGTTAGGGGTGGGGGTTTCCGGCGACAAACTAAGGGTGAGGCGTGTCATAAAAACGTAAGTCTGACTTTCGTAAAGATGGTCTTGTCTCCAGACTCTTGTAACTTATTAAATTCTCGCTCCTAAGGGCTTGTTTGCGGGCGGAGATAGCCAGGCTACAAAAGATAGCCAGCAGGAGCAACGGGCGCAGGTTGTAATAAAGCGGCAAGAAAAAATTGGCCTGGGCACAGGCGATGAGAATCACGCTGACGGCCAGGCCGATGTGCCGGTAGCGGCCGCGTGACTGCCCTAACAACAGCCAACAAACGGACAGGTTCATCAGCCAGAAGAACGACCAACTGACCAGGCCCAAAAGGCCCATCTTCATCGCCACATACAGATAACCGTTGTGGCTGGCCCGGCTAACATGGCTGATGAAATCATTAAGCCAATAGACCGTGGTCACAATTTCATAGCGACTACCAAACCCAAGGCCCAAGGTGCCCGATTCGTAAATGGCGTTGAGGGCGTTCTCGTTATCAAATAGCCGGAAATAATTGGACGAGTCTTCTTGGGTATCGGTGATGGATGTCACCCGCTGGAGCACCAGGTCTAACTGACCCGTCACCAGAACCAGACCGAGCAAGATGACACCCCCAACAGATGCCAGCGTGAGATAACGCCAGCGTTCGCGATTATTGGTGTAGAAAAAGAGCAAAACCAGGCTCAGGGCCGCACCAATCCAAAAGCTCCGTCGAAAGGAAAAGACAAAAGAAAAGGCCATCGGCGCGGCCGCTAACCCCAGCAATGCCAAAGTGGGCAGGTGCCAACGCGGTTGGCGTAACAGCCAGGTAAACAGGAGTACCATCCCGGCCAGGAGCAGAATGGTGTCGGAGTAGTCATAATAGACCATTTGTGAGCCGTAATACCAGCGACCAATGCCCAGGCCGTAACGAACAACACCCTGCACCCCACGCGCGGCCGCGAGCAAGATAATCGCCCACCACAACGTCTCTACCTGGCCCCGCCAGGTGATAACATCCACGGCCATAACCAGCATCAACAACAGATAGACAAACGGGCGTAGCTCACGCAAAATGTGATACAGCTCATAGCCATCGGTCAGATGATACAAACCCAGAACGGTGCCATAAAACACAAAGCCCAAACACAGGAGCATGGGCAACCATACCCGCCGCGCCGGCCAGATCATGGCTTCTTTTTTAATCAGCTTCCGGCCTAACCAGGCGGCCAAAACCAGCACAAAAATCAGGTCGAAAACGCTGACGGTTAACCCCGGCAGAATGCGCCGGTTGTAAATGGTGGACAGATCAGATGAGGAGCGTACGCCCCATTCTGTCTGGCTGTATTCGTTACCGAAGCTGACCAGGGCCAGAATGAGATAAACACCGGTCTCCGGCCAGCGCCAGAAGAGATAGATGCCCACAGGTAAGACAATGAACAAGACAAGGACAAGCAGGCCCAGCCATTGACTGAGTAACACAGCCGCCACAGAGAGGGCAACCGCGGCCGCGTACCAACCATATTCGCGCCAATTCTGGGTCATCGTTTCGCTATTCATGCCGATATCCGCACCGTCAGGCGGTGCCACACCTGCCCGACCAGCGCCCGGTTCAACAAACTCCAGGCCAACAAGTAACAGGCCAACCCGATGGTGCTTTGATAAACCAGTTGCCAGAACACCGGCCAATGCGCCACCATCGGTACCACGATGGCACTCTGGCCGGTTAACCATACCACCCCAGCCATACCCCCCCCAATAAAAAACATCTGACTACAAAAAGTCCAAAATCCCGGCATGACCCCCTGCCCCAAACGCCGCCGGAGTATGTAGCCCAACAGGAGCAAATTAAAAAGGGTCATCACCGAAAACGAGACCGCCGGAGCCAGAAAACCGAGCGGTATACGCCACCACCAGGCCAGAGCCAGATTTAAGGCCATACCCACACTGCCCACCAGCGCCGGTGTCTTGGTATCCTGCAACGCATAGTAGACATAGCTCAAAATATTACCGGCCGATAAAGCCACGATTGACCCGGAATACCCCATAAGGGCCAAACTGGTCAGGCGCGCATCTTCAGGGAGAACGCCCCCGCTGTAACACAACCGCCACCACCTTATCACCCAACAAGAACAGGAGAACCAACAGGGGAACGAGGGCACTGATCACCAACCGCAAGCCGTTATCAATGACTGAGGGCAGTTGGTTGCGCTGATTGGTGTTTACCATTCTGGACATCAGAGGAAAGACGGCCAAGGACGCACCCTTGGAACTGGCAAAAACCGCCACCTGAACCAGCCCATACGCATAACCCAGAATCGTGATGGCCCCAGCCGAAAAGTATGAGGCAATAAACCGGTCTACCAACGGATTGGCTTTATAAATCATCGCACCCAGGAGCCAGGGGAGCATGAGCCAGGCAATCTGGCGCACGCCGGGATGGGTGAAGTCAAAACGCAACTGCACCTGAAACTGTTGGCGGAGACAAAGCAATAAAAAAATGACTTGCACGATGTTCCCAATCAGGACGGCCACCGCCACGCCGTGAATGCCAGCAGGTTTCACCAAAATCCAGGCGACACCCAAGGCTACCAGATGGGTGAGAAGTGGCCCCAGGGTAGGAATCACAAAGGATTGCCGGGCATAGAATAGCCCCGCCAGCAAGCCGCCCCAGGCCATGAAGATCATGGCGGGAAGCTGAATCCGTTGTAACTCAGCCGCCAGTGACAACGCGGCCGCGTCGCGGCCCAGACCCGGCGCAATCAGCAGAATCAGCTCGGCCGAAAACAGACTCCCCACCAGACAAAGGGCCGTAAGGGCCACCAGCACAATGACAATGAAGCTATTCACCACCTTCCAGGCTTCCTCGCTGTTCGCCTTGTTTTCATACTCAATGAAAACAGGGATAAAGGTGATGTTCATGGCGGTGAGGAAAACGGTGTTGGCCAGGGTGGGAATCGTCGCGGCCGCAAGGTAAGCATCTGTCGTCTTGTCCGCGCCAAACAGGGTCGCCAGGAGCACCTGCAACAGGAAATTAGCCGCCATGCTGGCTAAAGAGAGAACGGTGACGATGACCGAAGCGCGAATGAGGCGTAAGGACAAGATTAGGGACTCCGTAAAACGGTCAGGCGTTGATGGGCTGACGCATGGGCCGGATCAAGCAGAAGCACTCGTTCATAAGCGGCCACGGCTTCTGTGATCAGTCCGGCATCCTGATAAATGTCGCCCAGGTAAAAGTAAGGCCACGACAAATATTTTTCATCCGGCCAGATGTCAATGGCGTTTTGGATCGCGGCCGCGGCCGCGGGCCAATCCCCGGTGGCCCCATAAAGCGCATAACCCATCCGCAGTTGTGCCCAGTGATCATCGGGGGTCAGGGCCAGGGTGGCCTGGTAATGGGGCAGGGCGTCTACCGGGTTAGCCTCGTGTAACAGGAGAATCTCCCCCAGTTGGTAATGGGCGGCGGCTTTCGCGACCGCGTCACCAAACTGATCTAGCTCCAGGGCCTGTTCGTAATACGCACGGGCTACACGGGTCTCGGTCATGGGGGTGAGGTTGCCCAGGGCCAGGTAAACATCGCTGGAGCCGAAGGTATGCCAGGTGGGGGCCGCGGCCGCGATCAGATAAGCGGCCCTCGCCTCGTCTGTACGATGCTGGGTTTCGTAGGCTCGCCCCAGATAAAACCAGCTATCGCCCAGGCCGGGTTGGATGTCGGTTGCCCATTGGTAAAGGTACGCGGCCGCGGCCCATTCCCCCGCCTTCTCTTTTTGCGCGGCCCACCACCACAAATCCGGCACCGTCATACCCACCGGGGCGTTCTGTCCCTGAGCCTGCTGCACAACCGCCAGCATCCTTTGGGTGGAATCTGTTGGCCCCAAATAACTCTGGGCCGCCGTTAATTGCGCTTCCACCGTCACCAAAATCAGGCCATCTTGATTATCGCTAAACAGGGCTGGCTGATGATTCAAGGTAACAAAGGCCCGGTTGACTTGCATGGCTCCCCAGCCACGTGCGAAAAAAAGGATGGTGGGCACAAGCAGGAGCAAAATGGGGCTTAGACGATTTAAGACCTGGCGCTTCACGTTCATAACATTTGCCAGTGACGAAACAGCACCACAGCCATCAGCGATACCAGCGCCACCATGGCCGCCAGTAATCCATTCAACATTTTCTGCGGGGCTATCGGCTCCTGGGGGGTGATGGCCGGGCTGGCCACCCGTAGGCCCCGGCTTGTATCTTGCGAGGTAATCTGCTCTTCGGCCACCTTCCGTACCAGGGCCGTATACGTTTCCGAAGCTAACCTTACCGCCTGCCGTAACTGCTCCTCATCGGCAGTCAATATTTCTAGTTCCTCTTGTATGCCCAAAATCGCTGGCTCTAACTGGCTAATTTGTTCAACCAGATTATTAGACCGGGTTGTCAGGGCGGTTTGCAGGGTGTCTAACGAAGCGATGACCTGCTCCCGGCTTGCGGTCTGGGTGGCTGTCCCATCTACCTGCAATTCGATAGTGGGACTGGTGTCGGTTTCACCAAAAACCCGCCCATACAGGAGCATGAGGGCCAGATGATCGGCCGGTAGCAGGGGGCCGTTTTGTCCTGTTAGTTGGGTGCGCAGGGTGATGATATCTTGCTGTAATAAAACCAGGGCTTGTTGCTGGGCCAGGTAAGTGTCCAGGGCCATTTCGTGACTTTCTAGTTGCGCTTTGACGATTGTTTGCCGATTGCCCGCCTGAAACTCAGCCAGCATCTGTTCGGTGTCATCCAGCGCCAGGAGTGCCATGTTGCGCTGATCAATGTAGAAAGCTACCTGATCCTCACTTTGATCCCCAATGACTTGATTGGCCTGGGCAACAAATAATTCGGTCCAGTGATTAGCGATCAGAGCTGCGCTGGCCGGATCAGAATGTTCTACCCTAAGCTCCAGAAGGCTGGGGTCGCTGCTGGTGGATACAGATAGGATATCCTGTAACTCCTTGAGGGTATTCGGTTCCTTTATTTCTTTTGTGGCTATATATTGCAGCAGGGTTTGTAGTAGGCTATCGCTGAGGGCCAGAACCGGGTAAGCCTGTCGGGGTCGGATTTCGCCTACTGTTTCAAAACGGGGATCGAATTGCACCAGTTGGCTGGGATCAACAATCAGAACCAGGGTGTGGGCTTCATAGGTGGGGGGAAGTAAAAAGCTTAGCCCCACCGCCAGTATCCCGGCCAAAACGGTGCCCCCCAGAAGCAAGCGCCAGCGGCGGGTCAAAGCTTCAATATAGGGTCGAAAATCAAACAATTCATCCATAAAGATTTCCTTGCCTTCTTTGTCAGGCTTATTTACTTAATGGAGCGCAGTGACGTTACCTCACTACCTCGTGATACAGTATACCAAATGACGGTGGTCATGGTATCGGTGAGCGGTAATGAACATTATGGATCGAGTATTAAATAACCGGCGGAACTGAGATGAGAGACTCGACCCGCTTTACCCAACTCCTTGGTAGATTGAGTCGGAAGACCCATCCCCCTAACCCCCTTCCCGGGGGGAAGGGGGAACGCTAGCGGCGCGGTTTTTCGGGGCCTTCGCCCCGAAAAACCGCGCCTAGAAAAGTTCCCCGCCCCTGGGGGCGGGGTTAGGGGTGGGGGTTTCCGGCGACAAACCCAGGGTGAGGCGTGTCATAAAAACATACGTCTGACTTTCGTAAAGATGGTCTTGTCTCCAGACTCCTGTAACTTATTAAATTCTCGTTCCTAAAGCGCACTGGGGCATGTTTTTCAATGGCCTGGTGGAGTGATGAAATGAATATCCGATAGGTATGGCGCGTGGGGCTTCACGTTTTCTGTTATGCTACCGCCCATGAGTCAACGAAACCGGGGCCTTGTTCTGGCCATCACGTTTATCCAATTAGTCGCCATCTTGGGCTTGCTGGCGCTGCCCAAAATCGTTCAGACCATTCCGGGTCGCTACCGGGTGCGGTTGGCCGAGATGCCGATTGCCCAAGATGTCCTGGCGTTGGTGACGACGCCTTATGCCGAGGCGTTGCCCACGCCGGGTGGAAATGTGAACCGGCCCGCGGCCGCGTTACCCACCGGCGTCGTGGCCTTACCAGATGCCCCTACCCCTACATCCACTCCCGAAGCCACTGCCACCACCGAACCCCCACCCACCCCGGCCCCACAAAACACCGTCACCGCCACCTCTACCCCATCACCAACACCATCACCTACCCTCACCCCATCACCCACGCCCCTGCCAGAGAGCGTACGGCTGGAAGGCATTACCGCCGTGGCCCAAACCTTCAACAATTGTGGCCCGGCCAATCTGACCCAGGTGTTGAACTTTTATGGCACAGCGGCCAATCAAAACGACGTCGCCGCGTTCCTGAAACCGGACAACGAAGACCGCAACGTCAGCCCGTGGCAGATTGAGGCGTATGTGACCAGTAACACCAGTTTGCGGGTTATCTATCGCAGTGGCGGCACCTTGGAACTGCTCAAACTACTTATCGCTGCTGGTTATCCGGTGGTTATTGAGAAGGGGTATGAGCCGGGCACGGCCAATGCTCAGGGTTGGTTCGGCCATTATCTGACGTTGTTTGGTTATGATGAGGCCAATCAGGTGTTTCACACCCAGGACAGCTATCTGGGGCCGTTCGATGGCACGGGCCGCCCGGAGAGTTATGCCAATATCGAGCAGTTCTGGCAGCAGTTCAATTACACCTTTTATGTGGTGTATGAACCAGCCCAGGAAGAGGAGATGGTGGCTTTGCTAGGGCCGGAATTGATGGATGATCGGACGATGTGGGAGGGTGCGGCCGCGCGCGCTCAGGCTGAAATTGAAGCCGACCCGGAAAACGCCTTTGCCTGGTTTAACCTGGGCACGAACCTGGCGGAACTGGGTAATATGACGGGTGAGGCTGAGTTTTATGACGCGGCCGCGGCCGCCTATGATCAGGCCCGGGTGGTTGGTTTGCCGCCCCGCATGTTGTGGTATCAGTTCCGCATCTACCTGGCCTACATCAAAACGGAACGGTACGAGGATGTGATCACCCTGGCTGATACGATTCTCGCCAACGAAGGCGGACGTTACGTTGAGGAAACTTATTATTACAAAGGGTGGGCCTTGCTTTATTCTGATACGCCCGGAGCCATCACCAACCTGGAACTGGCCCTGGAGCGCAACCCCAACTTCACCCCGGCCCAACTGATGCTGGATTCGCTGTCGTGAATGCGGCCGCAAGAGGGCGAGGACGCGGAACTATCGTTGCCCGTTTTTCCACAATGAACCCACGTCGTCACGCCCCTACCCTGTCATCTTCCCAACATGTCGTAGGGGCGGGACAGGTGGGCCAAGATCCGGATTTAACGGGAAACCAATTCCTTTCCTCGCCCTCTTCCAGCCGCAACAGCAAATAGAGACGACGCGGAACTATCTCCTAACGTACATGCGTTGGGGTAACGCGTCGTTGTGGCAAATGTATATGCATTTAGAGCTTTTACATCCATCAGGGGCAAACCCTGTACGTTTGGACAAATCATATAATATCTCCAAATGCATATAGGGACAAACATCATTATTTGGAGATAATGCATGTACGTTAGGAGCAACGCATGTACGCTGATTCCTACCCAAAACTCCTCTACCCTTGTTACAATAACATCCGTTCGCGACTTTATTATTTCGTGCCCCGTTTATCTTAAACAGCACCCCCGCGAACCAGTTTAGGATGAACAAAACAGGAGAATAGAAATGGCTTATAAACGAAGAATGTCAAATGTAGTAAATAAAGCCCAGGTTCGAGCCACTAACCTGGAAGCAATCAGTGGGACGCTGGATTTGGGCAATGGGTTGACGCTGGTCAGTTTGCAAACGGAGATCGCGGCCGCGCAAGCCCTGCTCGATGATTACAACATCAAGCTGGCCCAGGCCGATGCCGCACTCAACAGCTTCAAGGCCCAAGAAAAGGAGCTAAAAACATTACATGCCCGCCTGTTAGCAGCGGTGGGTGTGATCTACGGCAAAGATAGTAATGAGTATGAGCAGGCCGGGGGCACACGAACCAGTGAAATTGTGCGAGGCGCACCCGTGCCCAATCCGGGTGGTTGATGAGATGAGATAACGTTGGTCGTGCCTGGCACGAGGCGAAATAGTCTGGTCCAGGTACTGGTCCGCCCGCCCGGCGCAAGCTCCTACACCTCGGCTTGCCCAGTAAACCCTGAAACCTACCCGGCTTATGTTATAATGGGAACAATGTTTTCATCTGAGGTGATAATATGACAACAACCATTACGATACCCAATGTGCAACTGACAATCGATCAACTCGTTGCCGTGATACGTCGTTTAGAGCCTGAGACTCGTAACAAGGTGGCGAAAGCTTTGCTGGCCGAAGAAATGGATGAACGATTAACGGATTTGATCCAAAGTTTAGCCAATAAACCCCCGGTAACTGACATGACGGATGAAGAGATTAACGAAGAAGTCCGGGCCGTCCGTCGCCAACGCCACTGATTTTTTATGTTACGGATTGTTGTTGATACCAATATTTGGATACGGACCCCTTCTTGGGGGACGTCTCTGCCTATTCTGTTAGCTTTGCGCGAAAAGAAGTATGGCCTTGTTGTAAGCGCTCCATTGCTTGAAGAACTTAAAGAAGTCACACAACGTCCCCGGCTGAAAAAACGAATTGATGCGTTTGATGTGAGTGAATTGCTCGATTTACTCGAATGGCAGGGAGAGCTTGTGGAACTCCATACCATTCCCCCTCGTTGCCGCGATCCCAAGATCATCCTGTTCTGGCAACAGCGATTGATGGAAAAGCCGACGCCATTGTGACTGGTGATGATGATTTGCGGGCTGATGAGGAATTGCATGTGGCATGGCCGGGTATGGGGTACAACTTTGGGGTATCAATCGTTATTAGATGCGCTGGAAATAGAAGAGCCTAATTGTCCTGATCATTGTTCTCGTTCCACGCTCTGCGTGGTGCTCCTTCGACGCTCTGCGTCGAGATAGAACACAGAGCGTCCCAGATGTATTCCCCCTCTCCGAGCGTGGAATAAGTGCTGACACCCTGAATGACACCTGCAGATTTACCCCCCCCCCCTACAAGGTTTGGGCCAGGGCGATGGCGGTTTCCAGGGTGAGAGCGGCCACTGGCTCCCCGTCTGACAACCGGGCCATCGCCTCAGCCAAAATGTGTTGCGCGGCCTGCCGCGTCTCCCACCACGCCAACGGATGTTCGGTGACAAAGGTGCTGAGGGTAGCCGCCTCACGGTTCTGTCCCTCCCGCAAGGCCATCTGCGCCCAAACAGTCAGCGGCACCAGACACAAATCCCGGTTGCCCAACTCATGCGCCACCTGCACAGACTCCAAAAGTTGCGGCCGCGCCTCATCCCCCTTCCCCTCCAACAAAGCCACCTGCCCCAACTGACACAACGCATAAGCCACACTCCAACCGTGATGCCCCATCCGCGCCAGCCGCAAATACCGGTTAATCTCACCTCTGGCCGTGACCGAATCCCCTTGTGCCAGAGCCACATCCCCCAACCCCCGATGATAAAAAGCTATCCCCAGGTTATCCCGGTGATCACTAAAGTAGCTCATGGCCTCGTCGTACTGTTGCCTCGCGGCCGCAAGGTCCCCCATCACCCGATGAATCTCCCCCAACTCCCACAATCCCCAACCAATTTCATCCTCACGCCCAAACGCCCGCGCCATCTGCAACTGCTGATTCCGCGTCTGCCGGGCATGTTCCGGGGTGCTATGCCGCAACGCAAACAGGCTTTCCCAGTGGTAGGTATTGGCGATGAGGCGGCTACTGCCAATTTCCTGAAAGATACGCCGCCCGTCAGCTAATCCGGCGAAGGCCCGATCAAATTTACCCTGCTGGATATAAATCTCGGACATACCATAGGCCAGAGTAAAACCGACACCCACCTGATTGTCTACTTTTTGGTAAAGGGTCATCGCTTCCTGAAGCAAACGCACCGCCTCGTCCAAATCATGGGCCTCGCGGGCGATTTGAGCCATTTCGGAGAGGGTCAGCCCTTTCTCGAAATCATCACCGAGGGCGTGGGTCAGGCTGAGCGCGGCCGCGAAATGTTGTTGGGCCTTGTCCCGCTCACGCAAACTGTTCCATAACTGCCCCAACCCCCGCGACACCCACGCTTGCCACCAGCGATTGCCAGCCGCTTGCAGGGTGGGCAAGGTGGCTTCCAACCGCTGGATACCCTCTTCCCGGTTCACGTTCCAGGCGTAAACCATGGCCAAGATCAACATCCACTCGTCGTGTGCAGCAAACAAGGCTTCTTCTTCGTTCATCTTCCAGGCGCGGCGTACCACCTCTTGCGTCTGGCCAAAAGAAAACCAGCTCTCAAACCACAACATTGCCTGGGCAATCAACAGAGCCAGATAAGCCGGGCGGGTCGGGTCGCCGGGTGGGGGTTCCGAGAAACGGTTCAGAGCCGTCACCACCAGAGGAACCAGTTCATCGCTCATTGAGCGTACGGTAGCCAGGCGGACCAGGGCTAGCAATGAGGGACCAACAAGCTGGGTAAATTCCCCTTGCTCCACCCACCAGTTCCAGGCCGAGCGTATATTTTCCAACTCCAGGGTGGTGGCTTCGTAGGCTTCTTTTTGGGCGGGGCCGGTCATGGCGCGGCCGCGTTCCTGGAGAAACTGCGTGAAATAGGTCGCATGTTGGGTTTTTGTCTTCTGCCAGAGGGTTTCTTGCTGGCGCAGGGCCTCATAGCCATATTGCAACAACAGGAGATGAATCTGGTAGCGGCCGCGATCATCCCGTTGTAACCAGGATTTATTGACCAGCCCCAACAAAGTGCGCAACGTCGCCCCGGTGACGGCCTGGGCCGCTTCATGGCTGAAACCACCCCAAAACACCGTCAATTTCTGAAACACCTGCCGCTCTTCTTCACTGAGGAGTTGCCACGATGAGCTAAACACAGCCCGGATACTCCGTTGGCGTTCCGGCACGTCATGTAAATCAGTCGCCAGGAAATCCAGGCTCCGCTCAATTTCGCGGGCAATTTCGGCCGGGGTGAGCAGTTCCAGCCAGGCGGCCGCCAGTTCCAAGGCCAGGGGTGTGCCCTGCACCAGTTCACAAATGCGCACAATGTCGGCGATGTTGTCGGGGCCGGGCTGAAACCCCGGCTGGACCCGGTCGGCACTCTGGCGGAACAGTTGGATGGCGCTGTACGCGGCCGCGTTCTGGACAGCACTCCCATTTTGCGGCCAGCGCATCCCCCCCACCGGATACAACTGCTCGCCCGCACATTGAGCCGGGCGCGGGATGTCGCCAGCAGTTTGACTTCGGGCGCGGCCGCGAGGATGTCACTGGAGAGGCGGGCCGTCTGCTCATCCAACAAATGCTCCACATTGTCCAGCACCAGGAGCAACTGCTTGTGGCGCAAATAATTAAGCAACTGCTGGCGCGGCTCTTCCCGCCCTTCTTTGTAAAACTGAAAACCCAGCGCATTGGCTAACGCAGGCACGAGCAAATCCGATGAACTCAGGGGGGCCAGGGGCACAAAAACGACGCCGTCGCGCCAGGGCAAGGATTCCTGGGCCATGTTCGCGGCCGCTTGAATCGCCAGCCGGGTTTTGCCCGTACCCCCAGGGCCAATGAGTGTCACCAGCCGGGCGTCGGATGCGGTCAACAAATATTCGATCTCGGCCAGTTCACTTTTGCGTCCTACAAACGACGTTGGTGGAGTAGGCAACTGGTGGTGTGGCGTTGGGGCAACGGCCGGGGCGGCACGGTGGGTCGCAGACGGGGCACGTTGGGGCCAGTGCGGATTTCTTGCCGCAACGCCACAGTATCAGCCGAGGGGTCAGCCCCATTTCGGCTTTGAGCCGTTGGGCGCACAGTTCATACTGCCGAATCGCGGCCGCGCGGTCACCCATCCCGGTAAATGTGCATCAGTTGGCGATGAGCCGCTTCTTGCAGTGGGTCAGGGCTAACCAGCGTTGGGCGTAGCCCAGGCAGCGCCCCAGTTTTGTGATTCGCGGTAGAGGGTCGCCAGTTGCTCTAAGGCCCAGGCCAGTTCGCGCCGGAAATATTCCGTTTGGAGCTGTTGCCAGGTATCAAAGGTTTCACTGTCACGCAGGCTGAACCCGGCCAGGAAATGGTCGCGGTAAAGGGTGACGGCTTCGGCCAATGGTTCTGGCCCGGCGGGGTTGTGGCGGTACTGGTTAAGGGGGGCAAGGAACGCGGCCGCGTCCAGCCAAAAACCATCCCCTTGTTTCAACCACACCTGATCCCGCTCCGTTTCCAGCCAGCCGGGGCCGAGCAGTTGGTTGATTTCCCAGAGGGTACGGCGCAGATAAGCATAACTACTGGCCGTATCGTAATCAGGCCAGAGAAGCGTGGCGAGGGCGTCGCGGGTTTGCGCCTGGGCCGTAGCGGCCAGATAAGCCAGCAGAGCCAGCGCTTTGCGCCGGTCCGTGCTGACGGATACGCCATCCCGTTCAATTTGGGGTGTGCCTAAGAGATAAATCTTTACTTGTGCCACAATTTCGCCTCCAACCGTTGATTATAACTCAGCCGGTCAGCAGGTCAGCATTTCAGCAGGTCAGCAAGAAGCTAACAAGCTGACTGGCGTGACTCGCTCACTGGCTGTCCCGCTTATCCCCCAAACGGAAACCGAAACGCGGCCGCAACGCTTCGGCACACAAAACGAGAAACGCCGCCAACGTAACCTACAGAGAGCTTACAGGTTGCGGAGGCATTATCATGTTCGATCAATCAGCACTTATGTTACAGACAATGTCCGATAAAGGGTTAGGCCGGGTTGATGAACAGGCCCAGGCGCGGCAACAGGCCAACAAACAGTTTTGGCGAGTCTATGTCCAGGGGCAACTAAGACGCTTCTGGTCACGCCTGACGGGTCGGACAACCAGCTTGAAGCGCTAGCCGGGCATAGGAACACAAATGGTCGTTACGCCGGGTTGCAGACGGTTATGCTGGCGCACATTCGCGGGAGTGAAGGGCGCACGGGTATTTTGATAGCCGGTTCCGCCCTTTGCACTATTCACCGATCAGGCGCGGTGGGTAGGGGGGTCGCGAACGCGAGTGCGAAGTCCGGTATCGTTATGCCCCGGCTGCAACTGGTCCCGGATCGGTAGCCGCTACTTCGTGCTGACGGCCTCCAGATCTCCGTCTTCCCACCTGGGGTCGGGCTGAGGTGGATGCTCAGGTGAGTGTGTGGGAAGAGGAGACTGAGAGATTAGTACCTTACGAGTCAACTTCTTGTCAGATAACAAAGTAGACACAGATGGCACAGATTTTCACAGATGAAAGAC
>JADJUV010000067.1 GCA_016716885.1 Candidatus Trichofilum aggregatum | reverse complement strand
TGTCATAAAAACACAAGCCCTGCTTCCGTAAAGATGTACTAGCCCCTTTCAAGCTCTACTACCTGTTCTTCCGGTCCCGTTTGTTGTAGGCGTCGTGTCCATGCGACCAGATTTTCCATTAGCTGTTCAATCAGCTCTCGTGACATCTCATTCGTCAAACGGCCAGCCTCGTCAAATGCTTCGGCCGCGTTGGGAATCATCACCTCTGGCTGATTGATGGGGTACATATTGAGAAAGACAAACATCTGGCGCAGGTGATATTGCGCCCGCACTGTGCCCAATGCCCCCGCAGAAGCCCCCATAATAGCCACGGGTTTACCATCCCACGCATTATCCCCATAGGGTCGGGACGCCCAATCAATGGCGTTTTTCAGGACACCGGTCACGGAATAGTTGTACTCAGGGCTGGCAAACAAAATTGCATCAGCTTCTTGAATACGGTTCTTTAGTTCGACCACCCTGGCCGGGGGACGTTCTTCTTCGTCCTGATTAAAAAGAGGAATGTCATGCAAATCAAAAATCTCCAGGTTGACATCGTCTGGAGCCAGCTCTTGGGCAGCAAGCAATGTAGCCCGATTGTAGGAACCCCGGCGCAAACTGCCGCAAATACCGAGGATGTGAATAGTTTGGTTCATGTTAGCTCTCCTTTGTCTAAGTAGCTCGACATTGGCGTTTTTTGTACTGACCTCTGGAGACTAAGAGACTGAGAGATTAAGAGATTCCCAGAGGTCGTCTACATTTTCGCCAGAGTCGAATAAGTTGGAAACGTTCAGTCAGCCCACTTGTAGCCTGGTTCAATCTCAGAAGATTGTGTTACTTCGTGAACATCTGAAAACAACTTCCTGGTCTGGATAATGTACTGGTTTACCATAAGCTTTAACCTGTAAAAATACCTGATGCCCCCGTACTAGTTTACCCAGGACGCCAATACCCTTTTCTCCAAATTAACCCCTCGCCACCAGAACCCTTTGTTTAATAAACCTCAATTGGTACTCAAGCCCCAGGTGGATTTGGGAGGAGCGTAACTGGTTCGGCCATTGATAAGGTGTCACACTGGTTTTGTTATGGGGATCACTTTTAGGAACTCCGTTCACGGAAGCGGTTTTACCCAAGGGGGATTCTGCCCAAGGAATGACGAAAGAAATGACGATCAGACCCGGGTAAACCCCATTATTTTTGACCTTTATGTAACTCCTCAGTATTTCGGGGCTATGGCCGATCTCCTGACCAAACCATCCCAAGTTATTGAGGAGTACACCTCTATTTATAGCTTTCAAGAAAAAGATTCTGGCTGTAGAGGCAACCCTTGTGGTTACCCTCTTCGGATGCACAAGGCCAGCCCCTACATCCCATCAGTATCTTGAGGTCTATATACAACATACAAAAGGAAGGTAACAACCATGAGCCGAATAGAAGCGATGTTAGAAACACATCCTTTACAAAACGATGTAGATTCTCAGGCCCTGCTCAGTTGTATTGAAGCTTGTTTTGAATGTGCCCAAACCTGCACAGCCTGTGCCGATGCCTGCCTGGGTGAATCTCAGGTTGCGGAGCTGGTAGAGTGCATTCGTTTGAACCTGGATTGTGCGGATATTTGTGAAACAACCGGGCGGTTACTAACACGGCAAACGTATGCTAGCTTAGATTTATGGCATAGTCAGCTCCGGGCATGTGCCCTCGCCTGCCAGGTATGTGGGACGATGTGCCATCAACATGCCAGTATGCATGAGCATTGTGCGGTCTGTGCAGAAGCCTGTCGTCAATGTGAAATGGCCTGCAATCGCTTGATGCAGATTTCTATGCCTGCCTAGGACTGATGTTGGTGCGTAAGCGCCTAAAAAACTGAGGGGTTTCTCGAGGTCGGGCTGATTTTCGTCAGGGCCGTGTATCCAATCTGTGCCCTTGTTTGTATCGCCTGGCTATGTCTTCTGGCACTTCTTCCTGTTAAGGTAAAGGTTGCTGAAGTTTGGCATTTTTAGTCTCACCTCTGGAGACTAAGAAATTAAGAGAGTGAGAGATTGGCAGAGATCGTACTAATTTCGCCAAAGTCGATAAGGCTAGATAGCACTCCCTGCCGGGGTTAATCGATTCTGGTGAACGACCTGAAAAGGAGCAACTTATGAATTTAGATAACTTACAAAATGTGTATGTGGATCAGTTGAAGGACATGTACAGTGCGGAAAAGCAATTGGTGGAAGCGTTGCCGAAGATGACCGCGGCCGCGCCCAAGCTAAAAGAGGCCTTTCAACATCATTTGCAAGAAACCCGTCAACACATGTCCATCGTACAAACCATCTTGGAGCAAATGGATGAAAATCCGGGCAACAAGAAATGTGCCGCTATGGAAGGGCTGATCGAAGAAGGCAGCCATGTCATAAAAGCAAAGGGTGATCGTCAGGCCAAAGATGCGGCCCTGATTTTAGCCGCCCAAAAAGTAGAGCATTATGAAATTGCCAGCTATGGCGGTTTACGTACCTTTGCCAACACGTTAGGTTTTAGCGAGGCCGCTCAGAAACTTCAGGAAATCCTGGACCAGGAATATGACGCTGACCAAAAGCTGGATGATATTGCCATGGGCAGCGTATTAAGCGAAGGGATAAACGAAAAAGCCGAAGCTTAATCACCCCTGAGTTTGTCGTGATTGTAATGGTAAAGGCTCCTGCTGTTCAGAAATGGATGGCAGGAGCCACCCTTTGCTGGAACTCAATGTCTACCCCTTTTGCCATTAGAGACTCAGTAATTTGGATTTCCGGACAGTCTTCGGAGTAGCTTTATTGCGGGCCAGCGTTGACCAGCTAAAGCCTCGATTCCGGACACATATTCGCCTTGTTTCTGAGCCGCCCGGTTTAGCCGGGCATTGCTTCCAGGCACAAGGCTACCACCTCGTGAAACTGCGTTAGTTTCTCCCCGCCTCATCCCCCTACTTGTACCTCAAAATGTATCTTGCTCTATGCCCTTGTCTATTAGTGGTGGACACCCAGAGTGCTATATTACTTTAAAACCTGGCGAAAGGGGCTATATGCCCGCCTACCATCAAACCACCAACAAGACCCCACGCCTCAGGTTTTCAAAAGTTAAACCGACACAGATCGGTTCAGTCAACCATCTGTACTCAACCAACAAATTCGCCGAATCCTGCACTCACGGAGTTCCTCATGCCCTTTCCCAAATTAGCTGATTTGCCGGAATCAGTGAAAAACAACTTACCTAAACACGCCCAGGAAATTTATCAGGCCGCTTTTAACAATGCCTGGGATGAATATGCTGACCCTGAAGAGCGGCGGGGCGACGATTCCCGCGAAGAAGTAGCCCACAAAGTAGCCTGGGCGGCGGTGAAGCAAAAATACGAGAAAGAAGGCGATCAATGGGTCGCCAAAGAAGAATAGCCTTCCTTTTGCTGAAGGAACCACAGACAAAAAATGAAGTGGATCAAATAATTGGCTGTAATTGCGGTTCTTGGGGAATTCGCGGGGTGCGTCTAAGTGAGCATCTAAAATAACTTCCTGGTTTAGACCAGACAGGTTTTCAGAAACCTGTCTGGTCTGGGTAAAACTCTGGCTTTATGGCTGCCCCTACGCCTGACGCAAATCCCCTAAAATCCTGAAGACCCATGACAACCTGAGAATCGGTTGATCAAAGAGAGGTATGATGTTTAAACGAATTCTGGCTCCCCTGGATGGGTCTAGCCTGGCTCAGCGTGTCTTGCCCCACGTGTTAGCCCTTGCTCAAACATTTGATAGTGCGGTTGATCTGGTATCCGTTGTTGAACCGGTTCAAACTCAGGAGAAAGCCCATCTAGACCCGTTGAACTGGCATTTGCGTAAGGCTGAGGCTGAAACGTATCTGCACAATGTGCGCCAACAATGGCCCCTCACCGCCAATAAGCCGGATGTGGTTTTACTGGAAGGCGCGGCCGCGGACCGCATCATCGAATACGCCGATGAACAAAACCACGACCTCATTGTCCTGAGTAGCCACGGCGAAAGTGGCTTAAGCCAGTGGAATATTAGTAGTGTGGTGCAGAAAATCATCCATTACGTGGGGCGCTCCGTAATGATTATTCGCGCTTATCAGGCGGATGGCACAGACATACAACCGCACACCTACCAACGGATTTTAGTCCCCCTGGATGGTTCGCGGCGGGCAGAATGTGTGTTGCCTCTGGCTTCCCGACTGGCCCAACAAGGCAATGCCCAACTGCTGCTGGTCCATGTGGTCTCGCGGCCGCAACTGCTCCAGAGCGATCCGCCAACCCCCCGTGACGAAGAACTTATCACCCAGCTCGTCGCCGCCAGCCAGGAAGAGGCCCAGGCTTATCTGCAAAAATGGCAAAACCATCTCTCCCCCACCCCCGAAGTCCGTTTGCTCGTAGCCACCGATGTTCCGGGGGCCTTACAAGAGTTAACCGAACAAAGTGAAGCGGATTTGATTGTCATGAGCGCTCATGGTCATTCGGGCAGTAAACGCCCGTATGGCAGCCTTGTCACCAACTTCATTATGTACGGCACCACACCCCTTCTCATTGTTCAGGATTTGCCTCCCACAGATATTCAACAAACCAAAGCCAAAGTAATTGCCCATGCCGTCGGGGGAAACACAATACCCAACATCAATTATGCCCAACCATCATTCTGGTCTCCCGCTTACCACTGAGGTCAGTCACACGGAATCCCTTCATGCTGATTCCCCTGTGCTCCCTTCCTTGAAACAAAAGGCACACACGCTGGCGGCTCGCCATAGACAACTCAGTCGGTCTCCTGCCCCTGCCCACCTACTCCAGAGGTTACCCCAACAAAGTGCCCAACTCGAAGCGGCTTATCAGGCGTTTGCCCACCCCACCGCCAAAGAGTTGGCGTACTCATCGGCGGCTGAATGGACGCTGGACAACTACTACATCATCCAGCAATCCTTGCGCCAGATCAAAGAAGATTTACCGCCCGACTACTACCTGGAACTCCCCCGCCTAGACGAAGATAACGATTATCAAGGGTTTCCTCGGGTCTATGCTCTGGCCCATACCTTCTGCTTGCAAGAAAAATGCCAGCTTGAGCACCAGCGCATTCAACGTTTTATCCTGGCTTATCAGGAAGTTACCCCCCTAACCATGGGTGAACTGTGGGCGCTACCGCTCATGTTGCGCCTGGTTATTCTAGAAAGTTTAACCCAGGCCCTCAATCGTCTGACCGATACCGGGCTGGCGACAGATGAACCCTTGCCCGCCGCCCTCATCTGCACCTGCGACCTCAGCGATGAAGAGGCCGTGGCTAATTGTGTCCTCAGCCTAAGAATGTTAGCCAGCCAGAACTGGTCCATCTTCTTTGAAACAGTCAGCCAGGTAGAGCAAGTTTTGCGCCAGGACCCGGTTGGGTTATATGGGCAAATGGATTTTGACACACGTGATCATTATCGTAAGGTGATTGAAGAGCTGGCTCTGGGTAGTCAGCAGGTTGAAGGATTGGTGGCCCAAATAGCCGTGCAACTGGCTGAGAACCATGTCGCCTATCACCACTCGGTGGCTGCCGAAGAGGCGGTGTGGGCGGGTCTGGAACAACCACGTCTGGCCCATGTTGGTTACTACCTGTTAGACAAAGGGCGCGACTCTCTGGAAAAGCAGATAGGTTACCAACCAGATAGGTCCCAGCAATTCAGCCGCACCCTCTTGGCCCATCCCACGTTGGTGTATGTGGGGGGCATTGTGGGGCTGACCAGTTTGCTGACCGCGGCCGCGCTCCTTTATGCCATCAGCACGGGCGGCAACTTCATCCAACTCATCCTCGTTGGGTGTCTCAGCCTCATGCCCGCTTCAGCGATGGCCGTTAGCCTGGTTAACTGGCTCGTCACCATGCTCATGCGCCCCCGCGTCCTCCCCAAACTAGACTTCAGCGAAGGTGTACCCCCACAATGTCGCACCATGGTGGTCATACCCGCCATGCTCACCCATACCGACGAAATAGATTCCCTCTTCAGCCAGCTAGAATTGCACTATCTGCGGAACCCTGATCCCCAACTGGGTTTTGCTTTGCTGACAGACTTTGCCGATGCCCCAGATGTAGAAATGCCCTCAGATCAAGCGTTACTGGAGCAGGCTCAGGCCCGGTTACTGTCCCTAAACGAACGTTATCACACAACGCCTTTCTACCTGTTTCACCGCCACCGCCTCTGGAATGAGGTTCAAGGGGTATGGATGGGTCGGGAGCGTAAACGAGGCAAGTTAGAGGAGTTTAACCAGCTCATCCGCGGCCGCGAAGATACGTCCTTCGTGGTACAAAAAGGAGAAATGGCCTTCCTCTCCCAGGTGAAATACGTTATCACCCTGGACGCCGACTCCATTTTGCCCCGCAGCGCGGCCGCGCGCCTCATCGGCACCCTGGCCCACCCCCTCAACCAGGCCCAATTCGATCCCCAAAGCCAAAAAGTCACCGCCGGTTACACCGTGTTACAACCACGCACCGAGATTCATTACAGCCGCGCCAACCAATCCCTCTTCACCCGCGTGTTTGGGGGTGATGTAGGGCTTGACCTCTACACCCTGGCCGTTTCGGACGTCTACCAGGATTTATTTGGCGAAGGCAATTATGTGGGCAAAGGCATTTACGACGTAGACGCCTTTGATCGTAGTCTGGAAGGTCGCACCCCCAGCAACACCCTGCTCAGTCACGACCTGTTTGAAGGCATACACGGCCGGGCGGGCTTAGTAACCGATATCGTTCTGTACGAAGATTTTCCGTCCCATTACCTGATTTATGTGCGCCGTTCCCATCGTTGGATACGCGGCGACTGGCAACTGTTACCCTGGCTCTTACCCCGCGTGCCCACGGAAAATGGCTGGCAACGCAACGAACTGAGTGCGCTCGATCTGTGGAAAATAATCGATAATTTACGCCGGAGCTTACTTTCTCCGGCTCAGTTTCTCTTATTCCTGGCGGGTTGGCTCGTCTTACCCGGCTCCCCCTTCGTCTGGTCCCTGTTTGCCTTGCTTACCTCGGCTATAGCCCTGGCGATCAGCCTTCTGACCGGCATAGTACGCGGCATCAATGGGGCTTCCTGGCGGGAAATACGCCGACCCATCCGCAACGGGGCGATTCGCTGGCTCTTGCATATCGCCTTCGTCACCTTTGAAGCGTTGCTGGTAGCCGATGCCATCGTCACAACCCTCTGGCGGCTGATCATTTCGCGGCGTCGTTTACTGCAATGGACAACCGCCGCGCACACCGCTCGGCTGTTTGGGCAGGAAATGGCGGCCGATGTGACCCTCAGCCAGATGATGCCCTCGGTTTTGGTAACGGCCATTGTGGCGGTACTACTGGTGTTATTGCGGCCGCAAGCCCTCATTATCGCTGTGCCCGTCATGATCCTGTGGGTGCTGGCCTCAGAATTCGCCAACCGGGTCAGCAGCCCGGAGACCCATCCCGTCGAACGTCTATCCGAAAGTCAGACAACCGCCCTGCACTACCTGGCCCGGCGAACCTGGCTGTTTTTTGAGCAATTCGTCGGCCCGGCTGATAACTGGCTGCCACCCGACCATTTCCAGGAGTGGCCCCGAGGTGTGGTGGCCCACCGCACCTCACCCACCAACATTGGTTTGTATTTGCTGTCTTTGCTGGCCGCCTATGATCTGGGTTACATCAGTGCTATGAACTTGATTTTGCGCCTGGGTTCCACGTTCGACACCCTGGCAAAACTGGACCGCTATCGCGGCCACTTTCTCAACTGGATCGAAACCGACACCTTGCGGCCGCTGCCCCCCCGTTATGTCTCCACCGTCGATAGTGGCAACCTGGCCGCTTCTTTGTTGGTCGTCCAACAGGCCTGCCGCGAGATGGGTGATCAGCCTATATGGCGTTGGGAACGATGGCAGGGGCTTTTAGACACCATGGCCCTGCTAGAGCAGGCCTTACATGCCCCAGCCGAGGCTATCGTTACCCCTTTGCGCGAGCAAATCGCCCTCATTCAGCAACACGTGCTGGCCGTTCAGCCCCACCCGGAAAAATGGGCCAGTACCATACTCCACCTGGACGAAGTCGCCGAGCCAGAGTTGGAACGCCGCCTGATTGCCGTGGTAGACAACCATATGGGCCAGATAGACGCCGAGACGATCCATATCTGGCGTATCTATGCCGAGCGACTGCGCCAACATGTTCAGGGAATGCGCCGGGAGATGGAAATGCTTCTGCCCTGGCTATTTTTGCTCTGCTCATCGCCCCCTATGTTCTACCAACCCGACACCCCAGAACCGATTCGCCAGGCCTGGCAACGGTTATGTGTCATTTTATACACGATTCCCACCTTTAATGAGCTGGCTGGCCTGACCGCGGCCGCGCAACATCCCCTCAGAATTCTGCAAGCCGCGGCCGCGCCCCTCCCCGAAACAGACGAAACGCCGCGCTGGTGCCAACAACTGGCCGAAAGCCTCAGCAACACCCCCTTAACCATTCGTCCCCTCTTGACCAATATCGACGAGCTGGCCCGCCAAACCGGTCGCTATGTAAACGAGATGGAATTTGGTTTTCTGTTTGACCGCCAGCGCCGCGTATTTCATATCGGCTACAACCTGGAACATGGCCGTCTTGATGACAGCTATTATGATTTACTGGCTTCGGAAGCCCGCATTGCCAGCCTGGTCGCCATTGCCAAAGGGGATGTGCCCTTGCGCCACTGGTTACACCTGGCCCGCCCCCTCACCCGGTTCCAAGGACGGTTGGCCCTTCTCTCCTGGAGCGGCACCATGTTTGAGTACCTGATGCCGTCTCTACTCATGCGCGAATATCCCAGCACGCTCCTGGCTGAAAGCACGCAGGCCGTCATCGCCCTCCAGATAGCTTACGGGGCCGAACAGAAAGTACCCTGGGGCATCTCCGAATCCGGCTTTTACACCTTTGATAATGCCCACAATTATCAGTATCGCGCTTTTGGTGTGCCCAGTTTGGGGTTTAAGCGGGGGCTAGGCGAGGACCTGGTGGTGACACCTTATGCCTCTCTGCTGGCGTTATCAGCGCGGCCGCAAGCCGTCTGGCAAAACATCGAAAATCTCAGCCAAAAAGGCATGATCGGCCGTTACGGCTTTTATGAAGCCATCGACTTCACTCCCTCGCGGCTACAATTCAGTCAAGAGTGGGCCATCGTTCGCTCCTACATGTCCCACCATCAGGGCATGATCATGTTGTCCCTGGTCAACTATTTACAGGGTCACAAAATGGTCGCCCGCTTCCATGCCGAACCTCGCATCCACAGCGTAGAGCTTCTGCTCCAGGAACAAATCCCCGCCCAACCCACACTCGAAAATGCCCCGGAAGAAGCAGATGCCACCGAATCCCCCATCGTTGCGCCCCCCCTGATCACCGCCACCCCCTGGTCAGTGTCGCCGGATACGCTCGCCCCTCAGGTTCACTTTTTGTCCAATGGTCGCCTGGGTTCCCTCATCACCAATGCGGGCAGCGGGGGTCTGCTCGGCGCGGATGTGGCCTATACCCGCTGGCGGCCTGATACCACACTTGATGATTGGGGCAACTGGCTATACGTGCAAGACCTGGAACGAGACAAATTGTGGTCGGTGGGTTTACAGCCCATGGGCCGCCGACCGGAGCGCTATGAGGTGCAGTATTATCCGCACATGGTCCATTTTCATCGCTACGATGAGGGCATTGCCCTGGAGATGGACATTGTGGTAGCCATCAACGAGGACGTGGAAGTACGGCGGGTGCGGTTAACAAACGACAGCGATCAGCCACGCCGCTTGCGCCTGACGAGTTACGCTGAGGTCGTGCTAACCGACCAGGCGTCGGATCAGCGGCATCAGGCTTTTGCCAAGCTGTTTGTAGAAAGTGAATACATCCCCGAGGTAAACGCGCTCTTCTTCCGTCGGCGGCCGCGGGCGGCCGATGAAGCCCCCCGTTTTCTGGGTCATATGCTGGTGGCTGAGGAAGGTGTGCCCCTGACCAGAGCCTATGAGAGTGACCGGGCGCATTTTTGCGGCCGCGGTGGGATGTCCCGCTATGCGGCCGCGTTGTCTGGCGAAACCTGGCTGAGTGGCACAACCGGGGCCACCCTTGATCCCATTATGTCCCTGGGGCAAGAAGTAGAACTGCAACCCCGCACCTCCATCGAGCTGGCCTTTCTCACCTTCACCGCCCCAAACCGCGCCAGCCTGTTGAGCCTGGCCGAGCAATATCAGCGCTGGGCCGTTATTAACCGTGCCTTTACCGCCGCCCGCTCCCATGCCGAACAAGAGTTGCGCCAACTAGAGCTACCCGTAGCCGAACTAGAGCAAGTGCAACAACTGCTCTCTCTGCTCCTTTACCCCCACCCGGCCCGGCGCGCGGCCGCGGCCATCCTGGCCGCCAATCAGTTAGGGCAAGCTGGTTTGTGGGCATTTGGCCTCTCTGGCGATTACCCCATCTTGCTCATTCGCCTGCGCGATGAAAGCCACACATCCCTGCTACGTACCGTGCTCCAGGCTCATCGTTACTGGCGGCGGCGGGGCCTCAAAATCGATCTTGTCATCTTAAATGAGCAAGACGCCAACTACAGCCAACCCTTACAAGGAACCATCCACCGTTTGCTTCGCACCATGGAAAGCGATCACCGGCTCAACCAGCGCGGCGGCATTTTTGTCCTCATTCAAGACCAACTGGCCCCACCCACCCGCGTTTTACTGCAAACCGTAGCCCGCGTCATTCTTGACGCTTCGGCCGGTTCCGTGGGTGAACAACTGGCCGATCTGCATCGCCAAAACCCTTATCTGCCCCGGTTTACCCCTACCCTTATGTCCCCGCCGGTCCAGGAGATAAACCCGGTGCCCCGGCCAGATGATTTACAGTTTGATAACGGGTTAGGCGGCTTTAGCCCGGATGGCAAATCGTATGTGATTTATCTGGAGCCGGGCCGCAGTACGCCCGCCCCCTGGATTAACGTCATCGCCAACGAGGGATTTGGTTGTCTGGTCTCGGAAAATGGTGGCGGTTACACCTGGGCGGGCAATAGTGGCGAAAACCGGCTCACGACCTGGCGCAATGACCCAATTGCGGATGCCCCGGCCGAGGTGGTCTATTTACGGGATGAAGAAACAGGCGATATTTGGTCGCCCACCCCCCAACCAGCCCCAGCCCCGGCTCCTTATCTGGTGCAACATGGGGCCGGTTACACGACCTTTAGCCACCATAGCCACGGTCTCAGCCAGGAGATGCGTCTATTTGTCGCCCCTACGGACCCGGTGAAGGTGGTGCAGTTACGGCTGGAGAATACAACGTCGCGGCCGCGTCGCCTCACTGCCACCTTCTATGCCGAATGGGTGCTCGGAACCAGCCGCGAGACCACTCAGCCCTACCTGATTCCCCATTACCGGGCCGATTGCCAGGCCCTGCTGGTGCGTAACCCGTACAACCCGGAGTTTGCCGACCAGGTCGCGTTTGCGGCCGCGAACAAAACCTTACATGGCCTCACTGCCGACCGGGCCGAATTTCTGGGCCGCCTGGGTGATCCGCGCCGACCAGCCGCCTTACGGCGCATCGGTCTCAACAGTCAGATCGAAGCCGGGCTTGATCCTTGCGCCGCCCTCCAGATTCACATTGATCTGGCGCCGGGGGCCAATGAAGTGGTCTATTTCCTCTTGGGCCAGTGTGGCGGTGAAGAAGAGGCCGTGCAGTTGATCCAGGCTTACCAACAACCAGAACGGGTCGCGGCCGCGTGGCAAGAAATCCACAGCCTATGGGACGACATCCTGGGCACTATCCAGGTAGACACCCCCGATCCGGCCATGAATTTACTCCTCAACCGTTGGCTCCTCTACCAGGGAATCGTCTCCCGCCTGTGGGGCCGCTCTGCCCTGTACCAATCCAGTGGCGCTTATGGGTTCCGTGATCAGCTCCAGGATGTGATGGCGTTGGTCTATGCCCGGCCCGACCTCACCCGCGAACATCTGCTACGAGCGGCCCAGCACCAGTTTGAGGCCGGTGATGTGCTGCATTGGTGGCATCCGCCTAGCGGCCGCGGCGTGCGCACCCGCATCAGCGACGATCTCATCTGGTTGCCCTACGTCACCGCCTTTTACGTGCGCGTAACCGGCGACACCACCGTCCTCAGTGAAACCATCCCCTTCCTCATCGGCGACCCCCTGGCTCCCGAGGAAGAAGAGCGGTATGGACAGTACGAAACCAGCCAACAGACCTACAGCCTGTATGAGCATTGTTGCCGCGCCCTGATGCGGGCAACCACCAAAGGCACCCACGGCTTGCCCCTGTTCGGCACTGGCGATTGGAACGATGGCATGAACCGGGTGGGCCACGCCCAAGAAGGGGAAAGCGTCTGGCTGGGCTGGTTTTTAATTGGCACGCTGACCGACTTTGCCCCGCTCTGTGAGTCCCAAGGCGACAGTGCCAAGGCGAACGAGTTCCGGCAACAGGCCGAGGTTTATCGGCAGGCGATTGAGCAACAAGGCTGGGACGGTGAGTGGTATCGTCGCGGCTACTATGACGATGGTACACCGCTTGGCTCGCGCCAAAACATCGAATGCCGCATTGACGCCATTGCCCAGAATTGGGGCGTACTCACTGGAGCCGCTGATTCTGAGCGGGCGAGGCAGGCCATGCAAGCCGTTTGGGAACATCTGGTCAAGGAAAAAGAGCGGCTGATATTGCTTTTTACCCCCCGTTTGACCAAACCGTGCGTGATCCCGGTTACATCAAAGGCTATCTGCCCGGCATCCGCGAAAATGGGGGACAGTACACCCACGCCGCCCTATGGACCATTTGGGCGTTTGCCAAACTAGGCGACTGTGACATGACGGAATACCTCTACCGGCTCATTAACCCTATTTATCGGGCGGATACGCCCGAGAATGTGGCCCGGTATAAGGTAGAACCCTATGTGATTTCGGCGGACGTGTACGGTGTGCGGCCGCATGAAGGACGTGGTGGTTGGACCTGGTACACCGGCTCCAGCGGTTGGATGTATCGTCTGGGCATCGAAGGGATTTTAGGCTTGCACCAGCAGGGTGATCATCTTTACTTTACCCCCTGCGTGCCTCAAGCGTGGGATTCCTACCGGCTCATCTACCGCTTCCACCAGACAACCTACAACATCCTGGTAGAAAACCCCGACCGGGGCAACGACGTTACCCAGTTAACCCTCGATGGCACCACCCTCACGGAAAGCGCCTTACCCCTGCAAAATGACGGTCTGCTTCACCATGTCATCATCCAGCTAGGCCAGACATAACCCCGCTGGCTCTACCGGCTAAAGCCTCGACTCCCCATATCCCCACTCTTGTTCGTAGTGACCGCTTTAGCGGGCCAACCCACCCGGCTAAAGCCTCGACTCCTGAACGCCAAAGAGGCAGGGGTTTGGGGCGAACGCCCCGAAAACCCCCGCCTATATAAGTTCCCACCTCTGGGTAGGTATATCTAAACCCTCTCAGAAACCTTCAGGAAAACCGCAACCTAATTAGTCACCGTCGTATGACGCCGCACATATTCTTCAATCTGCTCTTGCGCCTCTTCACGGGTGCGCCCATATCGTTCCTGAATACGACCTGCTAACTTCTCGTACTCACCATTAACCTGACCGCCAGTGTTATGGGTAAGCTTACCCCACTGGCGCCGAATTTCACCTTTAAACTGTCTCCACTGACCTTTCACAATGAATCGATTCATTGTCCTCTCCATAGAATTGACTTTTACCGGTGTGGTTCAAAAGTTGGCAAACAGGGCTTGACATTTAGTAGGACGATTTTTACCAAATCATCTCACTCATTTGTAAAGCTAGCTTGAACGACGCTCTTTTACCCTAATACAACTCTCCTATTTTATGGAAAGCTTCTGCTGAGGGATATATACCTCGGCATAGGGAGCGATATAACTCAATATACATTTAAGTTTGCCTGTCTAGTAGGGTAACACCCCATTTTTTTAAACACGGCTTTTCTTAATAACTCGCCAAGGGGTGTAGACGGTCCGAGTCGACCCCCGGGCGACCCGGGCCGCGTGGCGGAGGGGCCCCCTGGGGGGGCCGGGGGGCGGGGGGGCCCCCCCGCCCCCCCCCCCGGGGCCCCCCGCCGGGGCGGCACCGCGGGGCCCGCCCCCCTGCGGCCCGCCCGGGCCCGCCGGGGGGGCCCCCGCGCCGGTGCCCCCCCCTGGCCGGGCCTTTAGATATAGTAATAAGTCTCACGTTTTCCTGGTGACGGTTCACCCAATATTTCAAGACAAATAAGGAGTAACTTAAATGATACGCGTACTCGTTGCTGATAATACTCGCTACCTCTGCGATTCCCTGTGCGCGGCTCTTCGCGAAAAAGCCAACATTTTCATTGTCGGCTGTGCCACAACTGCCGAAGAGCTGAAATTTTTACTCCGTCATGCTCATGTTGTCTTATTGGGGGCAAATTTAGAAGACAAATCGGCTATCAAGTTATTGGAAGATATACGCCTGGACTATCCTGAAGTAAAAGTGATTATTACTGGGGTAAACGATGATCCTAAGGCGATTCTTCAGTATATGGAAGCCGGAGCGGCGGGATATGTTCTGCGCCAGGAATCAGTGGATGAGATTGCCCGTAAGCTGGAAGCGCTCCAAGAAGAAAAAGCTCTGGTATCACCCACCGTCGCCGCCCTCATGATAGAGCGGCTGGCCCAACTATCCACCCTGCGCTCTCTAGCTCTGTTAACCGAAACGAGAATAAACCAACTGGACACCCTCAGTCCCCGAGAGTTGGAAATCCTGAATCTCATCAGCATTGGTTGTACCAATCAAGAGATTGCTGGCCGGTTGTTCATTGAGTGTGGCACGGTTAAAAACCATGTACACAACATTCTCAAGAAACTTGAAGCGAACAACCGACAAGATGCGGCTAAGGTCTACCAAATGCAGCAGCAACCCATGATGGGTGCTTACGCAATGGCCGCCTGAACGGGCCGTTATCAGTCGTCACCACAACAGTCAAACAAAAAACCTGCTCGCGAGCAGGTTTTTTTGGGTCTTTTTGGTACCACTTACAGATCAATCGGTTTGGTCAACAGTTCCACGAGCAAGTTGATAGACGCTTCCACATCGTTGATGTCTACCGTTTCGCTGGGGGAATGGGCATACCGTGTAGGCACAGAAATACAGCCCGCGATACTCCCGGCATTAGCTACTTGCATCGCCCGCGCATCGGTCGAACCCCGTTCTAACACTTCCAACTGATAGGGAATATTCGCTTCTTTGGCCCGCTGTTTCATGAGGCGAACCAACCCGGCATGGGCGATCATGCCGGTATCCTTGACCTTGATGGCTGTGCCTTTGCCCAGCGCCAAAGCCCCATATTGCGTGCCTGGCACATCACCGGCCGGGGTAATGTCCACCGCCAAACCAATCTCCGGGTTGATGCGGTTGGCGACGGCTTCGGCTCCGCGTGTGCCCACTTCTTCCTGCACACTGAAAACATAATAAATATCATGTGGACTGGCTGGCATCCGCTTCATGGCTTCGATCATAATGACACAGCCAATGCGGTCATCCATAGTTTTGGCAATGAGATGATCACCCTGAACGATGAGCGGCCGCATAAAACCGGCCGCATCTCCCACTTCTACCGGGCAATCTTCCGGGCTGGTGGCTCCCACATCAATATAATGTTTGTCCAGGCCATTGATCTTGCTCCAATCGTCTACCCGCTCGCTATAGATGACGCCGGTTGTCCCATTGGCAAACTGCACGCGGCCGCCCATGAGTGTGTGCGGAAACACGCCGCCGATGTTGGTGAAACGCAGGAACCCTTTTTCGGTGATATGGGTGACCATCACCCCGATTTCATCCATATGCGCGGCGACCAAAATTTTGCGGCCGCGGCCGTCCCCCTTCTTAAACGTGATGAGATTACCCATCGCATCCACACTTATTTCATCCACATACGGCTCCACTTCCGGGCGAATCAGATCACGCATCTGATCCTCAAACCCTGATGGGCCATACGCTTCGGTTAATTTTTTGATTAAATCGTTCATGGTGTGCCTCGATTTGTGGGTATACTGGCTAAAACTTTTGCCAAACCGACTCAGGTGGGCTGGCAAAATAAGCCTTCTGATGATAACAAGAAGACTCCTGATCACAAACCATTTTTTCCCTACGTGACGCCAAATCACCCTGTTTTGCCGCTCATATTGGCGCTATTCCCCGCGCCCAGAATCAGTACACTTAAGCAGATATACTGCCACAGGGCATAATCTGACATTTTCAAAGAGACTGGAGAGTAGAGATTAACGAGTCTCCAGTCTCCAGTACAGTTTTACGAAAGGTGGACGTATGTTTTTAGGACAAGTCTCACCATTCGTTTGTCGCCGGAAACCCCCACCCCTAACCCCGTTTCAGTGGGCGGGGAGACAGTGGTTTTTCGGGGCCTTCGCTTGGAAAAAACGGCGTGGTTCGTAGTTCCCCCCGGGAAGGGGTCAGGGGATGGGCTGACTAAACCGGCTAAGGACTTGTGTTAAGCTGTACAAGTCTCCAAACAAATGTCACTTTATGACCGTGATGAGTATAGCTAGACAACGGATCCGTATTCCCCACAAACGAGGTTATGAAATGATGAATGAATATCCGACGGAAACAGAGTTGCAGGCGGCCATGGCCTGGATAGGCCAATCGCCACAGGATGAGGCCAACCAGAAATGATTGTCGCCTGACCGAGCGTAGAGCAGCGTGAGGTGCTGGCTAGCGGCCAACTGGACCCAACCGAGGGGCTGGTGGGTGACAATTGGCACGTGCGCGGGAGCAAACGCACCGACGACGGCTCGGCCCATCCAGACATGCAAATCACCTTGATGAATGCCCGAGCCATCCAAACCCTGGACCCCAGATCGCGGTCGTTGCTGGGTCTGGCCGGTGATCAATTGTTTGTGGACATGGACCTGACCCCAGAAAATTTACCCCAGGCCAGCAGTTAACCATAGAACAGCCCTTGTTAGAGATTACGGCGATGCCCCACACGGGCTGCGATAAGTTTACCGCCCGGTTTGGGCCATGACGCCATCCGCTGGGTCAACTCACCCAGCGGGCGGCAACTGCGCCTGCGTGGCATTTACGCCAAAGTGATCCAGCCGGGCACCATTCAAGTCGGCGATGTGATCCAGAAACGGGCGGAAAAGGTGGGAGAGGTCGCGTAAGACCGACGGGGTGACACGGCGATCTTTTCGCCCCATCGCCGCATCATATCTTCATAGGGTCGCGGCCGCGTGATCACTTGCGCGTTAGCGGGCCAATCGTTCGTCCCTGCGCCGAATCTTCAACGAGCGTCGCCAGCCGTTTGTGACGGGTTTCTTCCCTTTTGGCACTCATCACCCAATGGCTGGCCGTTCGTTGATACCAGGGAGCCTGAGTCGTAAAAAAAAGCCCAGGCGTCCGGGTTGGCTCGTAAAGCCGTTTCAACCTGTTCGGCCAATGGGCGGTCTTCTTGTTCATACGCATAAATAGCCGATTTTTCCTGTTTGCGGGCGGCAAAAGCCCGTAAACCCGCTGGCTCCATCCGTCCTGAAGCAATCAGTGCCTCAGCGGTTTTCATGTTAACCGCACTCCAAATGGTAACCGTTCAGATGTAGTTTGAACGGAGTCAATTACAAAAAAGGGCCATAGCCTGAAAGATAAAAAACAGGCATACTGCAAGAATGAGCGTCACCGATCCCCCTCCCGGCATCTCCCAGAGCGATTGGCAAGTCACACCAGTAGCGGTGCGGCAGTTGGTGCAAACGTTACTGGCGTCGGTCGGGCAGTTGCAGCAAGAGGTGGCCCAGCTGCGGGAGCAGGTGAACAAGAATTCACAGAACTCATCCAAACCCCCTTCCAGCGACCCGCCCTCGGTGAAACGGAAGCCACCAGTGGCTAAAGGGAAACGGAAACGGGGGGGGCAACCCGGTCATGAAGGTCGAGGGCGGTCGCTGAAACCAGCCGAGCAGGTGAGCCGATTTGTCGTGAGTCGTCCTCATGAGTGCGTTCATTGTGGTACGTTGCTGTTGGGATACGACCCGCAACCCAGCCGCCGTCAGGTGACGGAGGTGCCTGCCATCGAACCGGAGATAATCGAGTATCAGGTTCACAGTTTGCCTTGGTGGCTTGTGGTCAACAGACACGAGGGCAATGGCCAACAGCGATGCCCGCAGGCAGTTTTAGGCCACGGGTGCAAGCCACTACGGGTTACTTGAGTGGTCGCTTTGGGGTCAGCCACCGGGATATTCAAGAGTTGATGGACACCTTGTTTGGCGTGGCGATGGGCTTGGGCACGGTGTCGGCACAAGAGCACCGACTCAGCCAGGCGTTGGTTGCACCCGTGCAGGAAGCCCAAACCTTTTTGCAGCAGCAACCAGCGGTTAATGTCGATGAAACGAGCTGGCGCGAAGAAGACCATTCTTGTTGGCTGTGGGTCGCCTCTACACCAGAGGTGGTGCTCTTTTTGCTTCAGGCCAGCCGTAGCCAGCAAGGGGTCGTGGCTTTGTTGGGTACCGACTATGCGGGTATCGTCGGTTCTGATCGGCATAGTGCCTACAAAGGGTTGCCGGATGAACGCCATCAACTGTGTTGGTCTCATTTGCAGCGTGATTTCCAGGCTTTGGTAGATCGAGGTGGCGAGTCGGCGGTGATGGGTCGCCTGTTGCTGAACCAGACCTGGCAGATGTTTACACTCTGGCATCGAGTCCGCGATGGCACCGTCACCCGCGCTGCTTTCCAGACGGCCATGCAACCCATTCGCCAAGAGATTGAGGCCCTGTTGGAGTTGACCACCCTCTTGGTGCCGCACCGGCAGACCCAGGCCACCTGTCGTAACTTGCTCCGCCATAAAGCGGCGTTGTGGCGCTTTGTTGACCATGAAGGGGTTGAGCCGACTAACAATGCCGCTGAGCAAGCCTTGCGTCGGGGCGTCCTCTGGCGCAAACGCAGCTTTGGCACCCAAAGTCAGGCTGGAAGCCGTTTTGTGGAACGTCTCTTGACGGTGGTTATTTCCCTGCGTCGCCAGCATCGTCATGTCCTTGGTTTCTTGACGGAAGCCTGCCGGGCCTTTGGTTCTGGGTTGCCCCTGCCTTCTTTGTTGCCTGTGGCTCAACTGACCTCTTTTCAGCCTGTTTGAATCACAACTGAACGGTTACATGCCGCCGAACGCAACTTCACCGTCTTATTAAACAGAGACTACCAAAAGAGAAGAAAATATATGCTTCATTAGTTGAAGGAAAAGAAGAGTTAATGAGAAATCGAATAAAACAATCGCTTTCCGCTTAACAATACCTTCGCCAACTTAGGGTGAGGAACATCTGGATTGGGGGGCATGAATCCTGCCCAAGCCAGAAATTCGGTTAAAAATCGCGCTCAATAAAATTGGCTCTGGTTTTTGCGGAAGCAATTTTATCGTTTCCACCACATATTTGTGACCACGATAGAGGGCTTTCAAATCCAGCACATTAACATTTGATTCCTCTTGCCGCAGGTCGCGTAATAAGCGTTGGGAGACATTGACCATAAACAGGGACAAGTTGATGGCGTTGGTTACGGGCGCTTTCTCAATGTTCATGAAATCTTCCAGACCCCAGTATTGTTTGGCGTCGCGGAAATTGAATTCGATCTGAAAGCGCAACCGATAGTACTCAATGACCTTATCCCAGGCTAAGTCAAGGTCGCTGGAAAACAAGATGACATGACCCCAAACCCCTGTTTTGACATTCGTTTTGACGATAATGCCGACGTTAAGCCGTTGTCCGAACTCTTTGTGCCGGGCTGTGGTCTGGTAAATATCGGTGCGAATGCCGTCCTTAATCGTTCTCTCTTTAAGGCAGTTGGCGGGGATGTTGGCGTAATCAATTCTGCCCCCGTATTTGCGCCGTTGGTCAGAACCTTGGTAGTCAAAAAAGAGAGCCGAATCCCAGCGTAACTTGGATACGAGATGGAGACCGGTTGACAAAACCATTTGCAGCGCGTTGTTGTGACCAAAATGACCATCCATGACCAGGTAGGTCAAAGGAACGGCTAGACCAGCGAGAAGCAGAAATTGCTTGACCATGTCTTGAATCCGTTGCAACTCCGGTGTCAGGCAAACTTCTGCTTTATTCCGATTCTTGCTGCCTGGGGGACGCCCTGGTTTTTTCTTGGCTTGCCCTTCTTTCTGTTTCGCTTGACGTTGTTGGGCTTTTTCTTGGCTAGCGGCTTTTTCTTCGGCACTCCGCACGACTTGTTCAACCATGACTGGGTAGGAACGACGGGCTTGGGTGTCAATGAGGGATAAGGCAAAGATAGCGATACCGGGTATGGGCTTCCCATATAGGGACGAGAAAAAGCGGTCTAACCCATGGGTCTGTTGCCCTGATTTACTGATGACGCTTTCATCACCGGCTAACACATAAACCACATCAGGTTCCTGAAGTTGGCTATGAAAGAACGACCATAGCACTTGCGCCCAGGGAATGGTCGTCTGGAAGAATCGTTGCACTGTCCGATAACTTCCCCCTTTGTCACTCCAGCGCGAGATACCTAACATGGTCACCCGCCCTGTCATAGCTAATACGGCGCAGATGATGAGACTCATCTGCCTTAAGGTGGTCTTCGAGAGAATAGGGGTCAAATGTTGTAAAAGAGCTAAAATATAGTTTTGCGCAAAATAAGGTGGTTTGAAATCGATGATGCAAAATAAGTGGGGTTGAACTCGCTATTGTGGCGTAAAAGTGCCCTCCTCGCTGAAAAAAGGCACAATCGTGCCAAGGAATTTTGCAAATAGCGATTGTGCTTCCAAGCGAGGAAAAAGCCATGAAACCCCACTTTGACGTGATAGATACGCTCTTTAACACATCCTATGCTCCTCTGTGTGCGCTCGGCTATGCTCTGCGACAGCGCCAAGAACTGGCAAGCCTGAACCAATTTGACGCTATTCTGAAAAAGAAGTGTACCCATAGCGTCGGTGAGAAATTGCAGGATGCGTTCCTACTGATTTTAGCAGGCTTTTCGAGCTTATATTTGCTCAACACCACGCTACGAGCTGACCCTATGTTAGCCCAGGCATGGGGGCGAGAAGCGTTGGCGGAGCAGTCTACCATTTCACGGACACTGGATGCCTTTCGTCCCGAAACCATCGCTCGTTTGCGCGAAGTGGGTTGGGCTTTCTGGCAAGCCCACAGCCGACTACCGCAACACGACTGGCGCAAACCCCTGGTGCTGGATTTAGACCTGACCCCTTTGTTGGCCAGTGCGGCCGCTGAGGAGAGCACCAAAGGTTATCTGGGTGAAAAAACGCTACTGGTCGGCAGTTAGCTCGGGTGATGATTCCCGCTTACCATGAATCGCTCTTGTCGCAGTTGTATCCGGGTCAACAACATAGTAGCAACTGCTTGACACCAGCGGTATTGACCTTTGAAGAGCGTTTATGTCTACCCAGTGAACATCGGGCGAAAGTTGTGTGGCGGTTAGATCGAGGTTTCGGCGGTGATGAGAACATTAACTGGTTGTTGGAACGGGATTATCAGGTTCTGGCCAAAGGGTGTTCTCATCGGCGCACCGCCAAGTTGGTGGGCTTAGTCCAGCGGTGGCGGCAGGTGCGAGCAGACCGTTTTATTGGTTGTGCCCCAACCTTGGGCCGCTTTTCTCGTCCGGTTGAAACCTTCGTTATTCGTTACCACACGAACACAGGTTGGAAACATGCCTACCTGCTCAGTACCCTTCACTTGGGTGGCCCGCGCACTTTGGAACTTTACGACCAACGCGGTGCGGCTGAAATTGAGTTTCGCACCGACAAGAGTGGCGGTCTCTTTTTGGACAAACGGCGCAAACACAAGCGGGATGCTCAAGAAGCCTGGGTTATCTTGACCGATATGGCTCACAACTACCTGGCTTTCTTTGCCCGCACTTATCTGGCGAATTCACCCTTTGCTACCTATGGCCCTCTGCGCATTGGCCGCGACCTGATGCGCATCCCTGGTTTTGTCCACATGGAAGCTGACCGACTCTTATCCGTAAAATTGTTAAAGTCCTCGCCCCTGACATCGGCTTTACTGCCTTGTTTGGAGCGATTTTGGGAGTAGAAACCCCTCTATTTTGCATGACAAAAGTAGGAACCCCCTTATTTTGCATGACCAGAATAGAAACGGGGTTATTTTGCGCAAAAACAAGGTGACAAACTCACACACCCCATCGCCTCACGCCTCACAACAATCCCAGCCCCTATCCGTTTCGTCGCGCAGTTGGAGGAGCGGGGGCATTTCTGAGCGGTCCGTGCCACACTTTTTTCGGGGAGCCGTGTTTGTCGGGTGATGGTGAGGCCGCAGGCGAGAAAGAAGGGCACGGCACGGGTAACAGAACCGTAAATAGGTCAAGGATGTGCCCGGGTTTTTGGCTTCAGCGATGAGGGCGTGCACGGGTTTTGCCCCGATGCCCTGGCCCTTGCGCTGTACGGATACGGCCAGGGGCGCGCATCCCGCGACGGCCGGTGGTGTGGCGCAGCGCAGCAAACACACACCCCCCAATCACCCCATCCCATTCATTCTGGACCAGTTGCCGATGCCGTGCGAGATGGCCTGGGCCGACCGGGAGCAGTAAGTCGCCACGCCGGGCGTATTCCGTTGACCAGGGCGGCAATGCCGTGGACGTCGGTAGTGGGTGGCGAGGCGAGACAAGGGAAGAGACTGAGAGACTGCGAGATTGAGGCTGAGAGACTGAGGGACTGGAGACTGGAAGTTGGTCAATTGTGAGATTGTGAATGGTGAATGGTGAATTGTGAATTGTGAATGGCTAACGGCTCACCGATCACTGGTGACTGATAACTGGTGACTGGTAACTGGTCACTGCTCACGGCTAACTGCTCACTGCTGACCGAGTTCCCAGAGTTCCCCAGAGTTCCCACGAGTTCCGTCCCGTTTAATTCAAACATGCGCTCAAGACGTCATCGCTTCGTCAATCTGCGGCCGCGTGACCGTCAAGGGTGGTACGAAACGAATAGCGTTGTCCCCGGCGTTGACCAGGAGCAGACCTTTGCTTCCCGCGGCCATCGATCACATCCGCCTACCGGTACGTTTAGCTCAACCCCACCATCAGCCCCAGCCCGCGCACATCCACTACCTTGTCCGACTCCAATGTTTCCAGGCGATGGCGCAGGTTAGGCCCCGGTTTCCTCAGCGTGGGCCAGGAAGGTGGGCTGGTTGATGCGCTCGAAGACGTGCAGAGCGGCCGCGCATACCATTGGCCCCCCGGCAAACGTACTGCCATGATCACCAGGCTGAATCGCGGCCGCGACCCGCTCCGTCACCAACGCCGCCCCCAACGGTAAACCCCCCGCCAATGGCTTGGCGATGGTCATCATGTCCGGCATGACTCCCAGACGCACAGGTAGGCCCAGAGATGGCCGGTGCAACCGATGCCACATTGCACCTCGTCGAAGATGAGCAGGGCGTCCTGTTCGTCGCACAAGGCACGCAGACCACGCAGGAAATTGGGCGCGTCCGTGTGCACCCCTTCACCCTGGATTGGTTCCACAATCACGGCACACGTCTCCGGCCCAATCACCGCCGGGGCCCCGGCCTTGATTCGTTTGTACTCGACAAAGGACCCACCGGGCACTGAGCGGCGCGAACGGCTCCCCCGATACTTCGCCTTGTGCGTCGTCGCCAACGCCCCATCGTCCGGCCATGAAAGCTGTGACTGAAGGCGGCGAAACCCGTTTTGCCTTCGCCGTGACGCACGCGGGCGTATTTGCGGGCAAATTTCAGGGCGGCTTCGTTGGCTTCTGCGCCGGTGTTACTGAAAAACAGCATGTCAAGCGAAGGAGTTTTCGACCAGTTTTTGGGCCAGGAGCAGTTGCGGCACATTGTGGTACAGGTTGCTGAGTTGGATCAACTGTGGCCTGCTCCGCCACCTGTGCCCAGGCGGGGTCGGCGTGGCCCAGGAGCGTAAACATCCTGGCCACAAAATCGAGGTAACGGTTGCCCGCATCATCGTACAGATACGCGCCTTCACCATGTAAAGACGATCTGCGGCCGCGCATACGTCGGCACTAAATATTTTTCGGCTAAAGCGAGAAGCTCTTGGGTCATAGGGTTTCCTTTGCGTAAAAAATAATTAATTTGTGAATTGGTGAATTGTTGAATGGTTAATATAGGCGAGTCCCCACTTCATTAACAATTCACAGTTCAACAATTCAACAATTAATTGTTTCATCATTCCTCAAACACGGTTCCCCCACCCAACAGCCCTTCCAAATTGGTAATCCGCACCTGCGGCACACCTTTTTGCACCACGTCGAGGGCGGCGCGGGTTTGGGGATCATGCCGCCGTGAATGATGGCTTGTTGGATGAGGTTTTCGGTTTGGCTGGGGGTGAGATGGGGATAAAGCTGGCCTGTGGGTCGAGGACACCGGGTACGTTGGAGATGAAGGTGAGTTGGTGGGCGTGGAGGGCGAGGAGGCGAGGGATGCGGCCGCGTCGTCCGCATTCACGTTATACACCTGCCCCGTCCCCATCTCCACCGACACCGGCGAAACCAGCGGGAACCATGCCCTGCGCCAGCAAAACGTGCAACACATCCGTCCGCACCTGGATCACCTCACCCACAAAACCCAGGTCGGCCGCCGGATGGCATTTCTTCTGGCATTGCAACAGGCCGCCATCCACCCCACTCAGGCCGATGGCATTCACCCCCGCCCGGAGCAAGGCGGTCACAATCAATTTATTTGTATGGCCGGACAACACCATTTGCGTAATCAGCAACGATTCCCCGTCCGTCACCCGCAAACCATCCACCTTCACCGGCTGAATGCCCAGGCGGGTCTGCATCTCGGCGATGGCCTTGCCGCCGCCATGCACAATCACCACCGACCCCTTCATAGCCGCCACTTTTGCGCCAACCCGCTCAAAAAATCGGGCTGATCAGCTCGTTACCGCCAATTTTGATGATTTGCATCACGCACCTCGAATAATGCGTGATACATGATGCATAAGAAAATGGATTACGCATCACGCATCACGTATTTACAACAAACCCATCCTCTCATCTACCCCCATCATCCCATTCATATTTTGCACCGCCTGCCCTACTCGTGTAACTTTTTGTCCGTCCAGCCGGGGTGCAGGGGGACGTAAATGGTAGACAGGATACCACGCGGCACGGGCAACAGGTGGGGCGAGAAGATGAGCGAGGGCGGTTCATTCTGCCACATTCCCAGCCCCTGCTCGATTTCGGGCAGATGGCGGTGCTGGCGGCCAATGCTGTATGGGCTGAAATTGTCGGCTACCTCGACAAAATGGGTGTTTTGTTTGGGCACCCGCCCCGCCCCGGAAACCCCCGATTTGCTGTCGGCGATGACTGTGCCCGCGATGGCGTTGGCTGAGCAGAGCGGCCGCAGGGCGAGCAAAATGCTGGTGGGGTAACAGCCAGGGTTGGCGACGAGTTGGGCCTGGGGCAGTTGTTCGCGGGCAATTCGGTGAGGCCGTAGACGGCAGAAGCGAGCAGTTCCGGGCAGGGGTGGGGGTGATGATACCAGTGCTGGTACGCGGCCGCGTCCTTCAATCTAAAATCGGCACTCAGATCAATCACCCGGACACCCGCCTGCAACAGCTTGACGGCGACCGCGGCCGCGTCCCCATGCCCCAGGCACAAAAAGGCCACCTCAATCTGGTCCAGCGGCGCGTGGTCGGGGTGGATGAGGGGGATGGGCGGCGCGGCCGCGAACAGATCCCGCAAACTCTTCCCTGCCGACGACGCCGATGTGGCAAACACAATCTCCGCCTGGGGATGCCTCTGCAAAATTTTGACCAACTCCACCCCGGTGTAGCCGGTTGTGCCATAAATGCCGACTCGAATCATAGGGACTCCTGGGGAGCTCTGGGAACTCTGGGAACTCTGGGAACTCTGGGAACTCTGGGAACTCGAAAAATGGTTAATGGTTAATTGTCAACGGTCAACGGCAGGAAAAATCCGTTCCTTCATCCAATCCGTTGTTGTAATCCCCATCACCGGGCACTTGTCGGGAAGTTCCTCTGAGTTCCCCCAGTTCCTACGAGTTCCCCTCTTCTCCGTAAACAAAAAAAGCCCACCAGACTCATGCCAGTCTGGTGGGCTTTGGTTTTGCTGTTATTTTTACTTACTTAATCAGACAACCCAAAAAACCAGACTGGTAGACTGGCTAGGACGGCGGCGGCGCAGGCGCAAAATGGGTTGGCTGACGTGCGTAGACATGGGTCGGAATAGTAACAAAGAAATCATTTGCGTCAACCTGAAACAGGTCATCCTGTCAAATTCGTGCAAAATGGCTAACAGGGCCAGCGGGTTGTTTGTACAATTCCGTCAGAAACCTTGTGTTAAGCCTGTGTGGCTTGGTCCAAACAGTGGTCTATGGGATGCCTCATCGCAGACCCCTACTCAGAACTATCTATTACCCACAAATCTGGGTGACTGCTCTTAACAAGAAACCAGGTATCGGCAATGTCCTGAAGGCGTTGCCAACCGCGCCAAATAACGGTTACACCCGGTTCACCATCGCCTTTGCGTCCTAGGAAGCCACCTAATTGAGCAATCCAGCGTACAGCTTGGCGAATGGTAGGGACTGCTTCAGGCAAGGTTGTGGTGCGATGAATACGGCTGTAAAGAGCCTGCCACTCGACTTGGGTCAAAGCCAGCGTGCAAGGTTGCTCTGGTTCACAGCGGTTCAGATAGGTTAACCAGTGCAGTCGCCAGGCAATAACACACAGCAAAGCCAAGTGGTTCTGTAGGCGGGTGGCCGTCTTGAGGCGAGCCGATTCGACGCGACAACCAGATTTGAGGATTTTGTGAAAGACCTCAATCTGCCAGCGGGTGCAATACCAGCCGATGACTTCAAGGGCATCTTCCCAGGTGTCCACTGGCACATTCGTCAGGAGTAACCACTCGACGGCTTCGGCATCGGCTGGCGGGTTGTCCTCACGGACTAAAATGGCCTGAAGCGTCACGGGCGGCAGTTTCTTCTGCTCAGGTCGCCAGGGTGGTTTGAGTTTGACGCGGGCGAAACGAACGGAAACGACGGCTTCACGGGCGGGTCGCTTCTCGGTGGCGGGCAATTGCAAGGTCAATGCACCCCGACTAGCCTGTCGAGCCACGGTCGCCCGTAACTTCTTTTCTGCCGCTTCCAGCACAGTACGGTCATGCGAAGCACGAACCAACAAGGGGGCTTTCTTCTCTTCGGCCAGAGCAACCATGTCATAGATATCCGCTTCACGGTCACAGACAGTTACAGTTCTGACAGACCCTGGACTCAGCGTGATGGTTTGTTCCAAAGCCTTCAGCCAACGATAACTTTCCTTTTCTTCTATCGGTTGTTTCCGGCATTCATTCGGCGTATGACTGGGTTCATTCTCAGGACGAGTGAAAAAGGCCTGGGTCAATAAACCCAAGGGCAGACCTTTGGGTGTCACGGCCAGGGTCGTATGCATGGCAAAGCCCCGCTGTTTTTGCGCCTTCTTGCCAATCATGCCCAAGCCGGTTGTCGCCGGGTGATGGGTGTAATTGAAAAAGGTGGTGTCTTGTATCGCCAAAACCAGTGCATGTTGCTGCATCCGTTCAACCGTTTGCCCGTGATGGGGGGCGATGATCTGGTCGGGTGTCACCTTCTCATGGGCATAAAGGCGATATGCTCCCTTCGTTGCCGCCCAATCTTCACACGCTTGATTGATAGGGCGACCCACCTGTTGGGCCAGGGTGTCGGCAACTTCTTGGCACCGTCGGTTAAGTCGGGCATCTGACAATTCGATAGTAGCGAATTCTTCCCGAACCCAATTGTCACTGGTTTCTTGATAGGTACTCAAACGGCATACGTCTCCTATGGCAAATGATGAAGGTCTCAGTTTACCTCACCTTTTTCCAATAGGAGCTTATGGGTAATAGATAGCTACTCAGAAACTTGTCATTCTGACGAGTCTTCGAGGAAGAATCCCTACGAGCTAGATGTACGGGATGCTTCACTCCGAAGACTGCGTTCAGCATGACACGGCAAAGTTTCTGTACTCATTGAATAGGCTCTTTGCCTATGGATACTCTCAGCATAACACGTGCTCCCCAGCCTTGCCCCGAGCATGGCTGAAGGGATGACATTAGCGGAGGATTCGCGCCATGAGTAGAAGCATGAAGCAGGCAAACATCATCAGGCTGACAAAGCCACAGCCACCGAGAAAAACGGGGCGTCGCCGCCAGCCAATGCCGGGGCGAATGAGGAAAGGGCGTCGTCGGAAAGCGGGTCTACGAAACATGAGAAGTCTCCTTTTGGGTGCGTGATGCGTGATGCGTGATGCGTGATGCGTGATGCGTGATGCGTATCAATAATGGTGAAAGATAACGCCCAATTGTCAAACAAAATTCGCCCAGATGTAATCCGTTTGTAAAATAGCCTGGTTGGTTACTGGTTACTGGTTCGCTGACTGCTAACTGCTCACTGCTAACTGCTAACTGCTCACTTTCCCCCAGGAGTTCCCATGTTTGCTACCCTTGTTCTCACCAATGGCAACATCATGACGATGGACGAACATCAGCCGCAGGCCACCGCCATCGCCATACACGGCGACCGGATTCTGGCCGTCGGCACGGATGCGGCGATGAAACGGTTGTTGGCTCCGGGCGGCGAATGGCTGGATTTGCGCGGCCGCACCGTCACCCCCGGTCTGCTTGATTCTCACGTTCACTTCCAATGGTACAGCCTGGGACTCCAGGTGGTAGATTTGTTTGAACTGCCCAGCCTGGAAGAAGCACTGGCACGGGTGCGGGCCGCGGCCGCAACCCACCCCACCGGTCAATGGCTCCGCGGCCGCGGCTGGAAACAAGACATCTGGCCCGACCGCGCCTGGCCGACAGCGGCTCACCTCGACGGGATCGCCCCGCACATCCCCATGCTCCTCACCGAAAAAAGCGGCCATTCCGCCTGGGCCAACAGCCTGGCCCTCAAAATGGCCGGGATCACCCCCCACACCCCCGACCCCGAAGGTGGTCAAATCCAGCGTGGCGCAGACGGCCAACCCACCGGCATCTTGCTGGAAACGGCCATTGGCCTGGTCAACGACATCATCCCCAAACCGACGGTAGAACAGATCGCGGCCGCGATGCGTGTCGGGCAGGAAAAAGCCTGGCAGGCCGGGCTGACCGGTATCCACGACTTCGATGGCCCATTCTGTTTCCGCGCCCTGCAACAACTCCACCAGAGCGGCGAACTCGGTCTGCGCGTGGTCAAAAACATCCCGGCGGAGAAGCTGGACCATGCGGTTGAAGTGGGTCTACAAACCGGTTTTGGCGACGAATGGCTTCGTATTGGTGGCATCAAAATTTTTGCCGATGGGGCATTAGGGCCGCGCACCGCCGCCATGATCGAACCTTACGAGGGGGAGCCAGACAACCGGGGCATCGTCGTCACCGACAAGGAGACGATGAAGGAGATCGCCTCGACCGCCAGTTTGCATGGGCTGAGTGTGACCGTCCACGCCATCGGCGACCGGGCTAACCATGACATTATTGATGTGTATGAAGCGGTGCGGCAAGAGGAAGCGGAACGGGGGGTGCGGCCGCAACAACGCCGTCACCGCATCGAACACGTACAGATTCTTCACCCCAGCGACATCACCCGGCTGGTTCAGCACCAGATTATCGCCTCGATGCAACCCATTCACGCCACGGGGGACATGGCGATGGCCGACCGCTACTGGGGCGACCGGGCGCAAACCAGCTACGCCTGGCGCACCCTGGCCGAAACGGGCGCACTGCTTGTTTTTGGCTCCGATGCCCCGGTAGAATCCATCGAACCCATGCGGGGGATTCATGCGGCGGTGACGCGGCGGCGGGCCGATGGCACACCGGGTCAGGATGGCTGGTATCCGGCCCAGCGGCTGAGTCTGGCAGAGGCGATACGAGGGTTTACGACTGCGGCCGCGATCACCAGCGGTCAGGAACATCAACTTGGCTCACTCACCCCCGGCAAACTGGCCGATCTCACCATTTTTGACTGCGACCTCAGCGCCATTTCACCCCACGAGCTAATCAACGTCACCATTGACGCCACCCTCGTGGGCGGCGCGTTCAAGTATCGGCAAATATAAGCATGGCAAAACCCAAATTCTCTATTGCGAGTCCAGATGAAGAGATGCTAACGCTGGTAGGCCAAACTGACCAAAAAACGTTAGCGCTTTGGGCAATTGATTGTGCCGAACGAGTGATGCCTTTCTTTGAGGAAAATTTCCCTGACGACAATCGCCCGCGCCAGGCCCTTAATACGCTGCAAACCTGGCTAGAAACGGGGGTGTTTAAGATGGCGGTGATTCGTAAGGCGTCGCTGGATGCTCACGCGGCCGCGCGTGATGTCGGTGAAGATAGTCCGGCTCGTTCTGCCGCCCGTGCCGCTGGTCAGGCAGTGGCCACGGCCCATGTTGACCGCCATGCTTATGGCCCGGCCATTTATGCCCAACAAGCGATCCATAGAGCCAGCACCCCCGCCGAAGCGGATGCGGCCGCGGCCCAAGAACGGGATTGGCAATACCAACATTTAGTTGAATTGAGACTATCTTACCCCAGTGAGAGCGGTCAGAGTCTGCACAGAGCGCAGTCGCAGTGAGACCGGCTCGATCTGAGCAGATAACCGTCCGCTATACGGCAATGATCTTTTCACGCCAACACCGCTCCTGGCTTCTGGCAGCCCTGCTTATCATCGGGCTGGGTTTTGCGGTTCGTATGATCAACCTGGGCGGCGACAGTTTCTGGCTTGATGAGATTTTCACCGTGCGGGTCGTTACCCTGACGCCCCCCAATCTCGTGCCTCGTGAACTGGATCATCCGCCGCTGCTGCATATTTTGGCCCGCTGGTCAATCAATCTTTTTGGTGAAACGGAGTTTGGGTTGCGCCTGCCTGCGGCGTTGGCCGGGGTATTGGCCTTGCCGCTGCTGATCGCGGTGGGGCAACGGATGGCGCGGCCGCAAGCCGGGTTATGGGCGGCTTTACTCCTGGCCCTATCTCCTTTTCACCTGCGTTACTCTCAGGAAGCCCGCCAGTATGCCCTGTTGATGACCTTTTCATTGGCGGCCTTTTTTTGGTTGTACCGGATTATTGAGCCAGACCCTAAACGTTTACTGAAGCCGTTACGGTCTTATGGTGGGCATTGGTTGGGATTTGCGGCCGCGACCGTGTTGAATTTGTACAGTCATTATGGGGCGTTGGTGTTTCTGGCAGTCCAGGCGGTCATCATCGCAGGTTGGGGGGTAAATCAGTTACGACGCAGGCAATGGCAGCGGGTAGGGGTGGGTGTCGCGGCCGCGAGCCTCACCGTTCTCCTTTATCTACCCTGGCTCAACCGCCTGCAAGAAGATTTAACACGCAATGTGGGGGCGGGTTCCCAGGCCAATTCCTTCAATATGGCCTCATTGGGGCAAGGGGTACAGGCTGGATGTTATGCCTTGGGCACAACGGCTGGCCTTATGCCGTATCTGATGGCGCCGTTGTTTGTAGGGGGGTTTCTTATCGTGGTCGGGCAAAACAGTGGCGACCTTGCTTTATCTGGCAGCAAGCATCGCTTTGCCACTCCTGTTCATCACTCTGTTCCAGGTCAACCGCGCCGCCTGGCCTCGTTATATCATTTACCTGTTGCCGCTTTATTTGCTGGCGGTGGGTATGACGCTGGCGTGGGGACAAAAACTCATAGGAACTCGTAGGAACTCAGGCGAATTCAGGCGAACTCAGGCGACGGGTCACTGGCTACCGGTTACTGATAACTGGCTACTGGTAACTGGTTATTGCTTATTACTCACTTCCCTCATCTTACTCACTCATCTGCCCCAGGTGCGGGCTGAGCATGAACTGGTGCTGGAAGATTGGCGTGGGGCGGCGGATTATGTGGTGGAACAGGGGCAGGATGGGGATGTTTTGTTGACTTATTCGCTCAATTTTCCGCAAGGGGACAATATCGTGATGGATGCGCTGCCGTATTATGTCAATTTACGCGGCCGCAAACTCACCCTTCTCATTGGGGGACAGCTTACCCTGGACAACGCCCTGGCATTGCGGCAGGCAGGGGGGGCAGGTGTGGACGGTGATCACCGATTGGAACCGTCGCACCCCCCTGACCGACCCAACCTACACCGTACAGCCATTTGCCACCAATATTTTTGCCATTCATGGCGCGACCACCACGAGTACGCTGGAACAAACCATCACCATGATAGAACAGTTGCTCCCCCTGACGGATCAACCTGTGCCTCATTGTTTACTCCGGAAGGATTTGAGTGTCCTGGCGATTGCCAACCAACAATACACGGAAGCGGCCGCAGCCCTGCAACAATCAGAGGTCGAGTGTCCGCACTATCCCACTCATGCCAGTGTGGATTGGCGGCCGCAATTTGCCGAACGCATTTATCAGGATGTTCACCAGGCACTGCTCAACGCCCAGCAAACAGAAGCCGCAGATTGGCTGGCAGAACGATGGGCACAGGGCTGGCTGACCGGGCCGGATGTGTTGCAGGTTTTAACGGTAGACAACCTGCTGGAACGTTATGAGAAGGGGGAGATGGAGGTTGACGACGCGGCCGCGGCCGAACCCCTCGCCATTGTCCCCTTCACTCTACCCGGCCAACCCACCAGCCATACCCTTTTTATGCACCCCCCCGCCCAAGTGCAGTACAATGTGACCCTGCCCGCCCAGCCTGTCGCCTTGCAGTTCCGGGTCGCCATGTTTCCCGATAGTTGGGCCTGGGGGGGTGATGGCGCAACTTTTGTCGTCACACTGCAACCCGAATCTGGCGCAGCCCTGGAACTGTACCGCCATCACGTCAGCAATGCCCTGCCAGATCAGAAATGGCATCCGGTTACCCTTTCTCTGGCTGCCTATGCCGGACAATCTGTTACCCTCACCTTTCATACCGAACCCGGCCCCAATGGCGATACCACCGGCGATTGGGCCGGTTGGGGAAACGCCGCGTCTGATTTGGGCAGTGGGCAGTGAGCAGTGGGCAGTGAGCAGTGAGCAGTGAGCAGTGAGCAGTGAGCAGTGACCAGTGAGCAGTGACCAGTGACCAGTGACCAGTGACCAGTGACCAGTGAGCAGTGAGCAGTGAGCAGTGAGCAGTGAAGGTTAAATTCACCATTCACCATTCACCATTCACCATTCACCATCCCCTTGTCATCCTTGCAGGAGTAGTAATGTCTTTCATGATTCCCTTTCACGATTATGGCGGCGATGGGCCGCTGCTTCATTTTGCCCACGCCAACGCCTACCCTCCCGGCAGCTACCGCCTTTTTCTGAACGCCCTCACCAAAAACTTCCAGGTGTTGGCCGCCAAGCATCGCCCGTTGTGGCCGAACGCGCAACCAGAGGAAATGCAAAGCTGGCAGCGCATCGCCGATGATTTGGTGGCCTTTTTTGATCAGCAAAATTTGCGCGGCGTCATTGGGGTGGGACATTCGTTAGGTGGGGTTGCTACGATGGTTGCGGCCGTGAAACGACCGGATCTGTTCAGCCAATTGGTGCTGGTTGATCCGGTATTTTTGGCCCCCCATCTCCTGGCTATGGTCGAGGAAAGGGTTCGGAATGAACAAGAGCCGTTTGATTTTCCAATGGTAACCGTGGCACAGAGACGCAGAGATTGGTGGAGCAACCGCGCGGCCGCATACGAACATCTGCGCCCCAAAACCGTTTTTGCCCGGCTCTCCGATGAGGCCATGTGGGATTTCATCAACTACGGCCTTACCGATGACCCCAACGGGGGGTGCGCCTGGCTTTCCCAAAGGCGTGGGGAAGCCCGCATCTACAGTATGCCGCCTACCTTTATCTGGGAATACGTGCGCCAGATCAGCCAGCCTACCCTCGCCATTCGCGCCGCCAACTCGGATACCTTGTTCCCCGCCGCCTGGCAGCATTGGCAGCAGTTACAACCCCAGGCCACCTTTACAGAACTCCCCCATGTCACTCACCTGCTGACGATGGAAAAGCCGGAGCAGGTCGCCAGTTTGATTGCTAAGTGGACGGCAACACATTGAGGGATGTGATGTTAATAGAGAGTGCCGCAGTTTGGGAAACAGCGGCAGTCCAGGCAAGCGTTAGCCCCAGGTATCGCTTGCCCCATCCCCCTGACACGCTACAATGGCCTTATGAAAGTTTTCCTGGACACCATCGGGTGTCGTTTGAACCAGAGCGAAATTGAGACGATGGCCCGGCAACTGCTGGCGAATGGGCATGAGGTGGTGGACGACGCGGCCGCAGCCGATACCGTCATCCTCAACACCTGCGCCGTCACCCACGAGGCCGCCCGCGATGCTCGCAAACTGACGCGCCGCTTCCACCGTGCCAATCCCACTGCCAACATTGTCCTCACCGGCTGTTATGCCACCCTGTCTCCCCAAGAATTGGCCGGGCTGGATGGTGTCAATCTGGTCGTCGCCAACCGCAAAAAGGCCGAACTCATCCAACTGTTGTATGCACCCCAGCCCGCGATTTACCCGTTTTTGAGCAGGAACCGTTGGTGCGGGAGTTTCGGGCCGGGAGTCTGGGCAATACCCGCGCCTTCATCAAGGTGCAGGATGGCTGCAACAACAAATGCACCTTCTGCGTGACCACCATTGCACGGGGCGAAGGGGTGAGCCGTCATTTGGCGGATGTGGTGACAGAGATTCAGGCGTTGGCTGGGGCGGGGTATCAGGAAGCCGTGCTGACGGGGGTTCACCTGGGCAGCTACGGGCACGATTTCGGCAACAAAACGGGGCTGCGCGATCTGGTGCGGGCTATTCTCACCCACACCGACATCCCCCGTCTGCGCCTCTCCTCGCTGGAACCGTGGGACATCGCCCCCGACTTTTTTGCGCTGTGGGATAATCCGCGCCTGCTGCCCCATCTGCACCTGCCGCTGCAATCGGGCAGTGACCGGGTGCTGAAACGGATGACGCGGCGCACCAATCAGGTGAGTTTCCGGGCATTGGTGCAGGCCGCCCGCGCCCACATCCCCCATTTGAACCTGAGCACCGACCTGATCGTGGGTTTTCCGGGCGAAACGGAAGCGGAGTTTGGGGAGACGTTGGCGTTTGTGCAGGAGATGAACTTCACCCGGCTGCATGTGTTTGGGTATAGCGTAAGACCGG
>JADJUV010000066.1 GCA_016716885.1 Candidatus Trichofilum aggregatum | reverse complement strand
CGTACCTGGTCAATCAGGGCCAGTTTATCCGTACCACTGGCAACTACCTGGCCCTGGTAAATGGCCACATATTGCCCAGCATATTGCTCCAGCAAGGTAGGTTTAAGTTGCTCATAGGCCGCGACTTCCCGATCCAAGGCCTGGGTGTCCTCGTTCGTGGTTGGTTCTTCCAGGTGCTCGGCAACCCACTCGATCACCAAATCATCTGTTGTTTTTCGTTGCGCCAAAGCTCTTCTACGAACCGTTTCATACATCTCTTGAGGCAATTGAATTGAGTTTTGCATCTCCAACTCCAGGGTTGGATCTGGTAGCTCTCTCTACGGCTTCAGCCTGCACAGGAGTCATGAGCACAAACTTACCGGGGTATTTTTGACGCATGCGCTGGTAGAGGGCGACGCTGTCGTCATCATAATCAACCAGTTCACCCTCAAAGATAGCGACGTGTTTGCCCCGAAATTTTTCCAGCAAGTGTGGATGTAGGGCCCGATAAGCCATTTCTTCGGCTAACATAGCCTGATTATATTCTACATCATCATCTGCCTCGTCTGACATCAGGCTTTTCTCTCAGACCGCCACAATGATGGCATACGTGCCACGCGAGACGGCGTATCATCAACTCGATCAATCAGGCACGGTATGGGGCCAAATTGCTGGTGAACGTGGCGGAGCAGATCAAACTCATTCTCACCACTGGCAATAACCTCACCATGGTAGAAAGCGATATAACGACCTTCGTACTGTTCCAGCAGACTTGACTTGATCCGTTGGAAAGCATTCGCTTCTTCTCGCAGTGCATCCAACCAGTCGGATTGAGAGAACGGGTTTTGCATCACTTGATTTTACCTGATGACTGTTGTAACCGCGATAAGGGATGGCACGTCTGATGTGGTGGCAGTAGCAAGTTCAATCATCTGTAACGCCAGGGGAAAATCCGTCAAACCAGAGAGGCTGACATGGGCATTGGTGGGAAAGTAGGTGAGTAGAACCGAGTATCGTTCCGGCTCCCACTCCTGTACCAGGGCGTGCCAGTTGCCGTCACCGACCCGTTTGCTGATGAGGGTGTGGGGTAGAATCTCCAGCCAGGAAGAAATGCCCTCTTCGGTCAGGCCAGTCTGAAATCGTTGGGCTGACTCCAAAGTAGGCAGAGTAGCAATACAGTCATAGCTCCACCCAGCCAAGCGGTAATGCACCAGGTAGCGGTCGTGGTCTTCGTCCATTATGAAGCTCCCTTGAGGTGAGAGAAAAATAGCGCAGGCCAAGGCGCGAAGGCAAGGTGACATTTAGCGGCTTGAGGTGGAGCGAGGGGAATCGCTTCTGCCCATCCAGCAGTTCCCATAACTGACGCACATCATCCGGGAACGTGGCATTACGGTCTCGCACCAGATGATTGTTGAAGGCACTGCCTTCCAGAAACAGGTGCAGAGCCTGATAGATGGTATCCGTCCCACAGGCGGGGAAGGGGGCATTGCCCAGGCAGATGACCCCATGTTCGTTGACATTGGGGCTGGGAAAATGCCAGAGGGGAGTATGCGGGCCGCGCGGCCGCGAGCGCAGGGCGTACACATAGTAGCTGCGGCCGCGGCCGACGAAGACACAGGGCGGTAGGGGAAGCTGGTAGGTTTGCTCATCCTGCCACTGCACCGACCAACGTCGGGCCGGGACATAGATAGCCAGCGTGGTTACATCCCCCTGCTTCTGCCAGAAGAGGGTTTCGCGAGGGAGTAACCCTGTCGCCAGTCGAATGTCGGTGAAGGCTCCGGCCACATCTTCGACAGCCACCGGATAAGTGGTCTGGCCGTTGGCCTCACCAAAGCGGGTGAGCAGTACCATCTCGGAGAAGAAATCGAGGCGTACCAAAGGACGTTGTACGGATTCGGCACTGGGGTGGGTCATGGGGGTCTCCTGAGGAAGCTAGAGCGAGAGGATAGAGCGAGAGGGGGGAAAAGCTAGAGGTTAAAGCCAGGGGTTCCCCTCTAGCTCTAGCTCTCCCTCTCCTCTATCCTTCCCGTAGGCATACGCCTGGTTGAGCAGTTCAGCAATGGTCTCCAGCCGCGGCCGCGTTTCCTTCCACCCAATGCAGTAGCGTATTGACCTGCTCCAGAATCGGTTTGGCATCCTGCCACTCAACGATAAGCCGTTCGACATCCAGGTCATCCCAACCCACCCGCTCCCCATAACCCAACTCCTCTTCACTGCAATCCAGCCAGAAGTTGCCCCAGGTCTTGGTAATCATCCCAATGAGATGAGGCAGGCCGTCAAGAGGTGGCGGTAGCGTAAGGACACCTGTCGCCATCATCTGGTTCAAGCTGTCATCCAGGTTCAAAATGTCCAGCCCCTCTACAAAGGGCAACCAGGAGTATGCTTCATCATCCAGTTGTTGCGGCGCATGCGTATGTGCCCAGGCTTGATGTTGTAGATAACAGAGAAAGGGAATCGGCTCCATATATTCCAGCCAGTCATCCCAAAGATATAAACCACCCGGTTGCAACGGGGCACAACTGAGTAACCAGGCACATTCCTCAACTTCGTCTACCATGAGGTCCGTTTGGACAGGGAAACAATGTTCATTAACCCGTTCCAGGAAGCGGGTGGTCGCTTCAAACACAGCCTCATCATCTGCCCACATCACGGACTCATCGAGCCATTCCAGATGTTCGGGCAGAATCATCTGGTAATTCCGCGCCATCTGGAGCGCCAGGTTCAGATACAGTCTGGAGAGAGGCAACCCGTCCATGGCGTGGGGGGAAACGGGGGTCAAGTCAGGGAGATTAGGTGCTAGAAACCGAGGGGGATGAAGGGTAGGGGAATGGGGGCTAAGGTCTGGCATCGTCGGCTCACTTCCTGACTCAACCACTGCTGATGTTCTAAGGTGGTTTCATATTGATCAATGAGGGGGCCAGCTGCCAGTAAGGTACGCAAGGTAAGGGGTTGACCGGACAAGGCTTGCTGGAGGGGTATGAGGGCATCGGGCTGTGGGGGCAGGGCTAGTAGACGGTCAATGACGGTTTCCATCGCCATTACCCTTTGGTTGTCACCTGTTTATGGAAGGTGATTTCCACCGTGCCATCGGGTAGGGTGTTTTCGGTATGGGTGGCCTGGGCCAGTTCAGGTAAGTAGGCAGCCAGGTGGCGGCGCACGTCTTCGATACTGAACTGGCTGCCAGGGTCAGGTAAGGTGTGTTGGGCGTATTTGAAGATGCGAGGGGACATGGAAGACTCCATTTACGATTGACGATTTACGATTTTAGATTGATGAGTTTCCCCAATCGTAAATCGTCAATCTACAATATTTCGGCAAGCTCAATACAGGTCAAAAGAGGGACAGGGTTGGTTGTTCCAAGACCGGTCGTTTGGTTGGTTTGGCCGAGGCTGGTGGTGTGGATGTAGGTGGCGTGAGGGGAGCAGTAGCAACGGTGATGTCGTCTGTTTCAGCGGCCGCAACGAATGCCTCATCCCCTTCTTCATCCTCAAGAGCATCATCCGTTTCGGGGTGCGAGGTAGGTGTGGCAGTCGCGGCCGCGTTGGCCTTCATCTGCATCCCGAAACTGGTCCAGGTGGTACGGATGAGCCGCTCCAGGTCGGTGAATGTGCCTTGCGTCTGGACGGGTAGCTGGTCGGGTACACCCAGACTTAGCAACAAGGGTCGCTCAGCCTGGTTCTCACCCGGAGACAGGTGCAGAACAATCGTAATGGCATGTTCAGCCAGCGGATCGTTAAGTGTCAGATTGAGATTGGGCTTCATAACATTCTCCTCAATGAGTGCTGAGTGGAAAGTGCTGAGTGCTGAGTGGAAAGTGCTGAGTGCTGAGTAACAACGCCTTTTGACTCAGCACTCAGTACTCAGCACTATCCTTTCTTCCAGCCAACTTCTTGATACGTGGCAAATTGCACCCCACTGCCATTCAAGGCCAGGGTGAACTTCTGCCCCTTCGCCCGTTGCCATTCACTCATGGCCCAGATGAAGAGTGTCCACATCTGACCCAGTGACAGATCGCCTATTTGTTCGTTCAGTTGTTTGGCAAACCAGTCGGTATGTTTCTCGCTCTTGGCTAGCGGGCGCCCGGTCAGGAACTCGAAGGGGACAAACCCGCCATCCCAGTTGCTGGTCGCGGCCGCGGCGAGCAACAATATCTGCTCCTTCAGCCAGTCACGGGGCATCTGTGGGGGTTGGGCATGTTCGGGGATGAGGTCAGCCCAACTTCCGGTGGGGGCATATTGTTTGCAAACGGGAATCACCGGCGCGGCCGCGGACTCTGCCTGTAACAGCTTAAACGTCACCTGACGCGGCCGCCCGGCCCAGGTGCAGTGGGGCACGGTTTCATCTTTGGTTGGGCTTTGCTCCAGACGATGACGGCAGGTGGCACAGGGTGTCGCCAGAGGGTGCTGGATGGCGAACTGCTCGTGACGAGCCATGTAATCGGCAATCAGAGCACGTTGTTTGGCGACGGGGGAATCAACATCGGCCGTTGGTGGTTGGGGATTAGCCGCTGGCGGCTGGCCGTTGGCCGTTAGCGGGGATGCGCTCGTCGTTGTGGTGTTAGTGCCAGCCGCTAGCGGCCCACGGCTACCAGCCTCTTCGAGCGGCTCGCGGCTAACGGCCTCTTCTTCCTGCTCTCGTTCCACTTGTGCTTGCCACGCTTGAAGCAGATTCGCCATGCTTTTGGCCCGATACTCATTGCCTTCGTGAACAATGCCTGGCAACTCCCCCCAACTCCAGGGTACCCGCACATCAAACGGATCATCCGGTGCCAGACCATGCAAACACCGCTCGACGACCTGACCAGCACGGCAGGGCAGACCGGCGATGTCGGTTTGCAGTTTGTCTTGGGGCAACTGCGCCAACGGACAAGTGGCACAGGAGATGGTCGGCATGAGGTTGGTTATGATAGCTGACCAGTTGACACAGCCATCGCTAAAGTACGTATCTCCCCCCAACGCCTCAACCCAAAATGCCAGGTTGGTCTCGTTGGCCCACGGCTCATTATGCACCCCACGATGGATGAGCAGGCACGCGGCCGCATACGCATCTTGAGGATACGCCTCAACCACCTGATTCCAGAGCAAGACCAGGGCCCGAGCGATGTTCCGTTGTGTCTGGTGTTTGGCAAACAGAGGTTGTTGCAGACCCGGCCATTTCTTCAAGGTGGTGGCGCATTCCTTAATCGCCCCCGCTGTGATTTTGCCTACCTCGTTGGCCAGGATAAAGATAGCTAAACCGGTACGTTTCGGTTCAGGCAGTTCGGCGATAGTGGCGGCCACGCTCATGGGCAGTTCGCCTGCGGCGATGCGGCGGGCCAGTTCGGGGTGGATTTCGGTCAGAGCCAGATGATTACGGACATAGTTGGGGTGCTGACCTGAATTGCGGGCGATTTCGCCCTCACTGGCTCCGGCCAACACCGCTTCGCGGAAGCTATGCGCGATACCCAGGGCATCGGCTTTGGCGCTACCATAATTGGCGGCTTGAAGCGTCAGGATCTGGCTTTTCTCACTGCCTTCAAAGGGCACAAAGTCAATGAATTCTCCCCCGTATCGTGTCACCAATGAAGCCATGAGTTTGTCCAGGGAACCCAATGACTCGACCAGGGTCTGGAACATGGTGCGAACCACCTCGATGGAGATTTCTCGCTCTGATCCGGGTTGTCGTTGACCCAGCCTTTGAGGGCCAGAGCCAGCAGGGCCGCCTTGTGCCGCCGGTGGCCGCTGATGATGTGGTATTCGTCGCCGTGCGCGGCCGCGACGATGGGACTCCAGGCATCAAGGCCGCGCTCATACACCTGGAGCGTCAGGGCGGCTAACTCGTCCAGGTCATACTGGGTGCGCATCTGCGCCCGATGCGATTTGAATTGTTTAAGACAGGCTTGTGTCATGGCAAACTCCTTGGGAAGCGAGAGGATAGAGCAAGAGCTAGAGAAAGCGAGAGGTAGAGCGAGAGCTAGAGGTCATTATCTTCCTCTAGCTCTACCCTCTAGCTCTAGCTCCCTGATATGCAGATCGGTCAACTCCTGGTCGTCAAAAATCCCCGCCACCATCAGCCCCAAATCCAGAGCGGCCTGGTCAGCCGTCGGCGCTTGGGCTTCGTAGGTGATGAGGCTGTAGGTGCGGTAGGGTTGGCCGTCTGGGGATGTGGTGGTGAAATGAAGCGTGGCAGTACAGAGGAACATGGTTGACCTCAGGCAGGTTAAAGGAAGGGGTCTGTTTTGGCGGGCAGGGGTGGGGTGAGAAGCATTACCTGGCAATGGCAACGCTTCCCACCCCGGAGCAAAGGAGAAGAAGATTCACAGAATGGGCGCGTTAGCGCCCGGGAGAGGGTAAAAGAGGGGAGAAGAAAAACGCCCCCCCCCCCCCAACGGGCTGTGCTGATACCCCGCCTAGTCTACGTTCAATCAGTTCCGTAAAAGTTGTACATCCCGCGTATCACCAATTTTCATCCGGTGCCCGGTGTCGGTGGTGAAGGCATTCGTCCACTGGCTGGCAGGGGTGGTGCTGTAGTCGTAGGTTGTCTCAATGTGGGCAATCGTCAGAAAACCGATAAAGGCCGGGTGCGTGATGCGGTCGCCAACTTGCAGTTGTTTGAATTGATCTTGGGTCATGATTCAATACTCCTCGGGTAACAAAACAGTGGTGATGGAGCGGTCGGCCTCGGTAATAATCCAGATACGTTCCGTCTCCCCGCCAGCAACGGGTATGTTGTAGGCCGAAAGGATTCGTAAGTCTTCTTTCAGAGCCTGACGGTTTTGCCGTTTATCAAACTCATCAAGTTCGCCCCAATCCCCAGCCTGATGACGGGCGATGTAAGGCCGAAAATCAATCCCCAACGCGGCCGCGCCGTCGGTCATCACCACCTGACCCAACTCAAAGAGTTGTTTGGTCTTTTGAGCTTCAGCGAGAGTAACCAGGAGATAAGGATCGCCCACCGGGTCATGCTTGAGGTGCAGACGCATCGGCCAATATTGTTTCTGACCCACACCCCGAATGATGACCGTAAACTGCCGTTCCGTGCGGCTGATGTCGCGGCCGCGCTTTGATTGCGACATGATATCGTGCCAGATGCCTTTATAGTCATTGGGCCAGGTGGAACTAACGGCTTTATCCATCAAATCAATGACCGCCTCATCGGCCAGCACGGGAATCGTGTAATGTTGCCGGGTCACTTCATCCAGCCCCAGCGGCCCTAACCGGGCATCGTGCAAGCGACCCGCCGAAAGTTCTTCCACCAGTCCGGGGCCAGCCATGATGAGGAATGGCTCGCTTTCATCCTCTTCTTCGCCTGCTTGAGTTGCTTCATCCTCATCCTCATTTTCTGGCTCTGGTGCTGGTTCCTCGGGTTGGGTAGCCAACTCTTTCACCCAGTAGAAACCCATCTGGGCAAAACTCACCTGCGGCGGAGCCAGCTTGTGTAACCGGGTAAATCCGAGTGTCTGGCAATGCCTCTCAGCCGTTTGCCGGAGATGGTGGTAGTCAGCTTCACTCAGGCTATCAAGGGGTCGGTCGGGGAACAGGTTCGCGGCCGCGTAGTCCATCACCGCTCGCTCGGAGAGATAGGTTTGTTCCCCGATTTGGAGCGTGGGGAGTTCATGGAGTGGGAGTCAGGTTGTTCATGGCTGGCTCCGTTATGCTGGCGTTTCTGACACACCAACAGGCGTACCGCATCGGTGTAGACGCCGGTGACAACGGGGATTTCTCCCTGGCTCATCTGCTCCCGGTACGTCTGGATCGCGGCCGCGCCGTCTGTTATCCCTTCCAGGAACACAGCTTCGCCCTGCACCCACAGCCCTTTCTGCCCCCGGTCGAAGCGAGTTGTCAGAGGCTGAGCCGCGGCCGCGAGACGGTCATGGTGATACCGCACGCCCCGATAGAACGCGGCCGCGAAGATGTGGTGTTGCTGTTCGATAGTCGAGAGGGGGAGTTCGGGCAGGGCGAAGAATCGTTCGGCCGCATCGGCCATCGCGGCCGCGGTGGCCTCATCAGGAAACCAGGCTATCTCAACCGGTGGGGTGGGGGGAGTAGCGGGTTCATCAGGGTATTCCCAGATGGTCACGTTGTCGGGAAGCTGGTTGACGATGGGCAGAACCTTCTCCCGCAACAAACCGCCGAAACCAATGCCAGGAAAGTTGAGATGAATCTGGGCCTGGGGATGGGCCTCGGCCCATTGTTTGAGGGCGGTGGTACTGCGTTGGATGAGGAACAGGCTGGCCGGTTGGCGCACATCGGTTTTGGTCTGGAAGGCTCCGATTTTAGCCTGGGGCCAGCGGGGGCTGATGAGCAAACCATACTGCCCATTGCGGCCGCAGGTCTGGGCGATCTGTTGGCCGAGTGCTTTGTCCAAACCGGGGAATCGGTCGCGGGCTTGTTTGGCGATACCCTGACCCATGACCAGGATGTTGCCGGGTTGCAAAGTAGAGTTGGTGGTAATGAGGAAGAGGTCAGCCTCTGGATAAGCCGACCACATGTCCCCTTTCTGAAAAACAGGCATAAGACGCTCCTTGGGGTGAGGTTGATTTCACCCCATGAGGAGCGTTAGCGAGAGATGGGCGCAAATGGTGAAGGGCCATGATGCCCAAGTTTGTAGAAACGAATCATCAAAGGGCCCGATATTTCAATCCTCGCCTGTTCCAGTTTCTGTATCATCAGGTAGATGACGACTTGTGTTCCGCATCATAAGTCGCCAGTTTGGGTAGGGAAAAGATCGGCGTGTATGATACACGCCGATCTTTTCTTTTGCCTGATAGACCCTACTGTGACCTACTCTCGAACCATTCTCATTTGGCTGAAGCGTGATTCCTTGTGTGTTTAGGAGTAAGTAAAGTATAATACTCTTCTTACTCCTTATTTTGTGTTTTGTAAAAAACCTATGCTTAAAGAATTTGTCGGCCGCAACATGGAACTGGGTTTATTGGATAATCTGTATCGTCGTCATGGTGCCCAATTGCTCATTCTCTATGGCCGACGGCGTATTGGTAAGACACGGCTTATCGGCCAATGGGGAACAGGGGTAGGGGAAGATTACTTCTATTGGATGGCTTCACAGACATCAGCCACCAATCAACTCCGCAACTTTTCCCAGGCCTGGTTCAAATTCCTCAATCCGCAAGCCAACATTGACGCCACCTTCAGCTACGCTTCCTGGGATGCGGCGTTTGCGGAAATCGCCCGTGTCACGGCCACGAGACGATTGGTGGTCGTTTTGGATGAGTTTACCTATGTCATGCAAGCCGATACCGAAGTTCCCAGTTTGCTCCAGAAGGCGTGGGATCATCACCTGAATTCTTCGCAGGTGTTCTTGATTTTGTTAGGATCATTAGCCGGTATCATTCAACGCACGGCTTTAGATTATCAATCCCCTCTCTATGGCCGAGCCACCGCCCGCTTAAAACTTCATTCCCTTTCTTTTGGGGCCTTACCGGGTTTGTTGCCCAACTATGACCCGGAGCAACATGTGGCGGTGCATACCATGACCGGCGGGGTTCCTGCTTATGTGGAATTGTTTGATGATCAGCTGACCATCTTGCAGAATCTTCGCCAAAATATTGTCATTCCCACCAACGTCATGCTGACAGATGCCGTTTTTCTGCTTCGGGAACAGTTGGATGAGCCAAATAACTATATCGCTATTCTAGAGACCATTGCTGCTGGTTTTCACCAACTGACCGACATCGCCACTATGGCTGGCATTGATCGTTCTAATATCTCCAAATACTTAAGCGTTTTACGTGAGTTGGGTTATGTGGAGCGAGTTGTACCAGCCACGATTCATCGTCCGGAACAAAGCCGGCAGGGGCGATATGTCATTACCGATGCCTATCTGCGGTTTTATTACCGTTTCCTGGCTCCGCATCTGACCGCGATTGAACAGGGGCGGGTCCGTCAGGCGACCAGTCTACTGTATGATCACTTACTCGACTTTATTGGCACGCACACCTTTGAAGAGTTGTGCCGGGATTGGGTGGGTATTGTGGCAGAAATGGGGGAGTTTCCTTTCTTACCGGAGCGAATTGGCAGTTTCTGGTCGCAGAAGGCTCAAGTGGATGTGTTGGCTATCAATTGGCGCACCAAAGACATCTTGTTAGGTGAATGCAAGTGGGGCAAGACGCTGGTGGATAAGGATGTCATTGAGAGCCTTGTGAAAAAGACCCCCAAAGTGTTGCCGGAAGAGTACACCTGGCAGGTGCATTATGCTTTCTTCGCTCGGCAGGGATTTACTGAGCGAGCCAAGGCAGCGGCAGCCACCCATCGGGCCTTGCTCATCACCTTACCCCAACTTGAAGCTGACATGCAACGTTGGCTTCAAGTTCAACAATGGGGGTAATCTCCTCGTAGTGACAAAGCCTGTGATGTCCTATCGGGCCAAAGCTAACTCAATCTGGATAAAATCACCGGCTGTGACCTGCAAACTGCGCATCGGCTCCAGGTAACGTTCCGTCGTGGTGATGCTGGCATGGCCCAACATCTGCTGGATTTGCCGCAAGTCTGCGCCCCCTTTTAAGGCCAACGCGGCCGCAGTCCGGCGCAGGTCGTGGGCGGCTAAATTAGCCTCTCCCTTCCTATTAGTATAGCCCGCCAATTGGGCGTATTCTTCGACCACATAATAGATGGCTTGCGGCGTCAGATTGCCATCGGCCCAGCCACCCCCCTTGGTCTTTACCCGGTCCGCCAACTGCCCGTCTTTGTTCAAAGCACGGAAGATGCGGCCGCGACTCACCCCCGACGCCTGCACCCAACCATCCAACGCCAGTAACGCCTGGTCGCGCACGGCTTTGAGGAGAGGAATCTCCTCGCGTCGCCACAGATGCACTGGCGTATTGACCCGCTTCTCGGCTTCTTCTTTGATCAGCCAGTTGTCAGATCGTATTCCTACTTACTTCACCCCCTTCATCTGCTCCACGCCATACCCAGGGTAGGGGGTCCAGACCGTTGAACAGACTGGCGTTTAATTTCAGAAAACCCAGTTCTGCGTTATCATCCCGGCTAACATTTCCGCTCTCATCCTGGCCGTCCCAACGGCTAAACGCCAGCGGTGTCGCTACACCTTTGTCGTTTGTGATTTCATGCCCAGCCTTCCTACACCAGGAGTCACTCATGACGGATGTCGCCGAACTGGAAATCAGTCTCACCCCTGTCCCCAGTCAAAATGATACCTACACGGTGGATATGCGCCTGCGCCATGTGGGCAGTGATTCGGTGGAGCGGCCGCTGACCGATCCCAAACCCCAAGTCACCTTCACCACGTCACAGCACTTTCCCGGCAACCCGGCTTATGGCCTTTGGTTAGGGCAGACGCTTTGGAGCAATGCCGATGTTCTGCGCCACACCGACCGCCTCTTCCAACTGGCCGCAGCGGCAAAAAACCCCGTCCGCTTCCAACTGGTGTTACCGGTTGATCTGCATGATCTCCATTGGGAAACCTTACGCCTGCCTACGCAGGACATCCCCATCACCCGGTTAGAACAGGTCTGGTTTTCCCGTTACCTGAGTGACCGGGATGGTCGTCCCGTGTATCTAGCGGATCGCACGGCGCAGAAGGCCTTGGTGGTGATCGCCAACCCCACCAACCCAGAAAAGTACAAGCTAACACCGTTGGACATGGCCGCTGAAGAGAGCCGTGCCCGGGCCACGTTGGGCGATCTGCCCACCACCTGGCTCATGCAACCGCCAGAAAGCCATCTGCCCCGCCTCATCGAAACACTCCGCCAAGGGTTCACCGTGCTCTACCTGGTTTGCCACGGACGCATGGGTAAAGACGGCCCTTGGCTCTATCTGGCCGATGAACATGGGGTGATGAAACCCACCCGCGGCCGCGATCTGGTCGCCGGATTCAAGGAGTTACCCCATCCCCCTTCGCTCGTCATCCTCATTTCCTGCCAGAGTGCCGGGGCCGAGCAGGGGGCAGATGCCCTGTCCGCTTTGGGGCCGCGCCTGGCCCACGAAGCCAACATCCCCGCCGTGCTGGCGATGCAGGGACAGGTGACGAAGACGACGATGGATGGGTTTATGCCCATGTTCGGCCAGACGTTGTGGCAGGATGGTTTGATTGATCAGGCCATCGCCAGAGCGCGAGGCGTGGTGCGGGACGCGCCTGATTGGTGGATGCCGGTTCTTTTTACCCGGCTGGCGCAGGGCCGAGTGTGGCGGCAGGATGGCTTGTGGACCACCAGCCCGACCCGCCTGCACCTGCCGTTGGACGCCGTGCCCGCACCCGGCGCATTGCCCCCTGGTTCCCGTCTGGCCTTGGCCCACAATCCTTACTTTGTGGGGCGGGAACGGGAACTCCTGGCCCTGGCCCGGGCCTTGCAAGAGGGGCAGACGGCAGCGGTGAGCGAGGCTGTGGCTGTGACTGGTCTGGGGGGCATTGGTAAGAGCCAGTTAGCGGCCGCGTTCGCGCATCGTTATGGCCGAGGTTTTGCCGGGGGGGTGTATTGGCTGAACATGGCTAACCCTGCCGATGTGCCGACGGAAGTAGCCGAGTGCGGCCGCGCTATGAACCCACCGCCGCACTTGAAGGATGCGCCTCTGGATGATCTGATCGCCTGGACGGAACAGCAGTGGCAAAGCCCCACCCCCCGCCTGCTCATATTCGATAACTGCGAAGAGATGGCGGTGCTTAACCGCTGGCGGCCCAGGGAGGGGGGCTGTCGGGTGCTGGTGACGAGCCGCAACCGCCGCTGGGATGTCGGTCTGGGGTTGGCGCACATTCCCCTGACCACCTTGCCCCGCGCCGAAAGTGTGGCTCTCCTGCGCCGTCTGCGTGACGGCCAAAAGCACACGGTTGAATCCGCGCCGCCTGTGATTACAAAGGATGACGACATCCTGGCTCAGATTGCCGCCGCACTGGGCGACTTGCCGCTGGCTCTGCACCTGGCCGGGAGTTATCTGCACAGTTACCCGCATGACCCGTTTGGACAGCCGCAACAATACCTGGCCGATTTGTTGGCCGAGGGGCTGGCCCATCCTTCCCTGGAAGGGGATGGCACTGATTATTCACCGACGGAGCATGACCGGCATGTGGGACGTACCTTTGCCCTGAGTTGGCGACGGCTGGATGAACAGGATGAAACAGACCGGTTGGCCGTGGCGTTATTGGCCCGCGCCGCCTGCCTGGCCTCTGGGGAACCAATTCCCCGCCCCTTACTGTTGCTGACAGCGGATATAGAGGCCGAAGACAGTCAACAATCCCGCCAGGGGGCCAAAGCGTTGGGCCGCTTGGTAGGGTTGGGCTTGCTTGAGGAGAACGAAACGGGTGATTTGTTGATCCACCGGTTGGTGGCCGCCTTCGTGCGCGAGCAACAAGCCGATGATCAGGCGCAGACGAGTGTGGCAACAGCCCTTCGGCAACGAGCCAACCGTCTCAACAACGCCGGTTACCCGGCCCCTCTCCTGGTATGGCAAAGCCATCTGCGCTACGTGACCGACCAGGCTCTCCAGCATAAAGATGAGACAGCCGCTGGCCTGGCCAGCTCGTTGGGTTTTCATTTACAGATGATTGGGCAGTATGCGGCCGCGCGACCGTACTACGAACGCGCCCTGGCGATTCGAGAAAAGGCGTTAGGGCCAGACCACCCCGACACCGCCGGGAGCCTCAACAACCTGGGCTTTTTGCTCCAGGCCATGGGGGATTTGGCGGCGGCGCGACCGTACTTGGAACGCGCCCTGGCGATCACTGAAAAGGCGTTGGGGCCAGACCACCCCGACACCGCCCGCAGCCTCAACAACCTGGGCGCTTTGCTCGATTCAATGGGGGATTTGACTGCGGCGCGACCGTACTTGGAACGCGCCGTGGCGATCACTGAAGAGGCGTTGGGGCCAGACCACCCCAGCACCGCCACCAGCCTCAACAACCTGGGCACTTTGCTTCAGGCCATGGGGGATTTGGCGGCGGCGCGACCGTACTACGAACGCGCCCTGGCGATTCGAGAAAAGGCGTTGGGGCCAGACCACCCCGACACCGCCACCAGCCTCAACAACCTGGGCTTTTTGCTCCAGGCCATGGGGGATTATGCGGCGGCGCGACCGTACCTGGAACGCGCCCTGGCGATCTATGAAAAGGCGTTGGGGCCAGACCACCCCGACACCGCCCTCAGCCTCAACAACCTGGGCACTTTGCTCAAGGCCATGGGGGATTATGCGGCGGCGCGACCGTACTACGAACGCGCCCTGGCGATCCATGAAAAGGCGTTGGGGCCAGACCACCCCGACACCGCCCAGAGCCTCAACAACCTGGGCACTTTGCTCCAGGCCATGGGGGATTTGGCGGCGGCGCGACCGTACTTGGAACGCGCCCTGGCGATCAATGAAAAGGCGTTGGGGCCAGACCACCCCGACACCGCCCAAAGCCTCAACAACCTGGGCTTTTTGCTCCAGGCCTGGGGGATTATGCGGCGGCGCGACCGTACTACGAACGCGCCCTGGCGATCAGAGAAAAGGCGTTGGGGCCAGACCACCCCGACACCGCCAGGAGCCTCAACAACCTGGGCTTTTTGCTCGATTCCATGGGGGATTATGCGGCGGCGCGACCGTACTACGAACGCGCCCTGGCGATCAAAGAAAAGGCGTTGGGGCCAGACCACCCCGACACCGCCCGCAGCCTCATCAACCTGGGTGGTTTGCTCGACTCCATGGGGGATTTGCGGCGGCGCGACCGTACTACGAACGCGCCCTGGCGATTCGAGAAAAGGTATTGGGGCCAGACCACCCCGACACCGCCCGCAGCCTCAACAACCTGGGAACCTTATGTTTTTACGAGGGGGATTTACCGGCTTCAGCCGCTTATTTGCGCCAGGCTTTGCGGATATACGAAAAGCGGCCTGGCCCCAACCATCTTGACACCCAAACGGCAAAGAACAATCTGGCTTTTGTCGAAGCCCAGTTGCAGGCTGGTAAGAGCCATTAGCTGGGGCCATTCATGATCTACCTGGCCCTGTTTCAGCTTTTGCACGAGTATTCCATAAATAGCGGTCTTTCTCTCCAGAGGTAGAAAAACGAAATCGCCCACAACAAACGAAGCGGCATACTCGTGACCAAAATCACCCAGGCATGTCAAAAAACGCTTACAGCCAAACCTCGCGGGTCAATTTTTGGTCGCGGCCGCGTCATTGCCCCACGTTTCCCCTGGAACGGCGGACCCTTCATCCGGCGGCTCAATCATGCCCCGTTCAGACATACCGTTTACCAATGCACCATGTCCATCACCTTCTGGCCCTGGTTGCCATTGGCAGGCGCGGCCGCAGAGCGGAAGCGCGTCGGCGGCCAGTTCTTCCCGTCCCCCGCCGCTAACCCGAAGAAGGAAAACGATTCATCAGTCTCTTGGTTGCGGCCGCTGATATCAAACCGGCATCCGGACAAGACTTGCAGATCGGTGCTGAGCGCGGCCGCGGGGTTGTGCGGTAGCCAGGGCGTAATTTGTAAACTTGTTACCACAAACGCTTTTCCATCTACCGTTATAAGTTGATAAGCCATACCACACTCCTTTTGTGACCCACAGGCCAATTTTAGCTCCCGCAAAGGCCTAAAAACCCGTCCCTATAGCTTTTGATATTCTAAATTAACACAAGCTATAGGGGCTGAAATCTGATTTTAGCCTTCGCGGCCGCAGGCGTCACTCTATCTCTGCAATGCCTCGACCCCGTGCTATACTTGCAACGTATTTTTGATACTTCCTTCCTATTATAATGTGTGTACTCTCAGACATCGTAGCTATGAATTGGAAAAACGGCTGTGTAGCGATTTTAAAGGACAACAACGAACCCATCGGGACTGGTTTTGTTGTTTCTGCCACCGGCATTATTGTTACCTGCGATCATCTTCTGCGGCCGCAACCCGACGGCACTATCTCCCTTCGTTTTACCGCCAATAACCAGGTAGCTCAGGCTACTGTTATTAATGAGTGGAACCGCGGCCGCGATGAAGAAGACATCACTTTTCTTCGCCTATCCGTTTCCCTTCCCGCTGATGTGCTTGTTCTGCCCCTGATAAGGAGTCACCCCTTGGCTGATCGTCACTTTCGCTGTTGGGGCTACCCCAGGGTCAAAGGATTTACCGGGTTAGGAGCTGATGGGCATGTTGTGGCTCAAGTTCAGCAAAACGGCCGTTTTGTTAGACCAACGATACCCGAAATTAGGTTAAGTAAACCCGAACTTTTCCGCCAGCTACGCCCAACACCCCAGACTGATGACACCGATTCATCCCTTCTGAAAAAGACATTTGGGTCAAACCGTGTCCATATAGGCGTTATTACCTGGTGGATAAGCTCGCCCATAGCAGATTTAAGGCTGGCTTGGAGAAGACGCGAAGAGTCGGAATCATCGTTTTTGTGCATCCGCACAGTTCGACACGAAAAAAGAAAAGCTAACGCACAAAGACGATCTACCATGTTAACATCTCTGTCAAAGTTGCCCCCCTCTTGGGATGGTCTCGTATTTGCGGCCGCGTACAACCGCCACCATCATTAACATCAAAAACAACAGGATCGCTGTCTCATTCAACAGCCCACCCCATCGCCGGATCACAGGCCAGAAGAGGAGATCCCCGGCCACCCGCAACCCCAGTGATAAGTGTAACAGAGCTAAGGGCAGATAGAAAAGTGGTGTAAAAGACAGTTGAACGCCTAGCAGAGCAGGAATAATGATCGGGGCATGTCCGAAAATCATAGAAAAAACGAACCCCACAAAAATCACATGAAGCATGGCATCATAAACCGGACCAGCCCCATATTGCCCGCCATAACTCAGCCATAACACACCCCCGACCATCATCCAGACGTACCCCGGTAGGAGGCAAGCCGCAATAAACCGGGTCACTCCCGTGTGGCGAATGGTGCGCCGGGCTATATCAAAACGCCACAACCATCCTCCCAACCCTAACAGTCCCAACCCAGCCAGTCGTATCCCGGCATCGTGTCTTACCAGAGAGAGGAGTAGTCCTGTTATAAAAATAGTCCCTACCAACATAAAGGCACGCCGGGCCGAATGTTTATGGAGCAACACCCGAGCCAGTTCCAGGCGTTCTCCGGCAATCGTCAGCACTAAAAAACCGACCCACCAGGGTACAACCTGGAACAGCGGCCGCACGGCCAGCCATAATCCGTTACCCACCAGCCACAACAGCGCCCCCAACCCCATCACCAGATGATCGGTCGTGGGTTGTAATCGGCAGATGATCACAAAAATCAGCACGAGTCCCAACGCGGCCAGGGTCATCATTCCGCGGGGGATGGCCGGGGGAACCGTCACAAACAGACATAATGCTCCCACTCCGGCCAACAGAGGCACAAGGTAGTAGCGGCGACGCCCACCTTGATACTGTCCCAGTGCCACCGCTCGTTCCAGACTGATCAAGGTGCCTAAAAAGCCGGAAATCATCAAGGGGCCGTGATTGGCCGGGAGAGCCAGTGATAGAGGTGGAAGCTGCCAGCCCAGGCGTAACAATCCAGCCCACAGTCCAGCCAAGAGGGCCAAAGCAGCCAGTAACATCAAAGGGGCACGTTGCCAGTTGCGGCCGCGTACACCACGTTCTGAAGATAGATCAGTCTGACGATTCATAACGAACAGAATGAGAAACCAGAGCGAGAGCTAGACGTGATCATTGTTTTCCTCTTGCTCTCGCTCTCCCTCTTTCACCCTACGCCCGGCCAATCCGTACCCGCCAGGCTACTGGCCCCTCTTCCAAATATTCCCAGGTAAACTGCCCAGCCAACTCCGCCTGAAATTGATAATAAAGCGGTTTGGGATTGTGATCATTGACTAAAATGAACCCTTCACCTGGCTGTAAATTAGCGAACTTTTCAAAAATCAGGGGATGGCGATGCATCGGAGCAATCATCCTGATATCCAATACATTGTCTTGTACGTTTTCTTGATTCATACCAACAGTCTCCGTGTGATTTGGTCTGGCAGGGTTTAAGAATGGTCGGGTTCTTTTTTAACCATGCCGAAAAACAGTTTTTAGAGCATAACAAACAAGCCGCGGCCGCACCTTGCGCTAGATCAAAGAGTCGTAACCTTGATCTGGCGCAACGTTGTGCGGCCGCATCTTTGTTATCCTGATTCTGTTCTTTACTGAAGGAGTCTCCCACGCGTACTCCAGAGGCTCGTAAATTCGAACCTTGAAACCTGAAACTTCAAACCTGAAACCCCCAAAGGAACATTTCGTATGACACAACCCATCATTACCGAAGAGATGACCGTTTTTGACGTGCTACAGCTTATTCCGAACGCCAGCGAAATCTTTCGGCTTTACGGCGTCAGCCCTTCGGCCCAATGTGGTCCGTTGTTACGCAGCATTCGGCTCAAAGATGCTCCGGTGCGATGTAGTTTGCAGGATTTAGATGAACTGATTGAGGAACTTAACGCGGTTCTCCAGGATGGGATTGCTTCAGTTTGAAGTTCCTTCCATCCGGTGAAGATAGATGTATTTGTCTTTCATGCAACAAGAGGCCAGGCAGTAACGCCCAAACGCCCAAATTCAGGCTTGTGATATACACTTTTATCGCATCTTCTCAATATTTCGGGGAAAACGTGGCCTGAACTTGTCGAAGGCCGTTGGTTTCGACAGACTCAACCAACGTCGCACCTTCTAGGTGCAATCATCCAAGCCACTCCCAGAGGGGGTGGTGGTCATTGACTCTCATTCCTAAGCGTAACTAATAACTTTCTACCTCGGAACTATGGGCGACCAAACAATGAACTTGGAGTGATAAATGTCATGGGAGAACCAGACATTTGTCATCTCACCGGCTTAGACCTCTTTTCAGCTCCTTTTGCCCCGCCTTCTTTGCGCCAGCGCAAAGACACCCCCCTCGTTCTCTGCGACACTAGCCATAGATTAGCTATTTACCTCTTATCTCATTGTGGAAGAGGAGCGTATGACCGGGTGGCATCGCTTCTTTGCAGGAGAAAAACCCATGAAACGATCCTTGTTTGTCTTATTGGTTTTGTTGTTGGTCGTGCTGGCGGGTTGTCAGAAAGATGAGAATACCAGCAACAGTGGCGATAGCGGTGAGAGTGTAGCCGGTTTGCCAGCCGACGCGGCCGCGGTCGCCGCCGAGCGTGGTCTGACCGCCGATGATATCTATGCCGCCGTCAAAACCTACATGCCCACCGGCCAACTCGACCCGTACATCATGTTCGCCTCCGGCGGACAGTCGGGACAGGTGTTGGTCATCGGCGTGCCATCTATGCGTATCCTCAAAATAATCGGTGTGTTTACCCCGGAATCGTGGCAAGGGTACGGCTTCGGCGGCAGTAGCGATGCCATTCTGGAAGAGGGTTTTGTGGATGAAGACCATCCCCTCTACTGGGGCGACACCCATCACCCGGCCCTCTCTGAAACCAATGGCGAGTACAACGGCGAATATTTGTTTATCAACGACAAGGCCAATGCCCGCCTGGCCGTCATTGACCTGCGTGACTTCGAGACGAAACAGCTGATCAAGAACCCCAACGCCATCAATGATCACGGTGGTGCTTTTGTGACCCCTAACACCGAATATGTCATAGAAGGTCCACAATACGCCGCTCCCATTGGCTGGGAATATGCTTCATTGGCTGATTACGAAACGGAGTACCGGGGCTGATTACGTTTTGGTCGTTTGATAAGGCCATCGGCCGCGTAGACACCGCCAACTCCTTCCAGATTGAACTACCCCCCTACTGGCAAGATTTGTGTGACGCCGGTAAAGGGGTGAGCGAGGGCTGGATCTTCTGCAACTCCTTCAACACCGAAATGGCTACGGGCGGCATTGAGTTAGGCAATCCTCCCTTCGAGGCTGGCACCACCCAAAACGACACCGACTATCTGCACATCTTCAACTGGAAAAAGGCGGAAGAAGTGTTCAAGGCCGGTCAGTATGAGATGATCAACGGCATGGCGGTTATCCGGTTGGAAACAGCCATTGCTGAGGACATCCTCTACTTCACCCCCGAACCAAAAAGCCCGCACGGGGCTGATGTCACTCCGGGGGGTGAATATGTGGTCGTCGGGGGCAAGCTCGATCCCCATGTGACCATTTACTCCTTCACCAAAATCATGGCCGCCATCGCAGCGGGTGGTTTGCAGACTGACCAATATGGCGTGCCAGTGATTCCGCTGGACGACAGTATGGAAGCCCAGGTGGAACTGGGGCTTGGCCCGCTCCACACCGTTTTTGATGACAAAGGGTATGCCTATACCTCGCTTTTCCTGGATTCGGCGGTGGCCCGTTGGACATTGGGTGGGCCGTATGATGATCTGAACCCGGAAGATGGTTGGACGCTGGTGCAAAAATTGCCGGTCCATTACAACATTGGGCATATCGCGGCCGCGGAAGGAGACACTGCCTCACCCGATGGTCAGTTTGTGGTAGCCCTCAACAAATGGAGCATTGACCGCTTCGCCAATGTGGGGCCGCTCCTGCCGCAAAACTTCCAACTGGTAGACGTGTCCCAGACCGGCGACCAGATGCAACTACTCTATGACATGCCCATCGGCATGGCCGAACCCCATTACGTGCAGATCATCAAAGCCGACAAACTCAAGCCGTATGAGGTCTACCCCGAAATTGGCTGGAACCCAGAGACGATGAGCGTAGACCCCAACGCTATCACCAGTGCCGAAGACGCTCGTGTGGAGCGTAATGGCAATCAGGTAGAAATCTGGATGACCGTTGTCCGCTCCCACTTCACCCCGGAACGGGTGGAAATCAAAGAGGGCGACCACGTTATCTGGCATCTCACCAACCTGGAACGCACCCGCGACGCCACCCACGGTTTTGCCCTCTCTGGTTACAACATTAACCTGAGCCTGGAGCCGGGCGAACACCAAACCATTGAGTTTGACGCCACCATGTCCGGCACATTTACCTACTACTGCACCGAATTCTGCTCCGCGCTACACCTGGAAATGATTGGTTATTTCCTGGTCGAACCGTAGGAGTGCTGAGTACTGAGTACTGAGTGCTGAGTGCTGAGATGGGTTTTACTCAGCACTCAGTACTGTCCACTCAGCACTTCCCAGAGGCCCCCATGAACCCTCTCGCTACCGATGTCAAAGTTGTATTGCCCGATGGCAGTACGCGGCCGCTAATGACCTACTTACTGCCCAGTGCCACCCTGATGCTGGCCGCCTTCTTGTTGATGCTGTCTATGTTCCTGCCTTACTGGAGCATGACCCTGTTTGCACCGCAATACCCCAAGGGGCTGAAGGTGGATGTGTTTGTCAACCAATTAGTGGGCGATGTACAGGAGATAGATGCGCTCAACCATTATCTGGGTATGCCGCCGCTGGACGAAGGCGGTCAGTTAGAACGTCAAATTTCGATGATTGGCATTGTGGTGTTGGGTTTCCTGCTCATTGCCGGGGTGTTTGTCCATAACAAGTGGGCGGCCGCGTTAGCCATTCCCGCCCTCACCTTCCCGTTCGTTTTCCTGGCTGACCTGTACTGGATTTTGTACCGCTACGGCCACAGCATTGATCCCAAATCGGCCCTGGGCGGGGCGATTGAGCCGTTTACACCCACGTTATTGGGTGAAGGGGCCATTGCCCAATTCCGCACCATCTCCCAGTTGGAACTGGGTTTCTGGCTGGCGCTTGCTTCCCTGCTCGTGGTGCTGATTGGCCTGTGGTTCCACCGAGCGGCGTATAAGCCGGTGGCGGAAGCCCGACAAAAGGTGGTAGCCAGTTTGTAGTTTCGAGTTTTGAGTTTCGAGTTTTGAGTTGCTTCTCACTATGAAACGTATCATCTCATCCCTGTTCATCTTGTTGCTGGTCCTGATTGCGCCGAACGCGGCCGCGACCCCCACTCAGCCCTCAGCACTCAGCCCTCAGCACCTCATCGTCTCTCCGTCTGGCCCGTACACCACTCTGGTGGCGGCTCTGGCAGACGCTGAGGCTGGCGACACGATTGAGGTGCGAGGGGGCGTGCATCCGGCGCCACTGCTGGTGGATAAGGCAGTGACGTTGGTAGGGGTGGATTGGCCGGTGATTGACGGTGGGGGGTTGGGATCAGTGGTCACGCTCGCGGCCGCGGACATCATCTTTCGCGGTTTCATGGTGCGGGGCAGTGGCAACGAACCAGACCGCAACCATGCTGGCATCGCCGTGGTAGCCCCTAACGTCCTGGTGGAAAACAACCAGCTCGACGATGTGCTGTTTGGCATTTACGTGGCTGAAGGGGCAGGCACCATCCTGCGCGGCAACGACATCACCGGCAAAAGCCAGTACGACCTGGGACGCAAAGGGGACGGCGTCCGCATCTGGTACAGCCCCAATGTACTTATCGAACAAAATACCATTCACGATACCCGCGACCTGGTGCTCTGGTATTCGCCAGGGGTCATCATTCACGACAACGAAATCCGTAACGGTCGTTATGGCGTTCACCTCATGTACACCGACAACATCACCATCAGCAACAATCGTCTCCTAGACAACTCGGTGGGCATTTTTACCATGTATTCCCACCAGGTCGTTATCCAGGACAACCTGATTCGGGGGCATCGAGGGCCAAGCGGGTACGCGCTGGGGTTCAAAGATGCCGATGACGTGCATGTGTCGGGAAATGTTCTAGTAGACAACAGCGGTGGCATTTTTCTGGATGGCACGCCATTCAATCCCCAGGCCGTGAGCGAGTTCACCCATAATATCGTGGCCTTTAATGATGTGGCTGTCACCCTGCAACCAGCCGCTAAGGGCAACCTTTTTGCCCATAACACCTTTTGGGAAAACCTGGCCCAGATGACCCTACAGGGTGGTGGCACACCGGGCATCAACACCTGGCAAAACAACACCTGGAGCGATTACACCGGTTTCGATGCCGATGGTGATGCGGTGGGGGATGTGCCCTATCGCTCCGACCGCTTTTTTGAAAATTTGATGGATGAAGAAGCCCGGTTGCGGGTTCTGCTCTACAGCCCGGCGGTAGAAGCCATCGAAATGGCGGCCCGCTCCTTCCCGCTCATCCGCCCACAACCCAAATTTGTAGACGAAACGCCGCAGATGACCGCGGCCGCGATTCCCCCCTTTGCCCAATTACCCACCCAACCCACCGGGAAAATAGTCGGCGCGGCCGCGTTATTTCTCACCCTGGCTCTGGTAGGCACACACCTGGGCCGCCCTGAGGTAGCTATGAAGAAGCAGGAAGCGAGTCAGCAGGAAGCCAGTCAGCCATCAGCACCTAGTAGTCTCTCAATCTCTCAATCTCTCAGTCTCCCCTCTCCGGTCTCCAGTCTACAGTCTCCAGTCTCCATCACGAACCTCAGCAAACATTACAACTCCATCCCCGCCTTGCGTGCGGTCAGTTTTGCCGCACATACCGGCGAAGCCATCGCCTTGTGGGGTGAAAATGGGGCGGGCAAAAGCACCCTATTCAAAGCCATTTTGGGGCTGATTGAGTACCAGGGTGACATTCGGGTGCAGGGCCAGGATGGGCGCAAAGCCGGTAAAGCGGCGCGCCGGGCCATTGGTTATGTACCTCAGGAAGTCCTTTTGTCCGATTGGCGTGTGGAAGCCACATTGCACTTCTTTTGTCGCCTCAAAAAAGCAGACGCCAACCGGATTCCCGGCCTGTTACAAAAACTAGGTTTAACCGAACACGCCCAAAAATCCGTCCCGGCTCTCTCTGGGGGGTTGCGGCAACGGCTGGCCCTGGCCCTGGCCCTGCTGGCCGATCCGCCCGTGCTGTTGTTAGACGAACCCACCGCCAACCTGGACACCCAGGCCCGCTGGGATTATCTGGCTCTGTTAGCCGAGTTACGAGCCGAGGGCAAAACCATTTTGTTCGCCTCGCACCGATTGGAAGAGGTGGAAGCCCTGGCCGACCGGGTGTTGCTGCTCCAGCAAGGGGAAATGATTGGGTTGATACCTGTGGATGAGTTGCGGCCGCGTATCCAGACGGAAATTCCGGGGGAGTTGCAGAGTCGCAAAGTGGCAGGGTTGCAGAGTGGCAATGGTGTGGCGAAACATAGTGTATGGCAACCCACGTTTGTGGCTCAACCATTAGAGACAGAAATGGTTAATAGCCAATAGTCAGAAGGGTCGAATAATAAATTGGTGAATCGTTGAGCTATTGAATTGTTAATGAAGTGGCGGTCCATGCTCCCTCGTTAATTATTCACCCATTCACAAATTCACGGATTAATTATTCTCTGCCCTTATTACTTCATTCGCGTCTGACTCATTACACGAGGCAATTATGGAACTCACACTCATCTGGGTGATCGCCCAACGAGAATTACGGGAAGCATTGAAGAATAAGTGGCTTTGGCTGTATGCGCTGGGGTTTGCCGGGATTGGCCCTGGCCTTGTCACGAGCCGGGCTGGCCTCGGCGGGGTATGCCGGGCTGGGTGGTTTTGGCCGGACGGCCGCCAGTCTGGTCAACGCCCTGTTGCTGTTCGTGCCCCTCATCGGCCTGAGCGTAGGGGCCAGTTCGATAGCCGGGGAGCGGGAACGGGGCACCCTGCTTTATTTGCTCAGCCAGCCCATCAACCGGGCGGAGTTATTCGCCGGTAAGGCGGTGGGGGCCAGTCTGGCGGTGATAACAGCACTGGCTTTGGGGTTTGGCTTGGCCGGTCTAGGGCTGGCAAGTTCTGGCGGGGGCGCAGCCGCGATCTACCTCTCGTTGGGTGGATACACCTTTTTACTGGCCCTGGCTGCTCTGGGTTTAGGTTTCCTCATCAGTTCTGGGGCCAAAAAAGGCGCAACGGCCAGCGCGGCCGCGTTGTTGGTCTGGTTACTCCTAACCTTCCTGGGCGATCTGGGTTTCATTGGCCTGACCTTGAGCCTGCGCCCCACCCCAGCCGTTCTATTTGGCACCCTGCTCATCAACCCCCTGCAAATTTTCAAACTCGGGGCTATCAACAGCTTACAAGCCGGGCTAGATGTACTGGGGCCTGTGGGCCAATACGCCACCTACCGCTTTGGCGACACATTGCCCTTGCTCCTGGTCGGTCTGCTCGTCGCCTGGATCGGGCTGAGTTTTGGCCTGGCTTTTGGACTGTTCCAGAGGCGGGGGGATTTGTAAGGGAGGAGACTGAGAGACTAGGAGATTGAGAGATTAACCAGTCTCTCAGTCTCTCTGAGGTACTGCTATGAAACGAACGATCTGGTTATTGTTACTTTTCCTCATCGGCTGTCATGCCGGTGGCCCGACGGATGAGGCGCCGGAGATTGCCTATGGGCGGGATGTTTGTGACGCCTGTAACATGATCATTGATGAGGCCCGCTTTGCCGCCTCGTATGTGACCACCACCGGTGAGGTACGGAAATTCGAGAGCATTGAAGATATGGTCAGTTATCACCACGACCACGAGGAAGCGGTGCATATCTTCTGGGTGCACGACTATGAATCAGAAGCTTGGGTGCGGGCGGACAAGGCCTTTTTTATCCAGAGTGAGGATATTCAATCGCCGATGGGGGGTGGGCTGTTCGCGGCCGCGGACGAAACTCACGCCCACCGCCTGGCCGATGTCTGGCACGGCTCTGTCCTCACCTTCACCGAGTTAATGGCTGGGGATGTAGCCCTACATAGCCACTAAACACACAGCGTGTGCCATTTATCAATAGGCTAAATGAGCCTTTATCATCATAATGGAGATAGAACGATGAAACGGTTTGGCATTACCTTACTAACTTTGATCTTGATGGGTTTGCTGGTTGCTTGCGGTGACAACGCGGCCGCGAACTCCAACAACGAAGACGCCGCCCCCGCGGTGGCCGGAGATGCGGTCGCTGGCGAACAGGCATTTATTGGTACGTGTTCCTCTTGCCATGGCCCGGACGCACTAGGTTTACCGGGTTTGGGCAAAGACCTGACCACCAGCACCTTTTTTGAAGGGATGGATGAAGAGATGTTTATGGAATTCATCAAGGTGGGTCGTTCCACCAGTGATCCGGCTAACACCACCGGTGTAGATATGCCCCCGAAAGGTGGCAACCCGGCCCTAAGTGATGAAGACATTGTGAACATACGTGCCTTCATTTTTTCTTTGAAATAAGGTAATTGCATTGAGAAACGAGAATTTAGCAGCAATTCTCAGTTTACCTGAGCCTCTAAAAATGTAGCAGCCGCCCGGCCGTAAAACGGGCCGGATATCGCTACGAAGGCCGTTGGCATCCTGTTTTAACCCGTAGGGCTTGGTATATTTAGCCCAGCGGTTTGACCGTCGGGCGGATTAACGAAACGCTTACCATTCACATTGAGAATTGCTGGAATTTAGCAGCAATTCTCAATTTGAGGCTATACGTAGGGGCGGGACAGGTGGGCCAGGATGTGACAGGAACGGAAAGCCTTGCTTCCCACCTGTCTCGCCCTCTTATGAACCGCAATGGTAAGAGGGCTAGACGACGCGGAAATATCGTGGCACGGTCATCCGCATTGAACCCACGTCGTCCCGCCCCTACCCTTGTTAGCTGTCAAATTGAGAATTGCTGGAATTTAGTAAGTTATTTGACAATGGCGTTTTTTGTGCTGACCTCTGGATACTAAGGGTTCGTAAAAATACAACTTCCCGGTTTAGACTTGACAGGTTTCCGAAAACATGTCAAGTCTTGGCGGACCTTAATCTTAGCTCTTTGGGAATTCAGGGGGTTGACAGCTTTGACCTTCTTCAAAGCACACGCGGCCGCGCTTGTATACTGGCTGTGGCCAGTCTCTGACCGTGCCACCTAACAATTTGTGTTGATGCCTTATTCCTTTACCCATGTAACGACTAACGCTGTCGGGGCTGAGCTTGTCGAAGCCCGCCCATTGCCTTCGACAAGCTCAGGCAACGGGCCTGGTAGGTACCTATCTGTTCTAATCTGCGGCCGCGCTACTTTCTGACAAGGCAACATCACCATCCAGCTGAGCCAACCCCCCACGCACGATCTGCCACAGGTTCAGGGCAATGGGAACAAGCGAAAGCGTCCAGAAAAGATAAGCCATGCCGTGTAATGCCCCCTGATAATCGGTCAGAAAGATGCTGACCCACAAGAAAAAGCCACCCAGGTTGACGGCAATCAGGCTAAACCAACTGCCGCCCAATTTAGCCGGTTCATGGGGTAGGAAGAGACGGTAGAAAAAGAAGGGGATAAAGGCATAACCAAATTGTAGTACCCAACCGTAGATGAGGGCCTGGGGCGCGTTTTGCTCAATGCCTGCACCGGGAAAACCGGGCACACCTAAAATGATTAACGGTGCTACCAGTACCGGAGCCAGAATCCAAAAGTAAGCCGTTACCAGATGCCAGAGACCCGGTTGTGACCAGGCCGCCCTGTCGCCCCACAGCGGTTTGATGACGTTGAGCAGGAGCCAGAAAGTCGCTGTCAGAAAGAGGATGATACCGGGTACGGAAAACCAATTGGACTTAACCCAGGGACCAAGGACTAAGCCTAACGCACCAATGGTCAACATCCAGAAGATGGGCGTGATGCTCCGGGGCCAGGCCAATGGCCGTTTAGCCCACGTTGGGTACATATCCACCAGCAATCCGGCAAACGTCAGGCTCAGAAAACCCCAATTGTTGGCGTGGATATGCACTTCAATGGGCACTTTGATTTTTAGCCAGTCGCTCCAGCCCAGCCATAGGCCGGTGCCCACGATAATGCCCAGCAAAAAGTAGCTCAGACCGGCGATGTAGAATTTGCGGCCGCGACGGATACCACCCTCATCACGAGCAGGGCGTTCCGTTTGTGGGGCACGTAGCCCAACCAATTGTTTTAGCAGTAGCGTACTGGCCGTGAAAACCAACGTGCCGCCTACAAAAATGAGGGCCTGGTTGATGATAGGAATGCCCACCAGCAACGTCAGCAACCCTATATTCAGTGTCAACCAGATATCCCAACGGAATTGGGGTCGCGGCCGCGCCGCACGAAGAGCCACAATGGCGGGCAGTAGCCCAAAAAGCGTTTCGGTCATCGCTCCCAGGGTAATCAGATGCACCCGCAACCAGCGTAGCCCATTGAACCAGGGCAAAAGCGTAAAGCTGGTCAGCGTCGCATCTGCGGCCATCAAGGTCGCCAGCAAAACAAAAATTGCCGTCATTAACAAATAAAGATTCATTCGTTGTGTACCTGTTTTAGACAGGTTCAATCTTAGCAATTGAACCTGTCTAGCTATCATCCACTGGCTGTGGCCAGTCCCTAACCGCGCCCCCTCACCTACAGACCCATGGCCTAAAGCGGCCAATCGCGCAGGATACGCTCCGTTTCTTCGGAATGCCCGCTCTCATCACGAACAATATCTTCCAAACTAACCGCTAACCCCTTCTCTCCTAACGCCTCCGCTTCACGAGCACGTTGGGTGTAATCGGCTGTGGCTTGTCGTTCTGCGGCCAACACTGCTTCCAACATTTCCCGGTTGGAATGAGCCACCGGTACAGATCGCGGCATCGTTATGGGTTCACCACCCAAAGCCACGATTTTATTGGCCAGGAACTGGGCATGGATCTGCTCATCGGCCACTTCTGTCAGAAAGAATTGGGACAACTGCGGTCGGTAAGGGCCAGTAACTTTGGCCGCATAAGTCAGATACTGAATGATGGCCCCCAATTCCCCAGCCAGGTCTTGATTCAAATTGTCAATTAACGTCTGCTTGTTCATCGTCATTTTTTCCTTACTCGACTCTGGCGAATTTTCAGCCTACCTCTGGATGTAGAACGGCCTTTCCAGGCTGTTCGTCCTCTGGCAAACACAAAAAACGCCAATGTCGAATTCCTTATGATCAAGGATTAAACAACTTGTACATTTGCTGTGGCCGGTCCCATGACCGTGCCACGCCTGACGGTCAAGTTATTTAATTCCCATTCCTTAAGCGATCCGTATAGCCAGGAAGGCCAGACGGGTTTCTGCTTCCATACCCCGCACCGTACCATCGGGCATCACGATGGTTGCACCAGGGCTGACAGGCCATCGTTCGCCATCAACAAACATCCAACCGCTACCTTCCAGAATGTGATACATCGCACTGTTTTCGGCGTGTTCAGGAATTTTCTGGCCCGGCTCTAATCCGGCTAAGAGAATCTTCACTTTGTCATTGACCAGTAAAATCTGTGGCTGAAGGCCTTCTGTTGAATAGATGACTTTTTCTCGCCAGTTGGGAAATAAGGTTGCTTGCGTCATTTTGCTACTCCTTTACTTTTTATCGGATTGGGTTCTATTGTCGAAATTTCTTTCGGGAAAACATCGCGCTGATCTGCCATTTTAGCCTTTGCCCGCCAGCCGCGTTGCCATTTGGCAATATAGGGAATCAGGTATAGGTAAGTTCCACTTATGACCAACAGTAGCATCAAGATGGACTGGAATTGTTCTAATTGAGGTGGCAGATGTCCGGCCGTATCTCCGGTGAATTTTGTGATAACGGCAATAGGGATGATGATGATCGTTGGTATCGCTATCCAGCGGTGAAATATGCGGGTCCATTTGTTAAAAAATTTCGTCATGTGTGTCCTCTGGTTCTTGAATTGTGGATGATGTAATTGATCAAGATTTCGCTTAGCGCGTTGATAGGTTTTTCAATCGTCTGGCTGGTAGAGGGGTAGAGTGGTTATCTGTTGAGGCGACAGGCACAGCCAGATACCCTCTCCCTCTAACCGATCTAATAAATCAAGGGAAATGAGACGGTAAGCGGCTGTTGGCGGGACCTGTCCCAACAAAAGGTGGGTGAAACCTAGGGGCGAGTCGGACTGCACCAGGGCGGCTACCACACCAACCCTGTTGCCATCCTGAGTCAGTACCCGCATCCCGCGAGCCACCTCGCCTCTTACCTGCTCAATCCAGCCACATACGACTAATCGAGACTGGTGTCCCGCCGTCTGTGTAGATGTAGTCATCTTACCTGCCATACACTTTCGATTTGTTAAGCGTGGGTCTGCCGCCGGTAGCCAGCCACTAGAGTGGATACAGTAACGATTGCGGCTACCACATGCAGAAAAGCTGTGACACTGCTGGCCAGGAAGGTTTTATGTTCTACTGGCAACAGGTAATCGGGGATGATGCTGAGGGTTAAAACGACGGCCGAAATTTTGAGGAAGTCAGTCACCGGGTTCGTTCTGCGGTGGGTCAGCCAGGCAAACAGGGCCGTGGCCCCTACCGCTGGTACCAGGGTGAAGAGAGCTGTGCGGATATAACTGTCTAATGGTTTAAAGAGGGCAATATCGGGCCAGATGGCTATCGCCACGGCCTGTACTATAAGAACCGTTATGATGCTGGTCAGGGCCGTTGCCATTCCGATTCTTGCCCACTGATTCTGGTTAACCTGTGTGTTTGCGGGCGTGTTTATCATCGTCATCTCGTCTACTCCTTGGTTGGGTTTTTGTCCCAAATAACAAATCGCTCACCGAATAACAACAGTGTATCCGGTGAGCGATCAGGAGTCGCCGACTTTTGTCGGGTTTGGCGAGACAGGTTCTTTGGAACAGGTTACAGGACGATTTTTGTCAGGGCGGGCCGATCCAAAATATGAATTTGCTGACGATCCACGGTGATCAGACCATCATTTTCCAGAGTGCGTAAGGCACGTTGGACGACATCGGGCACGGTGCCCAGGCGGGCCGCCAATTCGGTTTGGGTGTACCAACGCGGCCGCTCCAGGACATTCTCCACCGCATCCTGAAGCAATAACCGGGCCAGGCGGCCCATCACCGGGCGCAAGGAAAGGTCTGTTACCAATGAGACCAGATACAACATGCGCTCAGCCATTTTGGTGATAATCTGTTGGGCAAAGTCAGGTCGCTCCTGTAGCAGGCGCAGGAGTGCCGTGCGCGGTATGAGCCAGACGCCAGCCGGTTCCAGGGCCACGGCGGTGGCCGGATTGGGATGATTAGCAAAAACACCAATTTCGTTGAAGGTATCGCCGGGTTCCAGAAAGCGCAAGATTTGTTCACGGCCAGCAGGGGATATTTTTACGACTTTGAGCCAGCCGTATTGCAGGTAATACAGGCCGGGTTGGGCTTCGCCTTCTAATACGACTATTTCGCCCGTTTCATATTCGCGCCAGCGTGATGCCTGTGCCAGTTCATGCAACGATGGCTCATCTAGCTCGGCAAAGAGGGGTATATGGCTGATTTGCTGAATAATCTGGGCGAGTGTCGGGCGATGACTCATGGTGGATGAGATTATAACGGTCGTAACGCATCGTGACGACGAACACCAATAATGCACCAGGGAACCAGAACAATTCCAAGTTAGAATCACGGAATGAACAGTTCATCGTTTATCATGACTTTACTCATGCCGGGATTTAGGGTTACAGATAGCTTTTAAGACAAAGAATTTGACAGTAGGGGTACCCTTGTGGTTGCCCTCTCCTGAGGGGGCAGGCACAAGGCCGCTCCCTACCTCAAATCATTATCTTAAGGTCTATAGCCTGCTTCAGGTAGTTGGCGTGTTGGTTGCCATTCATGTTCCTTGACAATCTTTATTTATCATTTAGTATTCAATTGATCAATTGAATATTGTATCAAGAGGCATCTAGGAATGAACACTCATCAACGGCACCAAAATAAAGAGCAGATTTATGCCCTGATCGCTCAAATCATGGCCGCCATTGCTAACCCCAAGCGGCTAGAACTGCTAGACCTCCTAGTGCAGGCGCCCCGTAATGTCGAAGAACTAGCCTCAGAAACAGGCATGAGCATCGCTAATACCTCCCAACATTTGCAAAAACTCAAACACGCCCGGATGGTACTGACCCAACGACACGGAACGTATATTCGTTATCGTCTGGCCGACCCATCTATTGCCCATCTCTGGTTGCAACTACGGACTGTCGCCGAAAAACAGATGGTTGAAGTCGTGCGTGCCATTGATGCTTACCGTGATCAACGTTATGAGTTTGCGGGGATAACGGCAAACGAATTAATGGCGCGTCTCGAAACCGGTGATGTTATCTTACTAGATGCCCGGCCCACAGCTGAGTATGAAGCCGCTCATCTACCGGGGGCCGTTTCTATACCCTGGAATGAGATAGCCCACCGTCAGCAGGAGTTACCCAAAGATAAGCTCATTGTCGCTTATTGCCGGGGGCCGTATTGTGTTTATGCGGATGATGCTTTGGCAGTGTTGGCGGATGCCGGGTGGCAGGTGGCTCGCTTAGAAGAAGGGGTTCTTGAATGGCAAATGGCAGGATATGCGCTGAACTGATGCCTGTGTTAATCAGAAAACACGCGTCAAAAATTGCCCGCTCATCGTGTAACAATCCACTACAGGAGAGTAAAAATGATAGATAGTCATCCACGAAACATACTTTTTGTAATCAATGATGGCCCTTATGGGAATGAACGGGCTTATAGTGCGCTTCGTCTGGCATTGAATCTCGTTAAACGACCAGAGGCAACAGTGCGTGTTTTTCTTACTGGTGATGGGGTGCAGTGTGCTCGTAAGGGGCAAAAAACGCCGGATGGTTATTACAATGTCGAGCGGATGGTTAAATCCCTGGCTCGACGAGGTGAAGTCGCCACTTGAGGCTCTTGCAGTGAGGCTCGCGGGATCGAGCCTGAATACATGATTGAAGATGTACTGGCGGGGAATATGGACTTGCTGGGTGACTGGACATTGGCGGCTGACCAGGTCATTGTCTTCTAACGTGGCAACCCTAGAACTATAGGCTTTGGCTAAATAGTTATTTACTGGGGAGAAAATGTACAATGGCAAAACAAACGATTGATGTGAACACGCTGCTAACAATGCTGACTATGGGAGAGCCAGTTACAGTTTTGGATGTCCGCCATACTGAAGATTATCAGGAGTGGACCATTCCCGGTAGCACTCATATAGACGTGTACGATGCCTTAAAAACCCACGATCCACAAGCCCTTGGGGCGGTTCATTTGCAGCGACGTTTCACCTCGCTGAGGCACTTTTCTTTTGGGGGGGGGGGGGGGGGGGGGGCGCGGGCCGGGGCCCCCCCCCCCCCCCCCCCCCCCACCCCCCCCCCCCCCCCCTTCCCCCCCCCCCCCCGGGGGGGGGGTGTCTTTTTTTTTTGTCTGTCCCCCGCCGGCCGCCCTCCCGGGTTGCGCCCCCCCCCCCTCGGGGTTTTTTTTTCCCCCCCCCCGGGGGGGGGGGGGGGGTGGGCCGGGGCCCGCCCCCCCCCCCCCCCCCCCCCCCCCCCCCCCCCCGCCCCCCCCCCGGCCGGGCCCGGCGGCCCCCCCCTTTTTTCCCCCCCCGGGGGGGGCGTCCTCCCCCCCTTTTCCCCCCCCCCCCCCCGGGGCCCTTCCCGGTGGGGCCCAAACACACCCCCTTTTTTTCCCCCCCCCGGGCATACAACAGAAAGTGTGTGCTACCACATCAATGATGAAGCACTGCTAACAGGGGATACGTTGTTCTTAGCCGCGGTTGGTCGTCCCGATTTGAAAGCAGATATGAATGAGACCCACCGTCGGGCATGTATGCTTTTTAGCTCGTTGCAGCAATTGTTGACTTTGCCGCCGCAAACGATCATCTTGCCTGGCCATACCAGTCATCCCGTGGCCTTTGATAGACAAGCCATCAGCGCATCTTTGGCACAGGTACAACGAGAAACGGCCGTGCTGTCACTCCCTGAAACTGAATTCATAGATACATTACTGCAACATCTGCCAGGTACACCGCCGAACCATCTCCGTATCGTGGCCCTAAATGAGGCAGGTGAACTGCCCGAAGGGGATGTCACGGACTTAGAAGCGGGAGCCAATCGCTGTGCCGTAGGTTAAATGTGCCACAAAGTCAACCATGAACCATCAATCAATCACGCTTGGGCTAAGAGAAAATTGGCACCAGTTCACGCTTCTTGTCATCGTCAATGCTTTTGTAGGCGCAATGATTGGGTTGGAGCGCACTATCCTGCCGCTGCTCGCCGAAGCAGATTTCGGCCTGATTTCCAAAACGGTCGTCCTTTCCTTTCTCATTAGCTTTGGCCTGGTGAAGGCATTGGCGAACTTATTTGCCGGGCGGTTGGGGGATCGATATGGTCGCAAGCCTATTCTTATTCTTGGCTGGCTTATTGGTTTGCCGGTTCCGCTTATCATTATCTTGGCCCCGAGTTGGGGCTGGGTCGTTTTTGCCAATGTCTTGCTCGGAATTAATCAGGGGTTTTGTTGGTCTACGACGGTCATCATGAAGATTGATCTGGTGGGACCAAAACAACGTGGGCTGGCCATGGGGTTGAATGAGTTTGCGGGTTATCTGGCGGTATCACTATCGGCATTGATGACCGGTTTTCTCGCGGCCGCGCACGGATTTCGTCCCATCCCTTTTATCCCTGGCCTTCTCTTTGCCGCGTTGGGTCTGCTCTTTTCCCTCTTTTTCGTGCAAGAAACACGCGCTCATGCCCACCATGAAGCAAGTCTGGTTCGGTTAGGTGGACATGATGATAGGGATCAACCCTCTTTCTCTACGATATTCATGCGCACCAGTTGGCAGGATAAAACGCTTTTTGCCGTTTGTCAGGCGGGGCTTGTGAACAACCTGAACGATGGCATGGTGTGGGGGCTGGTGCCGCTTTTGCTGGCTGGGTTTGGGGTGTCAGTGGCGCAGGTGGCATTGGTCGCGGCCGCATACCCGGCAGTATGGGGGTTGGGTCAACTATTCACCGGGGCACTCAGCGATCGCTGGGGACGTAAATGGCTCATTGCTACAGGCATGGGATTACAGGCTGTCGGCATTAGCTTTTTCGTGATGGGACGAACGATGACGGGTTGGTTAACCGCCGCTATTTTATTGGGGGTGGGTACGGCCATGGTTTATCCCACATTGTTGGCGGCTATTTCTGATGTTGCCCACCCCACCTGGCGGGGTTCGGCCGTGGGTGTTTATCGCCTCTGGCGTGACTTGGGGTTTGCCATTGGCGGCATATTGGCTGGGTTGTTAGCGGATCTATTTAACATTCCAGTCGCTATTGCCGTGATTGGGGGTCTGACTCTGCTTTCGGGCATTATCGTTGGGGTTGTCATGCGCGAAACGCATTCGGCATACCGCTAGCCAGTTGTCGGATGAGAAGTATTCAAGGACTTTTGATGTTTAGGGAGAATGCGGCAGCAGCCTTACAAGCATAGCTTTATTTATCCCTAGAATGGGTGTAACTATTTGCCGCTCGTTCCGCACTCAGCTTTTCCCTACCTGTTGCCACAACACAAACTGCTGATTCCGCGTTCGATGCCGTTGCCAGTACACATCAGACTCCTGCCCGCGGCCGCAACCTCGCGCCGCCTCTTTGCCATTGGGGTAATACCGTTTCTCTGGGTGCGTCTCAGCCCTTCCCTCAACGTTCCCCGGCATCCCTTGCATAACCAGGTCTTTGCGTTCACGATTGATCCCCTTCGGCCGGTGCCGGTGTTGTTGCCCCAGATAACTATTGGGCAATTCCAAACATTGTGCTCATCCTCATAACAATTACCTGAATTTTCGTGTAGGACTACTAAACACTCTTTTTATACGCTGCACTTCAGCCGTCCTTACCCATTCCCACCACTGGTAACAGCCCCTCCAAAAACTACCCAAACCTATTGACAAGGGGGGGATTGTAAGTTAGTATAGTCTCAACTATTATAGTCTCAACTATACTAAGAAGGTGTTCTGGTGAGAAAAGCTTTTGTGGGACGTAGTCGCGAATTGGAAACTTTGGACAATCTTTGGACATTGCCCAATGCGGCGCTGCTTATTCTATATGGGCGGCGACGGGTAGGCAAAACGCGGCTTCTTACCCGGTGGCTCCGCGCTCATGCCAACGATGGCTTATACTGGGTGGCCGAGCCAGCTTCAGAACTGACGCAGCTTCGCTCTTTCTCACAGGCCATTCTCAACTTCTTCGACCCCAATACGCGTACGCCCCCAGAATTCTCTTTTGCGACCTGGGAACAGGCCCTGC